>NZ_SEWF01000015.1 GCF_004168285.1 Emticicia agri | reverse complement strand
CAACCCGTTTTGAGACATTTATGAAAATCTTCACAGGTAGTCCATCTGCGGGTATAGGTATCAATAATAGCTACCGCCTCTGCTAAAGTCTTTACCGGCACATTGGTAAGTATCATCCAATGGGCTAAGTCTTGTCCTTTGATAGGTTGAAGTTGCTGCAAGGTGAGTACATAAATAGGTTTAATTAAATCCTGTAAGTCAACTTTTGCAAAAGTAATCTGACACTCACATAGGTGTGCTTTGCCTTTGGCATCTAAGAGCGAACGTTCAACAATCCCACCAGGGGTTAAACTTTGCAAATAGGGCTTCAGGGTTTGAGTACTGTTTTTGAGTTTACGGTCATGTCTGCCATTGATAATAAAGAGTTGTCGATGGGTAAGTGCATAATTGAAGACCTCTGCCACATCAGCTTCTTTATCAGCTACTTGTACAACCGATATACCCGTTTTACGTCCATATTTACGGGCAAAATCAATGGCTTCAATCCATTTAGCACTCTCCTTTTCTTCAAAAGGACGCAGGTGTCTTTGATGACGTTTACCATAATCATCCCTATCTCTTTGTATGAACTCTTGGATGGGTAAGCCTAAAGGTACATAATGGTTGTCTGTCAGAATACCATTATGTATTAATACTCCATTATCGCTTCCGGTTTGAAGGTAGCCTAAATCCATCTGACGGGTAGGATAATTGCCCACTGTACTATCCTGAAACAGATAATAATATTGTTTCTTATCTGGTAAGGACTGTGTCAGAGAATACGCAATCAACCCTTTACGATAAGACTTAATAATATCCGCACAGTTAAGCTCGCTATTATTCACTAAACGATAGAGTCCTTTCAAGGCATATTGATTTTTGAAAACATGAGGAAAACTCAAGCTACTATCTGTCTTAAATAGTTCAGATTGGCAAAAAAACACCTTTTATTCAGACGTTTATCGCCAAAACGATAATGTTGCATCTGATAAGAAATCACCGATTCTATTACCATATAATATTCTGTTTTGGTCTCTATGTCAAAGAACGTAATTTTTTGCAAAAATACCCAACTTATGGGTAAGACACACCTCCCTCGGGAGAGGGGTTGGGGCGGCCGCCGCGCGGTGAGGAAAAATTCCAAACGGTTCGCCGTAGCGATATTATTTGGCACAAAAAACTTTTGAGACAGCCCCGTTTTTTCATTCATAGCCCTTTCCTACCACTATCTCCCCTCCTTGCCTCGCCTCATCTTTGAAGCAATTGGCCAATGGTATTTTGCGATATTTGTGCGGAGGGTAGTTGTGAGGAAAAAGGTTATGAGGGTGAGTTGTTTCATAGTGAGTTGTTTAGTCATTAACCACCTTCCCCATCCCAAACTGGTCGCCGGTTTTTATGGGTTTCTTGCCGCTGAAATGGATTTCTACCATTTTTTCGCTTTGTACACTGTTATAGTTTTTGTCTTCCAGACTGGCAATGATTTTACGGGTTTTTACATCAATAATATCTCCGGTTGCCGAAAAAGCGTGTTTACCATCGAGACTAAAACTAATCCAGCCCGGCATATCTTTCACCGTAATGGTGTTTACCTGTCTGGGTGGCATTACGGTATTGTCAAATATATGCAAACGGTTGTTGGCACCATCACATATCCACACCTCTTTCTCGTCAGGGGTTAAGGCAATGCCATGTGTCGGGCAACCGTGACGTTTTACTTCACCCTTGTTAAAGCCCTGTACTTCTATTCTGTACAGTTTTTTACCTGTTTTTATGTCTCCTATCTCAAAACCTAATAAATTATTGATATTAACATAGGCTAATGTTTCTGCCCCGTTAATAGTAAACGGACGCACCTCTGCATTGAATGGTCCAATCTGTTTGGCAATGGTATGTGTTTTAGCATCGGCTACTGCCAGATAAGGAGATTTGAGTCCGGCCAGATATACATACTTGCCTGATAGTCCATAGAGCGTATTATGCGAACCCGAATTAGTAACAATTTTTGTAATAATATCCCCTGTTTTAGCATCAATTACATTCCAGAATTCTTTTTCCAATGAGGGCAGGTAGATGGTTTTGCCATCGGGTGAAACCGCCATTCTATCAGCACCGCCTTCAAATGGCTTTTCCCAAACCAGTTTTTCGGTAGTCAGGTCAATACATTGCAAGCCTTCAAGCGTACTGATATAAATACAATTGGTAGCCAGGCTCACACAAACGCCCTTCACATTTGATGGCTTCCCATCAGGATGAAAGCCCGAGGTCGGGATAAACTTTACAAATTTGTAGTGATTATCCATATCGAACACCTGAATGCCATGCCCGCCGTAGCCCAGATAATCGCGCACACCGGGGGTAGCCACATACAAATACCGCTTGATTTTAGGGTTTTGCCGATTCTCTTCTACCACAGGTTTCCAGGCAGCTATTAAAATTGTTATGAGGAGTACAAACCCCCGGCCCCTGAAGGGGAGTTTATTTAACAATAGTGAGAAAGATTTCATAATTTATGTTTATCAAAGGTTGAGATTTAAGGTAAGGCAAAGGCTATGTATTTATCGCTCGATTTGCTTTTAAGTTTCCCCCCGCCACAGGCAATGACTACATATTGTTTTCCATTCACAGCATACACGCTTGGTGAGGCATATCCGGCGGCAGGTAGTTTAAACTGCCACAATATTTTTCCGGTTTTACGATCAAATGCTCGGAACTGCTCATCTTTAGCAGCTGCAATAAACAACAGTCCTCCGGCAGTAACGGCTGCACTGCCATAATTATCGGTTCCGGTGGGTGCAATACCTCTGGCGGTTAGTTCGGGATACTCGCCCAAGGGTACCTGCCACTGGCGTTTGCCTGTATTCATATCAATGGCTGTGAGTGTTCCCCAGGGAGGTGTACTGACAGGATACCCATCGGTATCGTACCAGCGGTTATAGCCTGTGTGGGTATAAGGCACTTTTGACAGTTTCGATGCTGTATTAGCTTGCGTTGAGGTATTTTTGCCTGCTAAAAAATCAATAATGGCTTGTTTATCTGCGGCTTTTATATGCGTAAGTGCGGGCATCATACCTCTGCCTTTCGCCATTATCTGCAAAATAGCCGCTTGGTTATACTTAGTGGTTATATTCAGTAAACCCGGTATGGTACCATCATGATTCCCCTCACGGTCAGCACCATGACAAGAGGCACAATAGGTCTGATACAATTGTTTTCCTGTTACAGACGCCTTACCGGCCGCATAATCAGGGGCATCTATCAATGAACTAAATACAGGATTCTCTTTAGCAGGCACATACATGATACTGTTTTCGTCAACGGCTGCCCCACCCCATTGTGCCCCACCATCGCTACCCGGAAAAAAGAGTGTACGTTCACGACCTAAAGGAATAAAAGGTCTTCCGGTATTTGATTTTTTCAGTATCTCTCTGATTTCTTCTTTATTAGAAGCCAACGGGTTCACGTCATTTACAGTAAAACTTTGTCGGGTAAATGGCTCCGGCAATACCGGAATGGGTTGTGTCGGTGCCGCTTTTTCTCCCGGAATTTCTGATGCCGGAAACGGACGTTCTTCAATCGGAAAAACAGGTTTACCTGTTACCCGGTTAAACACAAAAGTAAAGCCCTGTTTACTCACCAACGATACCACATCTGTTTTCTTTCCGTTCTGGGTGATGGTAAACAAATTCGGCGGTGCCGGAATATCTCTGTCCCAGATGTCGTGATGTACGGTCTGAAAATGCCAGAGCCGTTTACCTGTGGCAGCATCGAGCGCAAGCAGGCAATTGGCAAAAAGGTTATCACCTTTGCGGTTTCCGCCATAAAAATCAAAAGCGGCCGAGCCTGTTGGTACATAAACAATCCCTCTTTGTCGGTCAATAGCCATGCCCATCCAGCTATTAGCTCCACCTGTATTCTGGTAATTCTGTTTTTCCCAGGTATTGTATCCATATTCACCCGGACGTGGAATGGTATGAAAAGTCCAGATTTTCTTCCCTGTTTTTACATCATAGGCTCGAATATCCCCCAATAAAGCCGAGGCGCTTTCAGATACTCTTGTGCCTACTATCAGCACGTTTTTATAGACTGTGGCAGGGGTATTGCCCACCACATATTCATCAGCACCCGGGCGAGTGATGCCGTCTTTAAGGTTTATTTTTCCATTTGTGCCAAAACTGGTAATTGGTTGACCATCTTTAGCATTCAGGGCATACATCAAAGCCCCGTAAGCAAAGAAAATACGAGCTTCTTTGCCGTCTGTCCAGTAGGTTACGCCCCTGCTGGTCATATTAAAGGTATCATCATTCAATCGGGTTTTCCAGATTTCCTTACCCGTGGCGGCCTCTAATGCAAAAGCCTGAGACCCTGCCGAAACCCCATACAGTACGCCATTAATGATAATAGGGTTACACTGCATCTGCGTGGTATTCTTTACCGTATCTGCACCACCGGAGGCATATTGCCACACAGGTTTCAGCCCTGCTACATTTGCTGTATTGATTTGCGTAAGCGGCGAAAAATGGTTTTTATCAGCCCCTCCGTTATATTCTGTCCAGTCAGTATCCGGTACATTAGTATTTGTCGCACTCAGGGTAATACAGGTAATGCCTACAACGGCTGTGAGAAGTTTGAAAGAAAAAGGAAGTTGTTGGTCAGGTTTCATTGTTTTAATCAGGGTAATAGACATATCATGCAAAATACAAAACGGCTCTAAGAGCTACCTGAACTCTGCGCTTGTTTTATAGTTGAATAGCGTTCTCAAAAGTAGTAAAATTTAGTTCAATTTGGTAAACCAATTGCTTAATCTGACCATCGAAATTTAAAAAATCAGCAAACAAAAATTTAAAATTCCCTCCGCAAACGATGGTATCTTTTTGTTGATAGGCAGTATTGTACATGTGAGTAGAATGTAATCAATTACGCCATACAAAAACTATAAACTATTGGAAAAAGACTTTATATAAAATATAAAGCCCGTAAACCAATGGGCAAACAAATCTAAATACTTATGAATATAGGGGTTGACTTGGGAGGAACTAAAATTAAAGCGGGTGTCGAACTAAACGGCACTGTTATCAAGCAGGAAACTATTTTGCTGAAACAAAAAGATTCTCTATCATCTACACTACAACAATTAATTGGTTTAATCAGGCCTTTAATGGCTTATTCAGCAAGTAGCATCGGCATTGGCGTACCATCAGTAGTAGATACTCAGAAGGGTATCGTGTATGACGTGGCGAATATTCCATCGTGGAAAAAAGTAGAATTAAAAGCCATTCTTCAGGAAGAATTCAATGTGCCTGTGTTTGTTAATAACGATGTCAACTGTTTTGCTTTGGGAGAATGTCGTTTCGGAGTAGCTAAAGGCTTTCATTCTGTGGTGGGCGTAACAACGGGTACAGGCCTGGGTTCAGGAATTATTATCAATGACGAACTTTATACAGGCAATAACTGCGGTGCCGGAGAAATTGGTTTACTGCCTTATCTCGACAAAAATTTCGAGTATTATGCCAGTAACAATTTTTTTGAGGCTATTCACGGTACTACCGCTTTAGCAGCCAATCAGGCCGCAGTGGCCGGAGATAAACACGCCATTGCGCTCTGGGAGAAATTCGGCATTCACCTCGGGGCGGCATTAAAAGCCATCATGTATATTTATGACCCCGAAGCCATTGTGCTGGGCGGTTCGTTAGCCAAAGCCTATCCATTTTTTGAAACAGGCATGTATCAGGAGCTAAACGACTTTTCGTTTCCTCAATCTCTAAAACGGCTTAAAATATTTCAGTCAACAGACGAAAACATTGCGCTGTTAGGCGCTGCCGCCCTGATTCCGCAAGAATTGAAAAATTATGTATTGAAAGATTAAAAAAGCTATTGTAGCCATATTATACATCATCTGTCTGAGGTTATCCCTTATCTGATTTTTGATTTTATCTGCAAATACCTTACCTTTAAAACACTCAACCCAACAAACCAAGGCTCTCTATGAAAAGTAATACTTTTATTGTTATTCTTATTCTGTTTATCTTCTTTGTTATTTCTTTTCTGAGTAATATTCTTGGGCCGATTATACCTGATATATCCAATAGTTTCGATTTAAGTCTGGGTTGGGCGGGTTTCTTACCCTTTGCTTTTTTTGTATCTTATGCCTTTGCCTCTATTCCATCGGGGGTAATGGTTGAAAAATACCGTGAGAAACGAGTATTGCTGTGGGCATTTATGCTGGCCTTTGCAGGTGCTTTGTTATTTGCTGTGGTACCTACTTTTTCGGTGGCTCTTATTTCGCTGTTTATTATTGGCTTGGGCATGGCTATGTTACAGGTGGTGATTAACCCATTGCTGCGAGTAGCAGGGGGGGAAGAAAACTTCGCTTTTAATTCGGTGATGGGACAATTGTTTTTTGGTGGTGCTTCTTTTCTGAGTCCTAAATTGTATAGTTATCTGGTGCTGAATGTGCATACCAATCCAAATCCGAATTTCGTTGTTTCGACCCTTAATGATTTAGTGCCTGCGGCCTTAAAATGGGTATCGGTTTACTGGATATTTGCCGTAATTGCTCTGCTGATGGTTGCCATTATCTGGTTTGTGCGTTTTCCGGAGGTTGTACTGAAAGACGATGAAAGAATAGATACAGGTAAGGCATTTAAAGAATTATTAGCCAATAAATATGTATGGTTGTTTTTTCTGGGCATTTTCTGCTATGTAGGCACCGAACAAGGGCTTGCCAACTGGATATCAAAGTTCTTGCAGATTTATCATAACGTTGACCCTACTACTTTAGGGGCTGATGTTATTTCTTATTTCTGGGGCTTACTGACTATCGGCTGTTTTTTAGGACTGATACTATTGAAGTTTTTCGATAGCCGGAGGGTATTAATACTATTTACCGTTGGGGCAATTGTCTCACTACTATCCGGCTTATTCGGACCGCTTGATGTAGCTATCTATGCTTTCCCTGCTGCCGGATTTTTTGCTTCGGTTATGTGGTCAATTGTGGTTTCATTGGCACTTAATTCTGTGCCTTATCATCATGGTACTTTCTCAGGTATTTTGTGTACAGGTATTGCCGGAGGTGCTGTAGTACCTTTAATTATCGGTGGTTTAGGCGAATTGTTTGAACTGCGTTATGCCATGCTGTTTTTGTTGCTTACCTTAGGCTACATTCTGAGCATAGGTATCTGGGCAAAACCGCTGGTAAATAATGCTACGCTGAATAGTTGGAAAGATTTGTTGAAGTAGCAGAAAAAAAATCGTGAATTGTGAATGGTGAATTAGCGAATAGCAATTTGAAGATAAGTCTAATTAGGAAATATGTATAAAATTATTCTTTTGATTGACTTTGCTGAGGAATATAGCAAGGCTCTTTTGAAAGGCATTGCTAAATATTCAAAAGAACATGGCCCCTGGATTTTCTGCCGGATGCCGCTGTTTCAACGTGAAACAATTGGGATGGAAGGTATTTTAGAATGGGCTTTGGAATGGGGAGCCGATGGGATTATCGGGCAGTTGTATAATGACCCGGCTGTAGAGAAATTTGTGGAGGCGGGTATTCCGGTAATTGCGCAGGATTTTAAAGAACGATTCAGGGATATTCCGAATATTACGGGAGCACACAAGGAAGCAGGCGAAATGGGCGCAGAATATTTTCTGCGCAAAGGCTTCAAAAACTTTGCTTTTTATGGGTTTAAAGACATTGTATGGTCGAGAGAGCGTGCCGAGGGTTTTGAAGAACGTATCAGCAAGGCAGGGTATAAAGTGCATTATTTTGAGCACGTAATGGCTCGCTCGACAGAAATATGGTACTACAAGCCCAGTTCCTTAAGCCAATGGCTTAAATCATTGCCAAAACCTATTGCGCTGATGGCTTGCGACGATAATCAGGGGCAACACATCACAGAAGCCTGCCGACATTCGCAAATCCGTATTCCTGAAGAAGTGGCGGTATTGGGGGTTGATAATGATGAAATGATTTGCGAGTTTTCTGACCCTCCACTATCAAGTATCGGGCAAGATGCTGAAAAAGGAGGCTATGATGCCGCCCGATTACTCGAACACATGATTAAACATGGCACTGCTGATTATTACGACATTGTAGTGAAACCCACACAGGTAGTTACCCGTCATTCTACCGATATTTATGCTACCAACGACGATTATATTGCCGCTTCGCTCAAATACATTCACCAGAATATTGATAAAAATCTGCAAGTAGATGATGTGGTGAAACAGGTACCGCTTTCAAGACGTGCACTGGAAAAACGCTTCCAGTACATTACAGGTTTGCCTATCTACAAGTATATTTTCAATCTGCGTATCGAAAAACTTACTCAAAAGCTACGTGAAACCGATATGACTGTCTTTGAAATTGCCTTGGATATGGGACTGACTGATAGCAAGAATATCGCCCGGCAGTTCAGACAAGTTAAAGGTTGCACGCCTATTGAGTACCGGAACAGATATCTGGCAGGGAAGTAAGGCTATGTTGTTAAAAATAGAAAGAATTATAATAATTGTGCCACAATTTTATCGCCTATAAATTCAAACCAATTCCTCTTCCAAAACCACTACCCGCTCTATCAGTTTATCAGCTATTGCTTCATGAATCGAATCAAAAGGCAATAAAGAAGCCCTCACGCCCGGAGTTTCATAAATCCCCTGACGATGCAGTAAACGTTTAAAAAAATGAATGGAAATAGCTAAATGCTGATTAGAAAAAGCCAATACAGGCAAAAGCTGATGAAATAACTGCTCGGCTTTTACAAATTCTCCTGCTTTGAAATACCGATAAATAGTACAATAGGTTTTGTGCATACCCGTAGGCATAAAAGCGTGTACACCTCTTTTCAGCCCCTCTATCATCTGGGTAACCGCCCAGCCTCCACTCAAATGCAATTTGCCGTCCGTCAATGCCAATAATCGGCTATATTTTACGCCTGCCGGAACAGTCTCTACTTTCAGGCAGCGAAACGCTTCTACTTCTTGAAATAATTCTACAATCAAATCATCGGGCAAGCCATATCCATTGGCGCTCCAATCCTGTAGCATGATGGTTTCTACCCCCAGACTAGCTAATTCATAAAACTGACTTTTGAATTGTATCTCATCCTCAAAAGGTATATTGAACAGAATATGCCTACAACCCATTGCCAGATATTCCTTTACTATCTGCTTACGCTTTTCTATATCGGGCTCTCCTGCTCCGGCAAAGACCGGTACTTTTCCTGCTACTTCCTCAGTTACTATTTCCACCATCTGCAAACGCTCTGCAATACTCAAAGTTGCTACCTCTGAGGCTAATGCAGGCACTAAAAAACCTGCTACGCCTGCCTGCAAAGCATATTGCACGTTTCTCCTGAGCGACTGTAAGTCAATATTTCCTTTTGTGTCAAACGGTGTGTTCAGCACAGTTACAATGCCTGCCAATGGAAACAGTTCTTTCATGGCTTTATTGTTTCAAAAGCCATACATCCGAAACCTTCGAGTGTTTACGCCAGTTCAAATGCGACTCTTCGGGTTCATCAAAAGTAACCTTAATCTGTCCGTCCTGACTTACATTCAAAGGCACTATCCATTCTTTGAAAGTTTCGTTTTCACGATTATATACAATCGGGCTCAATCGCTTGCCATCGACCCGTAAAAGTGCTTCACCCATACCAGCTACTCTGATAATGTAACGGGCATCAGCCTGCAGATTGTCATAAACCAACTCGGGATTATTCTGAAAAGTCTGTGTCGATAATCTGGCACGGCTGAAACCATTATCCCACCAGGCAATGTCGGTAGCATCATCAACAATAGTTTTTACTCTTGGCCCTTTGCTGGTGCTTGAAACATCATCATAAAAACTCCCTGCTCCCGGATTCTCCCAGGTACTAATCACTTTCAGTCTCGCCATTACTTTGGCATTGCTATCAGCTACTATCGGTTTCAGTTTTTTAAATTCATCCTCCAGCCACCAGCGGTTATTCAATGGATAATCTACAAAATCAAGCAAGCAACCACGTTCATATCCTTTAGCTTTGTGTTTAGGCACACTGGTTTGCAAGCCGATAGAATTATATAAAGTCTGGCACAATTGCTCTATTTTCTTTCTTAACTCATAGCCTATCGGCATTTTTTCAGCTTTTTCTAAGACTTCCCAGGCCAAAATCATTGCCTTATCTGCTCCCGTTTGTGGTGCTTTTGCTAAAATACTATTGGCTTGTTTTTCAAGGTCCTGCTCGTAAATTAATCTCCGGCGAGTATAAGTGTCGTAATACGCTCTTAACAATAAAATCTGCCAACGCCAGTTTTCATTAAGTTGCGGCGTGGCTTTGGTTTCCATACCCTTCCAGAAGGCAAACGTAGCTTCTACGCCTCCGTTTTGTGCCAAAGGACCTTTCCAGTTATTTTCAAGGGCGGCTATACCATCGGCCATATTATCGGCTAAATCTTTCCCGAAGAAAAAGTTGCTGTAATCAACCATTATTTCTCTTACATCCATTTGCGTATCCCATGCCCGCATGCTCCATACTACTTTGTTCATATCATCATGGCAACCATCTGAGTAAGACACAAAACCATCAGTAAAAGCCGCATAAGTCTGGTGGATAGCCGCAAACTCATACGGACGTGGATTACAAGCCTCTCTACCTAACGTAAGGGCATAAGCCTGGTCCCATTGGCGAACCGGAAATTCACACCTGACATTGTGCGTAAGGTCAGGGTACTCTCTATGCTGATAATTTTTAGGCAATCGGTAACGGGTTTCGGCCATTGGCGGACTACTTGGGCCTGATACTACCCCTTGCAACCAGGTTGGTTTGTTCTCTCTGAGGTATTGATAAAAATAATCTACCTGCTCTACACTAAAGCCTTGCAACGAAAGCCAGATTTTACCTTTCGGGTGATATTTTACCAGACGGTCGTGTAACTCTTTCAAAAAAGGTAAAACCTCTCTTGGGTGATTATCACCCGGGTCGCCGCCCGGCACAAAAATATGGTCAAGGCGAGGGCATCTTTTATAAAGGTCTTCGTGCAGGTTCAGTTCATCAGTCCGTTTTTTGGTATCAGTTAACTCAAATGTCACTGGCGTCCATACCCAGTAATCCTGGTCATACGCCTGACATATTTCGCTCAGTTTTACATTCATTTCACGTGCCGGAATCTTAAAATGCGGGCTTGGATTTTCATCTTCATGAAAAGGGATTCCTTCTACGGCATTAGAACCAAAAATAGCTAACTCTCTGATATACTGGTCGAATTGTGCCACTGTCCAGGCATCATAAGAATTGGCCGTATGCCGATACCCTAATTGATGCCCTCTTATCGGATATTCAGGCGAGGTAGCCACATTGGTTTTAGACTCTAACTGTATTATTTTAGGCAACAAAGTAGCTTTACGTAAGAGCCAACCTGCGCCAAACAAAACCCCTCGGGCATTTGCCCCTATTACCCATACTATCCCCCCTTTATCTGTCAGTTCTGTTACAATTCTGTACCCCTCTGCCTTAAATTCAGGCTCGTTTTTATCAGTGCTGACAGGGATAGCTTTACCTACCAATTCCTTATCGCTTGATAACACCAGCGCAATGGTATATTCATTACTTTTAGGTTGTGTAGTAATAGGCTTTAATACAATGGAAGTGCGTTTTTGAATCTCCTCTGTCAGCATCTTTACCGTCGTTTCTTTTACAGGCGATGGAATGGCATTCGAGGCAATAATATTAGCACTTTTAATGGTAATGGGTTGTGCGATGGCTATACCAAAGCATAGCCATAACAGGGCAGTGAGGTGAATAGATTTTCTGCGCATGGTTTATAAAGTCATCGGTTTTAATAGATTATAGCCTTGTATTCTGATAGCCGGAGTACCGCTTTTCAGGTCTTTTTTGAAATACCTCACTTTGATTTCTTTAACATCATTGGGCAGGATAGACACATAATTATCAGACCAGAAAACAGGAGTAATGGCAGCACCATTGGCTCCGTCTGCCAGTTCGGCTTCAACAAAGAAAGCCAACTTGTCGGAGGTATTTCTGAGTAACAAACTTAATTCGTACTCGTCTTTACTGATTTCTTTGATACTCTTCTCTGCCTTAATTTCTACTTTCGGCAAAGTATTCAACCCGCTGAAATCAGCGTATTGCTTTTGTGGCGTATAGAACCAGAAATACTTCGACCAGTCTAACTGGTCTTTTTGCGTAGCCAGCCAGTAGAAATTATTAGCATACTCTTGTTCTCCGTCTATATCCATCAGCGCAAGGTCAACAAAATATATTTCATTTTTACCCTTTAATTCAGGTAGATTTTTCCATTTCTTTATTGTATTTGGACCCAGGTTTAAAAGTTCTGTTTCATCTGCTATCTCTTTAGAGTTCTTATCAAAAGCCCTGATTAATACTCTTAAATTCTTCCATTCTTCTTGAGTATCATTACTTATATAGATGCCGTTATCATGATAATTATAGATGATATTTAAGGGTTGAGCAGCTTTTTTGGTACCATAGTAAGCCCCTGTCGGCATCAGGTAATAATCATACAACTGCCAGTAAAACTCAGGCCACGGCGAGTTAAGCATCCACTGCACTACGCCCGTTGCCACAGGTCTGTTAATCACAAACGCTTCAAACATCGGGCGGATGGCTTCATAGTTCATCAACTGAGATTTTAAAGCTAATTCTTCCAAGTTCTTTGGGGTGCCATATCTTTTATTCAAAGCATTCAGATACACCCCCATCGTATTAAAATCTTTACGGCCTGAATGGTAATTCCACATCTTGTTATCAGGTGGCCATAAGTCTGCTTCGGGAATCATTTTTCTGATACTACCAATAGGCGGTATCTGCGGCCCCGGCCCTGTTTCGCTGTTAAAACCAAAAGCACCGCCTAATTTCTTATCCTCAAACCAATATACAGGTGGCACATACTCATAAGGGCCGTTCATCTTCATACCCGATTTACCTGTTAGTTCACTGGTAAAATCTCCCGACGAAACCAGAAAAGGACGTGTAGGGTCATATTGTTTCAGCGTAGCCTGATACCGTTTTTCAAGCGAGGGTTTAGGCATGGCATCGCTGCCACCTGCCCATGTAAAAATACTTGGGTGATTGCGCAACCATTTTACCTGGTCTCTTAAATAATTCGATAGTAAGGTTTCTTCATCTGGTGTCAGCTTGACGGCATACAAATCAACTCCTTCATTAATCGGCAGGTTTTCATCACCGGGCTTCATTTTCAGTTCCATGCCCAGGTAATCCGGCCATTCCCATTGGCAACTCCAACCTACCATCAGCAGAATACCGTTTTCATCGCACAAATCATAAATATGGTGGTTATTACCCCATACACCCTCAAACCTCAATGAATTCAGATTCATTTCTTTCACGTAGCGAATCTGTGCTGCGTCTTTTTCGGGCATATAGCGTAAAAACAAATCATCTACCCAGCCCGCACTCTTTATCAGCACCTCTCTGCCATTTACTTTGTATCCTCTTACGTTTTTATCGTTCAGGTAAGTTTCAATCTTGCGTATCCCAAACCGGGTGCTTTGTTTATCAAGCAGGTTGGTATTTTCTCTTACTTCTAAATTCAACGTATATAGTTCAGGGTCTCCCAAGCCATTAGGCCACCACAAACGAGGATTTTTTATCAGTAACTCTTTAGTATCGGCAGGCGTAAATCTTACTTCTTTCCGTTCATTTGGGGCTAAAGTAAAGGTTTTCTTAAACTCAAGACTTTCAATATAACCTGTTACCTCTACTATTTTGGATACATCACTGTGGTTGGTTAGTTCTGTGCTTATGGTCAGAGAAGCCTGTTTCAGGTCTTTCGGGTCAAGGTCGGGTGCCACAAAAGTAGCATTTATGGATACTTTACCTGAGCGTTTCAGTCTGATGTCCCGATAAATGCCCATATAATGGTCGGGCGGTGTAGGTGCCCAATCTACAAAACCCATATAGAAATCTCTTACCTGTGGCGGAAATACCTCTATCAATAACACATTCTCGCCACTTCTGGCGGCTTTGGTAATATCTGCTTCAAACTGTCTGAATGCCCCGAATAAAGTATCCTGTGAAGCTACCTGTACCCCATTGAGCCAGAAATTAGCCCGGTAATTCACGCCATCAATCAGTAAGGTCAATTGCTCTTCTTTAGCGTTTAAATCTTCTATCTGAAAGGTGTTTCTGAACCACCACGAGTTCTCGAAAGGTGCACGGGGGATACTCTCTAAGTTTTTACCCATAAAAGGGTCTTTATATACGCCTGCCTCAACCAATGCCCCTAACACAGTAGTCGGAACAGTAGCTTTTACCCATTTTCCGGGATTTATTAATTGCGTTGAAAGGGTCTTGGCATCTGTATTGGTCTCTTTGGTAGAGGCAATTGTCCAGTTATCGCTTAGGGTTCGTTCTTCCACTTTTACTTTTGTGCCGCAACTCATCATCAGATAACTGCCGAGCAGACCCAAGAGTAAACACCATCTTTTATTCATGTCTGTTTGTGCTTGATTTATGTTATACTATTACTCGTAAAAATATATTTTGGACTATTGCCAAGCAAAATATATGAGGGTTAATAGTCTTTTTTTCAATGATAAAAGTATTCTAATGTGAGTCCGATAGAACAAGTCCCAGAGGGACTGTAAATACCTTACAGGTAGCCATTTATCTATCTCACTCGTGTTATTCTAAGAAACTCTATTCAGCCTTAACTATTTTACCTGAACAAATGAAAGACCGACAATTACACCTCAGCATGTTAGTAGTTGCCCTATCGCTCGGAACAGCATGGGCTATTCGTGGACAATTCGGGCATGAACATGGGGCTGCCTGGGCAGGGGGCATTGGTTGCCTGAGCTTACTATTGGTTGCGAAACGTAGCGACTGGTACACGAAGTTTTTTAGTGCTACAATGGCCGGGGCATTAGGCTGGGGTCTTGGGGGTATTATGAGTTATGGTATCGTAGTTGGCTACGGACGAGCCGATGATTTTGTGAATGCCTATTATGGACTGATGATGTTGTTTGTGATTGGGGGCTTGTATGGGTATATCGGTGGCGGTTTGTTTGGACTGGCCTTAGCAGACACCGCTAAAAATCCGGTGAAATGGGCTAACCTAATGGTAGAAATGATTGCAGGGGCTACCCTGTTTTATTTTTTCATGATAATTGAATTTGAGTGGTTTATGACCCCTCCCCGCTCTGAAATGTGGGCGACCTGTTTTGGAGCCGCTGTTGCCCTGACCTGGTTTATGATTCGGCATCAGCAAAACTCGGCTTTGAGAGTAGCTGTTTTTTCAGGTTTAGGGGGTGGTTTTGGTTTTGCCTTTGGTAATTTCCTTCAGATTTTAGGTAGTATCTCGGGAGTTAAATTCAACTTTTGGAATGTAATGGAATATACACTGGGCTTTTTTGGTGGCTTGGGTATGTCATACGGCACCCTGACTTCTTCGTGGGAAAAATCGGAGAGCTCTCAGAAGAAAAGCTCGGTTTTATTTCCACTGTTAATGATTGTGCTGATTATTCCGTTTATCATGTGGCAACAAAACTTTGAAACCAAGCGTATTTATGACATGCTGATTAAAATCAATGTATTAGATGGCAGCCCTCTATTTGCTTTAAGCGAGTGGAGTGGTCTGGTACTTATTGTAGTATTTGCCCTTATCTGGTTCTATAAGTATTATATCAGCCAACCGGGTAATGTAATTTATAGCTACAAAGAGGTACATACTTTTTTTGTGGCTCATCTGAGTCTGTACATCATTCTGAGCTGGATTATTACAGGTGCGCTCATCAGCACTTACCGCCCCGAACAATACTTATATGCTATTAATCTGGTGGTAATACTTATTCTAATCAATAAAACTCAGCCATCTTTTGCAAGCCACACCATAGGCCTCAGAAAATGGTCTTTAAATATGGCTGGCATAGTTGTGTTTATTGCTTTACTGGCACTTATTGCCATTAGTGCCCATGATGAACTGAAAGGCGCACAAAAAAGATTCGGGGTTGAGCCTGTGGAAGAAGTTGCTAAATAAGTATTTAGGCAGGTCGAACAAGAAAATAATTCTACTTGTTTTGACCATAATCAGCCCTGAACATGATTTTACTCATAGCTGATGCTTTTCATAAGCAGGTACTTTGCAAAAAATACTTGTTTATGAAATCTGTTCTTAGTAAAATTGCCTATATACTCTTGTTATTTAATGGTTTCGGTGCCTTATATGGCGGTGTAAGATTGATAACACAACCCGATGGCAGTAGTCTGGGGCTACCCCTGAGTTTATTAGCCAACAGTCCTTTTCATGATTTTCTTATACCGGGTATACTCTTATTGCTCAGTAATGGCGTAGCCAGTATAGGGGCTTCTATCAGTTTTACACTTAAACCCCGAAAATTGGCCTGGGTCATATGGGCGCAAGGCGTTATTCTGCTTATATGGCTGATAGTTCAGGTGATTATGATAAAAACACTGCACCCCCTGCAATTTATTTTAGGAGCCGTAGGCGTGGCACTTATCTGGTTAGGTCGTGAAATAGCAAGTAAACAAACACCTTAATTGCTTTCTAAAAGCGTCTGGTAAACTTTTCTTACATAATCGGTCTGAATCAAATCAACACCCATAGTAGTCGCTTTTTTGTAGTTGGTAGTGGTATCTAAGACTCCTAAAACATCAGTGAATACCTTTACTTTGTGCTTATGTATTTCGGCCACCAATTCTGCATTCAGAATAGTCCATCGTACATCAAAAGCATAAGGCTGTAGCTTTGCTATTTTAGCCGCCATCTCCTGCGGTTTATTCAATGAGGGCATTAGTCTGGCTTTCGGGTAAACCTTTTTCAAGTCCAAGAGAAAATCATCAGATCCATAAAAAACCGCATTTTTGAGTAGCTTATCAGCTTTCAATGCCTGCACTAAAGGTTCAGGAGCTACCTCTTTGCAATCAACATACAAATTTGTCTGGTACTTATGCGCCTTATTCCATTGGGCTATTAATTGTGTGGTTTCCTGTAAGGCTGGAATACGTTCTTCCTTAAAAGTTTCACCGTAGCCTTTTCCGGCAGATAATTGTTTTAGTTCTGTGAGTGTAAAATTTTTCATCGATCCTTCGCCATTGGTAGTGCGGTTCAGGGTACCATCATGCAAAATAACTAACTGATTGTCTTTGGTAGTGCGTACATCTATTTCAATATAATCTACGCCCATTTCTAACACAGTTCTGAATGTAGCGAGGGTATTTTCGGGGGCTATCATAGAGCTACCTCTGTGAGCCGATAGACTTAAATGATATTTTTCTTTTAAAGCCTTTGAAGAATCTATTCCCGACTGTGTTTTTTTGGTAAAATTATGGGGTGTAAAAGCACTTGTGTAGAGAATACTACTGATGGCAATAAAAAATGAGAGAGATTTCATTAGTAGATTTATTGGTCTTGCGCAGACTCTATATTTTTATCCGGGTGGGCTTCTGCTAAAAGCTGGTTAAAGTAGCCTTCAAGAATGGTCGAGTACTCGGGAGACATTTCAGTTTCTCCTATATCGGCCAATAGCTCTGCCAGTTCTTCTCTGGAGAGTTGATTGTTGATGAGTCTGCTCATCAAATAATCAGGACGAGAGCTTTCCATGCGTTTTATAGGTTGAGTACTGAATAGTTATCTTTCTCTCAATTGTGGGTATTTAACCACGGAACACCAAGAATTTTGTATGACTCCGTGGTTAAATTTTACTCATTATAACACCTTATTCCCATCAGTAACAAATACCCTTGTGCTTACAGTATAAGTGCCGCCGTTAGGGTCTTTGTATTTTAAATCAACATAAAAGGCAGCAAATCCTTTAGCCGGGTACGGAACTGTTACTTTTACTACAGGCTCTTTGGTTAATTTCAGGTTATGGCTTAACCATAAATTATTACGAAAATCACGGTCTGATGAAGTGGTATGCCACACAGTTGCGCCTACCAGGTCAGTTTGTTGGGCATTAATAGCTAATTCTACCCCCTCTTTAGTATTGGTGGTTGTCCAGGTATTAGCCGGATATTCTTTGTTCATCAGCGTTAAACCGAAAAAGGCTGTCAGTGATTCAAACGCCTGTTTACCGCCTCCCAAATCATGACCTGCATTGGGAGTATAGTGTATCATATTTTTACCCGGAATCTGGTCATAATAATGCTTGATGGCATCAACCGTCCAGTATTCATCATTCGTACCTATGAAAATAATTTTCGGAATATTCATTTTAGCTCTATACGAAAAAGGGTCTATCATGGTTGTAAGCGTTCTCCCTTCTTTTGTATCAGTGCTTTGCGGAATACCTAATTTAGTATAGTCTTCAATCTGAATGCTGTACTCTCCATAGGTTTTAAACTGATAATCAAGTGTAGCTGGCATATTCAGCATATCAATGACCATTGGCCCGATAGCCACTACCCGTCTGTCGTCAATAGCACTTGATAACCAGGTTGTCCAGCCACGTTTAGAAGCGCCAGAAATCACAAATCTGTTTACGGCAAAATTGTTATTTTTCTTCGCAAACTCCTGCACGGCATCCATAGCTCTTACAGCCGATTTCACCATCGGGAAAAGCAAAGGCCACGAATAATCATTGTCTTTTTTGAAATTGTGCAACGTATAAGAAATGAGTGCATCTTCGGTCAGGTTATCATAAAAAGGCTGGTTAGGCACTTGTTTAATGAGGGCAACCAGGGCTTTGGTTTTCTCTGCCATACCTGCCAGCGACGGCCAGAGTTTATCGTCTTTGCTCCAGTTTGGTTGCTCGTCTTTGTTCGAACCACCTGTTACAAATAACAAAGCACCATCATATTGTTTGTTTTTAGGCACAAAGATAGTTAGTTGATGTCTCCATGTAAATTGTCTCCATTTCTGCGACGTCAACACCAGGTTATACATGGTTACATTATCTTTGGTTAGTGAGTCTTTTACTTCCCATTTAAAAGACTTATCGCCGTTATTGATATAACTTTTAAGTGCCGTTTCGGGCGTAATTGAATGCTGTGCATAAATACTAACCGATGTAATGACATAGGCCGTACAAAGCGTAAACAATCTGATTAGCGTACTTTTCATAGATGAGGTTTTTATAGGAGGGAAAATCCGGTTGGATAATCAGGTTAGAAATTCCCGTCGATGATGAATAAATTATTGTGGTTTTGGACTATCCTTTACTAATTTAAGGGCTTGTTCTATATAAATTTCTCCGGTCATTTCGCCTAAACTGGTTCGGCTTACGTAATCATACCGTTTAAAACTATTGAAATCTACTTTGGTAAGCATATACCCGAAGGCATCGTTGGTAAGCCCGAATAAAAACGGCATTTTGGTAGGCATATTACGTTTTACATAATATCCGATATTCGGCAAGGCTTCTCCGGGTATAGTCAGTATCTGGGCAGGGCCTATATTCAGCAGATTCAGTTGCGTACTTACCACATTCTCTTTATTCAGTTCATGCTTCAAGGGAGAGTTTTTCAGTATATAACGCATTACTTCCGAATCGACCGGAAACTCTATTTTACGGGCTACACAATACAGGTTCGGGTTTTCTAATACAGGTGCTTTTTCTACAATCCGCAAGGCTTCGTCAGCCAATAGCTCACCAATCCTGATACATTCTTCCCAGGTATTGGCTTCTTTTTGACCTGCCCCTTCTTTGCCATATTCTAAACGAGTATCGGCCGTTACCATTCCCCCTTGTGCGCCATTCATAAATAGGGCGATTCCGCCTGCTTTAGATTCAATGCGGTCATATAAAGGTCCGCAAAGGTCTGGGCTTAAAATACCACGACCCGACCCTAAAACCTCGGGATGCACTGCATAATTTACCAGCGTAGCAATGGGCTTGCCTTGTTTGCCGCCAGTAGTGGCAATGGCCTGAATAACCCCACAACGAGGGTCATATAAGGCAGGTGCATAATAGTTATAAGCTATTTTGCCTTTGGCTTCATCAACCGCAATTTTCAACGAAGCAGGCTCTAATTTGCTGACGGCTTCGTTTACAGCATCAGCAATCTGTTGCACGCACCAATCCAGGTATTTTAAATCGGCAGACGATTTTCCGGTAGCATCAGGGAACGCATACGCATCAGGCCCGCTATGGGTATGTGTAGCACCAATAAGAATATTTTCCGGTGGAATACCTTTGATTAAGGCTCTTGATTTATTACCTAAAATAGAGGTCCAACCCAGATTATCTACGTTTACAATCGCAATGCGTGTGCCGCCTTTTTCAAAAACCATCGCTCTGGCAAACAAGTCTCCTTTCTTCTCTTTAGCTGGTTTAGGCGTACCAATCCCACCGGAAACAGGTAAAAGCGGATCAGGTGTAATAACCCGAATGGCTGCCCCTACTTTCAGGGTCTGTGCATTGCTGAAAGAAACATTAAAAAGGCAGTAAATAAGAAGAGTAATAATAAAAGAACACTTTTTCATTGGGTTTGTAGGTAGTTTGAATAGTCAATTGTTGCCTTAAAGGGCAAAATCAGGTTAGTTTCTGATTAAATCATTTTCACCGAATGATTAGGTTTCAAGAAATAAACGGTTCATTCGTAGAGACGTAATGCTTTACGTCTCCATTGGACTTTGCAATCCAATAAATGCTATTTAAAGATAAAAAACAATAGGTCGTTTTAAGGTGTTAATAGCCCCTTGGAGACGCATGCAATGCGTCTCTACAAAAGAACGCTTATTTCTTGAATCTCAATTATTCATTAAACCTTGCATTTCTTTATACTACCTATTCTTAAGAAAGTACTATTGAATATAGGAAGATTTTTTGGGTAGATAGGATGCAAATAATAAACAACAAACTATTGATGAATGTATAAGTGAGAACTGTTTAGAAGTCAGAAAAGAAGGACACTGTTATTGATTTATTTTCTGAGATTGTAATGTAGTAAGATAAGACTGGCTTAGAGAGCAGAAAGGTTCTTAAATAAATATGCCATTACATATAATCTTTTAAGTCATCTAACGGTTCGTTAAAATCATCAGAAACCTTTATAGTACCTTTTAGTGTACCAAAAGGGCGTTTTTTAAAAGAGGTTTTATCGCTTATCTCTTCTACAAAAGTAATAAGTACTTTTGATTTTCTGCGTAGAGGAGGATTCTCCTTAAAAACTACCTGCCCATTCTCATAAATTCCTTCAACAGTTATAAGCATAATTCATTGGTTTGTTAACCAAATATACAGAAAATATTTATGATGCTATAAAAAAAGGGATAAGAGTTCTCTCCTATCCCTGCTGTAATTTTTCCTAACAACCTCAATTCTTCTCCGGTGTTTTAGGAATTTTATTCACTAAAAGATTTGGCTTGCCGGGTTGTTTCTGTAAATCAAAGGCATCATATAGTTCTCCGGTAGCTGTAAAAGCTTTATAAGAGAGTACATTGTCTTTGACGGTAAGCAACTGAAACAACTGGGTATTACTTGCTTTGCGGCTCATCCAGGGGTCGTTAGATATGTCATACATCTTCGGTCCTGAAACAGATACTACATACACCGTACCTGATGCCTGGTTTTTGTTCCCTTGTACATTTACCGTATTACTCACCATGCCACGTCCGTAGGCGTGGTCGTGGCCTTGTAAGACAATATCCACTTTGTGTTTATCTACAATCGGCTTAAAGCGGTTGCGTAATTCTATATTATCACGATTAGGTTTGGTTGAATAAAACGGGTAATGAAGTGTAATAGCGGTCCATTTACGTGGGTTATGTGTCAATACCGAGTCTAACCATTTAGCCTGTGCCGAGGCAAAATGCTCTGATTCGTCAATTTCTTCGGCATTTAATGAAATCACTTTCAGGTCTGAATAATTTATCTCATAGCAGGTTTCTTCCAGTCCTTTCGGGCCATTGGTCGGTAAAGTAAACTGTGGTCTCCATTGCGGAGATAACTTGCCTTTGCCGTATTCATGGTTACCGGGGGTCATTACACTGGGTACAGTAGCATGAATGTGTGAGCCAGCATAAAACCACTCACCCCACTCTACATCATGGTCGTTGCGGTTAATCAGGTCTCCGGCATGTAGCATAAAAGATACTTCAGGCATGGTTTTATATGCTTCTCTGATAACCCTCGACCACAATGATTTTACATCATTCTGGGCATCGCCGAAATACAGAAACGAAATCGGACGGTTAGGTTTGTTTGAAGGCATCCGAAACTGAAACCATTCGCTCCAGTGCTTGTCATAGCCAACTCTATACACATATAAGCCACCGGGTTCCAGGTTTTCTATCACACCCGAGTGATACCAGGATTTCACTTCCGGCTCCTGTTGGTATTTTACTTTGAGGTACTCAGAAGTAGCATAAATAGTACGGACGTTTTTCAAAAACTGTGTTCCGTCGGTAGCAATGGCTACCTGTATTTCTCCTTTGGTAATAGTGGTATCTGTACGCCAGTTCACTCCGATAGAAGTTTCAGGCGTTGGTGTCAGATTTAGTATGATGCGGTCGGGTGTGGCTGAGGGAAACAGAACTTTTACGTCCATGTTTAACGATACAGCCTGCTCATGCGGATGTGTATGCGATTGAGAAAAAGTTGTGTGGAAACTACTACTACAAATAAAAAAACAAAAAATTCTGTATATCTTTTTTCTGATAAAATTCATAATTCAGAGGTTTGGGTCTCTTAATAAATCAGAGGGCTGTCTCAAAAGTTTTTTACGCCAAATAATCTTCGGGATTCTTCCTCACCGCGCGGCGGCCGCCCCAACCCCTCTCCCTCGGGAGAGGGGCTAAAAGTCTCCCTCCGTGCGACGTCCGCTCCTTGTTCAGGAGAGGGAGATTTAGAGCGGACGCCGCACGGGGTGAGGTGAGGCTGGGCCAAATAATATTTGGCTTGGTAAACTTTTGAGACGCCCTCCCTGATTTTTACTTCAAAACAATCTACTTTTACCAAGGTTTTCCGGTTCCCTGAATTACCCAGGGTTTCGACCATGCACTATTTTTTCCGTCAGCCTGCGAGAAATTAGTTACTTCTAATTTCTCCAAAGCGGCATTGGTGTTAGCTTTGTTAATGTTCAGTTCGTCTTGCATATAATAGAATCTAACCGGTAATGCCTGACGTTTTGCTGCAGGGCCTGCTTTTAATGCAGGGAAGCCAGTTCTTCTGAAATCAAACCATGCTTCGGTAGCAGCTGTCCAGCTGGCAATCCATTTTTGTTCTATTACCTGTTTCAAAGTACCTTCGTAGGCAACGCCCGGCGTAGTTAAATAGGCATCTGCTTTGCTGCCTACTGTCCAGGTATTTAAAGAAGCTCTTACACCTGCTTCATAACGTGCCTTGGCGTCTCCTGCGTTCCAGCCTTTCAGGGCTGCTTCTGCCAAGATAAAGTTTACTTCAGCCGCCGAAATCAAACGGGCTCTTAATAATGGGCCGGTAGCTGCTTTGTAAATATCGTTCAGGAACGAAACGTGCGGATTGAAAGAGGTCTGACCTGGCGTTGGATTCAGGTTAAAAGCTGATGGTAAAGCTGAGAAACTGGTAGGAATACCTACATACTCAGGGTCAGTATCAACTACGGTGTTACCCACTTTATCAGGCGATAAATATCTTTTACCACCTTCAATTTTATCGGTACCTGCCGGAAGCGACGCATCAACCACTAAAGGAACCTCAACTTTGTTTGCCCAGATTCCTAAACGCGGGTCTTTTAATGCCTGTAACGTTTCTACGAAAGTTCCTGCCATTTTGATACGGCGGTAGTTGCTACCACTCACATCAAAAACTGTATTTGCCGGCCATGCAGTGCCATCACTTGTACCCGGAAAGCCCATAGTAGCATCTTCTGAGTTTACGGTCATGATTGGATATTGTGCGGCATTACCCACAATTTTCTCAATACCTGCTTTGGCAACATCTGGTTTTTTGGCAGAAATACGCATATAATAACGTAGCGCTAACGAGTTAGCCATTTTTCTCCATTTGGCAGGGTCGCCTGAAAAGTAAACATCTACGTTATCTACTATACTTGAGTACTCAGCTTTTGATTTAGATAAAAGCGTATTAGCTTTTTCAAGGTCAGCTAAAATACCTGTATAAATTACCTCCTGGCTATCAAAAGCCGGAAGTATATCTTCTGGTTTACCCAATTCACCTTTCAATCCGGTGTTATACGGTGCATCGCCCCACAAGTCGGTAATTAAACCAAACATGAACGATTTCATGACTAATGATACCCCTTGGTGAAACTCTAATTTCTCGGCTACTGCTCTGTCGTACACCAATTGGTTGTTACGCAAAATATCGTAGTATCCGCTCCAGCTTTGGTTGCCACCCCAGTCGTAATCGTTATGACCCGACGACCACGCATCTTTTTGTGTATGCTGTACAACCCCTGCAATATCCTGATAGCCAAGGTTCACATAAAGTTTTGCAGCTTCAGTCAATACAGTTGGCAATACCAGATTAGGGTTCACGAGGTCAGGCTGTATCCCATTGGGATTATTGTTCACTTCTGTCAGGTCTTTGCAAGAGAAAAGCCCTGTAAACAGAAAAGCTAATGCAATAATTTTTTTATAATTCCTTTTCATTGATTTCGTGTTTAAAGATTTTTAGAATGTTAAACCAAGTTTAAATCCAACCGGAACTACCCAAGGAGTAACGTTGTATCTTTCGATACCTTGTTTAAACTGCGTACCTGCCTGTGTACCTGCTTGTGGCTGGAATGCCATCTCCGGGTCGATACCGATTTTAGCGGCTGTCCATAGCATGATATTACGGCTATAAACTGATACGTTAGCACTTTGCATACCCAATCTTTTCACGAAAGAACTTGGTATTTCGTAGCCTAATGAAATTTCTCTCAGTTTGATATAAGAAGCATCAAACAAAGCAGCTCTTGTGAAATCCCACGGATAGTTGTCGCCATAAGGAATAATTTTGGTTCCGGCACCACCCAGGTTTTCTTTATAACCGATAATCTGACCTGCCTCGTTGTATTGCGCAATAACACCAGGGTTAAATACACCATACATATAAGTATTACCGCCGTATTCAAAAGGATACCCCCCGTAAGCAGCAGTAGGACCACCTACAATATTGAATTTGTTTCCGGTTACTCTTACAAGGTCATTATCAATCAGGTAGTTACGAAGGGCATCGCCTGTTAAACCATTCGGATTAATCAGGTTATCAAGGAAACGTTGCGATTTCAAATCAGACTCACCATAACGATAGGTTTGTGAAACAAAATCGCCGCCTTGTCTCCAGTCAAATGTAGCATTCAGACTGAAGTTTTTATAAGTCAACGAAGCCTGGAAGCCCAAGATGAAATCAGGGTTGAAGTTACCGATTTTGTTACGGGTATTGCTGGCGGCAACTGCTTGCCAAGAACCGTTTTCGTCTAAGATAGGATAACCGAAGTAGGGCGAATTAGGGTCTTTTACCGTAACCAATTCTGCATCATAAATATCACCGATTGTCTCACCTACGTAAGTCCATGCACCACCTTTGGCATCTGTCCATAAAGTATAGAAATCAAGACCTGGACTTAACTCTTTGATAACTGTTCTGTTTCTGTAGAAGTTAGCTGTCAAATCCAATCTCCAGCCATTATTTTCAAATGGCGTACCACCTACTGTAATTTCAGTTCCTTTACTTACTAACAAACCTGCGTTGATGTTTTTAGAGGTAAAGCCTGTTGATGGAGGTAATTTGGTTGGGATAATCTGGTTTCTGTTTTCAACCATGTAGTAAGTACCCGATACTCTCAATTTGTTTTTGAACATGGTTAAATCGGCACCTACTTCATACGAAGTCGAGATTTCAGGTTTCAAATCAGGCAATAAAATCGTACCCGATTTCGACAAACGGGTAAGACCTCCCCACGCTTCGTTGTTAGCCAGGGTGTTTATCAAAGCATACGGGTTTGTATCATTACCTACCTGTGCTACACCTGCTCTTAGTTTCAGCATATTCAGATTAGGCGACGAAGTAGCAAACATTTCATTAACTAATACGCTCAATGAAGCAGATGGGTAGAAATAAGAACGGTTGGCCGCAGGCAAAGTACTTGACCAGTCGTTTCTGGCGGTCAGGTCTAAGAATACCATATCCTTATAGCCCAAATTTGCCATTCCATAAGCACTATAAACCACTTTTCTTGAAAGTGTACTGATGTACTCAAGGTTGGCAGGCGCAATATTCTGTAAAGTAAACAAGCCCGGAATAATCAAACCGGTACCGTTACGGCTTCTGTTGGTAACATCTCTGTATTCGGTATTACGTGAGTTGGCACCTCCTGATATAGAAACTGAGAAGTCTTTCAGGTTTTTGTTATAGGTCAATAACATATCGGCGTTACTTTCAAAACGTTTCAGGTTAATGACACCATAAGCACCACGAGGCTCTGCTGTGTAGCTACTGCTGATTTTAGTTTCACGGTTTTCGCCATAAGTATCTACTGAGTATCTACCCATTAAACTTAATTCAGGGGTAATCTGGTAGTCAGCTTTGATATTACCAAACAAACGATTCCTTTCAAAGCCATTTCTTACTTCATGCGCCAGGAACCAAGGGTTGTTATAGTTTCCTTTTGCCTGAGACAATTGTTGTAATCCTTCTTGTCCAGGAACCCAGTAGTTTTTCAACTCATTGATGTCGATATGCGGAGATACGGCATAAGCCCATTGCAATGGGTTAGCCCCTCTTTCACCCGCAGGGCGGTTGTTAGAGTTATTACGGCTTAAATCAATATTGGTACTTACTCTTAATTTATTGCTTAATTTTAATGACGTAGCAATAGCCAATGAGTTTTTGAATAAATCAGAACCCGGAATAATACCACGGTTAGTCATGTTTGAATAAGCTACACGATAGTTTACAAAATCATTGCTGTTGGCAATGGATATACCATTGGTAGTAGTGATACCTGTCTGTACAAAGTCTCTGATATTGTTAGGGTGAGAAACCAGTTCTGTCGGAATTGGTTTGCCATTTGCATCTTTAGGGCTATTCCATTGAACGGCTTTGTAACCTTTATCTAATTCAGGACCTACACCACCTGCCGAACCTTCATCAATAATTAATACACCACCCGGATAAGGGTTGTTATCTGGTGTGAAAGGAAGAATACCTGTAGCGTATTTAGAGTGTAAATCAAGGAAACGATAAGGATTATCAAATACTGTATTGGTAATCAGGTTTACAGTCATTTTCTTTGCTTTCGAGCCATTTTTGGTAGTAATAATTACCACCCCATTACCTGCTCTTGAACCATACAGGGCTGCTGCACTTGGTCCTTTCAGCACCGAAATGCTTTCAACGTTTTCAGGGTTTAAGTCAGAGATTGCATTACCGTAGTCAACACGGTTATCGCCACCCACCTGGCTTACGTTGTTTAAAGTATTAATGATAGGTACACCATCAATTACAAATAATGGCTGGTTATCGTTGCTCAACGATTTAGCCCCACGGATAACCATACTTACTGACGAACCTGTGGCCCCTGTAGAGTTAATAGCCACCCCTGCTACTTTACCCGACATGGCATTTAATACGTTTTCGTTAGAAATACGGCTCAGGTCTTTGCCGTCAACCTTACCAACCGAGTACCCCAATGATTTTTCTTCACGTTTGATACCTAAGGCTGTAACCACTACTTCTTTCAGGCTTTCAGCACTTAAATCCATTGCCAGATCAATCGTGCTTCTGTTACCTACCGGAATTTCAGTAGCTTCATACCCAACAAAAGAAAAAACTAATACTGCATCGCTACCGCTTACCTCAATTGAGTAATTTCCGGTGGCATTAGTACTTGTTCCTTTCTGAGTACCTTTCAATAAAATGTTTACGCCGGGCATAGCCGCACCGTCCTCTTTAGAGGTTACCTTACCTGTTACAGTCCGGCTCTGGGCCCAGACTGTAGGAGCCGCTCCTAACAGGATTCCGAAAAAAACCAGCCCCCTAAGCATGCTTCGGAGAGTAAAGTTTAACTTCATAATATGTTTTTTTTAAGTGAAGATAGAATTGTAACTCAAGTGTATTGTTGAATTTAACTGAATTACTGTTTAAGTGGTAAAATGTACTACTGGGTTTATATAATGATTATATAAATTTCATATGGAAGAATTTTCTTACAGAGCCATAGCTAAATCTATACTGCCACGGAGATACTGCTTTGCCTTAACTAACTGATTTTTAACGGTGTTTTTAGAAATACGCATCATTTCAGCAATCTCCTGATACGATTTTCCGTCTTCTACGTTCAGTTTCAGAATCATCTTACGTTTAGCCGGAAGGCTGTTCATCGCATTGCGGAGCAAAACAATTTTTGCCTCTTCGGCCTCTGAATTGCGGTGGTGGTCTTCTTCCATCATTTGCAGATATTGATGTTGAAGTGTCTGGCTCCTTTCTATTTTTTTCAGGTAATCGAAAGCGAGGTTGCGCAGGCAGGTAAAGATGTAAGAATTGAAATTCAGTTCGGGATTAATCTGTTCGCGGCGATTCCAGATTTTGATAAAAACTTCATGCAGCATATTCTCCGCTTCTTCTTCATCTTTCACAATAGCCATCGAAAATCGGATACCGGGTTCTTTGTAGTGGTTATATAACTTAGTAAACGCCGTACTATCTCCCGCGGCGACTTTCATAATGATGTGATCGAGTGCTTCCATGAGTAAGCTAAATTAAAGGATAGGTGTTAAAATTATACTGATAAAAAGAGGGTTCAGATCAACGTAAATAAATACAAAATATTCGCCTAATAATGCTAATTTAAAATTACCATACAATACTCACTGCATCTGAATGCCAAACTTTAAAAAGCTACAAAACACAATGATTATTTATAAAGAGACACCTTATATGGTAGTTGAGACTCCGTACAGATTTATAATAAACTAATGGCTGAATAATTATGAAATAAATATACAAGGATTTTTATAGACCATATTCGCATATTACGTAAAATAATCCTCAAAATGCGCACACCTGCCATTTATTAACTTTCAGCTAAAATTAGAGGTTATTTTGGTAATGGTTTGATAAAACTAAGGCCACCTGATAAGAGGATTTCAGGTTTTTCCGGCAGAAAATTCACTTTCAGGTATAAAGAAATTACCTCATCAAAATGCTTAAAAGTAATTCTATAAGGCTCTTTTTAATGATGCGCTGAACTACCCGTTTTCTTTAAAGATTTCCCGTAAAGAAAAACCATAATCTTTTTTGTAACATCAGACTATTTCGGCAAACAAAACCTCCCTGACTGTAGTTATATTATCTCAGAAATCTGTTTCTCTGTATCACCTTTTTCTGAATCACTCTCCTAAAAAACGCAATAATTTCCGGGTATTTTTTGCACGGCTGATGCAAACAAGCTATCCGTATTTAAACAATCTACCAAAAAGCCCCTAAGAATCAGAAAAGAAAGCTAAATCAAAGGGTCAACCTTTCAGGAAAGCCCATACGCTGCTCTTAGGGTAGTTTTTAGCCTTTAAAAACTGATAAACCTCTTCCTTTAAAAATAAATTTAAAGTCAATGAAACACATCTTTACTTTTAAAAAATACATCGTTCCGGTTTTGAGTATCTTATTATCTGACCTGACTTTTGCACAACCCACTCAACTCCTTACCGAAACACAAACCCCTGAGGGGGTTACCAATAATAGCCTGTCTGTGGCCGAAATGTCAATCATACCTAAGTATAATCCGGAATCATCTATTGCCGGGCATACGCCAGAAAAAACACCTGATACTGGCTTGGTTAATACAGGTGTACATACTGCTACACTTAAAAAACAGGTAATTGATGCACCTATGTATGTATTTGCCAGTTCGGAGAATGTTTGCAGTGGCGATAGTATCTATTTATGGGCTACCTGCAATACCGGAAATCTGGTATGGTATTTATCTACTACTGCTACCAATCCTCTGGGTACGGGTGCCCCTTTCACGCTATTTCCGATAAGTAATGCTACTTATTATGCCGCCTGTGAAACTGAATTTGAAGCAAGTACAAGAGTGGCTACCAATCAGGTAGTAGTATCGGCCAAGCCCAGTATGCCCGGTAATGTGCTTGTTAATAAAACAACTACTTGTCGGGGTACAGATGTTATTGTATCTGCCACTTGTACTGACGGTACCCTGAAATGGTTTAACAATGAATTTGATGCCGATAGCGTTGGTAGTGGCACTAATCTGAGCGTAACCCCAATGGAAACAAAGAGGTATTATGCTGCGTGTAAAAGCGGAAATTGTATCAGCAACCGGATAGCTACTAATGAAATAACTGTGCTTGATGTGCCTGATGCCCCCACACAGGTATTAATTGACAGATCGGAGATATGTAGCGGAACCAATGTCAGCCTGACAAGCAACTGCTCATCAGGGTCATCTTCATGGTACAATACATCGGTTGGTGGAGCCATACTTGATGGCGGTATTCAGACCCCCTTAGAAAATACTACCTATTACGGTGCCTGTATCAACAACGGTTGCGAAAGCCCAAGAAATGACTCTGTTAGTGTGGTAGTTATACGCCAACCCACCGTGCCAACCGATTTAAGAGTTAGTAAAATCTCTATCTGCAAAGGCGAAAGTGTTATTTTATCGGGCACTTGCGACATAGGCATTATTCGCTGGTATAGTTACCCGAAAGGTATCAGTACTTTTCAGGGTTCGGGTAATAACCTTAGTGTAACCCCCGACACTACTACTAATTATTACGCTGCCTGCGAAAACGGGAACTGTGTAAGCGAAAGAACATATACCGAAGATGTGGTAGTAAATGAACATCCGGCTACGCCAACCAATGTGGCTGTTAACTATACAGAGGTTTGTAGTGGAAGTGCCGTGCTATTATCGGCTAATTTCAATGCAGGAACACTGAAATGGTACACAACTGCCTCTGGCGGCACAGCCATTGGCACAGGTACAAACCTGAGCCATAACCCTACTGCGGCTACCATCTATTATGCTGCCTGTGAAAACGGCGGTTGTACCAGTACCCGGGTAGCCACGAGCCAGTTAAATATCCGGCCCAAACCTGCCAAACCTGTCATTGCAGGCAAAACAACTATCTGTAGCGGCGAACACATCAGTTTAACGGCTGACATACCCAACCCCGGTGCGGACTGTTACTGGTCAAGTGGTTTAACAGGTCTTTCTGTTGATGTGTCGCCAACTTCTAACAGGAGTTACAGAGTTTCTATTACTGATAACAATTGCCAGAGTGATTCTTCTGATGCATTTAGTATCATAGTAAACCCCAGACCTGTGCCTCCGGCTATTACTACTAATAATCCTGCTATCTGCAAAGGTGGTTCCACCGTAATCACCGGACAATCAGCCAATACTTCAGATAACTTTTACTGGAGTACGCCACAATCCGGTTCTGGTCGGATAAATGCAGCAATCGGGTCCGACAGGAGTACAAGAGTTGTAACTGAACCCGGTATTTATAAAGGCTGGAGCGAATCGGTTTTTGGCTGTGTGAGTGCCGAAAACAGTATTACTATTCTACAGGCCGCCAACTGTAACGGGCAGAATTTCATTACCATTATGCCCATAAAACCTACTATCTGCCCCAATACTACGGTTACACTAACTGCCAGCGGCTGTAATGGCACTATCACATGGTCAGACGGACATTCGACCTATGTCGGAACATTTATAAAAGTAAGTCCATCGGTTACTACTCCTTATGTGGCACAATGTAGCTCAGGTGGCAGTTCAGGCACCGATGTAGTAGTGGCCAATACAAATGTGGTAGTAGCCAATAATGTTTCTACGGGTGTTGAGCATGTTAAAGCCATTCTCACCTTACAATCGTCCAGAAAAATAGGTGAACCCGACTTTACCCCGGCTCCTAATGTTACCTTTGAAGCAGGTAAATCAATTCTGTTGAAACCGGGATTTGTAGCCGAGCGGCATACTACTTTTACAGCAGAAATCAAGACCTGTTATTAGTTGTCTTGAAAAGGGTAATTTGATTTGAAAAACAAAAAAGCCATCATTATTTAGGTATTCGTAAGGCAAAGCCTTATTTTGATACTTTTTGTAACCTAAGCCATTTTACCCATGAAAAAACTCCTATTCCTGCTTTGTTTGGTTTCTTTACAGCTTATGGCACAAAAACCACGTGCAAGGGGTTTAGGTATCCCGTTCAATGGAACAACTGGTATAAATAATGCCATTACTGATGTGCCGGGTGTTGAAGTAGGTTATAAAACGCTTATCAGTGGTGCGGGTGCATTGCAGGTAGGCAAAGGGCCTGTGAGAACGGGTGTAACGGTTATTCTTCCCAAAGGCAAAACAGATGCGAGCTATCCGGCCGCCTGGTTTTCGTTGAATGGTGATGGCGAACTGACAGGCTTGCCCTACATCGATGATTTTGGCACAGGCTATGGGCCAATCGGTATTACCAATACCAATAGTGTGGGTATTGTAAAAGATGCCATTGGCGAATGGAGTTATAAAAAATTCTCGAAAGGCGATTTCGTCGATTTTTCTTTTGGGCTTCCGACCGTAGGTGAAACATGGGATGGTGTATTGAACGACATCAATGGGTTTCATGTAAAAAAAGAACACGTTTTTGAAGCCTTAGACCAATCTAAAGGCGGAAAAATAGCCGAAGGCAATGTAGGTGGCGGTACGGGCATGGCACTCTATAGTTTCAAAGGCGGTAGTGGTACTGCTTCAAGGGTATTTACCATTGATTCGGTAGCCTATACTTTAGGGGTATTCGTACAAGCTAATTTCGGCCGACGAGATGAATTAACCATTGCAGGTGTACCTGTGGGCAAAGAGATTCAGGATTTAACACCTGTTGTTAATCGTGAAAAACGCAAAGATGGGTCTATCATTGCCATTGTCGCCACTAATGCGCCTCTGTTATCAAATCAGTTAAAACTGATAGCCAAAAGAGTAACGCATGGCATTGCCCGTACAGGCACTTTTTCGCATCATGGTTCAGGCGAAATTTTTCTGGCTTTTTCTACAGCTTCGCCTATATATAATAAGGAATATACAGAAGAGACCTGGAAAGTACTACCCAAGTGGCAACTTGACCCGGTTTTTGAAGCCACGGTACAAGCAACAGAAGAAGCTATCATCAATGCTTTAGTAGCCGCCGAAGACATGGAAGGCATTAACGGCAACAAATATTTCAGCATCCCCCACGACAGGCTGAAAACTATTATGAAAAAGTATAACAGGTTGGAGGAGAAGAAATAAAAATCAAGAATAAACACCCAATTTGTAGAGACGCACGGTTCGCCGCGCGATTGCATGCACCTCCAAAGGTGTTTCCAATGCAATAAATGTAATTTGAGCAATAAAAATCATATATCTATCCTGGTATTCATAGACCCGTGAAGACGCAGGCACTGCGTCTCTACAAAACGATTATTTGCGATATGCACCTTTCTATCCTATTTCGCAGGATACACCTGCTGTAACCATACACCCAATTTGGTATAAATACTAAACAGGCTTTTTCTCATTTCATGGGTTTCACCGGGGTATAACTCTAATTGTGATCGGATACCCAAAGCCTGTAATTTCTTATACAATTCTTTCGACTGACTCACATGGACTAATTCATCACTTTCGCCATGAAAAATAATAGTAGGCACACCGGTTTCTTTTTTCAGGTGGTAAATAGGACTGGCCTCAAGAGCAATAGGTGCCTGCGGACTCACATCGCCTAAAAACTGATTGATAATCCCACTAGCCGTAGGATTATCTCTGAAAACCTTATCCGTCAAATCTGTTGGCCCTACTATATCTATTACCGTTTTTATCTGCTTTTTGGCATCGTGCTTATAAGTATATAATAAGGATAAGTGCGCTCCGGCACTTACGCCTAATAAAGCAAACTCATTACCATTATACCCATAAGTACTGGCCTGAGCTGTAAGGAAAGCAATGACATTTTTTAAATCCTCAATTTGCGCAGGAAACCGATTTTTGCCCTCACGCAATAAACGATAATTGATAGCGGCTACGCCATATCCTTTGGCAGTAAGGTTATTAATCAGTATTTTCGGAAAATCGTTCTTGCTCCCCCATTTCCATGAACCTCCATGCACATAAATAATCAGCCTTGTATTGGCTGAATGAGTAAGGGGCAGATATAAGTCTAATAAATTGCCATTCCCTTCCGCCGGACCATATCGGAGGTTAAGGTGTTGCTGATACGTGGAATCCTGTCCGAAATGCTGCGCAAAGTTTTTGCTCCATACTTGTGTAGAAGCCAGAAAAGCCACAGCAAGGCTTAAAAATGTTTGATTCATCAGTTTAATAATCATAGCTGAAATTTTGAAATCTATAAAGTCGATATCTTTTGAGTCCCTGCAATAGTAAAGAATAGGTTTACTAATCACTCACCCAATTACCTTCTTACAAACTAAAAAAAGCCTGAAATATTGTTTTTTTTTCTTTAAACAATAGTCTTGAATGGGTGTATTGAAGTAATTACTTGTATAAAGACAAATATCTACCATGCTGGTTTCCCGACTCGATACTTACAAGAAAACTATCTTTTACTTTATACTAAGTATAGGAGCAGTTCTTTTTATGTATGCCTGTAAATCATCAGAGAAGCAAAGCGTGGCAACCACCTACAAAGACGAACCATTCTGGCAGGAATACCATGAAGCCTATCCTATAAGCACTCATGCAGAAGAAAACGATGTAAGAAGCATAGCAGTTGATAAGGCAAAAAATATCTGGGTAGCTACTGCCTCGGGTATATTCATGAAAAAGCCTGACGAACTAAAATGGACATCTATCCAGACCGGAGCAGACAAAGGTCCTGCTTTTTCAGTGGCTACTGATACCAATGGAAATGTATGGGTAGGCACTTGGAATGGCGTTTACCGTTATCAAAACAATCAGTTAGAAAAACTAACCGGAGTTGTTGCGCCTATATCGGCTATCTGTACTGCACCAGAAGGAGTATATGCCATAGGGCCAAATGGTATCTGGTTATTTGATGGTAAAACCTTTACAAAACCAAAATCAGATAAAGAGGGCTATCAATTACCCCGTTCTATCAGAGACGTAATTTCTGATAATCAGGGGGGGCTGTGGATTGCCAGCGATGTAGGCTTATACCATACCTCTGCCAAAGAAACCAGTTATTATCGCAATAAAGATAAAGTTATCAGCGGCTATATTAAAGGTGTAGCAATCGATAGCAATCAGCACCTGTGGGCAGGTGGCTTAGGAGGTGTAAGCATTCTTGAGAACGGAAATAAGCTGAGAGAAATTACCCCACAGCAAGGCTTGCCTACTGTTTTTGTTACCTGTGTAGATAATGCGCCTGATGGCACCCTGTGGGTAGGTACAGAGCAGGGCGTGGTACGCTATAAACCGCATAGTGATAAGGCAGATAGTACTTATTCGATGCTTTTCAGTCGCCGATGGTTGTTAGACGACCATGTAAATGATATTGCTTTTGATGCTACTGGCAATGCCTGGATAGCTACGCCTAAAGGGGTAAGTGCCATTAAAAAAAGCCCCATGACATTGGCACAGAAAAATGACTTTTTTATGGACTTGCTGATGAAACGGCACATACGTGAACCCTGGATTGCCGGACAGTGCCATTTACGAATACCCGGAGACACCACCTCTTGGCAACCCGAAGATGACGACAATGATGGTGAATATACAGGCAACTATCTGGCAATGGAAGCATTCAGATATGCTGCCACCAAAAGCCCCGAAGCTAAGGAAAATGCCCGTAAAGCATTTGGATTCTTAAAATTGTTGCAGGAAGTAACCGATACCGAGGGCTTTTTTGCCCGTACAATCGTACCGTCGTCTTGGAATTTTGTACATGATGGCAACCGTACTTTTACCCCACATCAATTAGCTGATGAATTGGTGAAAGAACCTCGTTTTAAACCTGTGGAAGTGCGTTGGAGAAAATCAAAAGATGGCAAATGGCTCTGGAAAGGAGATACAAGCAGTGACGAAATGTGCGGGCACATGTTTGGGTATTTCTTTTATTATGAATTAGTAGCCGATGAAACCGAAAAAGCTATTATCAGAAAACACGTAAGCCGTATTGTTGACTATCTGATAAAACATAACTTCAACTTTGTTGATATTGATGGCAAACCTACCCGTTGGTCGGTATGGTCGCCTGACCAGTTGAATCGTGACCCTGAATGGGCACCCGATAAGGCTCAGAACTCAATGGAAATGTTAGCTTTTCTGAAATTTGCGCATTATATCACCCAAGATGAAAAGTATCAGCAACAGTATTTAAGATTGATTAAGGACGAACATTACCTTGATAACATGGCCGAAGTGCCAAACCAGAACCGGGCGTGGTTTATTTATTTCGATACCATTCTGCAAGCCTATCTGTATCCTATTCTGTTAAAATGTGAAACAGACCCTGAACGTCTATCTTTTTACAAAAAGCACCTTGATGAATGGTTTGAAAGACGTAAAGCCGACCATAATCCACTCATTAATTTTATCTATTGTTACGCACGGAATAAACAGGCCGAAATTAATAATTCAGTTGATTTTCTGAAAGATACACCGTTGGATATGGTTGACTGGCATATTGACCATACCAGACGGGAAGACATTCAACTGGTACGCAGTATTGTATTAGACGAGTTACAGGTTTCAAAACTTCCGCCTGCCAGTATCAGAAAAACTGTCCGTTGGGACAAAAATCCTTGGGATGCCCGAGGCGGCGACCCACAGGTTGAAAGAGAACCTGTTTTCTGGCTCTTGCCTTACTGGATGGGCAGATATTTACATATGATTCAATAAACAAACCTTATAATGATGAACAAACCAGGCTTACTTATATTATGCTGTTTTCTGTGGACATCGGTCATTTCTGTGAAAGCACAGGAAACCTATGCCGAGAAATTGGGTTTTCCGAAAGGTAAAAAAGTAGTGATTTTCCATGTTGACGATTGTGGTATGTCATACTCCTCCAATCAGGGAGCCATCAAATCTATCGAAAAAGGAGTAGCTACTTCTTGTAGTATCATGATGCCTTGTGCCTGGGCACCCAGCTTTATCAAAAATTATATTCAGAAAAATAACCCCAATCTCGATGCAGGACTTCACCTGACACTTACGTCTGAATGGAAAGATTACCGATGGGCTCCGGTGGCAGGGTTTCAGCATGCACCCGGTCTGGTAGATGACGAAGCCTGTATGTGGCATACTGTAGAGCAGGTAGTAAAAAATGCCTCAGCCGATGAAGTAGAAAAAGAAATCAGGGCACAAGTTGAAAGAGCCTTGAAGATTGGGCTGAAACCCACGCATCTCGATTCACACATGGGTACGCTCTTTGCCAGTCAGGCTTTTTTAGAGCGATACATTAAAGTAGGTGTAGAATATGGGATTCCGGTGATGTTTCCGGGAGGGAATAATAAATTACTGATTGAATGTCAGAATGCCCCATTAATCAAAAGTCTGAAAGCCAAAGGGCAATGGAAAGAAGGCATGGAACTGCCTGTGCCTGCCCTGCTTAAACAAACCAAATCGGTTGGCGAAATGATATGGAAAGCAGGTTTACCTGTTTTAGACGACCTGCATACCATCAGCGGCGACTGGAAACCTGAAGGTACTACCACACCCGAAGAATGGGGTAAATACAAAGCGCAGAAGTTTATTGAAACCCTGAAAAATATGCAACCGGGTGTAGCCATGCTGATTGTGCATAGCAGCGATATAACCGATGCCTTTAAATACATCAGTGGTTCGGGAGGTTCAAGGTATGCCGATATGCTATCAATGATGAGTCCGGAATTAAAGGCATATATTGAATCAGAAGGAATTATTATGACAACCTTCCGGGAGTTGATGGAGAGAAGGAAGAAGGTGAGATAATATTATATCAATCCATTTTGTAGAGCCGACATGCTGCGGTAGGTCGCTACCTCGGCTCCGATGATATATCAATATCAGTTTATTTTAATCGAGAAGGGATTTTTGAAAATAGAATATGGATTTTTTCTATTTATTGCCCCTTGGAGACGCCAGCATGTCGTCTCTACAAAAATGGTTTATTTTTAATAGTATGATATTTTAATGAAAAAACCATACCTATTCACTCTATTTATATGCCTAACTGCCCATCAATTATGGGCACAAAACCCTGCGGTTGTTAATGCTATGCTGATTTTTCCGACACAGGAAAAACACGTGCATGGAAGCAGTATAGTGAGTTTGCCGAACGGAGATTTTCTAACAGTATGGTTTCAGGGAAGTGGCGAGCGCACAGCCGATGATGTAAGAATTATGGGAGCAAGATTAAAGAAAGGGGAGAAAACATGGAGTGAACCTTTTCTGATGGCCGATACGCCCAATATTCCCGATTGTAACCCTGTACTGTTCTTAAATCAGGAGAATAAACTCTTTCTGGTCTGGATTGCCGTACAAGCCAATAAATGGGAGCAATCAATTCTGCGTTTTAAAACCTCAACCGATTATAACCAAAGCGGTGCGCCGGTATGGAACTGGCAGGACAATATCCTGCTGAAACCCAACGATGATTTTGCCAGAGAAGTAGCCGCCAAACTCAAAAGTTTGCCTGATACACATCATGGCTGGGCCGGATATGCCCCCGAATACGATGAAATGATAACGGAGGCCAGCAAAGATGCCACTAAACGAAGCATTGGCTGGATGACAAGAATCAAACCACTTTTGATGCCAAACGGGCGCATTGTACTTCCATTATACTCTGATGGTTTTAACCTGTCGATGATGGCGATTTCAGAAGACAACGGTACTACCTGGCGACCGAGCCTGCCTTTGGTGGGTCGTGGCCCTATTCAACCTGCGGTAGTGCAGAAGAAAAACGGTAATCTGATAGCCTATATGCGTGATAGTGGCGATAGTCCTCCACGGGTACATTACAGCGAATCAACCGATAAAGGGGAAACTTGGTCAGCTTCAGTTAAAATGGACATTCCGAATACGGCCAGTGTTGAATTGCTGGTATTGAACGACGGCAGATGGGCATTTTTAGGCAACGATATTTATAATGGTCGCTATCAGTTGAGCTTATACCTGTCAGACGATGAGGGCAAAACCTGGAAATGGAAGACACGCATGGAAGACCATGACCCAAAGAAAGGAGGGTTTTCATACCCCTCGCTCATTCAGACAAAAGATGGGTTGTTACACATGACCTATTCGTATCATCTGGATAAAGACAAAAAATCAATTAAATACGTGGTGGTTGACCCACAGAAAATTAAGTAAAACCCAACACACAAAAATATTAATCAATTACCTTACATTTTATGAGATTATCTCCTTACATTTTCATTTGCCTGGCTTTGATAGGCATGGCCTCTTATGCGCAAAAGCCCACTACTAAAACACAACCCGTGTATCATGACAAACCCTTCTGGCAGGAATATAGCATCAAGTATTATCTGAAATCAAATAATACCAGACTGATTGAAGCCGCCAGTGATAGAAATGGGACGATTAAAATCTTTTCTTCCGAAGGAATTCTGCAACCGCACGATGGGCAATTCTTGTATCCGGGTTCTATTGTGCCTGATAAAACCTACCGCACTATCGGAGATAAAAAAATACAAGGCTTGGGAAGCTATCAGCATCAGTTTGTCTTGCTTGACGACAAAACCGTATTAAGCAATGCCTGGGCAGGGAAACTATTCAGCAAGCACGATTTAAGCAAAGCCAACCTGTTTACAGGTGGCAAAGACTTTGCTTTTCTAATATCAGATGGTAAATCTTTGCAATTAATCAAAGGTGCAACTACCCTTTGGAAAGGCAGTTTAGATGGCGACGAAATTGTTAGTATCCGTTACCAGGCGGGTACAGATACTTTCTGGATTTTAGGCAAAAAATCTTTATCTTCCCTATCAGGCTCAAAACTGACTAAAGTGTTTGATGGTACAGGCTTCACTGCTTTTGATACCAATGGCAAAAAAATCATCATTGGCACAACCGACGGTATCATTACCCTTGATGCCGCTACCGGAAAGCAGACAGGCAGCAAAAATCAGAAATTACCTGCCACAGAAATAACAGCCGTAAAAGCCATAGGTGATAAATTCTGGTTCGGGTCAGGCAATGGTGCTTTTGCTCTGCGTACTGATGGCAAGTTTGACTATTACAATGGCGAGCGTTGGCTACCGGGCAATGCAGTAACCCATATTGCCGAAGGCCCAGAAAACTCGGTATTGATACTGACTACTGAAGGCTTAGGACAACTATGTTTCAAGCAAATGACCCTGCACGATAAGGCGATGTTCTACGATAAACAAATACGTAGCCGTCATATCCGCAATGGGTTTAATGCCTCTCTCAGCCGTATGGAAAAAGGGAATTTGAGTACAGGCTATTTGTCTGATTCTGACAATGATGGTTTGTGGACATCGATGTATCTGGGTGGAGAAATATTCAGATATGCGGTTACTAAAGACCCTGAAGCTCTTCAGAACTGTGTGGAATCGTTAGATGCGATGGAACGCTTATTTACTATTAATGGTATTCCGGGCTTCCCGTCACGCTCTTTTGAAAGGAAAGGCTATATCAATCAGCTTTCTGACCCTGAGCGTTGGCAACATTCAGCCGACCCTGAGTGGGACTGGAAAGCCACTACCAGTAGTGATGAAGCCATCGGGCATATTTTTGCCTATGGTGCGATGGCTGAACTGATACAGGAGCCAACCCTCAAAAAACGTGCGATTACACTGATTGATACCCTGATGAGCCATATCATCAAAAACAATATGTATATGATTGACTACAACGGCCAACCTACGCAATGGGGTCGTTGGAATCCTGAGTATGTCAATTCTTTTCCTATCAATGTAGGAGACAGAAAACTCAATTCATCGAATATTGTGGCGATGCTCCAAACAGCCTACCATTTCACCAAAAAGGAGAAATATAAACAAAAGGCTTTTGAACTGATGAAAAAACATGGTTACTACGAAAACCTGATGCGCCCGATGAGTATCATTGGCAGAGCCGCAGAAGATGCCGACGCTCACGCCAAAAATATGTCAGATGGTTGGAATCACTCCGATGACGAAATGTATTTTGTGGGGTACTGGGGCTTGTACCGCTATGCCTTTAATGATACGCTGAAAGCCGCCTACAAAAGAGCTATTATAGACCACTGGCAAGCTGAACGTCCTGAAAAAGAAGGGGCATGGAATATATTTACGGCATTGACAGGCACAAAAGATTTTGACCTGAACGAAGCAACCTGGTATTTAAGAGAATATCCATTAGATTTGATAGACTGGGTAATTATCAACAGCAACCGTAAGGACATTGAGAAAATAGCCCCTAATTTCCGTAACCAGACTATTAAAGAAGTGTTACCTCCTGACGAAAGCCCGATTCAGCGCCACAATGGCAATACGTTCAACCTCGACCGTAAAGGCGGCAACGGAACATCAGAACACAGTGCCGGAGATATATGGACTTTACCATATTGGTTAGGCCGTTATTTAGGGGTAATTAGTGCACCGGAAAAGTAAGTTTAAAAAACTTTAATCATAACCCTATGAAATATGTATTTTTAAGCCTTATCTTTTCACTATCAGCCTGCAACACAACTATGGAATATATGACCGAGAAACAAATTACTGATGATGCCACTTACCATCACGATTTAGATAATAACGATAATTTCTCGCCTGATAACCAATGGCTGGTGTATGATACCCGAACAGATGAGGGAGGCATTGCGGCTTCTGCCCGCATTGAAAAAGTACATATTTCAACGGGTGAAAAGAAAATTGTTTACGAATTACCCGGCAATCAGGCATGGGGGCCGGGTGCAGGTGCAGTCAGCTACTCTCCTGTCGAAAATGCAGTAGTCTTTATTCATGGTTTACCGAGTGTTACCGAAGCCAATCCTTATCAGCAATGGCGACGCACAGGCGTAATTATTGATGAAACCCTTGCCGGAAAACGCATCTTTATGGATGCCCGGGACATAACCCCGCCTTATACCAAAGGTGCTTTAAGAGGCGGTACGCACCGCCACGAATGGAGTGGCAACGGCCAGTGGATTGGCTACACCTATAACGATGCGGTGATGAAAGCCCTCGAAGACTCGACCCACGAAAAACATAACCTACGTACCATAGGCGTATCCAAAAAAATCAATCCGGTAGTTTTAGAAAAAGATGCCAACGGAGAAAATATATCGGGCGAATGGTATAGTGTGCTGGTGGTAAAAGTAACCCCTACCCCACAACCCGGCTCTGACGAAATCAGTCATGCGGCAGGTGATAGCTGGGTAGGGACAAACGGATATAAAAAAACCGACGGAACCAGACAAATGGCAAGGGCTTTTATTGGCAGTGTGAGAGATAGAAATGGTAAAAGTGTTGACGAGGTTTTTATAGTAGATATTCCCGAGGCAATTGATATAGCAGGAGAATCAGGACCATTAGAGGGTACAGCAACCACCATGCCCATGCCGCCCAAAGGTACGCTTCAACGCCGACTTACCTTTACAGCCAATGGCAATCAGCCGGGTTGTGTGGGTATTGTGCGCAGCTCGCCCGACGGGGAGTTATTAGCTTTTTTAGCGAAAGATGAAAAAGGTGTTTTACAGCTATTTACGATTAATCCTGACGGTAAAAATCTGACACAGCTTACCTATCATACAAGCAATGTAGAAGGTTTTTTCCGCTGGCATCCGTCAGGTAAAAGTATTTACTACGTTTGGAACGGGAGTATCGTCAATTGTGAGACAGGGAATGAAGCATTTGAGAAACGCCACCATCTATTAACCGAGCGTACTGTTCCATCACCTACGAATCTTGTGATTTCGCACGATGGAAAAACAATTGCTTTCAATCGGTTGATTGGCAAAGCTAAACAAGTCTTTATCGGAAAGCTCTGAAAGGTATCTTTCGGGTTTTCTTTTTCATCACATACTTGATATTCACTTTTCCGTTTTCGTCCACGGCTTTCAAAAATATATTTGAGCCGATGGCATCAGGGTCATATTCTTTGAACTGATAGGTAGAATCTCTTTTGCGCAGATTACTCAAAGGAATCTGGATATTGAGGTCGGTTTTATCCCCTAAACTGTAAACACCATCTAAAAAGAAAGTCATCACATTGCTTTCTATCTGCATTTTTTTCACTTCTACTTCCTTACCCTTAATCACAAACTCATGCACAATAGGCGCAAATTGTACATGCTCTAAAGGGCGTTTTCTGAAAACCAGTTTTTTCATTTTCAGAAATGGGTCAAAGTCAATAATTTCAGCATCTCTTAAATCAACCGTCAAAGTTCCGTCAACTGAGTTCTGCACCAACGATACATCATTTTTCAACTCGGCAGTAAATTTAAAAGTGCTGCTCAGTTTTCCCTGAATATTTCTGTCGGTCATGGTATATTGACCAAAATTATTAAAAGAAGAAAAAACCGACTTCACATCAGTATTGGTGAGCCTGGCATCGACTTTTAGTTGAATAGGCCTACCTGAACGTAACTGATTCACATTTCCGGCAATCTGAAAAGTGCCACCAAAGGCATTCATTGAGAAATTATGCAGATGAATTTTATCAGTACTCAACGTCATTCTTCCTTTAAGGTTCCGTGCTGATAGTCGGTTATACCTGAATCTTCCGGCCTCAAGTGTAGCATCAATCTCAATGTTATCAATGGCTTTATCTAACAAAGCAGACAAAGTAAACTTCGAATTACCGCTTCTTTTAGGTCTTGAACGGTCAAGGTTCAACAGTACCTTTAACCAGTTCAGTTGCCAGTCTGGTATTTTAATATTGGCATACGCTTTCAGCGGACTATTTTCCAGATAGAGGTAAGGGAAAAATCCGGTTATACGACCATTCACATACAGGTTATTCTGGCCGTCAAATATCTGAATATTAGGTATTCTTATTTCTTCACCTGTAAAAGCCATATCTCCCCTTATCTGCTCAATGGTAACTTTCTGCGGTAGATAAGTAACGGCTAAATCCTGCAAGGATACACTCCCGAAAAGGAGTCCGTTCAATTTCTTTGTTTCCTTATTGAAAAAAGATTGAATATTGCCTTTGTAGGTAAGTTTCATTTCTGCTTTTCCCTTTTGTACCTTATAGCGTTCAGGATCAAGCAAATCATTCAATGAGGTTGGGTCGGCATTTAAAGTACATTCTATATCGGCCAAAGCCTGTTCAAGGTCATTTACTGCTATTTTGCCCTGTATCGGAATGGTCTCAAACAACCCTCTGATATTATTCCCTGTGATACGTGTATTGGCATCGCCTGTGGGTTGGGCATTATCTGCATGATTGGTAAAGATACCCTGAGTACTTAATTCTTTCAGCAACCCGACAGGAAGCCGGTACTCAAAAGAACGGGCATCGAAATTAATATCAAATTTAGGAATTCGTTCGCCAAATTTCCCGTTCAGTTGCACCTGTGCCGTTACGAGCGGGTCTATTTTGATACGCTCTAAAACATTATTTAAATGCGCTGTCAGTAATTTTCTGGCATTACTTAGCCGCAATTCTCTGGTTGTGAAACCTAACCGGAGAGTACGTACATTTTCACTGAAGTTAAATTCACCCGCAAGTTGAATTTTATCTTTGGTAGCCGCTTCAATTTCAGATGGATTGATGGTCAGTTTTTGCTCTTTTTCATGAAAAACAGCAGATAAGCGTAAATCTACTTCCTGATTAGTCAGAAAGCCTCCTTTCTCCGGATTAAAAAACAGCCCTTTAAAAAATACATTACCTTTCGACTCTATGTTCCAAAGGTCATCATCAAATTCAACTTTATTGACAAACTGGTGGAAATCTGCGCCAAAGAATTTTTCCTGCAACGAATCGGCATACTGCACCTGAAAGTCTTTAAACGATACCTCTTCTAAATCTCTTAAAGCACCTGTATCTGTTTTTTTGGTGGTGGTAGAATCTTTTTTACCAGAAGAAGAGAAAATAGAAAGGTTAGAAAAACCATCTTTACGCTTGTAAACATTCAGTTTACCATTGGTAAATTTCAGGCTATGAATCAATACTTTACCTCTGAATAAAGATTGTGTTTCGAGTGTAACATTAATAGAAGCGGCGTCTATCAGATAAGTTTGATGTTGATTAAAGTACTTATCACTGAGTTTTACCCCCATCAGCGAAAACGTAAAGCCTACCCCGTTCTGAAAAGGCGTAAACTTAAAATCTTTTACTTCAAGTGTACCTTCAATTTTTTCATTAACCAATGCTTTCAATCGGGTAAAAAGCGAATCCTGGTTATAATATATCCAAAACCCTACTCCAGCAAAGAGCAAAACAAAACCGCCCAATATAAATAATGCTACTCTCAGGATTTTAGCCATCATAACAGGATTTTTTAACAAATGTGTGAATTCAGCTGATTCACAGGTAAAAGCACGTTTGCATTTCGAATTTACTCAAGAAACTTATGCAATTAGTATTCAATGATGATTTTTAATTAAAAACTAATATATGGTTAAGTAATTTTTAAAATGAGTATGAATAACGCTTTTTACCTGCCTTTATTTCAAGACAGTTCTACTGATATTTTCCCCTATTATAATATAACAAAAAACTATGCCAGTGCCTTTAGTTCAAAGGCTTCGGCTAATAATTCAAACGAACGCATACGGTTCAACGAATGATTGGCCATTGTTGATACTATGACTTCATCTACGCCAAAATCGTTGGCAAGCGCCAGTAATTTTTCTTTTACTTCCTCTTTTGTACCCGATATAACCCTGCCTCTGTTACGGTGAATACGCTCCTGTTCGGCCAATGAAAACTGGTATTTCTGTATATAGGCTTCGTCGCCGAAGTTGTCAAACTTGCCTTGCTCAAACTGCACCAGTACATAATCTAAAAATTTGCGCATTTTTTGGGCTTCTTCTTCTGTTTCGGCACATAATACCGAGATTGACAGCAAAGCATGCGGTTTTGAGAACTGAGACGAAGGTTCGAAATTCCGGCGGTAGGTTTCTACTACATCGGGCTGTGCAAAACCATTGATGAATCGGGCAACTGCCAGCCCCATGCCAAACTGTGCTGCAATTTTACTGCTTCCGCCACTCGAACTCAATATCCATTGAGAAGGGATGGTTGGTGCCTGTGGCACTGCGAGAATCGGCCCGTATCTGGTAGCAGCCGTATCTCTGAAAAACTGTTGCAGATACGCTAATTGTTGTAAATAACTCTCCTCACTAAAATCGTTCGATGGATTTAATAAAGCGGCTGTAATTCTATCGCCTCCCGGTGCTCTGCCTATTCCTAAATCAATACGTCCTGGAAACAGCGTTTCCAACATTCTGAAATTCTCGGCTACTTTTAAAGCACTATGGTTGGGCAACATAATGCCACCTGAACCTATTCTGATGCGTCTGGTCTCATCGGCCAGTTTCACCATCAGCACCTCCGGTGTAGAGCCTGCAATAAAAGAAGAATTATGGTGCTCAGATACCCAGAAACGGCTATACCCTAATTTTTCGGCCAGTTTTACGGTAGCAATAGTTTCTTCTACGGCGTCTATAGCAGTTTTGCCTTGTGTTACTATTGATTGGTCAAGTACTCCTAATTTTAATTTACTCATGTTAAATCCGGTCTTTTGTTTAGTAACATCAATCGGCATTAATTAGTTACCCAAGAGCTACTATACAAAAATATAGCATTAGGAAACTCATAAGGTGAATATATTCAAGAGTTTTTTAATATATCATCCATACGGGACTTAGAAACTATTTTAGTTATGTTTACTACCGATATATCGTCCCTCTGGGTAGGGACGATATATTAAAAGTCTTTCAGTTTATTTAACTCAAAGGTTAAACAAAAAATCTCCGGCAGGTACCTACCGGAGATTGAAGCTAAGAAACAAAACTATTATAAAGAGGAAGGTGATACAAAAATTAAGAAACTAAAGCTGATGAATGTTGGTAAACAGGTTTAATGCCGAGTTCATCATGCAAATTATCTATTGTAATCAATAAGTCGTCCATACCTTCTTTCAGGGCTTCCGTCAAAGGGTCAACTTTTCTGCGGGTATAAGTAGAAATCGGGAAACCTCTTTTCATCAGACTATATTTGGCTATAGTCGGGTAAGCCGAGTGTACAATCTCCATTGAATCATTAAAAAATTGCTGTACTTTCTGTGCTTCCGGTGAGGCGTCGGCATAATGTTCGCAAATCCACACAATCAATTCGGGGTAAATATTCCCCTGTATGCAAGAAAGTCCCGCCGCTCCTGCCTTCAACGACGAAGTAGCGTTTACCATATAGGCATCGTATAAACCAAAATTATATCCTTGTGCAACAGCCAATCTACGTTCTACCTCAGCTGCATCGAGGCAAGTATCTTTATGATAAATCAGGCGTTTGGAAGGGAGAAGTTTTGCCAGCACATCGGCATTAATCAGGCGTTTATAAGGCACAGGACATTCATAAAACCCTAAAGGTACACCCGGTGTCAGGTGCATTAATTCCTCCATCCGCTCTATAAATACTTCGTCAGACTCATCAGCCGCAGCTATCTGACCCGAAATCACAATGACAGCCTGCACACCAGTATCATAAATTCTTTTCACAAAATCTGCCTGTGCGGCTATGGTTCCGCCCAACGTACCTGTTGATACTACCGGAATATGCCCGGCAGCCTGGTCAACTACCTGTTTAGTAATAGTTAGACGCTCATCATTGGTCAATTCATACATTTCACTCGACAAACAATTGGCAAATAACCCTGCCGAACCTGCCTGCATATAATAATCAGTCAAAACAGAAAGTCCTGCATGGTCAATAGCACCTGAATCTGTAAAAGGCGTGAGCATAACAGGAATAAAGCCTTGTGGTAGTGAATTGGTGGAAGCCATAATCTTTTATATTAATCAGTTAAAAACTGTTGAGTTGAGAGTATTTTTAAAATTTATGATTCGACCTACAAAGCCATCTTTTCTGTCTATACCGCGTTGTATTTTTTCGATGTAGCTGCCGGCTACATCTGCAAAATACGCCTTGTATATCCAGAAAATCTGTGCTTTTCGGTCAGAATAACAAAATTTAAACATACTCTATGCTTTTTTGAGTTTTATTTTACTTATCAGTACGCCTGTCAGAAAAATGCTGAGTGTGCCAATAACCATAATCATATTCTGATGGAACGGGCTGCGCAAAGCGGCATATTCATCTGGTATCTGTTTTGAGAAAGTCATCCAGCAAATCACGAGTATGCCTATCACAGTAGCTATTACGGCTTCGGTATTTTTGGCTTTTTTGGCAATCATACCCAACAGGAACAAGCCTAACATACCCCCTGCAAATATACCTGAGAGCATCCACCAGATGTCTAAGACGCTTTTGACGCCAATCATAGCCACCCCTGTCAACATCCCTAACAGCCCAAACACGGCCGTAGCAATGTAGAGTAACCGCAAGGTTTGTGATGACGTTAAATCTGATTTGATGTAACGCTGGTAAATATCAACCGAGAAAACCGTAGCAGAAGCGTTCATACCTGAGCTGATGGTACTCATGGCCGCCGACATAATAGCGGCTACAATCAGCCCTACCAGCCCTGCCGGAATCTTATTGACCATGAAGTGCGGCATGACTTTATCGCCTATATCAGCGGCAGATAAGGTACTGGCTAACTGACTGATGGCATCAGTACTGCCACCGGGCAGACGTTCGGTTGCCACCTGCATTCTTACCTGATTCAGTAAGTCTGGATTGCTTTGATAATAGGCAAATAAACACGAACCTATCACAAAGAATATCAGTGAAACAGGTAAGTACAGATACACACAAAGCCAGATTGAACGGGTGGCTTCTTTGACAGAAGTAGTAGTATGGTACCTCTGCACGTAATTCTGGTCCATGCCGAAATTATTCAGGTTCATAAAGAACCCATATAATAATACTACCCAGAATGTGGATTGAGTAAAGTCGGGAACAAGGCTGCCCAGACTGAATTTATCATTTGCCTGGCCTATTTCTACAATACGACTGATGCCGCCGGGCATTCCCTGAATGACCAGCACCAGAATAATTAAAGCACCGAGGGTTTTTATGACCCCTTGTACTACTTCCGTCCAGATGACGGCCTCCATGCCTCCCATCACAGTATATATAATAATACATATACCTACCACAATCATGATACTTTCCATTGAGTAGCCTGTAAGCGCCTGTAAGCTCAGGGCAATTCCGAAGAAAATAGACCCCATACGTGCCAACTGGGTAAGCAGAAAACAGACTACTGCATAAGTTCTTGCCCAGGCACCAAAACGGTGTTCGAGATGCGTATAGGCCGATACTTCTCCGGTATTCCGGTAAAAAGGCACAAAATAACGAGACGCCACCCAGGCTGCCAGCGGCATAGATAAACTGAACACAAACGAGTTCCAGTTACTGCCGAATGCTTTACCCGGTACCCCTAAAAAAGTATTACTGCTCAAAAAAGTAGCATAAATAGACAACCCGATAGCCCAGCCGGGAATCTTACCCGAAGCAGTGGTAAACTGGTCGGCATTTTTGTTCTTTCTTGAGAAATAAACTCCTATTATTACCATTCCGGCCAGATAGGCAAAAATGATAGCTAAGTCAATAACAGGGAGTGTTTTTAAGTTCATGCGTCAGGTTTCAAAAGATTCAATAGGACAAATAAGATGCTTGGCCGTATTATAGGTGATTCTGTGCTGAGAGTGACAGCGAATAGAAACGGTCCGCCGTCGCGGTCGCCGTCTAAGAAAACAAAGGTCTTTTTTATATATGTAGGCCGACTTAAGTCGGCCTTTGTAAGATGAAAAGACCTTTGTTTTCTTAGCCACCGACTTTAGTCGGTGAAACGCCAAGCACAATGCTAAAAATATACATTGCTTTTCAGCACGATGCGTATTTTCTATAATAAGGCAAATATTTTATTTAACTTTACAAAGATAACAGATAAAAATACAAGCTTTTTATAGACAATTTCCCAATCATTGTACGATATTATCATAAATAATTTTCAGGCATGAAACCCCATTTCCATAAAGTACCCAGTAATACAGAGCAATCGTTTAGCATCAGACATGATATTAAACCTAATTTTGGTACGATATGGCACTACCACCCTGAACTCGAATTGCATTACGTTATCAGAGGTGAGGGCGTACGGTTTATAGGAGACAATGTCAGTAATTTTTCGTCGGGAGAAGTGCTGTTATTAGGAGAGAACCTGCCTCATACCTGGCGTTGTAATCAGGAGTATTTTCAGGGTAATGCCGATTTACAGATAGAAGCCATTGTGATGCAATTCAGACCCGATTGCCTGGGTAATGATTTTCTGGGACTGAGCGAAGCCTATGCTATCAGGAAATTGTATGAAAAGGCAAAAAAAGGCCTGATTATTCAGGGAGGAACTGCGCAACAAATTAAAAATCTGCTGCACAGTGCCCTGCTGGCAAGCCCGCTGCAACGCCTGATTGTTTTGTTATCGATTCTTGAACTATTGACCGAATCGGACGAAATGGAAATGATTACGGCTGCCAATACATTTTATCAGTCTAACGAAATGGAAACCGTCAGGCTGAATAATGTTTGTAGTTATACGCTGGCCAACTATGCTAAAGACATCAAATTAGAAGACATTGCCGCCATTGCCCATTTAAGTACTACTTCTTTCTGCCGTTATTTCAAATTAATGACTCACAAAACCTATAACGATTTTCTGACCGAAATCAGGGTAAGTCATGCGTGCAGGGCATTGATTGAAAACCGATTGAGCATAGAGTTTATCTGCTTTGAAAGCGGCTTTAATAATCTCTCTAATTTTTACAGGCATTTCAAAAATGTAAAAGGCATTACACCGTTGGAGTATAAGAAGCAATACCTAAAGGAAACCAACCCCTAACCGCACGGCGGACCGTCCCTAAAGGGGGACTTAAAATGGTATTTTAAAACCCTTGCTTCAAATATAATGCTTGTGCTTCGTAGATTCTTAAAATAAGACTCTTTAGAATTTAATACCTACAAACAAATATAGCCATCTCACTTCCCATGACAAACAGTAATACCATTTGCCTCATGATGAGCAAAATTGTTTGCAGGCAAATTAACGCCTTTAAAAATCAACCAGATGGCTAAAACAATGTAAGAACAGGTATAAATAACTTTAGGTTTAAAGCTAAACCATTTACGGAGGGTATTACCTAAAAAGGCAAAGCCTAACATCATAGGCAAGGTTCCTAACCCGAATAAGGCCATAAATAAAACGCTTTCCCAAGGTTCACTCATCAGAAAGGCACCGCTCAGAGCTGCATAAACCAATCCGCAGGGCAATAGTCCGTTCAGCACGCCAAAAACCAATTGAGCAAAGAGCGTATGTTTTTTGTAGAAAACCGATAATGAGGCTTTGATGAAATTGTTAAATCGGTTTACGTAGGGCAAAACATCTAAAGATTTTAGCCATCGGGCAGGTAAAATAAAGGCCAAAAGGATCAAGCTACCAACAATGATAAAAAGGACTTTCTGAGAAGTAAACAAAGCAATCTGCTCGCCAACTAACCCAACCAGTAACCCCAGGAGACTGTAAGTAAAAATCCGACCCAGATTATAAACTACCCTACCTATAATGTATCTGCCTCTTTTACTTTTATCACCCGGCAGGAGCATAGAAATAGGCCCACACATACCCATGCAGTGCAAGCTCCCCGCTAAACCAAGTATAAAAGCCGGATATAACATTTCAGAGTACGATTTTTTCTTCTTTCAGATACGCCTTCCCTGCGTTTTCCCATTCTATTTTTACTACCCAAAGCCCTTTTGTCAGGTGATTGACCGGAATATGCTGTACTGCTGTTTCGTTTAACTGTAAATCTACTGCAAAGTCTTTTTTAGCATCAGACGGACGGTAGAATTTTACCTTACCTCTTGCCCCGATTTGCTCTTGCGGAAAACTCACGGTTAGCTGTTGTTCCGCTCCTGCATAAGTTATTTGCACAGGGTTGGTTAACTGCCCGGCGTTGCGTTGTTTGTCTATTTCAGCCTGGTATGCTATTTCCTGTTTGTAATAGTCGTTACTTACCAGCGATATGTCTTTTTGTCTGATACATAGTGTTACGAGTGTAATCATAAAAATGACAAACAACCCGTAAAAAATCCCGATTTTATGCCCGAAGTTCATGTTTTTTGATATTTAGTGATTGAGTGAGTTAGTGATTTAGTGATTATTATTGTTATCTTGAACTATATTTTAACTGATTGAAAGACTTAGCAGATTATAAAAAATTAATCACTCATTCACACAATCACTCATTCACTAAATCCTAAGAATGTCGTCTTAATCGTCTCCAATTTCTCATCGCCTTGCCACACTTCAATTGCCAGATTGGTTTTGATTTTGCTGATAGCCGCTTTATCCATTTCTAAAAAGAAAACTACTTCGGCTTTTCCCTGTTTCTGTATTTTTATACGCTGTTTCCCATCAATCAGCCTGATAGTACCCTCGTTATCTTTAACTTTCAGCAAAACCTCCCTATCTTCATTGCTTTTATTCACAATTTGGGCATTGTAGAGGTTACTGATTTTGTTATTGGCTTGCTCCTGATACATTTGTCCGGGTACCCGCATCACCGTAGTTTCTATGGCCGAGCGGCTCAACAACAAGAATGCTTCAATGCCCACCAATAACAACAATACTCCCGAATAGGCATAGGCTCTTGCCGAAAGTTTAAAAGGCACCCGTTTCTCAATACTTTCTACCGAGCCAAATTTTATCAAGCCTGTGGGCTTGTTGATTTTAATCATTACATCGTCGCAGGCATCTATACAGGCGGTACAGTTGGTACATTCCAATTGTGCACCATTGCGTATATCAATACCCATCGGGCAAACCTGCACACAGAGTTTGCAGTCGATACAATCGCCTTTCGGGGTTGAAACGGGGGCAGCAGGCTCATGCTTATTGAGTTTCCCTCTTGGCTCGCCACGAATCCAGTCATAAATAATATTAACGGTGTTGCGTCCCATTGATACGCCCTGCAAACGACCATAAGGGCAAATAGAAATACAAACCTGCTCACGCAGTACCGCAAAAACATAATAGAAAATACCTGTAAATACCACCAACCCTATAAAACCTGTCAGATGCGCCATAGGCGACTGTGTAATAATATCTCTGGTAGCCTCCAGGCCTATCAGATAGGCCATCGTAGTATGGGCAATCAGAATAGAAATAAGCAGAAATATCAGCCTTTTGCCTCCTTTTTTCAGTATTTTTTCGGTATTCCAGGGAGCTTTGCTGAGTGCTATCTGTTGTTTGCGGTCGCCCTCAATCCAGTATTCTATTTTGCGGAAAACCATTTCCATAAACACTGTCTGCGGACAAGCCCAGCCACACCAGAAACGCCCATAAACCACCGTAAAAACGATAATAAAAACAAAGAAAGTAAGCAGACCAACACTAAAAATGACGGAGTCCTGAGGCAGAAACAATTGCCCGAATAAGACAAACCTGCGTTCAAAAACATTAAGCATTAATAAGGGTTGACCGTTGATTTTAACGAATGGCCCCAAAAAGAACAGGCTCAGAAAAACGATGGTAGCTATCACACGGTAATTATGATAGTGTCCATTAGGTTTTTTCGGATACACCCATACCCTCTTCCCTTCACTGTCTACCGTGGCTATACTGTCCCGATAGGCTTCATCTATAAAATCTAAATTGCTCACCTGATGCTTTAATTTAATTCCTCTTATTTCTATCTGATATACTCATGTCAGCAGTCAACGAGATGGTTTATAAGTTTTCTACCGGCTTGGCAGCGGTAGAGTCTGTACCCTCAGTAAATTTTTCTCCCTGCGGTGCTTTGGCATTGGCAGGATTTGTGCCTTTAATTGACAGAATATAATTACTTACACTCTGAATTTCATTAGGCTTCATGGTAGCCTGCCAGGCAATCATGCCCTTTTCAGGTACACCATATTTGATAGTTTTGAAAATATCGTTGATGCTCCCGCCGTGTAGCCAGTACTCATCAGTCAGGTTAGGGCCTACGCCACCCTCTCCGGCTTGTCCGTGGCAGGCTACACATTTGGCTATATAAATATCTTTTCCGCTACTAACAGTCTTACTATCATCAACTAAGAGTTTTACTGTTTTTTCGTCAATAGTATTGGCCATTTTTGATTGGTATAGCTCTACCTCTTTTTTGGCTTCGTCCATTGCTATTTGGTATTCTTCATCTTGCAAAGGTGTAATATTCCAGACATGATAAAGACCCAGATATATCACTGAAAAAGCAATGGTAGCATAAAACATTTTTACCCACCACGGCGGCAGATGGTTGTCGAGTTCCTGAATACCATCATAATTATGGTGCAATAAAATGGTTTCTTCTTTCTCTACCGGAACATCTGTTCCTGATTCTCTCTCCCACCATTTTTTAAAGCTGAATCGCTCTATGGTTTTTCCTTCTTTTTCGCCAATGATTCTGTAAATAACATTGTACATATTCAGTACAATAAACAAAAGTACAATGGCCGTCAGAATCAAAATAATAAGTATCAGAAACTGAATAAGTTCATCGCCTGATTTGATAAATGTTCCCATAAACAGATAGTGTTTAAAATTTCTTTATAACTCAATGCAAACCCGACAGTTCTTTCTCATCTAATGGCAGGTTTTCTATGTATTGCTGTTTCTTTTTATCAAACCTGAACACGTGCCAGCCCAAACCTAAAAAGAAGAAAAAGAAAACTAATAGTGAGAAAATCGGGTAGATACTTACCCCGTCTATCTGCTCGAAATAATGTTTAAACATGGTCGTAAATTTTAAGTAAAATAGCGGTTACCTACTTTGTTGTTTTTATGTCTGTCCCTAATCTTTGTAAATAAGCAATCAGGGCTATGATTTCCTTATCGCTGCTGGTTTTGATTTTTGCATCAGCCAGACTTTTAGCAATGTCTGCGGCTTGTTTCTCTGCTTCTGCTACTGCTATGTTTTCATATCCTTCAGGGTATGGCACACCCAGTGTACGCATGGCTTTTATTTTGGCAGGCAGCAATTCTTTATCGTAATCATTCTCTAAAAGCCAGGGGTAAGGTGGCATAATTGAACCCGGCGACATAGTGGTTGGGTCCATCATGTGGTTGTAGTGCCAACTGTCAGGATACTTCTTACCTAACCGATGCAAATCAGGCCCCGTACGTTTTGACCCCCACAAGAACGGATGGTCATACACAAATTCTCCGGCTTTTGAGTATTCGCCATAACGCTCGGTTTCTGAACGGAATGGCCTAACCATTTGCGAGTGGCACCCTACACATCCCTCTTTTATATAAATATCACGTCCGGTCAGCTCCAGAGGGGTGTAAGGTTTTACAGCATCAATCGTTGGTATATTAGAGTCAATCAGGGCAGTAGGTACAAACTCTATGACACCGCCTATAATGACAGCAATCAAAGCTAAACCGGTAAATATGAAAGGCTTACGCTCAAGCACCGAGTGCCAGGTACCACCGGTTACTCTTACCCGTTTTTCAAGGGCAGGTGCCTCGGCGTATTCGGCAGCTACAAAAGTGCCTTGTTTAGCAGTTTTAATCAGGTTATATATCATTACCAGCGAACCAATCAGATACATCGTTCCACCCACGGCTCTGAGCATATACAAAGGCACAATCTGTGTTACAGTTTCCAGAAAGTTCGGATAGGCTAAAAAGCCGTCTTTTGTAAACTCTTTCCACATCAGACTTTGTACAAACCCTGCCCAATACATAGGCAAGGCATAAAAAATAATACCTAAAGTACCTAACCAGAAGTGGGTGTTTGTAAGTGTTTTTGAGTAAAGTTTTGTCTGGTACATACGTGGTATCAGGTAATACAGGATACCGAAAATCATGAATCCATTCCAGCCTAAAGCACCTACGTGTACGTGTGCAATGGTCCAGTCGGTAAAGTGAGAAATGGCATTTACATTTTTTAAAGACAGCATAGGTCCTTCAAAAGTGGCCATACCATAGGCGGTTACAGCTACTACAAAAAACTTCAGCACGGGGTCTTCACGTACTTTATCCCAGGCACCACGTAAAGTCAGTAATCCATTCAGCATCCCTCCCCAAGAAGGGGCAATCAGCATAATAGAAAATACCGTACCTAAACTTTGCGCCCAGTCAGGCAATGAGGTATAAAGCAAGTGGTGAGGCCCTGCCCAGATATAGATAAATATCAAAGACCAGAAGTGTATAATTGATAACTTATAGGAATATACGGGTCTGTTGGCAGCCTTTGGCAGAAAGTAATACATCAACCCCAGATAAGGCGTTGTCAGGAAGAAAGCTACTGCATTATGCCCATACCACCATTGTACCAGCGCATCCTGAACCCCGGCATATAGCGAATAACTTTTGGTGAGCGATACAGGTAATTCTAACGAATTGACAATATGCAGAAGTGCGACCGTTACTACTGTTCCGATATAAAACCAGACCGCTACATACATGTGGCGTTCACGGCGTTTAATAATCGTGCCAAACATATTAATCGCAAATACTACCCAAACCAACGTGATAGCAATATCTATGGGCCATTCCAGTTCGGCGTACTCTTTACTGGTGGTCATTCCTAAAGGCAGCGTAATGGCCGCCGCCAGAATAATCAGTTGCCAACCCCAGAAATGAGTCCAGGACAGGGCTTTGCTATACATGGCAGTTTTAAGTAACCTTGGCAAAGAGTAGTAAATACCTGCAAACATGGCATTGCCCACAAAGGCAAAGATAATGGCATTGGTGTGTAAAGGTCTTAATCGTCCGAAGGTTACATGAGGATTTTCAAAATTGGCTCCGGGCCAGAAAAGTTGTATAGCCAGCGTTAGCCCGGCCAACATACCCACTAAACCAAAAATCACCGTTGCGATTAGAAAGGCTTTGACGATTTTATTATCGTATTCAAATCGTTCCAATGTTTCAACTGGTTCAGGTTGCGTCATATACTGCATAGATAAATCTGTTTAAAAACTTTGATGGAGCAAAATTAGGGTCGGTCAGATGCACAAAACATGACTATCATTTGATGGAAATATGAGATTCATCATAATTTCTGATTCGGATATTGGGTTTTCTCTATTCTGTACTTATAGTTTCAGAGTTGGCAATAAAGTCCCTGAACTTAGCTTTTACAATCCGGTAATCCTGCTCAAAATAGTCCATTTCATCTTTCAGGTACTGGTAGTCAAGTTTTTGCTCTTTATTCAAAATTTTTTCCTCTTTTACACCCTCGGCCAGTTCTTGCTCAACCCTGCCTAATTCGCCCTGTATCTGTTTAATCAGGCGTTGAAAGTGATGAAACTGATTGATAAACCAGTTTTGCTTTACTTCTCTATCAGTACCTTCAAGCCTGCTGATTTCCTCAGTTATACTCAGGAAAAAATCAGTCTCTAATTTCATTAACTCCAATTCATTACGCCATATCCGATACTGAAAATGGGTATGATTCAATTGAAAATACTTATTCATGACTGTTAAATAATAGATGATAAATGTCTTTAATTCATTAAAAAGTAACCAATTCGTTGTCAGGCACTGCTGCATGCACATCTTCATAAATACTCAGTAAAGGAATAACAGGATTGAAGGCAAACCTGCGTGTAACTGAGCGGTTAAAAAGTACATCGAAAAATGAATGATGGCGTGTAATCATTACCAGCATATCAGCTTCATGAGCAATTAAATAGTTCACAATTCCTTCTTCAACGCTATCGGCGTGAGTCTGATAATCAATGATACTGACTTCTTTAAAATAATCGTGGTATTCAAACTTCATCAAGCCATCTAATTCGGTAGAAGACTGCCCTTCTTTTAATACGGTTAATAAAGTAAGCGTGGCGTTCTTTTCTGCTATCAGTGCCTTTAATGACGCAAATTCATCAAAAGAGCTTACAGGCTGGTAATCAACCGCAAGCACTACGTTTTTAATGGGTTGTACTTCTGCTTTAACCGGCACAATGAGCGAATTAACCGCTACGTTTCTTACCACATCAGTAGCTGTACTACCAAAATATATATCATTGCCTTTGCCTGTGGCTCCAACAATGACAAAATCATAATTATGACTTTGATTGAGAATCTGAATCGCACTTGCCGGAGAACCCGACACCAGTTCTGTTTTGAAAGTATGAATCTTTCGGGTATCCAGTTCTTTTATTGCTTCAAGATATACAGCTATCTCTTTTTTAGCAGCTTTAAACATTTCATCTATCAGGGCATAAGCAATTTCAGGAGAACCACCTGCCGGAAAAGTATCATAAGCGTGCATCAGAGTAAATTCGCAAGGGGTATCGCCGAATAAACTGAGTGCATATTGAATAGCATTGTCTGAAGCCTTTGAAAAGTCGGTTGTAAGAAGTATCTTTTTCATGAGAGCATTTCGTTTAATTTGATAGAACAAATCTAAAACAGGTACTAAAAGCAATTTATGAGCAGAAATACCTGTAGATATGATATATATCAGAAAAAAAAAGACAGGTAATACCCGTCTTTTTTCATTTTACGAACCTAAAAATTGTACCTGAGAAACGCTATTTTTTCAATGATGCCCTATAACAGGAAACGCTTCACATTTCCTGTTCTTTAGTCTGTTAGCAAAACAAGGGGCAAGCAGGTTTTCTACTTCATCTATGCTAAATCTTAATACCATACCTTTACTACTGTTGAGTATATCGTTGTTCAGATATACTATCAGATGATTGTTAGTTAAACCAAACTGACGTGTATAGGCTTTCCAGTCGTTCACCAGATTCAGTTTTTGTCTGGTTACTTTCTTTTCAATCATGGAAAAGAAGTTTGCCAGGGCTTTTTCATCCTGCCGAATAATATCACCCTCCTGCAAAAATCGTTTCTCTCTTAAATCATATATTTCCCAGTCCTGATTTTCCAGACAGTAAGTCTTTTCATCTTTACAATTGCCCTCATGCAAATAAAAACCTAATAAATCGTTTTGCAGATGTGTTACTCTGGTGGCTTTGTAGTAATAATGATAGAATTGAAAATCGTAACATTCTTTGTCTCCTTCACAGTTACCAAAATAGGTCATGCCCGACAGCCAATCATTCAGAAAATCCTGTGTTTTCGTATCCAACATGCCACTTATTTGTGCATGAGCCGTTTTCCAGGTACAGTCTAATTCTTCATCTCGCTGCACCAGCGTTACATTCCTGACCGTAATCAGGGTTCTGTTATTGATAAACTTTTCATTCGCCGGAATTTTTGAAAAATCTACCTGTGCACCACAGTTTCTGGCAATAAGCAAAAAGATAATTAACAGAATAACACCTGCTACTGCCCCCGATTCGAGTACAAACAAGATAGATTTCTGAACATAGTTATAGAGGTTCTTGTGTAATTTCGGTTTCATACAAAAGATTGATTGAATGAACAAAGCTAAATCACACAGCTCTTCTAAAACCTGTCTCAACTCATAAAGGCTTATGATTTTCAGCAGGTTTTTCATCGTCAAACAAAATTCTGACTGATGGTGTATAGGTATCATCAAACTGTCCATCGTTGGTAGCCCAGAAAAAAGACATCAGAAAACCTCCGGCTACCAGTAATGCGGCTATTACCAAAAATATAATGACTGCCATAGCTATATCAATTTTTTGAGTCTGGCAAAAAGGTAGGTCATACCTACTGCAAATAACACGACTGACAACGAACTTAAAGGCATAAAAATAGCGGCCATTACCGGAGATAACTGCCCGGATACAGCCCACCCAATGCCTATGAAATTATATACTAACGATAGCAAGAAACTGGCTTTTACGATGCCCAATGCCGTTTTACTGAATTGTAGAAAATCAGTCAACCGGGCAAAGTTTGAGGCATCTAAGATGGCATCACAAGCCGGAGAAAATGCCTGTACGTCTTCGCTTAGGGCAATGCCTACATTACTTTGCCGCAATGCTCCGGCATCGTTCAATCCATCACCTATCATCAATACCCGATAACCTGCTTGCTGTTCTTTCCTGATAAAATCCAGTTTATCCTGTGGTTTTTGGTTAAACAATAATCGGTTCTTGTCAAAATAGGGGTTCAGGTTTTCTTTTTCTTCTGCATTATCTCCTGAAACCAAAGCCATTCTGAAATTGGCCTGTAATTGTTTCAATACCTCTTTCCAGTTTTTTCTGTAGGCTGATTTTATAGTAAAATAGCCTCTGTATTCATGGTTAATCTCAACATGTACCTGACTTGCCTCTACCCTTCCGTTTGTCAATCCGATAAATTCAGTATTCCCAAGCCTGATAAGGCCGCCCTCTACTATTCCTTCAATACCCATGCCTTTTATCTCATTAAAATAACTGACAGTCGCCTTACCAACCCCCACCAGATACTGATGAATCATTTTGCTTAACGGGTGCACTGATTGGGCTGCTAAAGCACTGATTTGCTGTTTTTCCTGTTCGCTTAGTTTCCCGTTTTCAAAATGCAGGTACCCGTTTTTGTTTTCAGTAAGTGTGCCTGTTTTATCAAATACAATGGCATTTATTTCAGTCATTGACTGAATCACATTCTGATTTTTCACAAAAAATTTATTTCTGCCAAAAAATCCCATCGTCGTATTCATCGTAAAAGGCAACGAAAGGGTAAGCGCACAAGGGCAGGCCACCATCAGCACAGCCGTTACGCTTGTCCAGACCAAAGCGGGTTCAACAAAATGCCAGTAAATACCTGTTACCAGCGCAATGGCTAATGTGATATAAGTAAAATATTTGCTGAAAGCATTGGCAAGGTCTATGGCCGGGGTTTTCTTTTCTTTCTTAAAGGCATCATTGTTCCATAATTCAGTCAGGTAGCTTTGTGAGACTTTTTTCTGCACAGCTAAATTCACTTTTTCGCCAATCAGTCTGCCACCTGCATAAATTAATTCTCCTTTTTCTTTCTTAATCGGCTCCGACTCTCCCGTTACGAAGCTATAATCAATATAGGCTCTCTCTGATAACAAAAGCGAATCAGCCGGAATTAATTCCTGGTGGTGAATAGCTATTATATCTCCCTTTTGTAAGGCTGATACATTTTTGTAGCCGTCGTTTACTTTTACTGCCAGCGGGAAATAAGATTTATAATTTCGCTCAAACGACAGGTAATTGTAAGTAACCTGTTGTACCCATTTTCCGGTTAGTAAAAAAAACACCAATCCTGCCAGACTATCCCAATAGCCCGCCGAATGATTCACAAAGGTTTCAAAAGTACTCCTGACAAATAAAGCAGAAATGCCTAAAGCAATCGGAATATCCACACTTAGTACATTTGTTTTCTTGCGTACATTCTCTTTAATTGATATGATGGCACCTTTCAGATAATCGGAAGCCCCGAAAAAGAAAACAGGCAGCGATAGCAAAAAATTGAGATACAAGAAAAAGCCTTGATACGTAGCGTCTGTTATCGTATTCAGGTCTAATTTAAAGTACTCAGGGAAACTCAGCAGCATTACATTACCCATACAAAACCCTACTACCCCAATCTGCAAAATCAGGCGTCTTTGCACTTTATTCTGCTTAGGCGCATGCTCGGCACTTTGCAGATTGATTAATGGCTCATAACCCAGCGTAGCTAATAGCTCTACAATGGTTTGCAAGTTTACTTTCGATGGGTCGTAGCTTAACGATAATTCTTTTCTCAGAAAATTAAGCCTTGCAGTAAAGATGCCTACCTGAATCTTATGAAAGTTTTCGAGCAACCATACGCACGAACTACAATGAATAGCCGGAATAAACAGCGTAACTTTATGAATGGTCTTACTCTGAAAATCTAATAATTGCGCCTGTATTTTTTCATCAGTCAGGTAATCAAACTTGCCATTAAAATTAGCCGATTTCAGGCTGACACCTGCGTGTTGATTCAGGTCGTAATACGAACAAAGATTGTTATCCTGCAGAATCTCGTAAACAGTCTTACAGCCATGACAACAGAAGTGTTTGTCTTCCAGCACAATCGGGTTGCCTGTACAATCATCACCGCAATGGTAACACGCTATTTTGGTTTCATTCAGTGTCATAACTGTAAGGTTTAGCAGATTACATGTAATTCAAATCGTTATTCAATTTGAGTTTAATCACGTGTAGTTTATTGAGCAATAAAATAATTGGGTACGTAGGGTCAAACTCGTGCCACTTAATGCCGAAATTTGCCCTACCGCCCAATTTGTGGTGATTGTTGTGATAAGATTCTCCCATCATCAGAAAATCGAATGGAAGCAGGTTTTTGGCGGTGTCGTTTACCTTAAAGTTGGTGTACCCGTATTTATGCGCAAACCAGTTGATGATTACGCCATGCACTGGGCCCATCAGGTAATGAATGGGCAATAGCAGATATACCCAAGGATTGGTAGCAAAATAGATATAAAACAGGGTGTAAAGCACTCCCCAGCCAATTCTCGAAACCCACGCATCGCCCAGGCGTTCAATAAACATCCAGTTGGGTACATTTTTCTTGAATTTAGGTTCTATATCAGCTTTATCGTTCAGAATATCGTTGTAATATGCTTTGGTTTTCCACATCATCTGAAACAGGTTATCAGAATAACTTGGTGAATGAGAGTCTTTTTCGGTATCAGCATAGGCATGGTGCAAACGGTGCATAATGCCGTAGGCTTTAGGACTTAAAAAAGAAGAACCCTGCGTGATATAAGTAAGTATGTAAAAAAACTTTTCCCAGTCTTTTGACATCGAAAACATATGATGAGCGGCATAGCGGTGCAAAAAGAATGTTTGTGAGAATAAGGATAAATACCAGTGAGCCAGAAAAAAAATCAGAATTGCCATTCAGAACGTGTGTTATTTGAATCACAAAATTAGAGTTGAATCAATGGCGCAAGTATGACTAAACCCCAGTTGAAAAACTGATATTTATCATATTTTGAAATAGATTGTAAAGTCTGAAGCACAAATCATCCCTAACAAAACCATTAAATCCGGAATCACTCCCGGATTTTTATTAATCAGTAAGAGGGTAAGCTAATATATGGGAATACTGAACTCCCTATGAACGCCTTAACACTCACGCAATAGCCCCAAAAATATTCCTGCCTGTGCGGTTCTGCCGTTCAAGTGTCCAGTCGTTGGTAAATGAGGTATGTATCCACGAATTACCCACTTTTCTGAAAACTGCCACCTGCAACCCTAATTCTTCCCAGAAAAAGGCTTCAATCTGGTCAATAGTCATGGTAGGAATAATGGTAAATTCAGAAGGTTTTTTCATACTCGAAATCTCTTCCAGCGTATGAAAACAATCCGTACTTATCTCGTTCCCGTTATGATAAATCTCAATTCTAAGATATGGATAATGCTCATTAAAGATTCTTGCCAACTGATTGACAATCATATCTTTATCAACAATAATTTTCATACGCAATCGTAGTTTTTTAATTTATTGAATAGCTAATACTGGCACTTCTGCATCAAACACCAACCGTCGGGTATTCGCCTGCAAAAACACCCTCTCAAAAAAAGTATGATGTTTCGGAAATGTAATCAGCAATTGTGCTTTACGCTTCTTTACAAAACCATTTATTTCAGCAACCTGATTGGTTCCTACCAGTATCTGAAAAGTATGAGGAACATTTTTAAGCAAATCTCTTACCCTTAAACCTGCCTCTTTTACCTCTTTAGTATTTGCTTCTTCAGTCGTTCTGGCTATATATACTACATCAACCATCGCATTCAGGTCTCTCAGAAAATAAGCTGCCGTATCCAGCATTTCAACCTCAAGCGGCTTTTTCAAATCAATAGCCATCACGGTATTTTCAATATAGCTTAGTCTGTATTTAGGCGGCAGTATCAGCATCGGTATTTTCAGATTGTCTATCATGTCGGTAGCAATGCTCCCAAAATAATTCGCACCCAATGGAGTATCCCCCACGCTACTCATCACAATCAAATCAACCCCGAATTCGTCTATTACTTCTTTCACTGTATCCATCACAAATCCATGCCTGTTGCATTGTATAATCTCAAGCGGTTGTTCAAGTCTGCCTGAAATGCGTCTTTTTAAATAGTTTAGTTTTCTTGCACTTATCTTTTCTGCTTCATCAATCGGATACCCATAGTTACCGTCGTAGGTATTCATGAACCGGTATGAATGAAACAAGAGCAACCGGGCATTTTGCTTGATGGCAATCTGGGCAGCTATGTGGGCAGCCTTGTTGGCGGCTTTTGAAAAATCTGTTGCTAATAAAACGGTTTTCATCTGAGTAGTTTTCTATGCAACAAAATTCAGCATTTTGTCAGGCAATGAATATGAGTATTATCATAAGAGAATATGATAATTCAATTAATTTTGCTAACCTTAACCGGGAAAACTGATTTTTGTCATATTTTTAACTCCTAAAACTTCTCTCCTTTGCTGATGAAAAAGAAAACAGGGGCACTGTCCACTATAGAGGAAATGGATATATTACATCAATCAGAGGCACTTTTCCTCTTTGCCACTGAAGGAATTCTCATTGCAGATACACAAGGAAAAATTATCCGGGTCAACCCGAGTGGTGCAGCTATGTTTGGGTATGAACCGGAAGAATTAGAAGATCTGATGATAGAAGACCTCGTGCCTGCACGTTTCCGAAAGGTGCATGTGGAACATCGGAAAGGTTTCAATGAACACCCACATGCAAGGTCGATGGGCGGAGGCATGGATTTATACGCCAAACGCAAAGATGGTTCAGAGTTTCCGGTAGAAATCAGCCTGAGCCCATACCGCAATAGCAAAGGGGCGTATGTCATTGCTTTTGTGATTGATATTACGGTACGCAAAAAATCAGAAGACCGACTGGTAAGTTATAAAAATGAACTGGAGATAGAAGTTGAAGAGCGCACACTGGTATTGAAAGAAGCGATTCAGAAACTTGAAAAGACCAAAGACGAATTAGACAGGGCGCTGAAACGTGAACAGGAGGTAAATCTGATGAAATCAAGGTTCATCAGCATTGCTTCACACGAATTCCGCACACCTTTAGCTACTGTTCTTTCTTCTTTGTCGTTGGTAGAAAAATATGGCGACTTAGCCGAAAACGAAAAACGGGATAAACACATCAACCGCATTAAATCGTCGGTTCGTAACCTGACAGAGATACTCAACGATTTTCTATCGCTCAATAAGCTCGAAGAAGGAAAAGTAGTAGTAACGCCCGAAACATTTGTTGTGAATGATTTATTAGACGAAATATCTCAGCAAATGCAGGGAATTGCCAAAAAAGGACAGAAAATTGAGTATATATGCGAAACTACGCAGGACTCACATGCTGTAAGGCTCGACTCGAAATTGGTCAAGAATATCGTTATTAATCTTATTTCCAATGCCATTAAATTCTCGCCCGAAAATTCAAGTATTGTCATAAAAAGCCAGTTGTCAGACAAGCTGTTGATTATTAAAATAAAAGATGAAGGCATAGGCATACCCGAAGCCGAAAAAAGGCACGTTTTTGAACGATTCTACCGCATGAGCAATGCCGGAGAAATACAAGGAACGGGTCTGGGGTTAAGTATTGTCAACCAGTATGTTTTATTACTGAAAGGGAAAATTGAATTTACCAGTGAAGAAAAACAGGGTACCGAATTTATCATTACCCTGCCAAGATATTTATAAGCACAACCATACCATGAAAAAAATTCTCTTAATTGAAGATAACGTTGAAATCAGAGAAAATACTTCTGAAATTTTAGAATTAGATGGCTACGAAGTTATCACCGCTGAAAACGGAAAAGTGGGTGTTGATGTAGCTATCAGAGAACTGCCCGACCTGATTATCTGCGACATTATGATGCCTGTTTTAGATGGCTACGGGGTGCTACATCTGCTCTCAAAACAGGAAAAAACCGCTTCTATCCCATTCATTTTCCTTACTGCCAAAGCCGAACGTACAGATTTCAGAAAAGGGATGGATATGGGTGCCGATGATTATATTACCAAGCCTTTTGACGATGTAGAGTTACTGAGTGCCATTGAAAGCCGCTTACGTAAAAAAGAAGTCTCGAAAAAACAATATGCACAGGACATAACCGGACTTGACCAACTGATTGCCGATGCCAATGGCGAGCAGGAACTAAAGAAACTGACTGAAAACAGAGAAATAAGGTATTTTAAGAAAAAGGCCGAGATTTACCGTGAGGGCGATTTTCCTTTATATCTCTACTATGTATTAAAAGGGAAAATAAAAGCTTTTAAAACCAATGATGATGGCAAAGAATTTATTGTGAATCTGTACAATCAGGGAGATTTTGTAGGCTATGTTGACCTGATACAGGAAACCAATTTTACTGATACTACCGAAACCCTCGAAGATGCCGAAATCTGTCTGATTCCTAAAAAAGATTTCAACAACCTACTGCATCAGAATCCGCAAGTGGCGCAGAAGTTTATTCAGTTACTTTCTAAAAACATCAAGGATAACGAAGAAAGCCTGTTGAAATTAGCCTATAATTCAGTCAGAAAAAGGGTGTCAGAAGCCTTACTACGTTTCCATCAGCAAAACCATACTTCCATGAAAATAAGCCGGGAAGACCTGGCCAGTGCCGCAGGGACTTCGCTCGAAACGGCTATTCGTACCTTATCTGATTTTAAAGAAGAAAAATTAGTAGAAATTGAGTCGGGCAGAATCACTATTCTGAATATAGACAAGTTAAAAAAGCTAAGAAATTAGCAAATATGACCGTCATCATATTTCTTTTTTTAGCTCAATACTACTTTTGAATAAAAAAAGAGGAGATGACACAATCAGCACTTATTGACAAGTATAATACTTCTGCGCCAAGATACACCAGTTATCCTACTGTTCCTTTCTGGAATAACGATAGCTTTACAGAGGGGCAATGGAAAGAAAGGTTTATTCAGACCTACAAGAATCAAAAAAAACTAAGTCTTTATATACATCTCCCCTTTTGCGAAAGTCTATGTACTTTCTGTGCCTGTCATAAACGCATTACTGTCAACCATCAGTTTGAAGTTCCTTATATTGAAGCAGTGCTGAAAGAATGGCATCTCTACCGCAGTTTGTTAAGAGAGGCTCCGGTCATTGAAGAAATACATTTAGGTGGCGGAACACCCAGTTTTTTCTCTCCCGAAAACCTGAAAGAATTAATTGAAGGCATTTTATCCGGCTCAAAAGTAAGCCCCACGCATGAGTTCAGTTTTGAAGGACACCCCAACAATACTACCGAAACACATCTGAGAACATTGTATAACCTCGGATTTCGCAGGGTAAGTTTTGGCGTGCAGGATTATGACCATCAGGTACAGGTAGCTATCAACCGTCTTCAACCTTTTGAAAACGTAAAAAAAGTTACCGAGTTAGCCCGCCAAATTGGCTATACTTCAATCAGCCATGACCTGGTTTATGGATTACCTTTTCAGAATATCGAGCAGTTTGAAAAAACCATCAGAAAAACCATAGAGCTTGCCCCTGACCGATTGTCTTTGTACTCGTATGCCCATGTACCGTGGCTGAAAGGAAACGGCCAACGGGGATTTGACGAAAACAACTTACCGAGTGCCACAGCCAAAAGAGAATTGTATGAGTTAGGCCGAATGATTTTTGAAGAAAATAACTATACCGAAATAGGCATGGACCATTTCGCACGCCCTACTGACGCATTGTTTAAGGCAAGCAAAAATGGTTCGCTCAACCGCAATTTTATGGGCTATACCACTACCCAATCTAAATGTATGCTTGGGCTGGGCGTATCTGCCATCAGCGATTCCTGGACGGCTTTATCACAGAATACCAAAAGTTTAGACGAATACATACATTTGACCAAAAACAACATCTTTCCGTTGTTGCGCGGGCATATTCAGTCAGCGCAGGATATGCTATGGAGAAGCTACATTCAGAACCTGATGTGTAGATTCGAGACCGACTTCTCATCGAACGACCTCAATCAGGAGCAGGTAAGACAGTTATTGGCCTTGCAGGAAGATGGTATCATTGTATTGAAAGATAATAAGGTAAGCGTTACAGCAGAGGGAAGAGCATTTATCAGAAATGTGTGTATTGTTTTCGACAAGTACATTCGCCCGACAGGCAATGTAATACAAAATACTTTTTCAAAGGCTATTTGATAAGTATTTTAATTTTAGCAAAAGTTGTTATAATAAAAGAAGCGTCTCTTTGAGACGCTTCTTTATTTTATAACAATCTTGAGGTGCTAATTAAAACTTATATACTCTTCTTGAGATATGTTGCGAACCTGTAGTGATATTGATGATATAAGTACCTTCTGAGAAATTACTTAAATCGAAACGATATTCTTTCTGATTCGAGTTCAATTTAGATTTCATTACTTCTCTGTTAGATTTATCAACAATAGTTACTACACCCACCTGATTCTGCATGCTTTCAGGTAAAGTAACCTGTACGGCATCAGCAGTCGGGTTTGGATATACCTGCCAAGATTCGTTGCTGATAGTACCTTTTACCAATCCGCTGGTAGCTGCAGGCGTCATAACAGATACGGTATCTGTATAGGCAGAAGCACCTTTTGGATTGACAGCTCTTACCTGGTACCAGTATTTAGTATTAGCCGCTACGGTGTTATCAACATAAGATGTTACGTTCATAGCAGTAGTGGTTACTCTACCCCAGTTGGTTCCGTCTGTCGAACGTTCAATTTCAAATCCTTCTTCTTTGTTTGAATCATCGCCCCATTTCAAAGTTACAGAACGGGCAGCGGCAGTTGCTTTCAAAGCATAAGGTTTGTTCGGAATAGCTGTGTAGAACGACGTAATACTTGTCCAGTCTGTAAACTCAGAAGAACCGTGCTCGTTTACTGCTCTGATACGGAAATAATAAGTAGCACCTTCATCAAACGGAATACTTGTAGCTGATGTATAGTTTTTCATCAGATTGGCCGTTAATAAATTCTGTGTAAAGTTTACATCGGTTGCTCTCTCTAATACAAAGTAATCTTCATCATTAGAAGCATCGGTCCAGCGTACCATTAAAATATCATTGCCAAGGCTGTCTTTTGTTGAAATAGCTTGCAGGTCAGTAGGCATAGACGGAGGCCCTAAAGTAATTTCAGTAGCTACATTTGAATACGGTGATTGACCGAAAGTATTAGCTGATAATACTTTGTACCAGTATCTGGTTTTAGGCTTGGCTGTTGTATCGCTGTAAGTAAATTGCTCAGGAGCAAGAATGGCAATTTGTTTGAATCCGTCAGTTGCACTTACGTCTGAACGATAAACTTCGGTAGATAATGGGATATCATACTCACCGGCTAAATGATACGACCAGTTCAGGTCAATTCTATATGGCGATAATGTTTTTGCTGCCAAATCGTATGGTGGTGGTGGTGGTACTCTCTTCTTGGTAGAAGCCATCACTATATTTGACGGACCACTGCGACCTCCTTTGTTTACTGTCAGAATTCTGTAATAAAACGTTTGTCCTTCGCCTAATCCTGCATCTTCATACCAGTTAATAAACGGAAAATAGCTATCGTTCAGGTCATAGAAGTTAGCTCCATCAGATGAACGTTGAATAATAGTAGCCGTTTGGTTAGAACCGTTAAATGTCCATTCTAAACGAATTGTATTCAGGTTTGACCATACAAAAATTAACTCTGACGGCGCCTGTGGAGGGTAAGGCAATGTTTCAAATTGTCTTGAGGTTACCACAGTTGAAAGACCACTTACGTTATAAGCCGCTATCTGATAGGTATGATAGGCAGCATCCGGCAAAGTTTTATCAACATATACACGCTGACCTGTACCTGCATAAGCCGGAAGTGTTGCTATACCTACGTAAGGGCCACCATTGGTAGAACGCGAAATGTAGAATCCTTGCTCGTTGGTTGAGTTATCATTAAAATACAATTTTGCTTCAGTCTGTGTTGTTTCATGATCAAGAACCAGCACATTTGAAGGAGCATTTGGGATAGAAGGATTGGTTGATACAGTAATAATATCGCTCCAGCAAGAATACTGGTCAGCAGGAGCATTAACTGTACCAGGAATAGTTACAGTACAGCCTGAAAACACAGTTGGACCAGCACCGGCTTTCACGGCTCTTACTGCAATTTTGTAGGTCATACCAGGTGATAAACCGGGTAGGATTCCGGTAGCAAATGAACCTAATGACTGAGGGGCAGAATTGAAGCTATAACTTGTACCATTGTTGCTTGAAATAGCAATCTGGAAAGAAGTTTCTTGTGAGCCACCAGAAGTATTATCGCGCCAAACGAGGTTAATCTGAGTACCTACTCCGGAAACTGAATTTCCGGCAAGTTCGGTTGGTTTTGGTAATACAGGAGCCATTGTGATGGAAGTAGGCGCGGATTCTTTTGAGATTTCTCTCTCTTTCGCCTCAACATTCCAAAAAGCAATCATCAACAATAATAGAGATAGAAAATAATTTTTTCTCATAGCTAAACTATTTTAGTTTTAGTTACAAATGGGAGGAATTTCTTTTTTTGTAAATATATAAGATTTTCTTTATTAAAGATGTATTCTTAACAATGAAAATTATTTTACGGTAAGGATTTATTTATTTGGAAGAATATTTCTTTATGACAAGTACCTGATAATCAAGTTCAAGCATTTGACATTAAAAAAAACGCTTCCAACATTAAATTTTAATTAACCGCAATGACAGAAATTTCAACATTGACATCTTTTGGCAGACGGGCTACCTGAACGGTTTCTCTCGCAGGCGGGTCTGATGGGAAATAAGCCCCATATACTTCGTTGATGGCCACAAAGTCGTCCATACTTTTCAGGAATATACTTGATTTCACAATGTTTGTATAATCCATTCCGGCGGCGGCTAAAATATGCCCGATGTTTTCCATAATCTTTTTAGCCTCTGCCTTTATATCGCCGGAGGTAGCCAGCTCTAAAGCTATCTGCCCTGATACGTATAAAGTATTGCCTGCCAGTACAGCCTGACTATACGGACCAATAGCTGCGGGGGCTTTTTCAGTAAAAATAATCTGTTTCATATTTTCTTTTTTTGTTGCCTTTTCTTTCTTGTTGTCAGACTAAATAAATTCCGTCGTCTTCTATTCTGATTAAACGTTGCTTGTACAAACCTCCAATAGCCTTTTTAAAGGTCTTTTTACTCATTTCCAACTGATACATTACATAATTGGCATCGCTTTTATCGGTAATGTCTAAAAAACCATTGTTGGCTTTGAGTTTTTCCAGGATTTTCTCTGCATTGGGTTCTATATTGGCATATCCCTGCTTTTGCAGGCTCACATCAATGCGGTTATCTTCTCTGATCAGCTTGATATATCCTTTAGTGCGACTCCCTAACTTTACACGCTGAAAAATCTCATTTTCGTAAATCAGCCCTTTATACGTATTATTGATAACTACATTAAGCCCTAAGTTTGTTTCTTCAAAAACCAATAAATCTACCTCCTCACCTTCGCTTAAATCGATTTTTTCTTTTTCAAAAAACTTATTCACTTTGCAAGACCCTACCAGGCGGTCGGTTTCTTCGTCAAGATACACATACACTGCGCACCAGTCGCCTGTGTTTAGTTTTTTATTCTGTTCTTTAAACGGCACAAAGAGGTCTTTTTCAAGTCCCCAGTCTAAAAAAGCACCAATGCCCGTAACAGCCATTACCTGTAAATACGCAAACTGATTTAACTGAACCTTGGGTTCGAGCGTAGTAGCAATAATCCGGTCTTCGGAGTCTTTATAGATAAATACCTCTATGTCGTCGCCAACGATCAAATCATCGGGTATATATTTTTTAGGCAACAATACATCATTGCCGTGGGTATCGCCCAGATACATCCCCACACTTGTACCCCGAAGCACTCTTAAAGTATTTTTAACGCCAAGATTCATATGGAGTGATTATTTTAATCGTGAATTGTGAATAGCGAATTAGTGAATAATTTAATGCTGAATTATTAGGTAGCAAGTAATTATAAACCATAGCTTTTCTTAATATGATGTGAGTTCGGTGAATAAACCACTCATTACAAGGCATTTACAGCCCCATAGGGACTAAATTGTATCGAACTCACATTAATATACCTATTTCGTGGCATAAAGGTTAATTATTTCCAAGTATTCGCTAATTCACCATTCGCTAATTCGCAATTAACCACTCAATCCAAAAAATAATAAGGATTCCCCACCTCATCATAAACTAAATTAGAAAGTATTCCCAGATTGAGTGTTCCATCTTTTTCAAAAGTTTTGCCTGTAAAAATCATTTCAACTTCCTCGGCACCTACTTTTCTGTAAATGGGTTTCATGGTTCCACCAAATTCTCCGGCATTTACTGTCGGGTTCCATTGAAACTTAGCTTTCACTAAAGTTCCTCTCGGAGCCATCATAGGTGGTGGCAGTTCTCTGTTTCTTAAATCAACATCGTCGGGGTGGTCAAGCCCTAAAGAATGACCAAATTCGTGTGCAGCAGTGGTGGATTCTCCTAAATTATCGCTTATCAGCCAGTGCCCGATATTCCCTCCTAATTCATTGCCCATAAAAGAGCGTTTCAGGATATTATTCTGCTCTATTCTGATAAAGTTATTACGGAAATCGGTATTGGTTTGTACCAGACCGAAAACTGCTTCTTCTGTTACAATCGCTGATTCTATTTCAAATCTGACGGGATAGGTTACTACACTTCTGTCAGCTTTTCTTAGTTGTATTTTACCGTGTGCCCCGTTGTATTGGCTCTGTATCTCCTCTACAATTTTATCAGCCAGTTCGGCGGTGGCAAAGTTGCCATAAAACCAGAGTTTGGCCGCAACAACAACCTCTCCTGTCTCCTCATCGATAGCGGCTATAGCTGACATACCTGCTTAACGAAAGGCACGTTCGAGTATCAATTCTTTTACCTTGCGGGCATCGCCTTTGGTAAAATTCTCAATCACAATCTCTTCTTCTCTGGCTCTTGCCTTGATACGGATTGTTGAAAAAAACACACCTGATTCTATTTCTACACCCGCTATATCGCTATAAAAAACAAAATTTTCAGAGCTACTAAAAACCTTTCTGGCCTTGAAGGTAACGCCTTTTTCGCTGAAAATAACTTCATCAGGCATTAGTGGATTTTTAAGTGTACTGGCTGCAAATCGTTCGTTCATGGTATTGCTTATTTATGGGTTGTCAAAATCTTATGCGCCTCAAAACGGCACATATACTACTTTTTTGGTTTCAAAAAACTCTTCCTCAAAGTAATCAGATAAGTTATAGAGTTTGTATTTTTTACCAAATTCCTCCAATTCTTCGGTTAAATCGCCTCCTTTCAGGTACAGAATACCATTCTTTAAATCGTTAAACTGGTTTCGGGTAACTTTGTGTTGTACCCAGCCATAAAAGGGTTTAAGCCTTGTTACGGCCCGGCTTATAATAAAATCAAAATCGCTTGCCACATTCTCTGCCCTTTCGTGTTGAGCAGTCAGGTTCTTCAAGCCTACCGCCTGCGCTACTTCGGTTACTACCTTTATTTTCTTGCCTATCGAGTCAACTAAATGAAACTGACACTCAGGAAACAGAATAGCTAACGGAATACCCGGAAAACCTCCGCCTGTACCTACATCTAAAATTTCTGTGCCATGCTTAAAATCAAGCACTTTGGCGATACCTAACGAATGTAAAACGTGTTTTTCGTACAGATTCTCAATATCCTGTCTTGAAATTACATTAATCTGGTTATTCCAAAAACTGTATAGTTCCTGCAATTGTTCAAATTGCCCACGCTGTTTTTCGGTGAGTTTCGGAAAATATTTGGTCAGTATAGCTATATTGGCAGGCATATCTGGTACGCAAAAAAGGTAAAACCTATCTCCACTTAATTTTTTTAGGGTTCGAGAAAATGGTAATCAAACCAAACACTAAATAATAACAAGCATACAGAAAATCATAATACGGAATCCGGAATGAACTTAGTGTGCTGTTCAGTTTTTTATTGGCTTTTGCCAATATCAGCCATCTGATAAGCAACCACACAAAAAACACCAGGGTAATCAGGCGCATCCAGTCGTTATAAGGATAAAAATCCTGTAAATGATTATCATCAAGCCATTCAGTCGGAATCCTCGACCATTCGGGGGCTTCAAACCAGTCAGGTTTAATAAAGAAAGTCGGCAACAAAATAAACCAGCACAATAACTGGCTTGTGGCAAGGCTTCCCAATAAAAACTTATCTCTGAATTTATAGCGTTTTCCTACCGATAAATGGCGACGCTTCTGTGTAATCCAGTCGCTCCAGGTTCTTTTAGGTTCCGACACCATGTTTGCTTCTTCGCCGATACAAATAGCCACGTTGGTTTTGTTTGATACTTCGTTCACAAACAAATCATCGTCTCCTCCTAACAGCCCGTGATGGCTCGAAAAACCATTGCTTGTCCAGAACAAATCACGACGATACATCAGATTTCGGCCAACACCCATGTAGGGCATATTGGCTTTGGCAAAAGAAAAATATTGCAGGGCTGTCTGGAAAGTTTCGTAACGAATGAGCGAATTAAGCCGTGAATCTTCGAAACTATACGGCGAAAAACCCAGAACAATGTCTTTTTCTTTGCTCAATTGCGCCACCATTGTATCAATCCAGTAATCGCTCGTTGGCCGACAATCAGCATCTGTCAACAAAATAATGTCTTTAGTGGCTTTTTTAATTCCCATGGTTACCGCAAATTTCTTGGCTGTAAAATGGGCAGGTAATGACTCAATTCTGACAAAATTAACTTTAGAATAACCTCCCTCGTTGAACAAGAGATAATCGTAAGTGCCGTCGTGTGAGCGGTCGTCTGCTACCACTATCTCAAAATCGGGATATTGTTGTGCCTCTAAAATCGGCAGCAGTTCTTTCAGATTCTCCAGCTCGTTCCAGGCTGCTACTACAACCGAAACTCCTGGTTTCTGACTCGAAATTGTATCACGCTCTGTATCCTGATGCGACAATAAGCCCGGAAAAATACCCAAAATGAAAATGAGTTGAACAAAGACAGCAGTGAAAAAAAGAATCGGTAGTAAATAGTGCCAAAACACCATGTATCAAGAGTTTAGGTTTAAAAGTGTGCAAAGATACAAATTCTTTAATTGAACAATTTCTACAAACCTAAATAATTAAATCAAAAAAATTACGTTTATAGGCACTTTGTCAGAGTTTTAATGAAAATTTTATCTTTTCTTAATCAAACAACGGCCAGTTGGCACCTAAGAAAAAGGTGCGTCGCATGCCAGGATAAACAGAGCCTACAAAATACCCTCTGTCGGGGAATCCTTGGTTGACATGGGCAAATTTAAGGAAGACTCTCACTTTGCTTACTTTCAGATTGGCAAATACATCTACCACCGGATACCCCCATGCTTTTTTATCATTCTGTAAATAAAACTGGCGGGTAAGCGGCATATAATTGTCGGCATAATAGGCCGAGCGGTAATAGATTTCAGCTCCGGCATTGATATGCAATCGTTTGGCATATACAAATTCGTAGGCGATAGTCGTATTATTAGTAATAGTGGGCATCCGGATAATATCTGTGCGTGAAGTTCCGGCAAAATATGTCTGATTTCTTACTAAAAATTTTTTCCAATTATACTCAATTGCTAATCCTGCCCTGAAAATACTTACCGATTTAAAAATAGCCGAGATATCTGGCGTTTGCTGAATGTGGGCACTGCTATCATAATAAGTATAGCTACTTACCAGTGAATAAAACCCACTTGGTGTAAACTTAAATCTTTTATAGTTCAGAGAGGTAGAAGCATACAAATTAGTAGATAACTGATTTCGCAAATCTTTATCATATAGCATAGACCAATTAAATGTATTATTGCTTCCCAAACGCTCATCTAACAAAGTTGGTGGAGTTGAGGCCTGATAAAACTCAGCTCTTAATTTGGGGCTTATGTATTCTACTTTTAATCTAAAACTACCTTTAGTGCCTATTTCAAATTCGGCATAAGCTCGTTTCAAGCTATCAGGAAAAAAATAATTTGCCCATGCATTTGCCAGCACCTCATGTTTAAATCCTGTTCTTCTGTGAGTCGTACTATCTAGGTTAAAATCAGAATTGAGGTTATACAAACGATAACGCAAATTAAGTCTATAAGCAAATCCTCTGTAAATACCCTTTATACCGAATTTATTTTCAATCAACCGATACCTCAATGCCAATGACAATGTATCCCTAATACCTTTTAAAAGAACTGGGTTCTTCGGCATTTGCATACCATAGAAATTTACCCCTTCGGCTGTAGTGTCAGCTTTAAAAGTGTTATCCTGATAATAATCAATACGTCTCTGGTAATCTAAAATATGATATACCTGAAAACCATTTGATAACTGATATTGCTGATAAATATGAAACTCATTGCGCCAGTCGCGCGAAGCGGCATTGCCTAATCTTGCCAGAAAGTTTTTGTAGTTACCAAGTTCGTTTGCTTCTACAAATTTAAGACTATCTTCCAGCGGTCTGATACCTCCCTGGTCAACCGGGGCATGGTTAAAATGGTTATAAGTTCCTAAAATGGCATATTTCCCGTCTTTAGATTCGTAATTGGTAGTGGTTAGCACAGCCCAGCTATCCACCAGTCTTTCTTCACGAGTCTGTGGCGCACCATATTGTTTGGCCGAAGTCAGCCGATGGACATCAAAAGTAATATTCCATTGCGGTTTTATATTCTGTGAATGTGTAAAATCAAGGTTCAACATTCCCCCACCCGACTGGGCATAATACATATTGGTATAAGGCGACTTTGTATTGTAATACTTCGATTTTCTGGCATCGAAGGCATAGAAGCCATAGGTAGTAAATCCTAATTGCTTGCTTACGTCTTCATTGGGCTGAAAATACAGAGGTTTCACAGCCGTGCCAATCAATCCTAAATCCTGATACAGCCAGCCGCTTTTGAGATTCCTGTCGAACAAGTGAAAGCCATCTAAGGTAGAATCTGGATTATAGTAGGTTTTACGGTTATTCAGAATATCGTCTTCAAGAATATAACGGGTAGTTTTTAGTCCGTAAACTTGTTTGGTAGAATCATCAAGGATTTGGGCGTGGCACAGGCCGTAAAAATAGCTCAATAAAATAGTGAAGAATAATTTTTTAATGCTCATGTTCCGCCATTACTATGAAAAACGTTGCAATTTACGGCAAATCTTCGGATTTTAGACAAGCCAACTCTTAATAGTTCTTAAAAAGTATGGATTGTTTACATAGCCAAACTTTAAGCTGATAAAAAGCGTTAATAGAAAGAGGTAACAGAATACTAAATCACTGATTGTCATGCTTGGTTTTCGTTTTTCAGAATTTAAGCCCGAAATGAAGGGCAACACCCCATTTGAGCAATTGCTCAATATTTTCCAGCAACTGCTATTAATTACGGCCGGAGATGTAGGCCAGGCACTCAGCTATATGAGCGACCTTGACCGCCAGTATCAGCTCACCAATGATAACTACGGTATGGCTGATTTTATTGAAGATTTGAAAAGACAAGGCTACATAACCGAAGAGAATCAGGAAGGGCAGCAGTACCGCATTACCGCCAAAAGTGAACAGAGTATCAGAAAACAATCATTAGACGAAATATTTGGTAAGTTGAAACGAACCAAATCGAGTGGTAGCCATCATACGCCTTATACAGGAGTTGGTGATGAACTCAGCAGCGATGTACGTGCTTTTCAGTTTGGTGATTCGTTGGAACAGATTTCCATGACTGAATCATTGAAAAATGCCCAGATAAATAGCGGTATTGATGATTTTATGCTACTGGAAAGTGATCTGGAAGTAGTTGACAGGGAATCGAAGATTCAGACTTCAACGGTATTGATGATTGACATTTCGCACTCCATGATTCTCTATGGCGAAGACCGCATTACACCTGCCAAAAAAGTAGCATTAGCTTTGGCAGAATTGATTCGTACCAAATATCCGAAAGATACGCTTGATATACTGGTATTTGGCAATGATGCGTGGCAGATACAACTGAAAGACATTCCTTATCTGGAGGTTGGCCCCTATCATACCAATACCGTTGCCGGATTAGAATTAGCTATGGATTTACTGCGCCGCCGGAAAACCAAAAACAAACAGGTGTTTATGATCACTGATGGTAAGCCTACCTGTCTGAAAGAAGGAATTAAATACTACAAAAACAGTTTCGGCCTCGACCGCAAGATTGTGAATAAAACCCTGACAATTGCCGCACAGGCTCGTCGGTTAGAAATTCCTATTACTACCTTTATGATTGCCTCAGACCCTTACCTGAAACAGTTTGTACAGCAGTTTACACAGGTAAATAATGGGCGTGCCTATTACAGCAATCTGAATGGTCTGGGCGGATTTGTTTTAGAAGATTTCCAACGCAATCGCCGGAAAAATGTGAAGTAATCCGCCTTTTGCTTTCACCATTTAGTTTTTGCTAATTTGGGGAGATGTTTAAAAAATTACCACAAACCATGAACAAAAAAGAACGCTATAGAGCTTTAGTTACTTATTTTACCGAACACTATCCCCAAGCCGAAACCGAATTACATTATACCAATCCTTATGAATTATTAGTGGCTGTGATACTCTCAGCCCAGTGTACCGATAAGCGAATAAATATGGTAACGCCCCGGTTGTTTGAGCGTTATCCTACTCCCGAAAGTCTGGCGGCCTCTACTGCTGAAGAAGTATATGAATACATCAGAACAGTAAGTTACCCTAACAACAAGAGTAAAAACCTGATAGGCATGGCTCGTATTCTGGTCAACGATTTCCAGTCGGAAGTACCCAATACCATCGAAGACCTGCAAAAAATGCCCGGTGTAGGCCGTAAAACCGCCAATGTAATTGTATCGGTTATCTATAACCAGCCTGCTATGGCAGTTGATACGCACGTATTCCGTGTATCTCATCGCCTGGGTTTAGTACCTAAAACTGCCAAAAATCCCTTTTTAGTAGAGAAAGAATTGATAAAATATCTGCCCAAAGATAAAATTTCAGTAGCGCATCACTGGCTCATTCTGCATGGTCGCTACATCTGTATTGCCCGCACCCCCAAATGCCCCGAATGTGAGCTGAAAGGTTTTTGTCTTGCCTACGAAACCAAAGATTTCAAAACACCTTCGCTCTGAAATAGTTATTGTTTAAGAACAGGTTTAAATGAAAGCTGAACAGATGGAAATGAAACAATTATTGAAAAACTTTGCCTTTAATGGCAAGGTAGAATGGTTGAGTTATCGCCCGGGTCCTACTTCGAGAGGGCCACTAAAAATAGTGGATACCATAGACGTAACAGAGCAAAAAGGTATCGTGGGCGACCGATACAAAGGGACTTCACGCAACCGACAAGTAACGCTTATTCAGGCTGAGCATATAGAAGCTTTTGCTAAAATGCTTCATAAAGAAAGTATTGACCCGGCTTTACTCAGACGTAATATTGTAGTTTCAGGCATAAACCTATTAGCTTTTCACGATTCTACTTTCCAGATTGGTGAAGTAGTGTTGAAAGGAACCGGCTATTGCCATCCATGTAGCCAAATGGAAGAAAATCTGGGTTTGGGTGGATACAATGCCATGCGTGGACACGGAGGTATTACCTGCACGGTAATGAAAGGCGGTAAAATTAAAATTGGCGATGAAGTATCGCCTGTGCAAGAACCTATCCCCCAGCCTTCTTAGCTTTATAGCCTTCTTTCAGCAAAAAGGCTAAAATTTTATCCCGGTGGTCGCCTTGTAACAGTATTTCTCCATCTTTGGCAGTACCACCGCTGCCGCATAGATTCTGCAATTTCTTTCTCAGATTCTGCAAATCTTCGTCTTTGGCTATCAGGCCGTCTATTCTGCTTACTACCTTATTACCTCCTTTTCTGTCGAGCCAAATTTTCAGGTTCTGTTGTTGAGGAGCTAAGGTTTCTGTTTCTTCCTGCTCACCAAAATTAAATGCAAAATCAGGGTCGGTCGAGTACACAACTCCTTCCCGGTGTTTTTTATTTTTCATACCATTACATGCAGGCTTTTTTCTCTGATACTTATCGTTAATTCATCTGTATCTAATCTTAACGGCTCACCGTCATAATGAATCAACAGATTTTCCTGGCCTTTTAGTTTAAATTTAGCCCCACGATATACCTCTGCATAAGCAGATTCGTGGATAGTTTTATTGAATAACCTCGTAATAATCGAAGGCACTTTCCAGAGTGGCAACGGATTCAGTAAAGTACAATCAATAAAACCATCATCTATCTGTGCAATAGGGGTAATATACGCATTATTCCCAAACTGTCGGGCATTACCAAAGGTAATACTAAACACCTCATACTTATTGCCACCGAAATCACAAGACAAAGGTTTATATGCCCAGAACTCCTGAAAACCTACCCTGACATAATTAAGCAGTCCACGTCCTTTCAGTCTCGAAAAAACATCGGCACAATGGGCATCGAAACCTACGCCTGCGGTGCAAAAAAACGGAATATCATTCACAAAACAGGCATCAATCTGCTTGATGGTTGCCTTGTTCAGCTTTTCTATTACTTTTTCCGGTTTCATCGGCACGCCTAATTCTCTTGCTAATCCGTTGCCTGAGCCTAACGGCATAATACCTAAAGCCGTTTTACGGCCTATTAAGGCTTTGGCAGTTTCGTTTACTGTGCCATCGCCGCCCATAGCTACTATATAGGGTACTTGTTTTTCAGCCGCTTCATGTGCTAGTTCGGTGGCATGGCCTGCCGCTTTGGTAGGAATAATGGTAGCCTGATATTTTTTCTTGTCTAATTGATTCTCAATCAGACTGATGATTGCCTGATGATTTTTCTTTCTGCCTGAAAAGGGATTAACTACAAACCAGATTTCTTGCTTGCTCACAAATATTGAAAAAAATTTATACTTTCGTACAAATATAGCAAAGGGGTCAAGAAATTGTCTCCTATCCTGTTAAAACTCAGTAAAACTTTATTAAACAAGCTAAACTACTCTAATGAAAACAGCCATCACAGTAATTCTATGCCTTGTATTTGCGATACAGACTTACGCACAGAATACCAACGACCGTCAGGAAGTACTGAAAGTATTGAGCCGCCAGAATGAAAACTGGAATAAAGGCGATATCAAAGCATTTATGGAGGATTATGTAAAATCTGATTCTTTGATGTTTATTGGCAAAAACGGTGTGATTTACGGATGGAAAGCCACATTAGAAAGATACCTGAAAACCTACCCTGACCTTGCCACGATGGGCAAACTCAAATTTGATATTCAGCAAACAGATTTTCATTCGCCTACCACTTGCTGGGTATTAGGAAAATGGCACTTGACACGCCCCGAAAAAGGTGATGCTGGTGGATTTTTTACGCTTGTATTAAAGAAGATTGATGGCAAATGGCTCATCGTATCAGACCATACAAGCTGATTAGCTTGCTTTCTGATACTTTGTTACCGTATCTAAAAAAACCTCTTTTCTGCGGCGGGAAAGGCTCACCTGATGTTCGTCCTGTACTTTTACTAACAAACCTTCGTGTATCTGGTATCCCGTTACGTATTTCAGGTTAACCATGTATGATTTATGCGTGCGAAAGAAATTGAAGCTTTCAAATCTTTTCTCTAACTCTTTCAGGGTTTTTGAGACAATAAATCTTTCACCATCCTGTAAAAAAATCTCGGTGTAGTTTACGTCTGCTTTCAGGAAAAGCACTTCTGCAGGGTTTACTTTCTTTTTTCCTGCTAATTTAATTGTTCCGGCTATGTATAGTTTTGCGTCCATTTGTATGGGAGTTTACCTTGTTCAAAAGCATTGACTCCCATTTGCAGGTAATAGTTGTAAAGAATAAATATTTTTTTTGAGATTCTTTACAACTTTATCTAACGGTTATTTTTTGTAGTATCTTTAGCCGGCTGGTCTCTTGGCGGGAAGGTAATTACCTCTTGCTGAACCGTATTTGAAGAATCTAAAGACACACCGCTTGTATCAGCAGGACTGATTCCGCCGATGTCGCCGCCACAACCCTGATAGGTTTTCTTGATAGGGATACCGGGTTTCGGAAATGGTCCGGGTTTATAGCCTAACGTTTTATCGGTATAGACACTTTGCATAAACTTGCCGAAAATAGGCAAGGCGGAACGGGAACCTTCTCCCATACGTGTACGGAAGTGAATACTGCGGTCGTCGCCGCCTACCCATACCCCACACACCAGGTCTTTGGTAAAGCCCATATACCAGGCATCTGAATAATTAGAGGTTGTTCCTGTTTTTCCTCCGGCCTGTCCGCCATTGCCAAACAGAGCACTGGCATATTCCCACAACCCCTGCGATGTACCACCGGATTCTTCAACCCCACCCCGTAACATATATTGCATCAGAAACGCAGATTCAGGACTGATAACCTGCTGTTTTTTTATCTCGGCCTCATAGATAACCTTACCCTGAGCATCTTCAATTCTCGAAACCAGCACAGGGTCCACGTGTTCGCCACCATTGGCAAATACCGCATAAGCCCCTATGAGTTCATACAATGATACATCAGACGAACCCAGACCTATCGATAAAACAGGGTCAAGTGGGGTAGTAATACCTAATTTACGGGCATATTCTACCGTAACCCGAGGGGTTACTTCATCAGATAACTGCGCAGCAACCGAGTTGATAGAGCGTGCCATAGCCCTGCGCAGGGTCATGCTGGCATAAGTAAATACCCCATCGGCATTTTTGGGTTCCCATACCTTATTTTCGCCATTTTCAACCCATTCCTTTTTAAAAGGTTCATCAGTCCGTCTGTCGCAAGGCGAAAGATTCAGCGGGCCATCAATGGCTGCGGTGTATAAAATCGGCTTAAAGGTTGACCCCGGCTGACGACGCCCCTGACGCACATGGTCGTATTTGAAAAACTCATGGTCTATACCCCCTACCCACGCTTTGATGTACCCCGTGAAAGGGTCCATCGCCATCATACCTGTTTGCAGAATTTTTTTATAATGAATGATTGAGTCAATGGGACTCATGAGCATTTCCTGCGACGAAGCCCCGTCTTTTCCCCACACAAAAACCCTTGTCATTTTCTTTTTCTCATACATATAATAGTGGATGGAGTCAGGGCTGTTTTTAAATTTCTGGGCTAATTTCTTATAAACGGGCGTACGCTTGGCTACCGTATCAATATAACCCAGTATCTCCTGTCCGTTTTCATATATCCACGGGTTTCTGCCTTTCCATTCCTGATCAAAAATCTTTTGTAAGCGTCGCATATGGCTCGATACAGCTTTATCGGCATAATCCTGCATTTTGTAATCAATGGTCGTATAGATTTTCAGTCCATCTTTATACAGATTTATATCAACTTCATTGGTTTCTGCCCATTTTTCAATAAAACGAGCCAATGTGGTCTTAAAGTAAGTTCCCTTATTGTCTTCGTCAACCTCTGTATTTATATCTAATTTTATTTCGGTCTTACTCAATTCGTCTGCCTGTTTTTGTGTCAAATCGCCATTGTTAGCCATTAACTGTAAAACCGTATTCCGGCGTTTAAGCGCATTTTTAGGATTTCTGATGGGGTTATAAAGCGTTGTCCCTTTTTGCAGACCAACCAATACTGCCGCTTCTTCCGGGTTCAGTTTGTCAGGTTCTTTACTGAAATAGGTCTGAGAAGCCGTTCTGATACCGTAGGCATTGTTGCCATAATCAACGGTATTGAGGTACATGGTCAGAATTTCTCCTTTAGTAAAGCGTTCCTCCAGACTAATAGCCGTAAGCCATTCTTTGGTTTTATAAACTATTGTACTTATAACGGGTACATAATATAATAACCCTCTCATTTCAGTACGACGGGTATTATACAGGTTTTTGGCTAACTGCTGAGAAATGGTGCTTCCTCCGCCACGTTCGCCACCTTTTAAAATACCCACAGCTACCCCTGCCATAGACTGAATATCAATACCCGAATGCTCAAAGAAACGTTTGTCTTCGGTAGAAATAAGTGCCTTGAATAACCAGGGCGACATCTGGGCACTATCAATGGTTTGTCTGTTTTCGGTAAAGAATTTACCTAATTCAATGCCATCGCTTGAGTAAATGGTAGATGATTGCGCAATTTTAGGGTTGGTTAATTGCTCAATGCTTGGCATTTTGCCACAAAGCCACAAGAAATTGGTTTCAATACAGAACCAGTAGAAGAAAAGAAAAATAAAAACCCTGACGAATACCCTGTAAAGACCTCTGATAAACGGGAAATAAGGTCCTTCTGTATCGAATTGATTGCGAAAAGTACCGGTTATTTTATCAATGACTTTATAAAAAGAGATAAACACCAGTTCTACTCTTTTTGCCCCGAATATCTTAGCTAAAATAAGGTATATCTGGTCTAAAAACCAACCCCATGCTCCGCCAATCTTTGTTGCAGCGTTTTTAAAAAATTGTCCTTTAGTACCTGTGTTATTATTTTCTTCCATATATAAGATTTCGCCGAAAACCCAACAAATAACTTGATTCTAAGCCAAATAATCAAAAAAGTTGACAGGTTTTTTAGGCAAATAACCATTTACTAAAAAACTTGGCTCAATTCTTAAACAAAACCTCAGTAATTTGCTTCTAATTGGTATATTCATGTTCTAAACCTATCATTCATCTTTCCAAACCCATTTTCAGTCATGAACTTTATACCTGCCGACAAGCCGTTAGAAAAAGAAATACTCCCGCTTTTTACCAAAACTATCCCTTTTCAGTTACCTGCTGAATGGAAAGAATTTATCGTAAAAATCATACCCTGGATTATGCTCCTTCTGGTACCCCTGTATATTCTTGTCATAGGTATTACCGCATTTACTACTCTTTTTACAGCCTTTTTTGACCATCCGCTCTGGTCGGTTAGTATGCTTATTTCTACCGCAGGGCTGGTTTGTAGTCTGCTTTCAATCAAAGGTTTGTTCGACCGTAAACGTGAGGGTTGGGTATGGGCTTATTATGCTTTTCTGCTTTTTTTATTGGCCGACCTTGTGTATCTGAGATTTATTGATGCCATTATTACTTTTCTTATTTCGGGTTATTTTCTTTTTCAGATACGTGAATATTACAAGTAACCAAAAACATAGATAGCGATTGCCCTTGCAGAGGTTCAGCATGCTGAACCTCTGCAAAGATTCTTTTCTTCCTATCCTGCCTTGTCCTTATATGTTTTACTACCAATAGCACAATCAATAGAATCCTGGCATTTTCAAGAATGACTACTCTAAAAGGGATTGGAGCTTTAAGGCTTTTACTTTTATCAGATTTTTGATAACTTACATCAAGTTACAGAAAGCCCTATTCTACCTTTACGTCTTGCCTCATCTATGAAAACCTTTTGTTACCTGAAAGTAGCTACTATCGGTTTGCTTACCGTTTGTTTTTATCTGAATGGGTATGCTCAGGCTGATAATAAAAAAGACCCTGCCAATATCGTTGATTTAAAAAATGCGATTGAAGAAAATAAAGGAAATCCGAACAAATTAGGACCTTTGTATAAGCGTCTGGGAGATACTTACCAGAGTCTGTATGGTTTCAATATCTATAGTCTGGAGGCTTATCAGACCAGCCTGACCTATTTTAAACGAACAGGCGACTCAGCCAGGTATTATGATACTAAAATGGATGTGGGCTGGATGTATTACTTTGATAATTATACCAGAAAATATGCCATTGAAAACTATGAATCAGCTTTAGGCTATTATAAAAGAACAAACCAGCTACAAAAGGAAATTCATACTGAATTATCTATTATTGATGCCAAAAAACATCAGCCTCCTTTTGACTATTCACTTATCAGGCAATTATTGATTATCGAAAAAAAATGTATTGCCAATAATCTTTTTTTGGATCTGGGTTATACCCACAATTTACTGGCTATCAGTTATATTAACCATAAGCATCTGATTCTGGCCCGGAAGTATCTTCTGCTAAGTCAGAAGTATGCCTGGCAGGCAAATGTTAACTGGATGATTTCTGTTAATAATTTTTATATGGGTAGAATAGAAGCACTTTCAGGTAATTATGAATCAGCCATTGAGTACTATCTGAAAGCGTATGAAAATAGTGGAAAAGCCAAAGACGTGGCTTATGCCAAAGACATTTCTTACCACCTTTCTATAGCCTACACCAAAATCGGTGAGTTTCAGAAAGCCAATGAATTTTATCAGCAAACATTGCTGTACTCCAACCAATATTATGAGTCTGAACAAACCATGACCATTCGTCTGGAGGAACTCAACAGCCAGTATAGAAATCTGCAGTTGCAGAATCAATTGACTAAACAGGAAAACCGTGAAGCAAGACTACAGAATATATTGCTTATTGTTTTGACTGTATTTCTTATTTTAGCAGTAGTAGCCCTCTTTGTAGGCCGAAAACAACTGAATACCATTGCCCAACAGAAAGATATTATTCATAGCCAGAAAATCAGGAATCTTGAACTGAAATCATTAGAAGCGCTGATACAAGGGCAGGAAAACGAGCGGGGACGCATTGCCCGTGATTTGCACGATAGTCTGGGCATTCAACTCACACAAATCAAGTTTTTTGTTGAATCAAGACATAAACCGTTTACAGCTAAAGAACGAGCTATGCTGAACCAGATAATTGATGATGCTTGCCAGGAAATCAGACTTATCTCACACAATTTACACCCTACTGCACTTTCTAAATACGGGCTTGAAACAGCATTAGAAGATTTGGTAAACAAATTTCCGGGTACAAAAAAAACCAAAATAAGTCTCGAAAAATATGGTTCGCTGGCTCCTCTGAATCAGGAAGCCATTGCTTTGTTGTATCGGGTTATTCAGGAGTTAATTAACAATGCCATGAAACACGCCTGTGCCCACAGAATAAACATTCAGTTAATGGCCAATCAGGAAAATCTGCTGATAAGCGTAGAAGACGATGGTGTTGGTTTTAATGTTGATGCCCCTTCACAAGGCAGTGGCATACTCAATGTTACTTCACGCATCGAGTACCTCAATGGGCAGGTACTATGGCAAAACCATTCTCCGGCAAGTAGCGGCACATCAGTCATGATTTCGGTACCTATGGCTAAAATTGCCTGTTAATAGCTCTATCCTCCTCTCAAAAAAATAGGGTTTTCCCTAATAGATACAAAGGCCAATCGGTCTAATTTTGCAGGGTAATTACCCCGATGATACTTAGAACGAATGATACCTCTTATTGAAACATTATCCCAAACTAAAGCGCCAACAAAGATTTTCTTAAAAAAAGTAAAAATTAAATTGTAAGAGAGATGGTTTTTAACCATCTCATCTTTTATATCTTTGAAAAATTTATTATTGCCTCATCTACCTGCTTTTATCTGTTAACTTATGCTGGGTTTCTATCTACTGTTCTGCCATGATTAATTTATTGATTGCCGACGACCATAATGTATTTGTAGAAGGAATAGAGTCTTTATTAGCCGATAATGAAGATTTAAAAGTAGCCGGAAGATGCTACAATGTTGAGTCTGTCAAAGACGCATTACAACAACTCTCCATTGATATTATCCTGCTTGATATTTCATTTCCAAGAGTAGAAGATGGGCTGATGTTGTATGAATACCTGCTACAACACTATAAATCGATGAAAGTAATTTTTCTGACCATGCACGACGAGATAAGTATAGTAAAACGGGTCATGCGAAAAGGAGGGCAAGGCTATTTATTGAAAAATACCTCAAAAGCCGAATTGATACAAGCTATTCAGTTTGTTTATGAGGGCAAAAAATACATCAATCCCTTTATTAAAGAATTGATGGATACACACGATAAAAAATCCAGAAAATCTACTTTCATACCTACCAGCGAAATACGCTTATCGCCTCGTGAGAAAGAAGTACTCTTTCTGATTTCGGAAGGTTATACTACCCAGCAAATGGCTACCAAGCTGTTTGTAACACTCAAAGCCATAGAATTTCATCGCAGCAGTTTATTGGTCAAGTTTGATGTACCCAATACAGCTTTATTGATTAAAACAGCATTAGAAATGAATTATTTATAAATCGGCACGAAAGTTCCGAGTGATATATTTTACTCTTAAAGCCGCTTAAATACTATCTCATTAAAATCTTCTTTTACGCTATAAATATAGGGTTTTCCCTAATAAAATGTAATAGCATACCTCCTACTTTTGTAAGTAACATTTTTTATTGGAATAGTGCTATAACACTTTCTGATGAAAGGTGATAACTAAAAAACAAAACAATCATTTAACTTAATGAAACACTTTTATTCTACTTACATGCGGGGTATCAAACTCTGCCTGTTGCTCTGTTGTTCCACAATCCTTACCTATGCACAAACCAACATCAGCGGAAAAGTAACTGATAAAGACGGTGCGGGTATTCCGGGTGTGAGCGTTGTTGTGCAGGGAACTACCACCGGTGCTGTTACAGATGCCAATGGCAGTTACCAGATTGCTGCCAAAGCAGGTGCTAAAAGCCTGACCTTCTCTTCTATTGGTTACACCCTGAAAACCGTAGAAATCGGGTCTAAAACAGTCATTGACGTAACCCTTGAAGAAGATGTAAACTCGCTTGACGAAATCGTTGTAACGGGCTATACCTCTGAAAGAAAGAAAGACATTATCGGTTCGGTAGCTGTGGTAAATACCAAATCTACCTTACAACAGCCTTCATCAAACCTGGGTAATATGCTACAAGGCAGAGCCCCCGGTGTAACCGTAAGTGGTACAGGTGCACCGGGTGCTCCTGCCAAAGTACGTATCAGGGGTTTTACTTCGTTTGGTAATAACGACCCTCTCTACATTATTGATGGTGTACCAACCGACAACGCCAACGCCCTTAATCCGCAGGATATTGAGTCGGTGCAGGTACTAAAAGACCCTGTTTCTGCTTCTATCTATGGTTCTCGTGCGGCTAATGGGGTAATAGTAGTTACAACCAAACAAGGTACATCGGGCAAAACTACTATATCGTACGATGGCTACTATGGTGTTCAATCATTGCCAGACAGAGTTTTCCCAAGTATGATGAATACCCAGCAATATTATGAGTATTTGCAGGCTGCCGCAGCCGGAGCGGGTATTCCGTTCAAAAGCAACGTATTCCAGAATGGTATTCCAAAATATCTGGTTACAAACACAAACGTAGTGGCAAACCCGGGTGATGCGACTAATCCAGATATGAGCAGATATAACTATGACCCCTATAGCTATGACCGCACCTATCAGATTGCCGAAACCAGTATGGGTACTGACTGGCTGAGAGAAGCTACACAAAGCGCCCCTGTACAAAGCCATCAGATTACAGCTACCGGAGGTACTGATAAAGGTGCTTACTCATTAGGGGTAAACTATTTTGGTACAGATGGAATCTTTAAACATACCTCCCTGAATCGGGTAACTGTTCGTGCCAATACCCGTTTTAAACCAACCAAATGGTTGACAATCGGCGAAAATATGCAGGTGGCTTTTACTAATCAGAGTGGTGCCAGTGGAAACCCATTCAACTCGGGCGATGGTCTTGACTTTAATAATGAGGCCAGCCCGTGGTATGCCGGATTACGTACAGTCCCTTTCTTACCGGTTTATGACGTAAAAGGTAATTTTGCCGGTACATCCTTAGGTGAAGCAGGTAGTACAGGGGTACCTACTGTTTCATTATTCCGCAACAAAGACAACAAGTTTACCGGCTTCAATTTATTCGGAAACCTCTATGCCCAGATTGAAGTGTACAAAGATATTGTTCTTTCCACTTCGTTCGGTATCGACCAGAATATGACTAATGGTTACAACTTTGTGTTCATTACGCCTGAAAAAGCAGAGCCAACCCGTAACAATGCTTTCAATGAGTATTTTGGCAGAGGGTTCTCATGGACATGGACCAATAGTATCCAATATAAAAAGGACTTCAACAAAGACCATTCGTTGAAACTATTTGCCGCTACCGAGTCTATCTTCAGCCAGGGTAGAGGCATATCTGGTAGCAGAACTGATTACGACTTCAATGACCCTAATTTCTGGTCGTTGAATACAGGTAAAAACCTGCCACAAAACGGCGGCTCACCCGGAACACCTCGTACCCTTTATTCATTGATGGGGAAAGCTGAATATCAGTTAATGGACAGATATTTATTCAGTGCCACTGTTCGTCGTGATGCGGCTTCAGTATTCGGCCCTGAAAGCCGTGTGGGTGTTTTCCCTGCCTTTGGTGTTGGTTGGAGACTTTCAGAAGAAGCATTCATGAAATCTATTCCGTTTGTTACAGACTTGAAACTAAGAGCCGGTTGGGGACAAATGGGTAGCCAACGTAACGTAGGTTCGGCCAATGCCTACTCGTTCTACTCGGCAGGCCTGGCAAATACCGCTTATGATATTACCGGAGGTAATGGCTTACCGGTTATCGGTTATCGCCCGAGCGTAGTAGGTAACCCTGCTACCAAATGGGAAGCAGCCGAAATGACTAACATTGGTTTAGACGGTACACTCTGGAATGGCAAATTAGATTTCAGTATTGAGTATTTCAACAATACTACCAAAGACCTATTGGTTGACAGACAACCTAACGGCCTGGAACCGACTGTTGGACAGCCCAGAATCAACGTAGGAACGATGGTGAATAAAGGGATAGATATTGCGCTTGGTACGAAAGGTAAAATCACTACTGATTTAGGTTATAGCATTGGTGCTACCTTTACACACTACAAAAACGAAGCAGTGAAAATTGATGCCGAGGGTAGTTCAGCTCTTTTATTTGGCGCAGGTCGTTTAGGCAATATCCAACGTGTAGAAGGAGGCCGTCCGTTAGCTTCGTTCTGGGGTTGGGTAGTAGAAGGTAACTTCCAGAATCAGGCAGAGGTTGATGCACACGCAGCTATGCCTTATAAAAGAGTAGGCTCTTGGAAAATCAAAGATATTAACGGCGACAAAGTAATTGATGGTAACGACCAGACCTATATAGGCAATCCGATTCCTAAATTCCAGATTGGTACCGACATCTCGCTTACTTATAAAGGCTTCGATTTCCAGACATTCCTTTTCTGGAACTACGGCAATGATATTTATAATTATACCAAATGGGCTACTCACCTGAGAGGCTTTGTGGGTGGTTATAATACAGAAGTACTGACTGACTCATGGACACCACAGAATACAAGTGGCCGCCTACCAATATTGAATGCCAACGATACTTATTCAGGGTCAATCTCGACCTCTTATTATGTAGAAAGCGGTTCATTCTTACGTGCCCGTCAGGCACAATTAGGCTATACGCTGCCAAGCAAATGGATTGGCAAAGCGGGTATAGGCAGAGCAAGAATATATGTACAGGTTCAGAATTTATTCACCATTACCAAATACTCTGGTTCAGATCCTGATATCGGAATCTTGGGTAATAGCGAATTACAAATGGGAGTTGACCAGTTCAGAACTCCTGCACCAAGAACTGTGCTTTTGGGTGTGAACATCGGACTATAATTCTTGACATTCATTAAAACTCTTTAAAAAGATGAAAAAATATATTTTAATTTTCTCAACCTCAATTATACTCTCGCTGATGGTGGTGGTCTCGTGTAAAGACGAGTTTCTTGACCGCCCACCGCTTGGAGCTATCTCTGAAGAAGCGATTACCAACGAAAATGGTGTAAACGGTGCCCTGATTGTGGCCTACCGCGCCTTAACAGGCAATCAGATTGCGGCATGGTACACAAGTGCCAGCAACTGGTTATGGGGAAGTATCCGTTCTGACGATGCCTATAAAGGTTCTGAATCTCTTGACCAGGCTACAGAAATCAATCCTACCGAGCGTTTCGAAGTATTGCCAAGTAACCCTTCTGTAACTAACAAATGGAAAGCCGTCTATGATGCTATCGGCATGGCAAATATTGTATTGCGGATTGTTGAAAAAGTACCCGGCCTTACCGAAACCAACAAGAAAAACATTATTGCCGAAGCTCGCTTTCTACGTGGATTCAACCATTTTGAAGCGAAAAGAAATTTTAATAATGTACCTTATGTAGATGAAAAAGTTACTTCTACCGACCAGTACAAAGCCTTGACAAATGAGGCAAGTATCTGGCCTCAGATTGAAGCTGATTTAAAATTTGCTTATGATAACCTTCCTCCTACCCAGGCGCAGATTGGTCGTGTAAATAAATGGGCTGCCGGAGCTTATTATGCCAAAGCATTGCTTTATCAGAATAAATACGCAGAAGCCAAAGCAGTGTTTGACGCCATTATTGCCAATGGTGTAACTTCTAAAGGTGAGAAATATGGGCTGCAAGGCGATTTCAAAGATGTATTCAGAGGTGATTTTGAAAATGGAAAAGAAGTAATGTTTGGTATTCAATATACCGTTGGTGATGGCACAGGTGGTGCTAACAGCAACAAAGAAGGTGAATTGACTAATCCGCATAACGACGGCCCCGGCGGCTGCTGTGGTTTCCATCAGCCATCACAAACATTGGTAAACGGTTTCCGGACACAAGCAGGTTTGCCTTTATTATATACTTCTAATGCCGTAAATGTAAAAAGTCAGGAGTCAAATCCGAACGACTACCCTGACAGAGGCCAGTTAGATACACGTCTTGATTACACGGTTGGTCGTATTGGCATTCCTTACAAAGATTTTGGTCCTGCCAAAGCCACCTGGATTCGCCAGTTGGCCAATGGTGGCCCGTGGTTGCCTAATAAACATATTCAATGGAAAGATGAAGTAGGCAAATATCAGATACCAGGTTCATGGGGTCAGTCACAATTAGGCAAAACCCTTTTACTACTTCGGTACGCCGATTTATTGCTAATGGCTGCTGAATGTGAGGTAGAAGTAGGAAGCCTGACCAAAGCACAGGAATATGTAAACATGGTTCGTGACCGTGCCGTGAAATCGACCAAAGTAATGGATGGTAACCAGCCTGCCGCCGACTATCAGGTAGCTACCTATACTGCTCCGTGGACAGACAAGACTGTTGCCAGAGATGCCGTAAGATTTGAGCGTTTCCTTGAGTTAGCGATGGAAGGTCATCGTTTCTATGACCTCGTAAGATGGGGTGTTGCCGATGTGGTTATCAATGAGTTTATCAAAAGAGAATCTGTGGCAAGAACCAGTATTGCAGGGGTGGTATTCAAAAAAGGGAAAGACGAATACCTGCCCATCCCTGAGTTTGCTATTAATCAAAGTAAGACTTCTGATGGTAAACAAGGTTTAAAACAAAATCCCGGCTATTGATTTAAGCTGAAATACTAAGTCAATACTAATAACGTACGTTTTGTTTCATAAGTAAGCTAAGAGAGACGGTCGCTGGCCGTCTCTTTCTTTTTAAAATCTCCTGAAAATATGGCAATCTCTCCATTTAAAAATCATCTTCTGCCTATCTTATGATGGATTTTTGATTTTTTAAGCCTTTCATGAAAGAATAAATCCTTTTATATATATTTCTTTATTACTTTTGAGAAGACCTTTAAATTTGAGCCACTAAACCAAATAAAAACTACTGTGAATAACATACTCGAAGTACACAATGTTGTGAAACGCTATGCGCAGCATACGGCTCTCAACAATGTAAGTATCAATGTTCCGAAAGGCCTGATTTTCGGGCTATTGGGTCCGAATGGCGCAGGAAAAACCTCCCTTATCCGTATCATTAACCAGATTACCGGCCCCGACGAAGGCCATATCTTATTCAACGGGCAAAAACTGCAACCTGAACACATCAAAGAAATTGGTTATTTGCCGGAAGAGCGCGGACTTTATAAAAAAATGAAAGTCGGTGAGCAATTACTGTATCTGGCACAATTAAAAGGATTGTCGGAAAAGCAGGCGATGGAAAAGCTGAAAGAGTGGTTTATCAAGTTTGATATTAAAACCTGGTGGACCAAAAACGTGGAAGACCTATCGAAAGGTATGCAGCAGAAAATTCAGTTTGTAGCTACTGTTCTTCACGAGCCACAACTGATTATTTTAGATGAGCCTTTCTCCGGCTTTGACCCTATCAACGCCAATCTGATAAAAGATGAGATTCTGGAACTGAAGAAAAAAGGAACAACCATTATTTTCTCAACCCACCGCATGGAATCTGTCGAAGAATTATGCGACCACGTAGCGCTTATCAACAAATCGCACAAGGTATTAGACGGACCTAAGAAACAAATCAAAGAACAGTTTAAAACACATACCTATAGCGTAGAGTACTTAGGCGATTTAAGTGATGAATATGCCGATTTTGATATAATCAAGACCGAAACCGTAGAAGATAACTACAAGAAATCTACCATTAAACTTAAACCTGAAGTACCTGTAAACGGCCTGGTCAGACAACTGATTGACAAAGTTGAGATTCGTACTTTCGGAGAGAATATTCCGAGTATGAATGATATTTTCATTGCGGCAGTTAATGAAATACCTCAATAAGTTTCTATTCTTCAAAACAAGCCTAAAATTATCATGAAAAACATATTCCTCGTTTTAAAAAGAGAATACCTCACCAGAGTGCGCAAAAAGTCATTTATTGTAATGACTATTCTCGGCCCGCTCCTGATTGGTGCCTTTTACGGTTTCATCGGCTGGACGGCCATGTCGTCTATCAGCCTGAAAAAAGTAGAAGTAATCGATGAAAGCAATTTGTTCAAAGGCAAGTTTAAAAACACCGAAGAACTGTCTTATACCTATTCGTCACAATCTTTAGATGCTGCCAAAAAATACTTTTCAAAAAGCAAGCAGGATGCCCTGGTGTATATTCCAAAAGATATTATGGAAAACCCCAAAGGTGTAAAGATTTTTTCTGAAAAAAGCCTTTCAATTGAATTACAGAATGGAATTGAAAAAACCATTGAAAATGAGATAGAAAATATTAAATTGACTGAAGCAGGCATTACACAGAAAGTATTAGAAGATGCCAAAATGAATGTAAGCACCGAAACCATTAGTCTGAGTGCAGAAGGTGAAAAAAGCAATAGTGCTGTGGCAGCCACTATCATTGGTTATATCTGCGCATTCCTGATTTATATTACTGTATTTATTTTCGGTGTGCAGGTAATGAGAAGCGTGATGGAGGAAAAAACCAGTCGTATTGTAGAGGTAATTATCTCTTCTATCAAGCCTTTTGAACTGATGATGGGTAAAATCATTGGGGTAGCCTTGGTAGGATTAACCCAGTTTACACTCTGGATTATTTTGTCTTTTGCCGTAACAACTGCGGCAACCGCTATGTTCGGCGAGAAGTTTGCAGGCTCTCCGCAACAACGTATGGAGCAAGTAAAAAATATGCCTCAGGCACAGGAAATAGAAAAACAAGTAAAAAAAGAATCATCTAAGGGAGTAGGATTATATGGCAGAGCCATGAAAGCCGTGCAGACTTTACCCTGGGTTACCATTCTGGTTTGCTTTATCTTCTATTTCTTAGGTGGCTATCTGTTATACAGTGCCTTATTCGGAGCCGTTGGTTCGGCTGTAGATAGCGAAACCGATGTGCAGCAATTTATGTTGCCCATTACACTCCCCATTATTTTTGCTATTGCCATTGCTCAGTTTGTGATTCGTGAACCTGATGGTAATCTGGCGTTCTGGACATCAATGATTCCGTTTACGTCCCCTATCATCATGATGGTTCGTATTCCGTTTGGTGTGCCGGCGTGGCAAATTATTCTTTCGATGGTCATTCTTACCGGAGGTTTTATCGGTACAACGTGGTTAGCAGCCCGTATTTACCGGGTAGGTATCCTGATGTTCGGTAAAAAACCAACCTTCAAAGAAATTGGTAAATGGATTTTTTATAAGGGGTAAAAGCACCTCACCCCAACCCCTCTCCATTTGGAGAGGGGCTAAAAAAGTCTCCCTCCGCGCGGGGTGAGGACAACCCCAACAAAAAATCAGGATTCAGGCATATTTTCTCAAATTTAGCTTTATCTTCTGCTGTACACACGCCCGGAAAATCGCCGTGCATACCCAACAAATCAGTCATTACCTGAAAATGCAAATGTGGCGGCCAGTCGCCGTTAATCGGATAATCCCCTATTTCAGCAATTTTCTCACCTGCTTTAATGGGTTTCCCTTCATAAAGCCCCTCTAACGATGCTAAAGATAAATGCCCGTAAAGTGTATAAAGTGGTTTACCTTCGTAGGTATGCGCCAATATAATGGTTGGGCCATAATCACCAAAATTGGCGTTGTTTTTAAAACTATGTATCTCACCCTCTAATGGTGCATAAACAGGCGTTCCGGCTTCAGCCCATAAATCAATGCCTAAATGAATATTTCTCTGTACTTCTCCGGCATTTAAGAAATGCTCACTTCTTCTGTAAATCACCCGGTTTTCCATGTATCCTCCTATACCCATCTTCGCCCCTGCTGAATGAATTTTATTAAATACATAGCTGGAGAATTTAGCTGTATCTACTAAATCTACCGTTGCTAATTCAGGGTTATTAGCTGTAAAATCAAGCGGAATATAAGCGTCTATATCAACGACTTTATACATGGTTTTGAGCAGGTTTCTTAATTAAATTGTACGGAATGTATTTTACGCAATTATAACAGTATTTTAAGTAAAATTTGTCAAAAAATCCCGTCCTTTGTAACAGTTTCTGTCTAACCTATGAATAACCCCTACGTTTCTCTCCTCCGCACAGCCTGGAAATACGCCCGACAAGAAAAAAACAAGTATGTTTTTATCTATGGGCTTTTTGTGATGGCCAATGTAGTAGCTGCGCTTAATCCGCTTCTCTACGGCTGGTTTGTAGATAGTATCCAGCGTGATAGTGCCAAAATATGGGATAGTACTTTACTTTATGGGGGTCTATTTTTATTACTGAAATTATTGGAATGGGCTTTCCACGGTCCTGCCCGCATCATGGAACGGGACTTAGCTTTTAACCTTAGCCGGAACTTTTTAGATGAGTTGTATCATCAGACGCTCCATTTACCAATTCGTTGGCACCAGGATAATCACAGTGGGTCAACTATCAACCGCATCCGTAAGGCTTATGAAGCCCTGAAACACTTCTTCCAAGATGGATTCATGTTCTTGCACGCTATATTCAAATTTGTGTTTTCGTTTGGAGCCATGCTCTATTTTTCGCCAATGTTCGGAGGCATCGGTATCCTGATGGGTCTGCTTACTATCTGGGTGATTTTCAAATTCGACAAGCCTTTTATCAAAGCCTTAGACGAAACCAATGAAAAAGAACACGTAGTTTCATCTACCCTGTTCGATAGTCTTTCTAATATCATTACGGTAATTACCTTGCGGTTAGAGAAACGCATGGAATCGAGCCTGATGCAAAAGGTAAAAGAGGTATTACCTCCATTCCGCCGGAATGTGCGTCTCAACGAGTGGAAATGGTTTGTAGCCGATACGCTGGTTACCCTCATTTACTGTGTAATTGCCATTGGCTATGTCTATCAGCATTGGGAGCCGGGCAAGCCTTTTTATATTGGCGGACTGGTTACGCTGTTAGGCTATGTAATTCAGTTTACCAGTGTGTTTCATGATGTGGCGTGGCAATATACCAATATTGTGCAATACAATACCGATGTGCAAACTGCCCGGAGCATCGGCCAATCGTTTCAGGTACATCACAGACCTGATGCTGTTCAGGAATTGCCCGAAGACTGGAAGAAAATTTCTATATCTGGGCTTAATTTTTCGCATAATGCTACCTACGAAGAAGGCAAAGCAGCCCATAGCCTGCACAACCTGAGTATTCTGATTGAAAAAGGGAAAAAGATTGCTTTTATCGGTGAAAGCGGCAGCGGAAAAAGTACAGTACTGGCGCTTTTGAGAGGCTTATATGAGGCTGAACCGCATGTAAAGGTAACGGTTGATGGGGAACAATATGATTCATTAGCTATTATTTCTGAAACCATTACGCTTTTCCCGCAAGAGCCAGAAATATTTGAGAATACGATTGCTTATAATATTACCTTAGGGTTGCCTTTTGAAGAGGACGATATTCTGAAAGTGAGCGAAACGGCTCATTTTAAAGAAGTAATACAGCATTTACCTAAAGGGCTGGAATCGAATATTCAGGAGAAAGGGGTAAATCTATCAGGCGGACAAAAACAACGTCTGGCATTGGCAAGGGGTGTTCTGGCAGCTCGTCTGAGCGAAATTGTCTTGCTCGATGAGCCTACCAGCAGTGTTGACCCCAAAACAGAAGTGCAGATTTATAACAAACTATTCAAGGAATTTAAAGATAAGGCGGTACTCTCTTCCCTGCACCGCTTGCACTTACTGACCAAATTTGATTATGTATATATTTTGCAGAATGGCCGTATTATAGACGAAGGTACTTTCAAGCACCTGAAAGAAAACAGTGCCGTATTTCAGGAATTATGGAAGCATCAGGAACATTTACAGCCTAAAGAAGAAAAAGTTTAGGCTATTTCTTTGTTTCCTTTGCTGTAATCTTTCTGTTGATGATTATCACGCCATTTCTGCCTTTTTCGCCATAAATTTTAACGGCTGATTCATCTTTCAGTACGTGTATTGAATCAATCTCATCAGGGTTCAATTGGTCCATATCTTCCCTTTTTATTTCTTTGCCATCAAGAATAAACAGATTCTCGCTTCCATTAATCCCTCTCAGCCTGACTCTGGCAACGCTTCTGGTTCTATCATAACTTGTAGGAACGTTTGTTATGTTGGCTATTTTATTCTCTTCCATTATAAAATTGACAGGTATTGTAAACATCACATTCACAAGCTCACCGTTTTGCCTGCCGGGTTTCCAGCGAGGCATTTGCGAAAGCACCCTTACCGTTTCTTCATCACAACCATAGCCTATACCTTTCAGAATTTTTATATCGCTGATAGAACCGTCTTTTCTGATGATAAATCTGGCAAAGACTTTTCCGAATATATTATTTTTTTCTGCCTCTAAAGGGTATTTCAGGTTATTGCCAATAAAAGCAAACAGTTCTGTATTCCCGCCCGGATATTCAGGGTTTTCATCTACTGACTCAAAAATTACATCATCACGCCCCCATATACTACTTTTATCAGGTGTTACTTTCACTTCTTCTAATCCTATACGCTCCGGTTGTTTTAATTTCAGCGATACGGTTATGGCCGTTTTATCACCTACCGGTATAGCTGTGGTTTCATAGCCTTTAAAACTAAAACGCAGTTTATCGTCGGCCGAAACATTGATTTTAAAATCACCTTTGGCATCGGTGGTAGTACCTCTTTCTTTGCCCACTACTTCAATAATAACACCGGATAAAGGCTTGCCATCATCGGCAGAAACCACCTTGCCACTAATCACTTTATCGTCTGCATCAGCTAATTGCACGCCTTTTTCAGGGATGGTATGTACCGGAGTTTCAAACCCTACCCTACTTTCATTCAACCCTGTAAGTTTAACTTCTACCAAATCAAGCACCTGATTGGTAACAACGGTAGCTGATGAAAGCACCAGCATCAGCACAAATAAGGGTACAGCCAGGCCATATTTTAATAGCATAATATTGCGTGAACGGGGTTTACTTAGCATCTGAATACGGCGTTTAAGCGTTGAATGTGTAAAAAACCGATTGGTTAACTGGTCGGGTTGTAAGCCAAATTCTTGTGTAAAAAGCAACATGGCGTAGTCGGCCTTTGAGTTTTCGTTTTGTGCCGCAATGTCATCGGCAATAAACTCATGGATATGCTTGATGTCTTTTTTGTATTGATACACCACCGGATTAAACCAGTTCAATAGGGCAATTACTTCAAAAATCATCACATCAGCCGAATGTAATTGCTGTATATGAACGTGTTCATGCGCCAGAATGGTGTCTCTTTTCTTCAGGGTTTCATCAACAAAACTGTATCCGAAAAAAGAAAAGGCGGTAAACTTCTCAAAATCCTTGTTTTTCAGTACGAGTATCAGTTGCAGTAAAGTAATGAGCAGGCGAATAGTAAAAATACCCATACCTGCCATGTATAAGCCCTCTAAAATATCTCCCCAGGTAAAACTGACTCCTTTAGTTGGTTGGATAAGAATCATTGAGGGGTCGTAGATGGTATAAAACACCTCATTGATTTCTTTGGTAATCAACCACGATTGCACATACTCAGAATACCAGAGCGGAATACCGAACGATAACAAAGCTGAGGCAATCAGATAGACCCGATTCAGGTGATGAAACGTTTCACCGAAAAGTACGAGCCGATAAAAAGCGTAAAAGAGTAATAAGTACAGATTTACCTGAACGAGATAAAATAAAAAGTTCATTATTTTGATGATTTTCCTTCTAATGCGAACATAATGGGCAATACGAGCGACGTACGCACCAGTTCGTTGTCTTTCTTGCCAGGCACCCATTTAGGCATGGCTTTCACAACCCGGGTTACCTCTTCGTCGCATCCATAGCCTAAACTTTGGATAATGGCAGTTTCGCTGATACTTCCGTCTTCCTCAATTATTAATTTAATCATTACCTTACCCTGAATTTTCTTTTTTACGGCTTCTTTAGGGTATTTAAGGTTTTTACCGATAAAATCAAACATGGCAGACATCCCTCCCTGATATTCGGGCGTTTGGTCAACCTGTTCCAATACCGGTTTACTTTTATCTGTTTTTTGAGCAAAAGTAATAGTCACAGAAAACATAGTCATTGTCAGAATATAAAGTAGCTTTTTCATAAATTTTAAAATTTTAAGTTGATATATTTAAGTTGAATTTGTTAAAAAATCTATTGGAATGACAGCGAATGAATTCGTCGCCTAAGAGAACAAAATTGTTTTTTTGTAGAGACGTATTGCAATACGTCTCAAGAACTATCTAACTCTAAAATAATATTTATTGGGTTGGATAGGCCTTTGGAGACGTATTGCAATACGTCTCTACTACTAAAATTGTTCATACAGAGGTCGTCTCATTCGGTGAAACGTAATCAGTATTTATCAGTAATAATAATGGCGCCGTCTCTGGCATTTTCGCCATATTTTTTGAATGCTTCTTCTGGTGAAAGTACCTCTACTTTTGAGTCTTCAACACGGATAGAATACACACTGCCTTTGATATAATTCAATTCTTCGCCGTTGTGCATAATCAGGATTTGCTTCTTACTCATCCAGAAATCTACCCCAAACTCAGCCTGTTGACCAAACAAATCAATTAAAGTCTGATTTTCTCCGATTAACTTCAGATAAGTACTTTCCTTTTCATCCAGGTTTTTGTTGTTTTTCAGAATACTGGTGTACTCTTCCCAGTAAAGTTTTTTCGCACGGCTTATTATCTGATTATCAACTACAATTACCCCTCTGAATGCCGGGTCGATATTACTCTGATTAGCCACAATGCCATACGATTTCCCGATAGTCAGCCGAAGAAAAACCCTTGATTCAACAGGTTTCTTCCTTCTTTCGGCAGGTGTCCAGTAAGGCATGCTTGCCAGAACATTGGCTACTCTACCGTTATAGTCAGGTCTTAATCCCTTGTCAATCGATAATTCTGATAGTTCCCCGTCTTTGTTGACTACAAACGAAGCATAGATATCGCCCTCAACTCTTTTTCCTTCGGGGTACTTGAAGTTTTTGGCAAAGTAAGTCTCAAAAGCTCTGATCCCCCCCTTAAACTCAGCCGGAAGTAAATCGACAGGCTTTACTCTTCTGACATCCTGCGCCACTACAAAATAGCTTAAACAAACCATGAGTGGCAGCACAAATATATATTTGCTAATCATCCAGAGCGGTGTGCGGTTTTTCATCATCATCTGAATCCGTTCTTTCAGCAGTGAGTCCTTGAAAAAATCATTCCCTAAGGTACTGGCATTCATTCTGAAATTATAGGCAAACAGAAACTCGGCATAAGGCACTTTTTCTTCTCCTTCTACAATGCTGTCGGCAATAAATTCATGCAATCGGGTCAATGCGGTTTTGTAGGATAATAGCAGCGGATTAAACCAGCAAAAAATATGTACGAGTTCAATAAAAAATATATCCCAGCTATGCCCTTGGCTGATATGTACCTCTTCGTGGTCAGTAATGATATTGCGGTTATAAAATATATCGTCCTTATTCAGAATCAGAAAATTAAAAAACGAATAAGATGAAAATGCCTTATTGGTACGTAGTAACCAGTATTCACGACCACTCCGTGTTTCCGACATATTGATTGGCTCACTATCACGTAATAATAAGTAAATTTTTACCAGTGCAATGATAAACCGTAAACTGAATACTGCTACCCCTGCCAGATAGATAGCCGTCAGTATGTCCATCCAGTTGAATACAAAATTGTAGTTCTCTACTAAAACAGGCTGGTAAACGGCCGCTTTGATTGTTTCGGCAGGTACCTCATTAAGCGTTACAGGAAGCGGCTGCGAGAACGTATAATTATGCCTGATTTTAATAAAAGGCATCAGAAACGATACTCCTACAGACAGCAACAAATACAAACGGTTGGTTTGAAAGAAAGTGTTTTTGCGTAAAAACACCCAGTAAAAAGCATAGAAAGCAATCAATATCAGATTCACTTTCAGAAGGTAAATCAGTACACTCATATTATCACAGTCGTTTAATTTTTTCGAGAACAATATTTCATAAACCTTACCTGTAATATGTAATTTCTGACTATACAACAGCCAAAAATTATTGCTTTTTCATTTTTTCGATGAGCTTCAGTATCTCATCGGCTTCCTGAACATCTATTTTCTTTTCTCTGACAAAAAATGAGAACATTTCTTCAACCGAATTTTCAAAATACCCTTCCATCAATTTTCCTGTAGCAAAAGACTTGTATTCTTCTTTACTTACCAGCGAAAAGTATTCATGAGTTTTTCCGTAGGCTTTATGCCCGATAAAACCCTTCTGCTCCAGAATACGCACAATAGTTGACACCGTATTATAAGCAGGGCGTGGCTCAGGAAACTCTTCAAGGATATCTTTTACAAAAGCGGGTTCACGAGTCCATAATATCTGCATTACTTCCTCTTCCGCACGGGTCAATTCTCTGAGTTCCATTGTTTTTTCAATTAAATGAATGTATAAAAAGGCCTAAGTATGAAACAAATGTATAACTAAATTTTTAGTTTCAAAACTATTTGTGTAGTTTTTTTTGGTTGGGCAAAAAAAATGTGGTATAGTTTTTAACCATACCACATTTATTATTCTGTTCATTTAATTTCTCGGACGAGGTCTTGCGCCATTTCCCTGTGTTTTCGGACCATCATGCGGTGGCTCTTTCATTTCGTTGTGGCACGAGATACACCCCATTACCACAGGCTGACGGAAAGTTTTCAGATTTGCCAGTATCTCTCTGTTCAACTGGTTAGTCATATCAAACATTTCTCGGGTTTGCAGGTAATGGCGAGGTTTTTCAGAAGCAAAATCGTTCATATCATGGCAAAACTTACAGGTTACGCCCAAGGCATGCCCCCAGCTATTCATGATACTCAATACCTGTTCTGCCGATTTCCCTTTCAGTACTTTAATATTCTTAAATACCGAATCGGCTGCCCTATTTTCTTTACCTCTGATAGAATCTTTATACATATTAATGTACTTCTCTCGGTCAGCCATCAGGGTGTCTTTCCAGGTAATGGCGGCATAGTCTTTTTTTGAGGTGCTACCGATTGAAACAAACGAAGAAATGCCGATAATAATAAACAGAACAGGAATCAGTAATTTCATAGATGCGTCTTATATTTAGAGTCATAGTTTAAGAATGAACCTGTTTAAACTTTTTATTTAATGCGGCCGCCGTGCGGACGAGAATGTAATATTTTTTAATCAGATGAGATTATTTGTTGAGTGCGTAGCAGCGCTACGGACGAAATAAATAAGCGAAATATGATTGAAAAATAGCCATTCGTAGTCGAAAGAAATAAGTTTAAACAGGTTCAAAGTGTCAAATTAATTAAAAATCTGACACTTATCCGTCATTTCAATTAAAATTTCTTTTTCAGATAGGCTAAAGACATGGCATAAGCCTCTTTGGCAAGCGCTTCATCATATTTCGGATTGCTCGGATTGGCAAAACCATGTACTCCATCAAAAATCTTATACGTCAGTTTTTTTCCGGCCGCTTTCATATTGGCATCAAATTCCTCAATTACTTCTTTTGAAATACGGGTTTCAGTAGCAAACAAACCCAATACATCGCCATTCAGTTTTTTCAGTTGTTCTACATCTCGTACAGGCATACCATAATACATAACCGTTCCAACAGTCTGAGAGCCACCCAATAAGCCTGAACGAAGCGACCAGCCTCCACCAAAACACCAGCCTACATTGGCAATTTTAGCATTTTTACCTGCATAGGCTATCCCTCCTTTCACAATGTTTTCCAATCGGGTTTCATTCACGCCTGACACCAGTTTACCTGCTTCCTGCGGATTACTTGTTACTTTGCCATCGTACATATCCAAAGCCAATACGTTTACATCTTCGCCCAGGTCTTTATAATAGGTATCCGACTGACGTTTGATATAGTCGTTCAATCCCCACCACTCCTGATACACAAATAACCATTTGTTGCTGTTGCCTTTAGCTTTAATAAAATAGCCTTTAGCGTCCATGCCATCAGGGGTTTTAAATGTAATGTCTTTTCCTGTAGCATCGTAGCTTAATGGCAGTGGAGCGAGGTGCAAAGCCTGAAAAGCAGGATCGAGTGCAAATTGTTTCATGCCATCTTTTTCAGGTAAAGATTCGAGAGGCGTATGACAAACAGTAATTTGAGAAGCAGGAACAGCTTCGTTAGTTTTGGTTACCGAAAAAAATGCCCAGATACTTAAAAATAATACCTGTAGGGTAATCATTGATTTAATCATTTGCTTAGATATGGTTAAGATTAATATGTACTAAATTTACAAATGTTTTTACATTCTGCTAAAGTGGATTACCTTGAATTCTTGAATCTTAAATAATATCCATTTAATAATCTCTTTGCTTTACAGCACTGACTTACAGAAGCCTAAAATACTTTTATCTATGTAAATGTAATATTACTCGTATTTTTTATAATTTGCGTTCGATATTTCAACAAATTCAATTATAATGGACGAAAAAGACCCAAAACCTCTTGAAGAAATTGTTCAACCAGCCCAACCAACAATATCTTATCAATCCGTTGATAAATTACAAAGACTTCTTGCAGATGAGGTTTTTAAGCATACAAAAGACCCTAAAAAGGCGGCAGGTCGAGCTTTAGGTACTTTAGTTGAGGTTATTACTTATTATCTTTTAAAAACTTGGGGTTTAAATAATCAAATATCAATAGAGCAACGATTAGAAGAATATGGGAACACCCTCATCTCTCATAATGTAGAATATTCACTTCATCCAATTATTAGAAGCTATGTTCTTAATTTTCCTAAAACGGAAAAGAATATAACTGCAAATATGATTTTAAAAACACTTACAGGTGAAAGTTTTGATTTAACTGGAATGAAGAAAACAAACCTTAGTTTATTAAGCAATAATATACTCAGGAATGCCTGTATAATTGCTAAGAGTGAAGACACAAATTTGTTATGTAGTATTGAATCTGAGACAGAGGAGTTTTTGCGCCTTCATATATATGAACAGTACAAAAAACCTTACGCAATGCTTGAATGTAAGCGTGTTGGAGTTGAAGAAGGTATGTCAAAAGGTCCTCAAACTATTGAAAAAGCAAAACAGGGAGCATATGTAGCTCGAGTAGCCTCGTCTTTGCAAAAGATAAGGAATGGCGCCGGGGATATGCAAGGAATTATTTATAAGAGTGATGGTGAATTTATATTAAAGCCGTTTGTAGAATTGATGGAGGAAATAATCAATTCCGATGATGGTGATCTATTGCGTCAATTTATTTTAACAGTTGGAGTAGTTAGCAATCATGGAAACTGGATAAAAAGAGATGCGGATGGTGATTTAAGTTTTAGTGAAGAACTCTTCCAAAAGGAACTTATGGTGTTAGCGAATTCATATGATTGGTTATTATTCTTAACAGATCAAGGTTTATCACAATTCATTGATGAATTATTATTTAAACCAACCGAAGAACATAAAATCTTAAGGGAAACTTTTTTATCAAGTTACGCAGAAGGAAAAAAGAAAAATGAATTCACTAAAGTTCAGATGAATATTCAAGCGGATGGGTTACTTTTGAAATATTTTAGGGACAATCTTCAAATGATAGAGGGCTGGTTTAACGTTATTTCACCTTCAACAAAAACTTTAACTAATTTACAGAGAGAATTAGAGCAATTAAAAAATAAAAACTGGATTGATATATACGAATGAGCGCAGGAAGAAGTATTAATACACTAAGTCAAAGTTGGGGAACACCTCATAAATATGTTAAGGCAGTAAAAGAAGTATTTGGAGGAAAAATTGATTTGGACCCATGTTCAAATGAATATTCTGTTGTTAATGCAGAAGTTGAATATATGTTGCCTTATCATAACGGATTAGAAGAATCATGGAATTTTAAAACCATATTTGTTAATCCTCCTTATGGAATAGATAAAGAAAGAAATACAACAATTAAAAATTGGCTATCAAAATGCGCTTATGCTCATGAAAAATTTGATGCAGAGGTTTTAGCTCTTGTACCAATAGCAGCTAATACTGCGCATTGGAAGAGGTTTGTATTTACAAAAGCAACATCAATTTGCTTTTTATATGATACTAGGCTTAAATTTCTTGAAAATGGTATTGACAAAGGTAAAGGGGCACCTATGGCATGTTCAATGATTTATTGGGGTAGCTATTATGAAAAATTTTATGACGTATTTATAGAATATGGAGCTGTAGTAGATATCAGAAATCTTATTGGTGAAAGCATTGGAGCGGATCGCAAAAACTTAAAAATCTTTGCCTAACTTGTAAAATCGATTAGTGTAATCTGTTTTTTTGTAAAAAAATAGCTTTGCAAAAAGCCTTTGAGAAAATATAACTCTTCAAAAACAAGCCCCGCCAAAAGCGGGGCCTTTCTATTTTTATTCTAAGCAAAATTAAACCTTAAAACATACTATCATTACAACATAGAACCATGTGTACCTACACAACCGCCGCAGTCTCTGTTAATCTCTTGTCCGATAAAAGCTCATGTGATTAGGGGTTCTGATGAAGTGAGACAAAGATAGTGAGAATAGAAATGCGAAACAAATATTTTCAGCGAAATTTCGCTATCAATTTATTATTTTTTTATCTCTCTTTTATCAGTGAATTAAATGCTAAAATTGTGATACTTACCTGATGTATTTTTTCGCTTTTCTGACGCAGACTATCGGCACAATTGAAGTTTTTTGCTCCTGATTAGATAAGTTTTTCTAAAATATGCGTTATTTACGGTAATTTCTGATTATTAAGAAAAGGTTTGAATTAAATTTTATAATTCAAAATGAATTATTTTTTGCAAAGACAAGGTGATAAAACCGGAGTTTAGCAGAGCTAAATGAGGATTTTAGCAACGTAGTATTTGCGAAAAATAAACATTTTGAATATAATAAGATTAATTCAAACATTTTCTATCAATCAAAATTCCCTTATTACGATTCATCTTTAACTCTAAACCTAATGAGCGAAAAAACATTGTTTGGCCACCCAAGAGGGCTGTTTGTATTATCTTTTACCGAAATGTGGGAGCGTTTTTCCTATTATGGAATGCGTGCCATTTTGCTACTATTTTTATTAGACAAAACCAAAGGTGGCTTAGGTCTGGACGAGGGAGAGGGCGGTGCTACTTATGGTTTATACACGTTTTCGGTGTATCTATTATCATTACCCGGGGGGTGGCTGGCAGATAATGTTTTAGGCCAACGGAAAGCGATATGGTATGGCGGTATAACCATCATGATTGGACATATAGTATTGGCTTTCCCATCTTCTCAAGCTTTATTCTTTTTAGGTTTGGCACTGGTGGCGATAGGTACAGGCTTATTAAAGCCCAATATCAGCTCGATTGTCAGTGAATTATATCCTGAAGGTGGTGCCGTGCGTGATGCCGCCTTTTCTATTTTTTATATGGGTATCAACCTGGGTTCTTTTTTAGGTATTACCATTGTTGGGTATCTCGGGCAAGTAGTAGGGTGGCATTATGGTTTCGGAGCAGCAGCGGTAGCCATGTTTTTAGGCTTGCTCAATTATCGCTTTTTTGCCGCTCCTTATCTGCAAGAAAAGGGATTATACCCGAAAGCTAAACAAACAGAAAAGACCGATACGCCTGCTAAAGTACAACCTCTTAGCTGGATATTATTAGCCGCTTTGGTGATATTTATATTGGTTATGCAATTCAACGGTTCTTTTACGTGGGGTAGCAAACAAGGCGTAGCTACCTCAATGGGTATTATCTGTGTGGCCGTAGTATTAACTTACTTTGCCAATTTGTTGTTTGCCTCGGGCTTAACTAAAATAGAAATGAAACGGGTAGTTATTCTTTTCATCCTTTTCTGGGGAGCGGTATTATTCTGGGCAGGCTTTGAGCAACAAGGTTCTTCTCTGCAAATTTTTGCCGACCGCCATTCTGAACTACCTTTTAATATGCCTTCAAGCTGGTTTCAGAATTTCAACGCCTTCTTTATCCTGCTTTTTGCGCCAATGGTAGGCGGCATCTGGGTATTTCTTGAAAGACGTAAAATGAATCCGCCATTGCTGGTAAAATTTGCCATCGGATTATTTTTAGTGGCTTTAGGCTATTATATTATGGTAATGGGGGCTAAAGTAGCCGTTCAGGGTTTAAAAGCATCGGCTTTCGTACTTACCTTTACCTATATTTTCCATACATTGGGCGAATTGTGCCTGAGTCCTGTCGGATTAAGTGCCTACACCAAATTAGCCCCCAAACAGTTTTTGAGCCAGTTGATGGGTATCTGGTTTGTGGCAACTGCGCTGGGTAATCTGGTAGCCGGCTTATTTGCCGGAGGCTTTAACGAAGAACGAGTACAGGAAATGCCGGATATGTTCATGAGTATAGTATGGTTCTGCCTCATTGTGGGTGGTATTATTCTGGTGCTTCAAAAGCCATTGAAAAACTGGACAGGCGGCATAAAATAAAAAGTCTTTGTAATTTCCAATAAATCTCTTTTTTTTGCATTGATTCTATATGACAATTCATCATTGTCTAAGGAAAAGAATCCGGAATGCAAACCTATTCAAATGGCAAAATTCAGTACAAGCTCACGGGCAGATATTTTTACGCATATTGGCATCATTATAGCCATCTTTTTGATACTTTTCTTTAGTTTCTTTTTTTTGTATCTCCCCTGGAGTACCAATCACGGGCAATCTATCACCGTTCCTGAACTGAAAGGGATGAGCCTCGAAGAAATGGAAAAAGCCCTGGACGACCGTGACCTTGACTATGAAGTGAGCGATTGCACATTTGTGGCAGGTGCCAGACCATTGACTATCCTGACACAGTTCCCGAAAGCAGGTTCAAGCGTAAAAGAAGGTCGTAAAGTCTATCTGACCATAGTGTCTGAAACCGCACCAATGGTGAAAGTGCCAGATATTATAGGCCGCTCGGTATCAAGTGCTAAAAATCAGTTGCTGAGCAATGGTTTAGTAGCCGGAGAGATTGAATATATTCCGGCAATTGAAGAAAATTCGGTACTGAAAATAAAAGTTGATGGCAGGGAAATAAGTCCCGGCTCGATGGTTCCGAAAGGTTCAAGGATAACCTTTGTGGCAGGTACCGGCTTGAGCGACCAGATGATTGAAGTACCGAATCTGGTGGGAATGGCCGCAGATGAAGCTGAAATATTAGTTTCAGGACAGAATCTTGTATTGACGGTCAATTATGTGGGAGCAGTAGAAGGGTCGGCAGAGGGTACTATTGTCAGTCAAAGGCCAACAGCACAAGGAAATAAAATTCGTGTGGGTGACGTTATCTATGTAGATGTATCAGGCACTGACCCCAATGCACCTAATTGATACAGCACTGTTCATACCATAATCCAAACAACGTGCAAAAGATTTATTTGTATATGCCTTTCTTTTCAGACAACAGACCTGTAATTATTTGCAGGTCTGTTATTTTATTGCTGCTGATTTCGTTACAGACTGCTTATAGTCAGACAGTTCAATTACCTTTTTTTGATGATTTCTCAACTACCATCGGCCCTGTACCTGACCCGAGGCTGTGGGTAAATGGCGGTACGCATATCAATAATACCTTCCCGCTTAATCAGCCCAGCAAAAACGTGGCTACCTTTGATGGCCGTACTGCTACCGGACTGCCTTACGATTATATCAATCAGCTGGCTTATGGCCGAACCGATTCACTGACTTCACGCCCCATTAATCTGGCTGCTTCCCAACCTGCCGATTCGCTCTATTTAAGTTTTTTCTGGCAAGCCCGGGGTATCGGAGAATTACCTGACGATGATGATACCCTGATGGTTTCGTTTCTTTCCAAAAGTAATCAATGGAGGGTAGTGTGGAAACAGGCCGGAGGCATCAGAAGTGATGTTTTTGAGCAGGAACTGATAGCTATTAAAGATACCTCCTTTTTTCATGCCGGATTTCAGTTCAGGTTTGAAACCAAAGGCCGCCAGTCAGGGGCATTTGATACCTGGCACCTCGACTATGTGTATCTGAACAAAAACCGCCGTTCTAACGATATTTATACCAAAGATATAGCCTGTACCCGATTTGTTTCATCTTACCTTAAACGGTATTCAGCTATGCCCATGCGGCAATACAAGGTAAATCCGGCGGCAGAGGTAAACGATACGCTCAGGGCTCAGATGTTTAACTTGCAGGCAGATGCCAATTTCCCGGAGTATGCCTGGAAAATAGAAGAAGTACTATCAAGACGTGTGTATTATAATTCTCCCGGAACTGCATTCGGCACGCTGGCACCAAGAATTACAGGCACCCGACAACTGATTTTCCAACCTATAACCGACCTTACAGCCAATAGAGCTATTCTGAAATTTCAGTTCAGTGTAACTACGGCTGATGCTATTCAGCCCAATTTGCCCGGCTATAATCTTGCCTTAAATGATTCTATTTCGACCTACACCATCTTAGACGATTTTTATGCCTACGATGATGGCACAGCAGAAATTGGGGCAGATTTTGACCAGACGCTCGGCAAAGTGGCCGTTCAGTACATATTAAGTAAGCCCGACAGCATCGGGGCTGTCAGATTCAATTTCAGCCCGTACTTCAGCAATCCTTATCTTAAAGATACTACGGTTTCGGGTGGGCAGTATTTTTTATTGCAGCTATTAGAGAGCGATAAAGGGAAGCCGGGTAAAACCCTGCATCAGCAATCAATCAGAGCAGAATATGGTAAAGCGGTAAATCATTTCAAAGAATATGCCCTCAATCAGAACGTAGCCATAAAAGATACTTTTTATGTGGCATGGACAAAAATAACACAGGAAGTAATTGCGGTTGGCGTTGATAAAAACACGCCACAGTTTGCCGATAAGATATTTTATAACAATGGTGATACCTGGCTACCCAATACCACATTAAAAGGTAGCCTGATGGTCCGCCCGGTTGTAGCTACTAAACCTTCAGGTGGAACCGGCGGCCCCGGTGGTGTAACTTCTACCGAAGAGCCTTTCGGAGAGCCTCTCGTGGTTTATCCGAACCCTACATCGGGCATACTGAAATGGAATTTAACCGGTATCAAATACATCAGGATTATTGATATGGGAGGCAGAGAAGTATTATCAAGAAAAGTTGACGGGCAGGAAATGAATATCGGAAATCTTCCGGCTAATACGTATCTTGTGAACTTTTCTGACGGCAAAAAGAATTTAATTCACAAGATTGTGGTTGTAAATTAAAGCTGTAATTTGTTTATTAAGATTTCAAGAATAATGCGTTCTCAAAATATTATTATCCTTTTCCGTAGAGACGCAATGCTTGCGTCTGCTCCAAAGGGCTATAAATGTTTTAGAACGTTCTATGGGTTTTATCCTTAAATAACATTTACTGGATTGGAAAGACCCAAGGAGACGCAAGCATTGCATCTCTACGAAGAACAATTATTTTATGAAACCAAATAATCAGGTTCTTATCTTTAAGCATACAAATCCAAAACTAATATACTAATGGACAAAAACTATGACATCACCGTAGAGCAACTGAAAGAAATGCTCGAAAGCGAAACACCTATTAATTTAATTGATGTACGTGAAGATTATGAATATGAAGATGATAATCTTGGCGCAAAACTGATACCATTGGGCGAATTGCCTGACAGATTAGATGAATTGGAAGAGCTGAAAGGTCAGCCGATTTATATCCATTGCCGCAGTGGGGCACGCAGCGGACGAGCCAAAGATTTTTTAATAGCCAAAGGCTTTGACGATGTACACAATGTTTCAGGGGGGATTTTAGCCTATCGTGAATTAGAAAACCAATAATATGTTATCTGACTTTGGCATAGTCTTACTGGCACTTATTTTTGCAGCAATAGCCTTAATGCTGGTTTTTGGCATTTCATGGCTGTTGCGCCCTACAAAACCGACCGTAGAAAAGCTGACTACCTATGAGTCTGGCGAAGACCCGATTGGCAATGCCAACATCAGTTTCAACTTCAGATTTTATGTAGTAGCACTGGTTTTTATCTTGTTTGATGTCGAATTAGTGTTTCTGTTTCCGTGGGCAACGGTTTTTGGCAGCAAAGACTTTATTGAACAAACCAACGGACAATGGGGCTGGTTTACACTGGCGGAAATGGTGATTTTTATTGTTGTTTTAGCTTTGGGACTGGCTTATGTGTGGGCAAAAGGGCATTTAGAGTGGGTAAAACCTGAAATAAAAGCGCCTAAATTCAAAAGTAAGATTCCGATGAATATGTATGAGAATGTGAATAAAAAGTACGCAGAAAAATGAATTTCGACTCGCTTGAAAAAGACGTACATATAAAAACGGGGGAAAGTGAGGTAATTCTTACTTCGCTTGACGAAATGGCCAACTGGGCAAGAGCCAATTCTATCTGGCCTATGGGCTTCGGGCTGGCTTGCTGTGCCATTGAAATGATGGCTACCTTTGCCTCTTCTTATGACCTTGAGCGCTTTGGTGTTTTTCCCAGAAACTCTCCCCGACAGTCAGACCTCATGATTATATCAGGTACGGTTACTTTTAAAATGGCGGATAGAATCAGCCGTTTGTATGAGCAGATGCCCGACCCGAAGTATGTTATATCTATGGGAAGTTGCTCAAACTGTGGCGGCCCCTACTGGGAACACGGCTATCATGTAGTAAAAGGCGTTGACAGAATTATTCCTGTTGATGTATATGTACCCGGCTGCCCCCCGCGTCCGGAGGCATTGATAGGCGGTATTTTAAAATTACAGGAGAAAATAAAAACCCAAAAGCTGGCAGATCTGAAAAACTAAAAACAAAATCATACGTTAAGTAAAGAGGTGTATAAAAAGTTGAGGCCTGCAAAATATTATTTGGCGAGACTTCGACCCCACACCCCAACCCCTCTCCCCAACTGTGGGGAGAGGGGCTTTTTTTGTCCCCTCCCCATTGTTGGGGAGGGTCAGGGTGGGGTTATTCCAAATATTATTTGGCATAAAAAACTTTTTAGGCACTCGCTTTTGTTTTATACCGTACCCAATAAAAACATTAAGAAAAATACTATATTGCGAAACATTTCCAAACACTATACCATCTGATATGTTTTCATGAAGACTATTATTTATACCCTTACTGCCTGCGCTATCTTATCTGTTACAGCTTGCTCTAAAAGCGGAACCAAAGCCTTTGAAAAAGGGAATTTCTACGATGCAGTGATGCAGTCGGCAGAAAAACTGAAAAAGGTTAGCGATAACAGCAAATCGGCGGCTGTTTTACCTGAAGCCTACCGCAATGCCCGGAATGAATTTTTAAGAGATATTGAAAGAGCCAGAAATGCCAATCAGCAATTCCGGTGGGAAGCCATCTTGGATTACTATGCCAAACTGAATAATATGCAGAATGCCATTGATCAATGTACGGCTTGCCGTAGGTTGGTGAGTCCGCAGAGCTATTTCAGAGAAGAAGAGGAAGCCCGTGATAATGCTGCTGCCGAACGCTATGCTTTAGGCACTGATTTAATGAGGGCTCGCCCGGGCACTTTACCAAGCCGTGAATCAGCGAGAACAGCTTATGGTCATTTTGAGCGTATAGCCTCTTTTGCACCCAATTATAAAGATGTTCAGAACCGGATGGAAGAGGCCCTGAATGCAGGCTCTTACCATGTAGTGCTTGAGCAACCCAAAATCAATTCACGGTTATTTCAATACAGCAACGAATATTTTCAGGGCCGAATAGATGAGTTTTTGCGTACCAACAGACGCATGAATAAATTTATAAGATTCTATTCGCCACAAGAAGCCAAATCGGCCAAACTTAATCCCGACCAGGTAGTCAGACTTGAATTTATTGATTTTGTAGTAGGTGAAACCAATGTAACCAACGACCGGGTAACTGTAGAAAGCAAAGACAGTGTAAAAACTGGTGAAGCCACAGTAAACGGAAAAAAAGTACCTGTCTATGGCAAAGTAAAAGCCAATCTTGTTCGCTCACATAAGGCAGTTCGTTCAAGAGGGATTTTGTCTTTAGAGATATATGATTATCAGACCAACAAGGTACTTTCAAGAGAAGAAATTCCCGGCGAATTTGTATGGGTAAACGACTGGGCTACTTATAATGGCGATGAAAGAGCATTGAGTCAGGCAGATAGAACCCTTGCGCTGCGACGTGAACAATTGCCGCCTGCGCCTCAGCAATTGTTTATTGAATTTACCAAACCTATTTATGACCAGGTAACCAGCCGTATCAAACGCTTTTATGATAGATATTAAAGCCTTAACACCAGGTATTACATTTACACTCCTCTGATTGATCGTATTATTGAGTGTTCATCTCCAAACAGTTGGAAGAAGGTTCGAGAGACATCAAAGTAGTAGAAGCTATTTATCAGGCTGCCAAAAGTGGTGGTACCGTGAAGATTTCTTCTTAGTGGGGTTGAGGATAGTAATTAGATTTAAGAAATAAACAATCTTTAATAATGACGTTTTGGCTAAAGCCAAATATAATTGATTGATTGATTGTTACCCCCATTTGAAAATGGGCGGACGCCGCGCGGGTCTATTGATTCAATTGCCGCCAGCTTTAGCTGGTGGAATATTAAATTATATCCTTCTAATTGGCTTCAGCCAAAACTATAAGCCGATATTAAAGAATGTTATTTCTTGAGCGTCTTCCAAATATAACAGACATAAAATTATCTTTTGAAACCATCCAAAACAGGGTGGTTTTTTCTTTTAATTTCTATCTTTAATAATTATTTTTAGACTAATCTAAAAATATATTTAGAAATATTTTGAAAATTAATTCCATTGTTCTAATTTTGAATCGTCCACATACAAAATTTTAAATTAGGACAATATGAGAAAAATATTCCTTACTATTATTTATATAGCTATTTACGGATTACTCCCTGTCTTTGCAGGAGAAATTAAGGGGACAATTGTTTCTAAAGACAAGCCCGTCAGTTTTGCGAGCGTTGTAATTGCCAATACAACCATTGGTACACAAGCCAATGAAGAGGGGAAGTTTATTATTGCCAATGCCCCTAACGGGCAGCAAACCATTCAGGTTTCAAGTGTAGGGTATAAAACAAAAACCATTACGGTCAATGTTTCAGCCAACAAATCGAACAACTTACTGATTGATATAGAAGAAGAAAATGCCCAGTTGAGTGAAGTAGTTGTAACGGGCACCATGAAAGAAACCACTATCAATGAGTCGCCTGCCCCTATTCAGATATTAAACCCCACATTTTTCAGAAAAAATCCTACTCCCAACCTTTTTGAATCGCTTTCGATGGTCAACGGGGTTCGTCCACAACTCAATTGTAATGTATGTAGTACTGGTGATATTCATATCAATGGTATGGAAGGGCCTTATACAATGGTATTGATAGATGGTATGCCTATTGTATCAGCTTTATCAACGGTTTATGGTTTGAGCGGTATTCCCAATTCAATGGTGGAACGTATCGAGGTCATGAAAGGCCCTGCTTCTACCCTTTACGGCTCTGAAGCCGTAGGAGGATTGATAAATGTCATTACCAAAAACCCAACCAAAGCACCTAAATTCAATTTTGACTGGAATACGACCTCTTATCTCGAAAATAATTTCGATGCCAGCGTAAAAGCCAAAGTAGGCAATGCCAGTGCCCTGTTTTCTGGCAACTACTTTATATTTGGCAACAGAGTAGATATCAATCATGATAATTTCACAGACGTTACCCTGCAAAACAGGTTTTCGTTATTCAATAAATGGTCTTTTCAACGCCCACAAAACAGGGTGTTTAATCTGGCAGCAAGGTATGTCTATGAAGACCGTTTCGGGGGTGAAATGCAATGGCAACGAAAAAACCGTGGGGGTGATGAAGTCTATGGCGAATCTATTTTTACCAAACGCTGGGAGTTATTAGGCAACTATCAGTTACCTTTTGAAAACGAAAAAGTTACTTTCAATTTCTCGGTAAATCAGCACGACCAGAACTCTGTTTATGGGATTACCCGTTATTTAGCCGTACAAAGAATTGCTTTCGGGCAGTTGTTATGGGATAAAAAACTGTCTAAAAACCACGATGCACTCTTTGGCGCTACAATCCGTAATACTTATTATGACGATAATACGGTTATCACACAAACAGCAGACCTGAAAAATACGCCAGACCGCATCTGGTTACCTGGTGTTTTTGTACAGGACGAAATTACGGCAGGTAGCAAAAATAAAATTCTGCTTGGTGTTCGCTATGATTATAATTCTAAGCATGGCGGCATATTTTCGCCCCGGTTAAACTGGAAATTCTCGCCTGATAAAGATAATATATTCCGTTTGAGTCTGGGCAATGGGTATCGGGTAGTCAATCTATTCTCAGAAGACCATGCCGCCCTGACAGGCTCACGCAAAGTAGTTATAAAAAATGCCCTGAAACCAGAGCGTTCTTATAATGCCAATCTTGATTATCAGAAATTCTTTACTTTTCAAAAAGGCTATGGCAATATTCAGTTCAATGCCTTTTATACCTACTTCTCCAATAAAATCATTGCCGACTACGACCAGGACCCTGAACTGGTAGTATATGATAACCTGAAAGGTCATGGTATTTCTAAGGGTGTAGCTTTTAATAGTGAATTTGCTTTTACTTCCGGCTTAAAAGCTTTCATCGGGGGTACTTTAATGGAAGTGTATAGAGTAGAGAGCAACGAGCTAAGAATCAATCAGATTCAGACACCTAATTTTACAGGTAATTACGCCATCAGTTATGCGTTCGAAAAAATGGCTTTAAGCTTTGATTTAACCGGGAATATTTACAGCCCCATGCGCTTACCTGTAGTAAGGGAATACGGCGATACCCGCCCTGAATACTCACCCTGGTTTGGTATTCATAATATTCAGGCAACCAAACGTTTTAAAAACGGGTTTCAACTCTATGGAGGTGTTAAGAACTTTACCAATTTTCTACCTAAATATCCTATTTTCAGAGCAGATGCGCCTTTTAGTGAGCAATTTGACCCCAGTTACAATTATGCCCCTTTGCAACGCATCAGAGGTTTTATAGGCGCAAGACTGAATATTTTCTGATAGCGAGTTTTACGTACCTATATTATTTATGAACAGGATTGTTTTTTCTAAACAAAAGGTGAGAACTTTACTGCAAACTCACCTATCAATCTCTATGAAAAAACATGCAATAATAGTATGTGCCTGGTTATGTTATCTGTCGGCACTTGCACAGAAACCAGACCCTTTCAAGCCCGATTTTTCTGAACCCAAAGCAATACCGGGTATGAAACTCGTCTGGAACGATGAATTTAATACCAATGGCAAACCAGACCCAAAAAACTGGCGACACGAACAGGGGTTTGTCAGAAATCAGGAAACACAATGGTATCAGGCAGATAATGCTATCTGCAAAGACGGCGTATTGCTGATTGAAGGCAAAAAAGAAGCCATCAAAAACCCCGATTATGTAGCCGGAAGCAACGACTGGCGTAAAAACAGAGAGTATGCAGAATACACTTCGTCGAGCATTCAGACAAGAGGCCTTAAACAATGGCAGTTCGGGCGGATAGAAGTACGGGCTCGGATTGATACAGCTATGGGGTCGTGGCCTGCTATCTGGACATTAGGCGTCAGTAAACCCTGGCCGTCGAATGGTGAAATAGATATCATGGAATTTTACAGGGTAAATAATGTACCTACCATTTTGGCTAATACAGCCTGGGGAACAAATACAGCCTACAAAGCGAAATGGGATGACCAGAAAATACCTTTACAGCATTTTACAGCCAAAGATAAAGACTGGGTAATGAAATTTCATACCTGGCGTATGGATTGGGATAAAGACACTATCAATCTATATTTAGACGACGAACTACTGAATAGCACGGCACTCAGCGAAACCATCAATGCCGATGGTAGTAATGGCTTTTTACAGGAACATTACCTTTTATTAAATCTGGCTATAGGAGGCATTAATGGTGGCAAAGCCATCAATAACCTGATAAAATACGAAGTAGATTACGCAAGGGTATATCAAAAAGCAGATTGAGAACCAGATTTATTTTTTACTTAATCAGATATTCTTTTCATTTTGCCACAATGTACACAAGGAAGCACGGAGACGCCCAGTCAATGTTACACTATATTAATAAAGACGATTGTGTAACATTGTGTATTAGTGTACATTGTGGCTATTCCTTTTTCCTTCCTCCATTCTCCGTTCTCCGATAAAAATTATACCTTATAACTCCTATGCGCATCTAATTTCAGGAAGATAAACAGTAAGAGAGTAAACGACCATAAAGATGACCCCCCATAGCTCAGGAATGGTAAGGGAATACCAATAACGGGCATCAGGCCGATGGTCATACCAATATTTACCAGTAGGTGAAAAAACAGAATGGCGGCCACACAATAGCCGTAAATTCGGGCAAACTTGCTTCGCTGTTTTTCGGCCAGATTCACAATGCGGTTAAGGAGGGCGGCAAAAATCAATATCACAATCAGACTACCCAAAAAGCCCCACTCCTCTCCTACTGTGCAGAAAATGAAGTCAGTCGATTGTTCAGGCACAAAGTCAAATTTGGTTTGTGTTCCCTGTAAGTATCCCTTGCCGATAACACCCCCCGAACTGATAGCAATTCTTGACTGCGTTACGTTCCAACCTGCCCCCAGAGGGTCAGAGTCTGGATTTACCAGTACCTGAATACGCTTTTGTTGGTGAGGTTGTAATACTTTATTGATAAAGAAGTCAGTACCAAATACAAACACGGCAGCAATCACAAACACGGCAATAAGCCTGAACATATTCTGCTGCGTTCGCTCATAGCGTTTCAGGAAAAAATACCAGAACAAACCACAAAGCACGAGAATACCGATAATGATATAGAGCTTGGGGAAAAACAAGGTAAATACAAACAAAATGGCCAGCGCAATACCTAAAGCCGGATAAATGCCGGGCAGACCCTCCCGATAAAATACAGCCACAAAAGCCGCAAAAGTAAGGGCTGAACCCGTTTCTTTTTGCAGAATAATAATCACAGGCGGCAAAAATACCATCACCCCGGCCACAAAAGCATCACGAAATCTGGAAATATTTACGTTCTGTGTACTTAAATACCTTGCCAAAGCCAGCGCAGTAAACACTTTTGAAAACTCGGCAGGCTGAAACGAAAAGGTGCCTATTTTAATCCATGAGCGGGAGCCTTTGATTTCGGTAGCGATAAATATGGTTCCTATAAGCACCACTACAATAAGCCCATAAAATATATAGGCAAACGAATCATAGACCTTGTAATCGACAAACAGAATAATCAGAATCAGCAAAAACGACGCACAGATAAATATCAGCTGCCTTCCGGCATTGTGCGAAAGCGAAACAATCTCAATCGGGTTTTCCGGATTGTAAACTGCTGCATAAATATTTAACCAGCCAAATAATACCAGGGCCCCATAAAGCCATACGGTTGTCCAGTCAATTCCTTCTCTAATATCAATATCACGTGCCATATTACTTCGTATTCTTTGGTGCTAACAATTTATCTTTAGGTGTTATAAAATCTATTTTTACTGATTTTGGTGTTTCTTGTGGTGGATTTCCGGGGATTTGTATGGGTTTGCTTCTTTATCGACAGGCGGCATATAACTTTTAGCTGCTATTGCTTGTACCTGAATAAGTTCCGGCAACAGCCATCGTGCTATCATAATATCCGCTAATATTGTACAACTGACAAAACATAGATATATCAATGTTCTTTGCCTTATAGAGCGGTAGATACACATCTTTATTAGCACCATAGTGGCCATAAATCTGTCCTATTAACGGAATCTGAACTTCTTTTTTGATAACCTTGGTTGAACCTACCGTAAGATATCTATCATCAATTACTTGCAGATACAGCAGCCTAAGGAGATACCCTCCACCAACCATAAAGAAAAAGCTTGGGATAATCTGTTTACCGTTCTGGAACATACAATAGGAATGAACAAAATAGGATAACACAAAAGTCGGTTTGGCGCAAATAACTTTCATTTAACAAAGTTCTTGAAAAAACAAGACAAAAACATACTTATTGTCAAGAAAAAGATGTTTTTTTTTATCAAATTTATTTATTGGATTAAGATTGGAAATATTCTAAGGATTTATGCGATTTTTGCAATAGAATCAGAAAAATCAACCGAAAATGATTTATTATCTCACAGATTTAGAAGAGATTGCAAAAAAAATTATTGGTAAGGCTGAAGACAAAACTATCTGGATATTTGAAGGGGAGATGGGTGCTGGTAAGACCACAATGATTAAGGCTATCTGCAAGGAATTAGGGGTACTGAGTACAGTACAGAGCCCGACTTTTTCGATTGTGAATGAATATGTAACTGCCGATGGAGGCAATATTTATCACTTTGATTTTTATCGTTTAAAGCGTGAATCTGAAGCCCTTGATTTTGGGATTGAAGAATATTTTGACTCAGGCAATATCTGTCTGCTCGAATGGGCACAAAAAATAGAATCACTTTTGCCTGAAAATTGTTATACTATTCGGATAGAGGTTATTGACAATAATAGCCGAAGTCTGAGCTTGAATTAATTCTAATAGTCAGGGTATGTTTACACCTGCGCTGACACAATAAAAATGCAACTAACCTATGACAGGTCAATCTGTTTCTGAATTAGCACGCCAGTCTGTACTATATCCGCAAGAATCTCCGGCACTTATAAAAAAAGGCAAAAAAAGCCTTTTTATCGGCCTTCCAAGAGAGATTTCTTTACAAGAAAGCCGGATTGCGCTAACACCTGATGCGGTAAGTCTGCTGGTAAGGAATGGGCATCAGGTAATGGTTGAAAAAGGTGCTGGAGAAGGTGCCAAGTTTTCAGATAACGATTATAGCGAAGCCGGGGCACAGATTGCTTATACGCCGGAAGAAGTTTTTGAAGCCGATATTATTCTGAAAATCGAGCCGCTGATAGAAAAAGAAATCGTTTATCTGAAAAACGACCAGACGGTAATTTCAACCCTGAATATTCCAAATCTTGACAGGAAGTATTTTGAGAAACTGAACGAAAAGAAAACTACCGGCATTGGTTTTGAATTGATACAGGACAAGGTAGGTGGTTTGCCTATTATCAGAGCGATGAGTGAGATAGCCGGCAATACAGTAATGCTCGTAGCTGCCGAATTACTGAGCAGTGTGCATAATGGCCGGGGAATTATTTTAGGGGGTATTACGGGAGTTCCTCCCACCAAGGTAGTCATTTTAGGTGCCGGAACCGTAGGTGAATATGCTGCCAGAGCTGCTCACGCCTTGGGTGCTGAAATTAAGGTTTTCGACCAGCATATTTATCGCCTGCAACGTATCAAATACACCATCGGACAGCAGATTTATACCTCCATTATTGATTCAGAAACGCTGTCAGCCGAGTTGGCAAGAGCCGATGTGGTAATTGGTGCCATGCGTGCTGAAGATAGTATTTCGCCAATGGTAGTAACAGAAGAGATGGTATCGCAGATGAAGAAAAATTCTATCATCATTGATGTTTCTATTGACCAGGGTGGTTGTTTTGAAACTTCTGAAATGACCACTCATAAACAGCCGACTTTTCAGAAATATGGTGTAACACACTATTGCGTACCCAATATTGCTTCTCGTGTAGCGCATACAGCCAGCATTGCCCTGAGCAATGTATTTACGCCTTTTTTATTAAAAACAGGTACAGTTGGTGGCATTGAGGAAATGATTTTTGCCAAACAATGGTTTACTAAAGGTGTGTACTGTTATAAAGGAAGTTTAACCAATCTTCCGATTGCCCAACGCTTTAACCTGCGCTACAAAGACCTCGGGCTTTTAACGGCAGCGAGGCTGTAGAATTATTAATAACGAATTAGTGAATGGTGAATTAGCGAATAAGTAATTCGTTCGTTTTATTCACTAATTCACCATTCGTAATTCACAATTAATCACTCAATTATCATGATTAATCATTCAAACGAAAATACAATTTTAGACGATGCTAATTCGCCCGAATTAGATAAGAAAATAATGGGTCGGGTCTCAGAGGATTTTGTGATTGTAGCCGACCACCTGAAAGAAGCCTCTTACCAGATAAGAAAGCGAGGCTTTTCTGAAAACCCTATTTTTGTGGTAACCAAGACTCCGGTTGAAGTGGGTCAGTTACTTTTTGACCGTACAGACTTCAACACAAAATTTGACTACAAAGCCTCTTTTCTGAACGAATTTGTGCAACGCCAACTGATTGGCGAAGAGTCGATAGAATTGTTCAAGGAAAATTATAAAAACCCTGAAGAATACTGCTGCCTTTTTGTCATTGAAAACGAATTTGCAGGATTTGTGTTTGTGCCGTACCCCGAAGATTAATCGGCTCAGAAAACAATATTATCAATCAGCCGTACACCTCCTAAAAAAGCAGCAATACAAATGGCTGTTTTTCCCGGCTCCTGAGCTTGTTCAACAGGAGCTAAATTATCAAAATCGGCAATTTCAAGGTATTCCAACTCAAATTCAGGAGTTTTTTTGAAATACCCGGCAGCAAATACCTTTGTGTCGGCTGATAGTTCGCCATGCTGCAGACGTTCTTTGGCTAATAGCAATAACTGATATATATGTGGTGCTAAAGCCCGGGCTTCGGCCGATAAACGCATATTGCGTGACGACATCGCCAGTCCGTCGGCTTCTCGTAAGGTTGGGCAGGGAACAATTGTTAAATCAAAACTTAAATCTGCTACCATTTGCCTGATAACTGCCACCTGTTGCAAGTCTTTCAGCCCGAAATAAGCTTTGTCGGGCTTCACGATGTGAAACAGCTTTGATACTACAATCCCTACCCCATTGAAATGCCCAGGGCGGAACTTCCCCTCCATGACTGTTTCTAAAGTACCAAAGTCGAATTTAAGTTTGGGTAATGAGGGATACATTTCTTCGGCAGAAGGCGCAAAAACCACATCGCATTGAGCAGCCTGTAAGAGTTCAGCATCTTTTTCGAGCGTGCGTGGATACTTTTTCAAATCCTCCGGATTATTGAATTGCGTGGGATTGACAAAAATACTGCACACAGTGAGGTCGTTTTCTTTTTTCGACGATTCAATCAAAGAAATATGTCCTGTATGTAAAGCACCCATCGTTGGCACAAAACCGATGGTTTTCCCGGCTTTTTGCTGGGTTTTAAGATACTGCTGGGTTTCGGCAATGGTATAGAAAATCTGCATTCTGCTTATCGGGTTATCTGTTTTTTTTTACAGAGTGCCAAATTTAGCAAATTCAGCTTATTTCTTTACTAACATTTTCAATAAGTCGGCTGTAATAGGCTTCGAGATATACCCTATGATAATCGGGTATAGTTTAGCCTTTTCTTTATCAACCGGATTGGCCGAAGAAGAAAGAATAACCACCTTGGTATCAGGAAACTGCGGCAAGTAGGTTCTGACAAACTCTTCTAAAAACTCCCAACCGTTCATCACAGGCATATTCAAATCCAGAAAAATTAGCCGTGGATAATCTGCCTGTTTACTGGCAGGCTCATTTAATAGATTTTCATAATACGCTAATGCCTCTTTACCATTCATAGCTACTACTACCTCTTTGGCAAAAGAAGCTTTTTCTGTTACCATTTTAATGAGCATCAATGTGGTTACGTCATCATCAATGCAAAGTAGTTTTTTTATCATTTCTTAGTTTGAATTTTAGAATGAATTTAGTCCCTTTATCCACCTTGCTTTCTACATCTATACTGCCTCCGAGGCTTTCTAACTGAGACCTGATTAAATACAATCCCATGCCTTTGCTATTAGGTCTGTCATGGAATTTCTGATAAAGGCCAAACATTTTTTCTCTGTGCCGTTCTAAATCTACTCCAATGCCATTGTCTTCAAAGGTCAGCACCACAAAACCTCCCTGATGTTTGGTAGTAATGCTTATTTTAAGCGGTTTTGTATAAGACCTGTATTTAATGGCATTGGTCAATAAATTGAGCAGGATACTCTCCAGATACGTTTCGTTGAAATTCACAGTCGGAACGCTGGTAAAATGCGTCTCTATCTCTGCCCCTGACTCCACTATCAGGTTCTCAACCTGAGTCATTACCTGACTAAGCATTTTTGCAAAAGAAATATCTCTCAGTTCTTTTGAATCGCCATCTCTGATAATGAGTATCTGCACTAAATCATTGATAGTATCATTCAATAAATGAGTAGAAGTTTTAAAACCCTGAATAATCTGGCTTAAAACCGGATTTTCGATAGGTATATCATCAATAATATTCAGAAATCCAATCAGGTTTGATAAAGGGGCTTTAAAATTGTGTGAGGTTATGTAAGAAAAATGGCGCAAGTCTTCGTTGGTATGATTCAACTCATTTATCAGGTCTTCTCTTTCTATTTCTCTGTGTTTACGCTCGGTTACATCTCGCTGAATGGCAATCCAATGGGTAAAAGAACCTGTATTGTCTGCCATAGGAGCAACTGACAGATTTATCCAGAACTCTTCTCCGTTTTTCTTATAGTTGATGAGTTCCATTTCACAATGCTCCCAGTTAAGCAATGCTTTTTTCAGACGCGCCAAATCTGCCTGATTGGTATTTTTACCCTGCAAAAATCTTGGATTTTTACCAATTACCTCTTCTCTGGTATATCCGGTCATTTTTGTAAAAGAGTCGTTTACATATACTATCGTTGGGCCGGGTTCATCAAGCGGTTCTGCATCTGTAATCAGCACAGCATCAGTCGCATTGGTAATAACCGATTCTAAGAGCCGCAGTCGGTTTTCTTCTTCTTTCTGGCGTGTAATATCCTGCATAGCCCCTATTATTCTGACAGGATTATGGTCGTTGTCCACTACAATAAAACCCCGGTCTAACACATATTTATAAGACCCATCGGCACAACGGAAGCGATATTCAATCTGAATATGCGATTGTTTTTTCTCAAAAACCTCGTTCAGGGTATCGGTTACTTTCTTTAAGTCTTCGGGATGAATGCTTTTTTTCCACCATTCTTCCACGTTTTCTATCTGTAAATGCTCGAATGAGTAGCCAAAAACTTTGTTAATGCCTTTGTTATAAGTAATGCGGTCTTTGATAATGTCCAGATCCCAGATGGTATCACTGGTTGCTTTCATCACAATATCATACCGTTCCTTTGATTGTTTTACTTTCTCACTTGCCTCTCTGTTTTCAATCAATACGCCTACCAGCCCGGCTGCTCGCTCAATAAAACTGATTTCGTGCGGCTTGGGCGATTTTCTGGTACGGTAATAGGTGGCAAAGCTGCCAAGTACTTCTCCGTCGCTCCTTTTAATAGGAATAGACCAACAGGCCAGAAAATGATAGGGTTCTGCCAGAGACCGGTAATTATTCCATAAAACATCTGTTTCAATATCTGTTACAATCACATTCTTTCCCAGATACATGGCCGTTCCGCATGAGCCCGCTTCGGAACCAATAGGCAGGCCATCAATACCAGCAATGTATTTAGGCGGAATTGAATCTCCGGCCAAATGATGCATGGTTTTGCCGTCTTTGAGCTGAAGGATTGAGCAGAGCGAATGAGGGATTAAATCTTCGACACTATCAATCAGTTTTTCTAAAATAGTATCTAAAGAAACCCCCGCAGTAGCATTAAGTGCATAAATTTCTTTTTCAATAGCCAGAATACGCGCCTGGTATTTGCGGGTGGTAATATCCTGCATAGCCCCCAGAATCCTGACGGGCTGATTATTTTCATAAATAATAAATGCTCTGTCGTGTACATAGGCATAGTCGCCGTCTGCTTTCAGGAAACGGTATTCAGATGAGCATTGTGCTCTTGACTGTGCCATGGCATCAGTCAATTCTTTTGCAGCATTTATCTTATCTTCAGGGTGTAAGTGGTCCTCCCAGAAATTCATATCCAGGTATTCATTCACAAACGGATACCCGAAAAGTTTCTGATACCCATTGCCTGATATGAATGTTTCTTTAGTGATTAAATTACAATCCCAGATAGCATCGCTGGTAGCCTGGGCTACGGCTTCATACCGTTCATTGGTCAGGCGAAGTTGCCTTTCATATCCGAGGCGTTTGCCTATATCTCTTGAGTTGGTTACATAGCCTTCTATGGCAGGGTCGTTCAGCAGATTTACAATGGTAGTCTCTAACCATACCCAACCGCCATCGGCATGCCTGAACCGATAGGGTGAAACATTTACACTTTTATGTAATTTAAGTTCATTGATAGTTTTCTGTATCAATTCTACATCTTTGGTATATATAAAATCAAAAGCGTTTCTATATAAAAGGCTGGCAGGCTCATACCCAACAATAGACTGATGGTTAGGACTTATATATCTGAACTTGCCATTCCGATCGATAATCGTCATCAGGTCTGCGCCGTCCTGCACCAGAGCTCTGAATCTTTGCTCACTTATTTTCAGGGCACTTTCTATTGCCAGTTTTTCGGTAATATCTGTTGCTAATACCAGGCGGGCTTTTTTTCCGGAAAAATCAATAAGATTCCCTTCTATCTCTACATAAATTAATGCTCCGTTTTTCTTTAAGTGTTGCCAGATTCTTCTGATAGTTTTTCCATGATGCTTAATTTCGTTGATGGTTTCTATTACTTCCGGAATGCTTTCTTTTGGGCGGATTTGCAGAATATTCATTTTCAGAAACTCTTCTTTTGAATACCCGTAATGCTCAACAGCGGCCTGATTGACATCTAAAAACTGCAATGTGTTGATTTCGTACACCCACATAGGTACGGGGTTCAGATGAAAAAGCTCTTTGTACCTTTTTTCTGTCTCACGTAGCGATATATTAAATTTACGGCGCTCTATACTATAAAGTGTACTTTTAGTCAATAAAGAGGCACTGAGTTCGTCTTTTAGCAGATAATCCGCTACACCTAACGATAAACTCCTGACACCGAAATCCTTATCAGCATAGCCTGTCAGCACAATAACAGGTATTTGCTGGGCAATGGACAATACTTCTTTTACCAATGTTTCACCGCTGCCATCGGGCAGAGAAAGATCAAGCAGTATCACATCAAACCCAATATGGGTCATCAGTTTTGCTTTCATTTCAACCAAAGTTCTGACATGAAAAATCGTATGCGGCAATACTTCATCTGACAGATACTCTTCTATCAGAAAATAGTCTCCGGGGTTATCTTCTACTACCAGAATATTTAGCTTTTTTGTAAAAACTGACATTACTTATGCAAAGTTTTAGGCAACGTAACAATAGAAATCCAGAAATGTTCAATAGAGGCCACTACTTTCAGAAAATCACCTGCATCAATAGGTTTGGTAATATAACAGTTTACATAGTTTTTATATGACTGATAAATATCTTTTTCTGATGAAGAAGTAGTAAGCATAATGACAGGAATATGCTTGGTGTTTTCATTAGACTTTATGGCTGTTAGTACCTCATGCCCATTCATTTTTGGCAGATTCACATCTAATAATATTAAATCGGGCATGGTTACCCTCACGTATTCTCCTTTTTTTTCTAAAAACTGTATAGCCTCCCAGCCATCTCTTACAATGCTTAACTTGTTAGCTATTTTACTTTCGTGCAAGGCTTCTGTCGTCAGAAAAATATCTCCTTCATTGTCTTCAACTAATAAAATATGTATCGGTTCCATAGATTTACAGAGTTAAGGGGGGCTATCTATTCAGTTTTCAGAAATTACTTATTAATGATAAAATGAAAGGTACTACCACTGCCATATTCCGACTCTACCCATATTTTTCCGTTATGATTCTCGATAATTTTTTTACAGATGGCTAATCCGATACCCGTGCCCGAGTATTCTTCTTTATGATGAAGCCTTTGAAAAAGATTAAAAATTTTATCAAAAAACTGTTTTTCTATCCCTATGCCATTGTCGGCTACCGAAATCTGCCAATGTTTATGGTTATCTGTGGCTATAATCCTGATTTTCGGCTTTTCTTCTTTTTTCTGGTATTTGATAGCGTTTGAGATAAGGTTCTGCATCAGTTGATACAAGGGTAACCTGGCACCGTAGAGCGTGGGCAGGTCTTCCCATACGATTATTTCCTTTTCTTCATGCCAGATATTTTTCTGCACTACTTCCTGTACCAGTTCATTCATGTTCACCCAATCGACTTCATATTCTTTTCTGCCGATTTTTGAATACTCCAACAGGTCTAAAATAATGGTTCTCATGCGGCTCGCCCCATCTACAGCAAAGTTTATGTATTGCCTTGCCCGCTCGTCCAGTTGGTCTTTATACTTTTTATCTAACTGGTTCAGAAAACCCGTAATCATTCTTAGTGGTTCCTGCAAGTCATGAGAGGCTATATAGGAAAACTGCTCTAATTCGGCATTAATCGCCGTCAGTTGTTCGGCTCTCTGATTCAGGCTCTGGTTCAATGCCATCAAGTGTAACTGGTCTCTTTTTCTGGCTGTAATATCTTCAATCTGCGAAACGAAATGGAGTGGTTCGCCAAATTTATGCCTTACCAGTGAAACCGCTATGTGCACCCATATTACATGTCTGTCTTTATGTATATATCTTTTTTCAACCTGATAACTTTCTCTTTTTCCTGCCAATAGCTCTTTCTTAAACCTGAGATGTGTTTCTACATCGTCCAGGTGGGTAATCTGCTGAAATTTTAATTCTCTGAGTTCTTCAGCACGATAGCCGGTTATATGGCATAAATTTTCGTTGACTGCAATAAATTTCCCATCAAGACCCACAATTGCCATGCCAATAGCCGAGAACTGAAAGGCGGCTCTGAATTTTTCCTCGCTTTCTCTCAGGCTCTCCTGTAATTCTTTCTGCCGGGTAATATCTCTTGAATAACAGGCTAAGGAAACCACTTTACCAGCCTCATAAATCGGGTTCAGGCTTATCTCTTTCCACCCACCTTTTATGCCTAATATTCCGGTGATATAAACCTCTTCTTTTACTGTTTCTCCTCTTAAACCTTTCAGATAGAGTGTTCGCCAGAACTCAATAAACCGGTGGTCAAAAAAATCGTCCATTAACAGGCAATCGCCTGTTACCAATATTATTCCGGTAGAGGCTCGCATAGATTCTATAAACGCCCTGTTACCTGCTATCAACCTGAAATCTCTGCTTACACTCCATATCAGGTCTTCTGTATTATTAATCAGTGCCTCTTTATCTCTTCTCTCAAACTCTTTTTCCTGCTCAGCCAGTATTTTGGTGGTTACGTCTCTGAAATTGTTGACAATGCCCTCAATACCCGGTTCATGCAGCATATTAATCAGAACCCCTTCTATCCACCGCCAGTTACCATTTTTATGTCTGATTCTTGCCACCTGCCCTAACACAGGCACGCCCGGTTTTTCCATCATCTCCATCCAGGCTTGCTGCACATATACCATATCATCGGGGTGAGTAGCCGAAAACAAATCTAAACTCGTCGATTCTTGTACGGTATAACCCAATACTTTTTCAATAGAAGGAGAAATATATTGGGGGACACCCTGAGTTGACAGAATAGCGACGCCATCTGCTCCGTGTTCAACTAATGAGGCAAAGCGTTTTTCTCTGAGTTCTGCCTCTTCTTCTACTCTTTTTCTATCTGATATATCGTTAATAAAAGTACTTATTTTCCCGTCATGCCTGCCGGTACTGCCTTTATAGAAAATTGAGGAAAATTCACACGGAAAATGTCTGCCACTCTTATGAACCCCTGTCAGTTCACCTCTTACTTTGCCTGTTTTATTTCTTTCTTCTTTATAAATATTGATAACTTCGGGTTCATACACGATAATATCGTGCCATTTTAACCCTCTGAACTCGTCGAGGGTATAACCAAACATCTGGCATGAAGCCCGGTTGGCATCTATGATAGTTCCGTCTCTATCACTAAAGATAAAACCATCTAAGGCGTTTTCAACAATGTATTGATATTTTTCTTCGCTCTGGCGAAGGGCCATTTCTGTATTTTTGTGGGCAGTAATATCAGATGAAGAAACAAAAGCACCTATTATTTTTTGGCTATTATCATAAATCGGCTTATACTTATGCTGGAAAAAATGCGCTGACCCATCAGACCCCGGCACCTTTGTTTCTGACTCCTGCTTTTCTCCTGCCAAGACTCTATTATAAATCTGTCTGACAATTTCTACCCTTTCAGGGTGAACATAAGAAAGAACAGAGTTACCTTTCTCTATTTTTATGCCGAAATAAATGGTATATAGTTCCTGAAATTTCTGATTGCAGGTAATAATATTCAGGCTATGGTCAACTACCAACAGAGACTCATCGGAATTAACCATTAAGAAATTCAGCTTTTCTTCTAATTCTTCGAGACTTTTCTGTCTTTCTGAAGAACCGAAAGAAGACTTTTTACCAAGGCTTTCAGTGCTATGCCTTTTATTTTGGGCTATGTTGTTACTCATCAGTGTTTTTTGTTTCATCCGATAGCATGTGGTTACTGACTAACCAATGGCAATGAATAAATAAGTATTGACACAAAAAACCACCTGAGGCATTTGCATCAAAAAATTTCCTTATTCACTCTGAGCCTTGTCAGTCTTCGCTGTTGTATGAATGATGACACTTAAAAAAACAAACTACGCCACTTTAATCTCAATAAAACTGATAATCTATCTATATTTACGATACAGATAATAAGCCAGCAAAAAGTAACGCTATTATCTATATGTAATTACTTGAAAAAATACTGATTACAAGGTAGCAAACATAATTTTATTTTTCAACAAAATTTTTCAATAACTCTAAATCATCGGTGCCTATAAAATCTACTTCCAGCTTTTTCAGGGTCTCAAAACCAAGGGTGGTATTGGGTGTTCCCCATATTCTCACCCGCTTACCTTTGGCATGATTTGCCATCACAAAAGCCCTGATATTCTGGTAGGTTTCTTCGGGTAATTCCTGTTTTCCAGGCCAGTATTTACCAAAATCCAGAAAACTGGCACTTACCATATCTACTCTTTTATAGGCTTCGTCAGAATACTGCGTGTTTCGTCTGCCATCAAAGAAAAACAGCTTATCATACTGCGCATATTCTTCGGTCTTGGGCATATCTCCACTAATCGTAATATGCACGTGTTGCAAATCTTTTTTATGACGTTTTATGAGTTTTTCCAGTTCTGCCATTATCAGTTTGCCATCTTTTTTCAAATCGAGCAAAAGATATAATTCTTTTTTATCAGCATAAGCATACCCTTTATTGGTTTTGATTTTAGCCAACAGGGGTTTCCAGTATAATGCCTTAAAGGTACGTTTCTTTGTAATATTCTTCCAGTCGTGGGCTACATAGAGTTTTCCGTTTTTAATGTATAAATCAGCTTCGATAGAGTCAAAGCCTAAATTATAAGCATCATAAAAAGGTTGTCTCTGCTCATAGTCATTGTGCGAATGAATGAGTTGGGCAAAAGCCTGATTGCCTAATACCAATAAACTAAAGAGGATGAATCTGATATTTTTCTCCATAAGTATTTAACCATTTAATGAGTTTAAGTGCGTCTTCTTTTCTGAATAATTGTGTACCCTCGTTCATGGTGGCTGCCGAGCCGCAAGCTACTCCCCAGCGAAGCATTTCTGATAAATCTTTTCCTTCTGACAAAGCCCATACCATACCCCCTACCATACTGTCGCCTGCGCCTACTGTACTCTTTTTTTGTACAGGTGGGGCCGGAATATGCTCGCATATATCTTTGGTTACCAATACTGCCCCCTGCGGGCCTAACGAAACCACCACTACCTCACATTTGCCTTTACTGATGATTTGTCTGGCAGCATCATCTACTTCATTAATTTCAAGCGATTCGGCTTTTACCAGTTTGGCCAGTTCGCCTACATTGGGTTTTAAAAGAAATACGCCTTCGTCAATGGCTTTTTCCAACGGTGCGCCAGAAGTATCAATAATCAGTTTAGAACCTGTCTTGCGCGATACTGCCGCTACCCTTTCATAAAAATCATCACCTAAACCCGGCGATAAACTCCCACTGGCTACCAGAAATTCAGGCTTTGCTTCCTCTATAGCTTTCAGTATCTCCTGGGCTTCTTTAGTTGTAATAGCCGGGCCGGGCATACCAAACCTGTATTGCGCATTAGTAAGGGTATCTACTGCTATAAAGTTTTCTCTTGTCCAGCTTTCGGTTTTTATTACCTCATAGGCAATCTTTTCTTTCTTTACCAACTCCTGTAACAATTCGCCCGAGGCACCACCTACCGTAAAAATAGCTAATGAATTGCCGCCCAGACGAGCAATAGCCTTCGATACATTAATACCTCCGCCACCCGCATCAAAATGTGGGGCTTCACATCTGATTTTCTGTTCGGCTACCAAACCCGAAAACTTGGTACTCTTGTCAATAGCCGGACTAACCGTTAAAGTAAGAATCTTATGGTCATTTTTTTTCATGGTGCCTTACAATTTAATTATTTCTTTACCTGTTTAAACTTGTTTCCCTCTCTTGGGTGATAACTTTTAAGGGTTTCCTGTAAAAATGCTCTGTCTAAATGCGTATATATTTCGGTAGTCGTAATAGACTCATGCCCCAGCATTTCCTGCACGGCTCTCAGATCTGCCCCTCCTTCTATCAGATGGGTGGCAAACGAATGGCGAAAAGTGTGTGGCGAAATGCTTTTATGAATACCTGCCCGTTCGGCAAGTTCTTTAATAATCAGAAAAATCATGACCCTTGTCAAGGCTTTTCCACGGCGGTTCAAAAATACAATATCTTCTGCCTCAGGTTTTATATCCAGATGGTTTCTGCTATTTTCGAGATAAATCTTCGTGTATTTAATGGCATCTCTGCCAATAGGAACCAGCCGCATCTTGTTACCTTTGCCTACTACCCTGATAAAACCAATATCAAAATAACAATTCGTGAGTTTTAAATCAACCAGTTCAGAAACCCGGATACCACAACTATACAGCACTTCTATGATTGCCCGGTTACGAGTGCCTTCTGGGGTTGACAAGTCTATTATAGCCAACATTTGCTCAATTTCGGGAAAAGATAAGGTATCAGGCAATTTTCTCCCGGTTTTGGGTCCTTCAATCAACTGGGTAGGGTCAATCTGAATCAGGTTTTCTATAGCCAGGTACTTGTAGAAGGATTTGATACCTGACAGGATTCTGGCTTGCGAAGTGGGAGTAAGTCCGAATTGATTAATGTACTCAAGAAAATCTGCGATGTCTTTTTCGGTAATGGCTTCAGGGCCGCGGTTATGCGCTGCCATAGCCGCAAACTGGCTTAGTTTTTCAACATCTCTCAGGTATGCCTCGATAGAGTTTTCAGACATAGACCGCTCAAGCCGAAGATAGTTTTTAAAATGTTGAATGTAGATGGGCCAATTCAAAAGAGTCAGATTTTATCAGTAAACACGAATCGTTTTCGTAACTTGCCGTAAAAATACTGAATCAATCGTTTTTTCGATGAAAAAAATTATTATTATCAATGGCCCTAATCTGAACCTGCTCGGCAAAAGAGAACCACATATCTACGGTAGTCAGACTTTTGAAGATTATTTAGGAGAACTCAAACAACTTTTTTCAACCATTGAGTTACATTATTACCAATCGAATCATGAGGGAGGTATTATTGATAAAATACATGAAGTAGGCTACGGGATAGTGGAATTTGATGGGCTGATAATTAATGCAGGGGCTTATACGCATACATCTATTGCCATTGCTGATGCGCTTTCGGCCATCAAAACTCCGGCAATAGAAGTGCACATTTCTAATATTCATGCCCGGGAGGCTTTTCGCCACCACTCTTATCTGTCGAGCCGATGCAAAGGCATGATATGCGGATTAGGCATGAAGGGTTACGAAATGGCTATCCGCTATTTTATCTAAACTGCCATTTTCAGGCAGGCCAGTTTCTGAACCAGCGCTTCTTTTCTACGGCGGGCTACCAATACAGTTCTGTTATTGGCCAGTTGTACGGTGTCTTCACCACAGGTATTTACATGATTAAGATTGATAATAAAAGAGCGGTGCGAACGGAAAAACGAAACGTTGGCGGCTAATCTTTCTTCTAATTTTTTCAGATTAGTAGCTACATAGATTACTTTACCAGAGTTTAAATGAACTTTGGTATAATTAATGTCAGCTTCCATCAGTACAATAATTGATGGATTAAATTTTTTATGTCCGCCTACTCTTACAAGGGTCTCGCTTTTCAAGTTCATATTTGCTTTCATGGCTTTATTTTTCAGGTGGTTATTAAAATCTTTAGTCAAAATTAGACAGTGCTTTAACACCCTCCTATCCAAAATAAGTATCTGGTAGTTTTAGCTTTTTAAACGGCGGATTTAGCTTCAAATCTGGTTATTTCTCCTCATAATACGTTTTTTAATGAATAGTCGTCAAAATCGACTAATTTGTCGTTTATTTATAGTTACAATCACTAAAAACACTTACTTTCGTAAAAAAAAGTTACTATTTTCCGTTTATAATTAAGAAAAAATTAAATTATACATCGAATTGGCACTTAATCCTTAATTACTTACCCTATAATAAAAAATAAGACAAATTTTAAGATGCGTACTATACTAATCATTATTGCAGTTGTTGTTGTGCTTGTGCTGGGCAAAATATTCTTTTTTAGTAAACCGGAAGAAAAAGGAGCCGGTGGCCCGGGTGGTGGCGGTGGGGCAGCAGCAGGCAGAGGAGGAGAAAAAGGTAAAGGCGGTGGACCCGGCGGGGCAGGTGGTGGCGCACCTACAGCCGTAAATATATTTGTTACAAGTTTTGCAACGCTTGATAACGCAGTTACCTCACCGGGTACTGTTTTCCCGAACGAAGAAGTACAATTAATGGCAGAAGCAGCCGGACGATTGGTATCTCTCAATATCAAAGAAGGTAGCAGAGTAGCAGCCGGACAGGTAATTGCCAAAATTAAAGATACCGATTTACAGGCGCAATTGAAAAAAATCAATTATCAGATTGAGCTGGCTAAACAAACAGATGCCCGTCAGAAGAAACTATTAGAAATCAATGCCATCAGTAGAGAAGAATATGAAATTACCTCTAATACTTTGAATACGCTTGATGCCGACAAAGAGTTTTTAGAAACCAGTATTGAAAAAACGGTTTTGAGAGCGCCCTTTTCAGGAAAAATAAGTTTTAAAAACGTGAGCCAGGGAGCTTATGTTTCACCAACGACGAGTCTGGCAACATTGGTGCAGACCAATCCTGTAAAAGTTGACTTTGCCATTCCTGAAAAATATTCAACACAAATCAGATTGGGTAGTAATGTAAAATTTGAGGTAGAAGGGCAAACCGCCAGTTATTCAGCAACTATTGTGGCAATTGACCCGAAAATTGATCCGAATTTACGTACCTTAAAAGTAAGAGCACTCGCACAAAACCCGAACGACAGACTGATTCCGGGTATGTTTGTGAAAGTAACCGTTGATTTAGATATTTCGCAGGCTATTATGGTACCTACCGAAGCTATTATTCCGGTATTGAAAGGGAAGAAAGTATATGTGATGCAAAATGGTAAAGTAACCGAGAAAATGGTAGAAACCGGCTTGCGTAATGAAAAAAATATTCAGATTACAAGTGGGCTTGTATCAGGCGATTCGCTGATTGTGAGCGGTATTATGGCATTGAAAAAAGATGCACCTGTAAAAGTAAAACAGGTGATGAAATAAGAGATTGCTCATGCCTGTTGGCATGAATTAACAACGAAATTCACAAAATTATGTCTATATCAACTATTTCCATCAAGCGCCCGGTATTAGCCATAGTGATGAACCTTGTCATCATCCTATTTGGTGTTATTGGATACACATTTTTAGGCGTACGCGAATACCCGTCTATCGACCCGCCTGTGGTGTCGGTGCGTACCGCTTATGCCGGTGCCAATGCCGATATTATTGAATCTCAGATCACCGAACCTCTTGAGAAAAACCTCAATAGTGTAGAGGGTGTCAAATCTATCAGTTCCTCTTCTAATGTAGGTACCAGCCAGATTACCATCGAGTTTGAATTAGGGGTTGATATGGAACGGGCTGCAAACGATGTACGCGATAAAGTATCAGGGGCTGTAAGACAGCTACCTCAGGATATTGATGCCCCGCCTACCGTATCTAAGGCCGATGCCAACTCTGATCCGATTATGAGTATGTTGTTGCAAAGCGAATCACGTTCTCACCTTGAAATCAGTGATATGGCTGAAAACGTTGTGGCCCAACGCTTACAGACCATTCAGGGGGTAAGCTCGGTAATGATATGGGGACAGAAAAAATATGCCATGCGTTTGTGGATGGACCCGACCCGTATGGCTGCACAGGGCGTAACGACACAAGATATAAAACAAGCTCTTGACCGTGAAAATGTAGAGTTGCCAAGTGGAAAACTCGCCGGAGACAATACTGAATTAACCGTAAAAACCGTAGGTCGTTTCAAAAATGAAACTGACTTTGAGAACCTGATAGTAAAGACTATAGGCGATAAAATTATTCGTTTTAAGGATATTGGTAACATTCAGTTAGGCCCTGAAAATGAAGAAACCATTCTGCGTCTGGGAGGTATTCCGATGATTGGTCTGGCTATCGTGCCTCAACCCGGTACTAATTATCTTGAAATTTCGAAAGAAATTAAAAAGAGATTAGACGAGATTAAAAGAGATTTACCGAAGGATTATAAAATGGACATATTGCTTGACAATACAGTCTTCATCGAAAACTCAGTAGAAGAGGTAGGTGAAACTTTATTGATTGCGATTGTGCTTGTGGTAATTATCATATTCTTGTTCTTCCGTGACTGGATTATCGCCATCAGACCTCTGATTGATATTCCGGTTTCGTTAATCGGTACTTTCTTTGTGATGTATATGCTGGGATACTCGGTTAATGTACTGACACTCTTAGCGATTGTATTAGCGACAGGTTTGGTGGTTGATGACGGTATTGTGGTAACGGAGAATATCTATAAAAAGATAGAAGAAGGCATGAAGCCGATAGAAGCAGCTATTAAAGGAGCCAATGAGATTATATTTGCCGTAGTTTCTACCTCTATTACGCTGGCATCGGTATTCTTACCCGTAATATTCATGCAGGGCTTTGTAGGTAAACTCTTCCGTGAGTTTGGTATCGTGCTTGCTTCCGCCGTATTGATTTCTGCCTTTGTATCCTTAACACTTACCCCTATGCTGAATGCTTATCTGGTAAGAAAAACCAATAAGCGTTCGTGGTTCTACGAAAAAACAGAGCCTTTCTTTGAAAACATGATTAACGGTTATCGTGACCGATTGACCAGTTTCATGAAAATGCGTTGGCTGGCTATTCCGATTCTGTTCCTGACTTTAGGTATTGCGTGGTTCTTCGGTAGAAATGTTCAACAGGAATTAGCACCATTAGACGACCGTAACTGGTTCCGTATTTCGGTTACTGCCCCTGAAGGTTCGTCGTTTGAGTACATGGATAACTACATGCTTAAACTGGGCAAAATGTTACAGGACTCAATACCAGAGGCAAGAGGAATCATGTTGATAACTGCACCCGGTTTCTCAGGTTCGGGTTCGCCAAATACTGGAATGGTGCGTGTGGCTCTGAAAGATAAAAAAGAAAGAAAACGCTCGCAACAGGAGATTGTTGACTTTGTTACCAAAAAACTGAGAGGTATGCCAGATGCCCGTGCGTTTGCCATTCAGCAGCAAACTATCTCGGTTGATGCCCGTGGGGGTTTACCTGTGCAATATGTAGTTCAGGCACCTGACTTTGAAAAATTGCGTGATTATATGCCTAAGTTTATGGATGAAGTAGCAAAAGACCCGACTTTTGTGGTATCAGACATGAACCTGAAATTTAATAAACCGGAATTAGAAGTATCTATTGACCGTGAAAAAGCGAAAAGTATGGGTATTTCGGTAGCAGATGTTGCGCAGAATATGCAATTGGCTTTTGCCGGACAACGTTTTGGCTACTTTACCATGAATGGTCGCCAGTATCAGGTTATCGGGCAATTTGACCGTGCCAACAGAGACGAGCCTTTAGATTTGAAAAGTACCTTTGTGAAGAATAATCAAGGTGAACTGGTTCAGTTAGATAACATTGTAAAAACAGAAGAGCAAAGCAGTCCACCGCAATTGTATCACTTTAACCGATACATGAGTGCAACGGTATCTGCTGGTTTAGCCCCTGGCAAAACCATTGGAGATGGTATCAAAGCAATGGACGCAATCAGAGATAAACTGAACGATGAGTCAATCAGAACAACACTTTCGGGTTCTTCACGCGACTTTGCCGAAAGTTCATCTAATACACTTTATACTTTCTTATTGGCACTCTTATTGGTTTATCTGATTCTTGCCGCTCAGTTTGAAAGTTTCGTTGACCCATTCATTATTATGCTTACCGTACCGTTAGCGGTAGCAGGTGCCATGTTCTCGTTATGGTATTTCAATCAGACCCTGAACATTTTCAGCCAGATTGGTATGATTATGCTGATTGGGTTGGTAACAAAAAACGGTATCCTGATTGTGGAGTTTGCCAATCAGTTACGTGAGAAAGGTATGTCAATCAAAGAAGCGGCTATTGAAGCAGCGGCCATGCGTTTCCGCCCTATCTTAATGACCAGTTTAGCCACTGTATTAGGTGCAGCGCCTATTGCTTTTGCGTTAGGTTCAGCCGGAAAAAGCCGTATGTCAATGGGTATCGTAATTATGGGTGGCTTGTTGTTCTCGCTGGTACTTACCTTATATGTAATTCCTGCCATCTACTCTTTCTTGTCTCGTAACAAAGATTTTGAGCGTATGAAACAAATTGAGAAAATTGCGCACGAGTCGGAGCATGAAATGGCATAATCTAAAAACAGGGAGATACTTTGGAGTATCTCCCTGTTTTTAAGTATGCCAATGAACAAACCTCATAACCTGATTATTTATCTTACTTGTAAAATCAATTGCCCGATTAACAATCCGGCATACTAATAAAAATCGAAGCATCATTTCAGTAGTTTCATTGAGCTAAATTAACCCAAAATCAATGAAACTAAGTAAAAATACAACAACGTGAAAAATTACCTAATTCTTCTATTATTCATTGCCCAAACCTCATTTGCACAAGACACACTAACCTTAGAGAATGCCATAACCATAGCACTCGAAAAAAACTACGATGTAAAAATTGCCCAACTGCAACAAACCGTAGCAGAAACACAGGTTTTTAAAGGAAATGCAGGGATGCTGCCAAATATCAATTTCAATGCCAATGCCGGAACAGCCTTTAACGAAGTAAAACAGGTATTAGCCAACGGCAATGAAACCAATCGTTTTGGGGTGAACTTAACACCTTCGGCAAACGTAACCTTTGCCTGGACATTATATGACGGCAAACGTATGTATGCCATTTATGACCGTTTGAAAAACCAAAGCCAGTTAAGTCAGATTCAGACCCGTATAGCGATGGAGAATACGATGGCTAATGTAATGGCCGCCTATTATGAAATTATGCGGCAGAAACAGACTGTCAGGTTTTTAGAAACGATTATTAAATATTACGAAGAAAGATTAAATATTACCGACCAGCGCTGGCAGTTTGGTAAAGGCTCTAAATTAGATTATTTGCAGTCGAAAACTGATTTAGGTACACAAACCAGCCTATTGGTTCAGGCCAAGACCGACCTGAAAAATGCAAAGGTGGCCTTGAATAACCTGCTGGCAAGAGAACCTAACACAGACTTTGAAGTGCAGGAGGTTGTAGCCCTTACTTTTGACCCATCGCAGGAAGAACTCAGAAACAGAGCCCGCACAGCTAACAAAACCCTTCTGGCTTTCAGAAAAGCCACAGATATTACCTTGATTCAGCAAAGAGAAGCACAAGGACTTAAACTACCAAGGGTAACGCTTAATGCCAATTTAGGATATTCATTGAGTAAAACCAATGCAGGTCTCTTTTTATATAACCAGAACTACGGTTTGTCTCCGGGGGTTGGTCTGACGGTACCTATTTTTAACGGGCAAATTATCCGCAGACAGATTCAGACCTCTAAAATCAATACCGAAATTGCCCGAACACAGGAGCAGGATTGGATTATACAGATGGAAAATGACCTGGTGAGGGCCTATAACCAATACCAGACCGATAAAGAAATTCTGAAATTAGAAGAAGAATATAATCAGGTAGCGGAGGAGAATATGAAAATCTCATTGGAGAAATTCAGATTAGGAGGTTCTACTATTTTAGAGATAAACGAAGCGCAACGTAGTTTGAATACTTCGTTGAACCGCCTGACTAATGCCCGTTTCAATATCAAGATTTCAGAATTGCAATTGTTGCGTCTGAGTGGAGAGTTAGTGAAGGAATAAATTGAATCTTAGAAAGAAAGATTTTAAAAATCGGAATTTCATTTCAGAAGTGATTTCCTCCCTCCGCGCGGCGTCCGCTCTAAATCTCCCTCTCCTGAAAAAGGAGCGGCCGCCGCGCGGAGGGAGACTTTTTTTTAGCCCCTCTCCCAAGGGAGAGGGGTTGGGGTGAGGGGATTCTGTATTAAACAGCTTTGGTTTTACCCGGCATTGGAATCTGATACCAGCCATCTTTATCAGGTAAAACTTTTGGAAGTGCATCCCATGTGAATTTTTCAGGCATTAAATCAATATTAGAATTTAAAGCATCTTCCCATTTCACACGTTTGCCCGAATAGCTTGCCATACGTCCCATAATAGCCGTCAGGGTACTATTCGCTCCTCTTTCGGCATCGTTGATAGGTTTGTTGTTTACAATGCAATCAAACAATACATCGTGTTCAACCTGATATGGGTCTTTGTCGCCTTCGCTTTTATGTCTCCAGATACTGTTTCCTTTCAAATCAAATATTTTACCTTCGGTAGCACGGCCTTTGGTACCTACCAGATGCTCTGATACATCTGAAACCGTACCCGGCTGATGGCGGCAGTAGCTTGATAAAACCATACCATCGGCATATTTGAATTCTACGGCATGGTGGTCATAAATTTCACCGAATTTTTTATCTGTTCTTACCTGACGTCCACCCATCGCAACGGCTTCTACCGGATTACCTTGTTTAAACCAGTTTACAACGTCGATATTATGAATATGTTGCTCGTTGATGTGGTCGCCACAAAGCCAGTTGAAATAGTACCAGTTACGCATCTGGTATTCCATTTCGGTTTGTCCTGCTTCACGTTCTTTTACCCATACCCCATCGTTGTTCCAGTAACAACGGGCAGCTACGATATCACCAATAAGACCTTCGTCGATAACTTTTTTGTAGGTTTCAAGATATGATTTCTGATAGTGACGTTGTAAACCAACCACCACTTTCAGGTTTTTCTTTTTAGACTCTTCGGCAGCCGCTAATACACGACGGATACCCGGCGCATCGGTAGCCACAGGTTTTTCCATGAAAACGTGTTTGCCCTGGCGTACGGCTTCTTCAAAATGTATTGGACGGAAACCCGGAGGGGTTGTCAGGATAACTACATCGGCCAGTGCAATGGCTTGTTTGTAACCATCAAAACCAACAAATTTTCGTTCTTCTGGTACATCAACACGGCTTTTTACACTTTGTCTTTTGCTATTTTCTTTTTCGGTAGTAAGATTTTTGTAAGCATAGTCAATTCTGTCACGGAAAGCATCTGCCATTGCTACTAATTTTACATTTTCTTTCACAGAAAGTGCCTGAAAAGCAGCACCTGTGCCACGGCCACCGCAACCCACCAAAGCAACTTTGATGGTATCGTCAACCGATGAGTTGGCATAAGAATTTAAAGGCAGGCTTGTTACCGATAGGCCTCCTGCAACTACCGCAGAAGCCTTTACAAAATCCCGGCGAGAAAAGTTTGAGTTCATGTATTTGTGAGGTTATACGAGTTGAAATATTTAAGAAAACAAATTTAGAGCATTTATTGAAATTATAACGCTTTTGAGCAGAAAATGTGAAACTCTGCTCCTTAATAATTTTGAAAACCATGCAATTTATCGGTAAATTTGAGTATCAATTCTACCTATCTACTATTACATCTATGAAACCATTTATTGCCATTTTGTTGCTATTTTATAGTTGTTTATCATGGGCACAGCCTAAATTTGTACCCAATCCGCAGGCTGTACCCAGGCAACCCACCCCTACTTTGGCTATCGGTGCCAAGGCACCTGATTTCAGATTACCTGCCTCTGACGGCAAATATTATTCGCTGAAAGATTTTGCTTCTGCCAAAGTATTAGTTATTATTTTTACCTGTACTCACTGCCCTACGGCACAAGCCTACGAAGACCGAATAAAGGCCATTGTAACAGATTATAAGAGTAAAGGCGTATCGGTAATAGCTATCTCTCCCAATAGCCCTATTTCAGTATTATTAGAAGAATTAGGCTATACCGACCTGAACGATGATTATGAAAATATGGCTATCAGAGCCAAAGACAAAGGGTATAATTTCCCTTATCTATATGATGGCGATACAGAAGCTACCTCTATTAAATACGGCCCGGTAGCTACCCCTCATGCCTTCGTATTTGATAGCCAGCGACTATTGAAATACAACGGACGTCTGGACGGCATTGAAAAACCCGGACAAGCCAATGCCGAAGATTTAAGAGCGGCTATTGATGCTACCTTGGCAGGCAAAGAAGTGGCAACACCAGTAACCAAGACTTTTGGCTGTTCGGTAAAATGGGCATGGAATACAGAATATAAAGCCAAAAACGAAAAGAACTGGGAGTCGAGACCTGTGAATTTAGAAGAATTAGATACGGAGGGAGTAAAGAAATTAGTGAGTAACGACTCGGATAAATTGCGATTGATTAATGTATGGGCTACCTGGTGCGGGCCATGTATTCTTGAATATCCTGATTTTTTAGAATTGCAGCGAATGTATGGTGCACGGGACTTTGAATTTGTATCGCTGACAGCTGATAAAATGGATAAAAAAGACAAAGCCCTGAAATTTCTGCAAAGCAAACACTCAGGAGTAAAAAACTATATTTTTAAAGAAGATGATACTTACAAACTCATAGAAGCCATAGACCCTAAATGGAATGGCGCATTGCCCTATACACTACTGATTGAACCTGGCGGCAAGGTTATCTACTCTTTGCAAGGAAGCATTGAGAGCCTGAAACTCAAAAAACTGATTGTTGAACACCCTAAAATCGGAAGATATTTTTAGAACCTGATGATGCTTAATTTCCTGATACGAAACAAGTCTGTTATTCTTTACGGCATTTCATTGGCACTACTCATGTTTATTCTGAAATGGCTTGAGCTGCGCTTAATCATTTTCAATCATGCGTTTGAAATGTATGTTGGTGCCATTGCCCTTATATTTACGGCTTTGGGCATCTGGTTGGCACTTAAACTTACCAAACCCAAAGTGCAGATTCAGGTAGTAGAACAGATTGTTGAAAGAGTTTATCAGGAAGAAAACGCTGAGGAGTTCAGAGTAAATGAACAGGCATTACAGGAGTTAGGGCTAAGCAAAAGAGAATTAGAAGTTTTACAGTTAATGGCTACCGGTCTGAGTAATCAGGAAATAGCTGCGAAACTATTTGTATCGCTCAATACTATCAAAACACATACTTCCAAGGTTTTTGAAAAATTAGATGCCAAGCGCAGAACACAGGCTATTGAAAAAGCCAAACGGCTGCATCTGATCCCTTAGTGTACCTCACGCTTTAGTATGAAAATTGCCTTTTTTGATAAAATCACCCAAAAGTATGAGTGAAAACCGGCGTTAAGGTTTCAGTTTTGTGCCACACAAATCTAAAACATATGAAAAGACTAATTATCATCTGTGGATTAATTTCAGGCGTTATTATATCCACGTTTATGGTTTCATCAGTTGGCTATTGCTACTCTTCGGGCAACTTCGATGGCAATATATGGGTAGGCTATGCCTCTATGTTGTTGGCATTCTCGCTCGTTTTTGTAGGTATTAAAAATTACAGAGACAAATACAGCAATGGCACAATTACTTTTGGCAAAGCCTTTCAGGTAGGCCTATACATCACCCTGATTGCCTCTACCATGTATGTAATCGTCTGGGCTATTGATTACTATTTCTTTGTCCCCGACTTTATGGAGAAATACACCAGCCATGTGATAGAAAAAGCAAAAGAAAGCGGAGCAAGCCCAGCAGAAATTAATGAACAAATTGAAATGATGGAAAAATCTTCCAAACTCTATGAAACACCCATTGGCGTAGTTTTATTGACCTATATGGAGATTTTACCTGTGGGACTTGTGGTAACCTTAATAAGTGCCTTGATTCTGAAACGGAAGAATATGGCATTGGCGTGAACAATTGTGAATTAGTGAATAGCGAATTAGCGAATAGCAAATTAGCGAATAGCAAATTAGCGAATACGGACGCCGCGTGGGTGAATTAGTGAATTTCAATCACTGTAAAAACAGTAATAAACATTAACAATAGAAAGTAGAACCGTATGAGAAAAATAATTTCATTTATGCACTTATCGCTTGACGGTTTTGTGGCAGGACCGAACGGAGAACTTAATTGGGCGAAAGTTGATGAAGAACTTTTTGACTATGTAGGCAGCCGGATAAGTGAAGGCGACACTGCCCTATATGGACGGGTAACTTACCAGATGATGGAAAGTTACTGGCCTACCGCAGCAGACCAACCGGATGCAAGCAAGCACGACATTGAACACTCAAAATGGTATAAAAAAGCACACAAAGTTGTTTTATCGAACACCCTGAATGAAGCAGAGTTGACTAATACAACGGTTATCAGCGACAACCTTTCGGATAGACTCAATGAAATAAAACAACAGGGAGGCGAAGATATTCTGCTTTTTGGTAGCCCGACCGCCACACACGCCTTGCTTGAACAGAATTTAATTGACGGCTTCTGGCTATTTCTCAACCCGATTGTGCTTGGAGCAGGTATTCCCTTGTTTACAGACATTAAAAACAAAATAAACCTGAAACTATTGAATACCCGACAATTTGCTTCAGGTGTAACTGAATTGAATTATGTAGTGGATAGGGAATGATAGTGAAATGGTAACGGCACGGTCTTGAAGGAATTGCCAGACTGCCTATGCAAAGTAGTATTTGTAGCAATCCAGCATTTTTTAAAATAAAAATGGGTTCAAAGTTCATATGAGTTCACAGAAAAACCAAAGGTAAGCACAAACCAGATACGTTGATGTAGAAAGAAAAATAAAATTCGTTATTAATCATAAATCTCTCGCAATAAGCCAGTTTAGTGGCTTTTGCGAGAGATTTATTAAGAGAAATTATTCACTAATTCACAATTCGCTAATTCACGATTCCTATCAAGGAATATCCTTCGGAGGGCGAGAGAAATAGGCTTCTATTTCTTCTTTTGATGGTTCTTTTAGCGGTCTCACTACTCTGAAACCTAAAAACGGAGCATCGGTCAGCCACCAGTCAGATTTCGGAATCTGTGGGTCACGTTGTTTCAATTCCGGTGTTGACGTACGACGTGCCGCACTACGCAATTTATCAGCATCATCGTCCCAGTGTCCGCCACGAATAGCGTGTGGATAATGGTTGCTTGGTTTTACATAAGGATTATTACCTGCTTCCGGTTTGCCATAAAAGTCAGCTACATACAAGTCTGAAGTCCATTCGGCTACATTGCCATACATATCATACAAGCCCCAGGCATTAGGTTTCTTCTGTCCTGATTTCTTATAGGCACCATCTGAATTATCATAGAACCACGCATACTCTTTCAGTTGCGAAGCATCGTTACCAAAATGAAACGTAGTGGTAGAACCTGCACGGGCGGCATACTCCCATTCTGCTTCGGTGGGGAGGCGGTAGAAATGCCCTGTTTTGGCATACAACCATTTACAAAAAGCTCTTGCCGCAAATTGTGTAACATTACATACCGGAAAACCACTCTCTTTTCCTTGTCCGAAAGACATCTCCACATAAGGTTGTGTCGGGCGGGCTACTACGTCAACACGGTTTTTTACTTCGGCTGTATTTTTATCGTCGGTTACTTCTAAATCTTTATTAAAAAAGGTCTCATACATTTCCCATGAGATTTCGTATTTAGCCATCCAGAAAGCATCAATTTTTACTTTGTGTTGTGGGCCTTCGTCGTCTTTGCGGTTCTTTTCATCTGCGGGGCTACCCATCGTAAACTCTCCTGCCGGAATGGGTACCATATCAAGGCCATGTGCTAATCCTGGGATATGTTCGGTGTAAGGTTTTAAATCTTCGCTACGAAAAGCGGTGAAGAATAGTAAAGTTGCGATGACAAATAAAGATACTTTTTTCACTTAGGTTGAAATGTTTGGTTTCACAAATATAATTACGACTTTATTACAAATCAAAAAAGACAATTATTCCTTTGATGCCCTATAAAATTTTGCCACAATGTACACAACAGAAACACAATGTTACACAAATGTCCTTTTCCTGAAATTGTGTAACATTGTGACTATAGTGTACATAGTGGCAGATAGCTATTTTTATTATAAAAAGGCATGACAGCATGCTTATTCCTTATAAAAGACACGTTTTACACGCTCACTTACGCCTGTCAGTATCTCGTAAGGAATAGTACCGATAGAGGCTGCCAATTCATGAATGGGCAGATCTTTACCAAAAATTATTACCTCATCTCCTTCTTCGCATCTGGCTTCGGTTACATCAACCATCGTCATATCCATACATACATTGCCTATTACCGGGCATCTGACACCATTTACCAGAACCTCCCCCACTCCTTTGCTAAAGCCTCTGTCGAAACCATCGGCATAGCCAATGGCAATGGTAGCAATACGTGAATCTTTCTCTAATACCCCCTTGCGGCTGTACCCGATGGTTTCGCCTTTTTTCAGGTGTTTAATCTGTGAGATAATCGTTTTCAGGGTGCCTACTGTCTGCAAAGATTTCTGCTCAATTCCGGTGGCTTCTACGCCATATAGCCCTATGCCTAACCGAACCATATCAAACTTGGCTTCAGGAAAACGGATAATTCCGGCAGAATTACAGATATGGCGAAGCGGGGCTTGTCCTTTAGGTAATGCCTGAATGATTTTGTCAGACATACGCTTAAAACGTTCTATCTGAGATTTCGAGAAATCGTTATGCTCGCTTTCATCGGCCCCTACTAAATGGCTGAAAATAGAAGCAACTTTAATAGCCGGATTCTGTGCTAACTGTTCAATCAGCTTATCAATATCCTGTTCTTCAAAGCCCAGGCGGTGCATACCTGTATCTAACTTGATATGGATTTTGAAAGTAGAATCAGGAAATGAACGAATGAAATCAAGAAAACGACGGAATATCTGAAAACTGTAAATCTCCGGTTCCAGGTCATATTCCACCAGTTTACTAAAAGTTTCCGGCTGCGAATTGAGTACCATAATGGGCAGTTTAATTCCATTCTGGCGTAAGGTTACGCCCTCGTCAGGATAGGCCACACCGAGGTAATTTACCCGATGATATTCTAATAAACTGGCGACTTCTGCACTGCCGCTGCCATAAGCATAGGCTTTTACCATTACCATAATTTTAGTATCGCTGCCTACTTTGCCCCGATAAAAATTAAGGTTATGCGTAAGTGCATCGAGGTTTATTTCAAATACAGTTCCGTGTACTTTCTGAATCAGCTTATCTACTATCTTTTCAAAAGCAAATTTTCTTGCTCCTTTTACCAGTATCAGGCTATCATGTAGCTGATTAATGGGATATGCTTCCAGAAAATCTTCGGTAGATTTAAAGAAAACAGCCTCCACATCAAAAAACCTTGAATTTCTTGAAATATCCTCGCCAATACCTACCATCTGGTCTATCTGTTTGCCTTTTATCAACTCAGCAATGCTTCTGTATAAATCTACCTCTTTCAGACCCGACTGTAACAAATCACTGATAATTAGTACCTTATTATTTTTGGTATGATGCTGGCTCATAAAATTGAGCGCCATGTTCAAGCCTGCATAGTCGTTATTATAGGTGTCGTCAATCAGGTAACAATCATTAATCCCCTGCTTTAATTCCAGACGCATGGCAATGGGTTTCAAGGCCATCAATGCTTCTTCGGTTATACTTAAATCCTGTCCTTTAGGTGTCAGTAAAAGCTTGGCAAAAACACAATGTGTAGCATTTTCGATAGAGGCATCATCAGTAAACGGAATCCTGAATTCATATTCTTCGGCATTCCAGTTAATGGCTAAAGTAGTATAAGTAGCCGCTTTGGTAAAAGTAACATTAATCGGGCTTTCCTGGCTTTTAGACCAGCCAATGAGTTCTATTTCCGGATTAACGGCTTTCAGCAGAAGTTTGATTTCTTCGTCTATTTCTTCGTAATCTTTGCAATAAATAAGTGTTTTAGTCCGACGGAACAGGCGTAGTTTTTCGGTAACTTTCTGTTTACGGCTTCTGAAACCCTCATCATGTGCCGAGCCTATATTGGTAAAAATCCCGATTGTAGGACTGATAATAGGCTCCAGATTTTCCATTTCACCCGATTTTGAAATTCCGGCTTCAAAAATACCCAGCGTATGGCTATCATTCATTTGCCATACCGATAAGCCCACACCAATTTGAGAATTATAGCTGCGCGGGCTTTTAATAATGGTATAGTCTTTTGCTAATAAAGCACTCAACCACTCTTTTACAATGGTTTTACCGTTGCTCCCTGTGATACCTATTACCGGAATATTGAATTTCTTTCGATGATTGGCCGCCAAATTCTGCAAAGCTCTGATACCATTTTCTACCAGCCAGAATTTTGCTTCCGGAAAACGCTCATTCAAATCGGGTTTAGCTGCTTTTTTTTCGACAACAAACTCACGGACACCCTTTTCGTAGAGTTCTTCAATAAAATTGTGTCCGTCGTGGCGTTCTCCTTTAATGGCAAAAAAGATACTTTGCTGCGGCTGAGAAACAAAACGGCTATCGGTCAGTAAAACCGTAGCGCCGGTAATAAGAGGTTCAGAAAAGAAGTTCACTGTATATGTTGTAGAAAATAGCTGAGACTAAAGAAAAACAATCAATCTTATAGAGAAGGTACTAATTCTAAATTGATTGTACTTGATGCGGCAATAAACTTGTTGTTTTCGGCCTGTAAAATAAGTTTATTATTGGATAGTTGCAAAACTTTAAACTCTCCGCCAAATCCGGTAATCTGAATATCCAATACCTTATCGTCATTTTTCAGATACCAGGTTCCGGCATTTAAAATCTGCTTTGATGCACGGTCTCTGCCACGGGTAATATTATCTGCACGAAATTCGAAATCAAGAGAAAAAATAGCCTGTGCCTGAGAACCTACTTCATTTTGCCCCAGCGTTCTGCCGGTAGGGTCGGTATAACGGTCTAATTTCCAGTAATTGGCTGTAAGAATTTTGGCAGAGGCATTCATAGGTTCTTCTGTTTTGTCTCTACAAGCAAAAACAAAAGCAACGAGTGTCAGAACAATTAGTATTTTTTTCATTGTGAGTGGAGCGTACGGATACGCCTGATTTAAAATGAATACAAAATTAGCATTTTCAGCTTAGAATTAAGAGTATGTTTAAAAATTATCGTTCGACCTACAAAGGCATCTTTTTCAGCTATCCTGCGTTGCATTTTTTCGATGTAGCTGCCTGCTACATCTGCAAAATGCGCCTTGTTTAGCTTAAAAATCTGCTCTTTTCGGTCAGAAAAATAAAATTTAAACATACTCTAAAAACGCAGATGGTACGCATTTTATTCCAGATCGTAAGGCAAATAATCGTTTACTTTGGCACCAAACTTATGTAATTCTCTCACAATAGTAGAACTAATAGGGGCTAATTCGGGAGAAGTAATCAGGAAAACAGTCTCTAAATCTTTAATCAGATGCCTGTTTACCTGCGATATTGTATTCTCGTATTCAAAGTCGGTAGTGTTTCTTAAACCTCTCAGCAAAAATCTGGCCCCATACTGCTGTGCTATGCTGGCGGTTAAGCCATCATAGGTAATAATGCTGATATTCTCTGTCTCATGAAAAGCCTCTTTAATTTTCAGCGTCATGAGTTCGAGTGGAAAATGTCTGTTTTTTTGCGTATTGTTACCGATTCCGATAATCACTTCATCGAAAAGTTTCAATCCACGTTTAACAATATCTGCATGACCTTTCGTGAATGGGTCGAATGAACCGGGAAAGAAAGCTATGTTTTTCATGAAATGAGTGTCAGAGGTTAAATAGTCGTTTTTGTTGTACTAATACAGGTAATAAGAACAAAACAGCGTATAATAGCGGTGTTCGGGAATTTGCTCAAAGTACTGGCTAAATCGTATTTTTACCGGATTTCTGGCAAATTCAATATTTTTAAGGGTCTTGTTCAACAAAATATATCCTTCCGAAAAAGAGGTTATTTCACCATAAAATGTAACAGGCATTTCAGTTTCCAGCCCTAATTCGTTCATAATAAACAATACATGATATACCATGTCGGGGGCCGTGCGGTATTGAAAACGGTTGCAAAAATGCAGTTTATCGTCCTGAAAGTAAATCAGCGACACATAATTCTCCTCAAAATACAGATGCAAGCCATGATTGGTTCTGTCTTTTACTATCCCCTCAATCAATGTACTAATCACAGGAACAGGCGTAATTTTCTTGGCCGGATACATCTCTTTCAGCCAGTTTATGAGGTCTCTTTCAACGCTAAAAACATTGATGATACCAAAATGACTGTTCTTAAACTCAAATATCTGCTCATGTTCGGCCAGATTTTTTCCTGCGGCAAAATTGAGGTATTTAACCACCTCATCTGACTGATAATATTCTTCAGGAATCAGTGTAAAGTGATTGGCATTGACTGTTAATCTGATGGTTTTCCAGTAATTGGCGGCTAAAAACTGATGCCCCTGATAAATTCGTTTGACAGTACTTAACAACTGGTTATGTGTCAGTAACGAAAAAACGTGGTAATCTTCGAGCCACATAATTACGTTATGAATGGTACTATATATAGCAAAGCGAAAACGGTCATGCCCCACTTCAATCATCAGGTGGCTATCGGCTATCTGATTTACATCAAAGCGGTCGTCTTTTATTTCAAAGCTCGGTGAAATATGCGTAACTGTGGACTCCAAGTTTATGACTGGATTTGGTTGTTCCTAAACAAATTGCCGTTTCACGGACAATTTTAATAAAATTTAAGCGATTTCCTAAGAATTTATCGCTAAATATACTTCTTCTGTGAAAAATTCTCTCTTTTGCAAGGGTATCCATCTCACATCTTTTATCAACTGTGCATCGGGCATTAATTCGGGGTCAATTCCTTTCATTAATTCACCTGATTTTATCTGTACCCTGAAATAGAGTTCTATGGCATGTATAGGCGGATGAATAAATTCGTTTTTAAACCAGAACTGTCCGACCTCTACCTCAAACCCTGTTTCTTCCTTAAACTCTCTTATCAGTGTTTCTGCCATAGTTTCTCCCTCAGCCATGCCTCCACCGGGTGGTAGCCATACCTCATTGTCGTTGATTACACCTTTATGGCATACCATCAGCACCTGTTCGTTTTCAATACAAATACCGCATACCCTTATCCGTATCCGGTTACTATAAAGTTTTCTGGCTATTTCCTGGGCCTCATCAATCATCGGGTATGATAGAAAATTTTGCAAAGATACTGATTGCAGGCTACGAGAATGAAAGTGGGGTTTAAAAATTATTGGAGATTCAAATTAAAATTTACCTGAACAAATGATTCTCTTCTCAACCGATGGCTTCGGACGTCGCACAGTCGAAGCCAGTAGCCAAGCCTGTATTTCATTAAAAACTCATTCATAAATTTAACCTCATTCCTCCACTTCCTTGAATATTTCTCCTAAATTTGAACTGATAAATCAAACCTTATTTATACCATATACCCACATACCACATGAACCCGGCTGACAGAATTATTGAACTAACCGAAAAGCTGAACTACTACAATGAACGCTACTATATGGATAGTGTTTCGGAAATTTCAGACCAGGAATTTGACTTACTGCTGAAAGAATTAGAAAGTCTTGAAACCGAATACCCCGATTTAAAACAACCTGATTCGCCTACGCATAGAGTGGGTGGAGGCATCACCAAAAACTTTGCCAATGTAGCCCACCGCTACCCGATGTTATCATTGGCAAATACCTATAGCGAGCAGGAACTGATTGATTTTGATGAACGAGTAAGAAAAGGGCTGAATGGAGAAAGTTACGAATATATATGCGAGCAGAAGTTTGACGGTATTTCGTTATCAATGACTTTTGAGAACGGGATTTTTGTAAGAGGTGTAACCCGAGGCGATGGGGTAAGAGGCGACGATATTACAACAAATGTAAAAACCCTGAGAAGTCTGCCTTTGAAAGTAAATCCTAAAGAAGGCATTTCGGTACCGCCTATTTTTGAGGTACGCGGCGAGGGATTTCTGCCTTTTGCTTCGTTCGAAAAAATGAATAGAGAAGCCGAAGAAGCAGGAGAAGAAAGTTATGCCAATCCACGCAATGCGGCTTCGGGCACATTCAAATTGCAGGACTCAAAAGAAGTAGCCCGCAGAGGGTTAGATGCCTATATTTACCAGTTTTTAGCCGACCAGGAGATTTTTGCTACCCATGAAGAAAGCCTGATAGCATTAAAAAAATTAGGCTTTAATGTCTCTCAGACTTATTGCAAATGTGCTACCATAGCCGATGTAATGGCTTATATAAAAGAATGGGAAGACAAACGTTATTCTCTCCCATTAGCCACTGATGGCATTGTAATAAAACTGAACTCGTTTGCCCAGAGAGAAGAATTAGGCTACACCGCTAAAAGTCCAAGATGGGCGATTGCTTATAAATACAAGGCCGAATCGAAGCCTGCTATTCTGAGGGGAGTTACCTATCAGGTAGGCCGCACAGGGGCTATTACACCCGTGGCTGAATTAGACAACGAAAAACTGAACCATAAAGGGATTCATTTATCAGGCACCACAGTTAAACGGGCTTCTTTGCACAATGCCAATGAAATAGAACGGCTTGATTTGAGAATCGGCGATACGGTTTTTGTAGAAAAAGGCGGAGAGATTATCCCGAAAGTTACCGGCGTTGATCTTACCCGAAGAGGAATGTTTGATACTCAAAAAATTGAGTACCCGACTAATTGCCCTGAGTGTGGGGCTGAACTATATAGGAAAGAAGGCGAAGCTAACCATTATTGCCCGAATGAAAAGGGTTGTCCGCCGCAAATCAGAGGAAGAATAGAGCATTTTATCCATCGCAAGGCCATGAATATTGATAGTCTGGGAGAGGGTAAAATTGAATTGCTTTACGAAAAAGGCTTGGTTAAAGATGCGGCAGATTTGTATGATTTGAAATATGAGCAGTTATTTGGCTTAGAAAAAGTAATTGAAGATAAAGAGACAGGCAAGGTTAAGCGAATTGGATTTAAAGAAAAAACAGCACAGAATATAGTAGATGGCATTGAAAAATCGAAAGAAATGCCTTTTAAACAGGTGCTTTTTGCCATTGGGATACGCTATGTAGGTGCCACAGTAGCCGAAAAGTTAGCGAGTTTTTTCAAGAATATTGATGCCATTAAAAATGCGTCTTACGAAGAACTAAGAACTGCGCCGGAGATTGGTGATAAAATAGCCCTGAGTGTATTGGAGTATTTTCAGAATGAAGATAACCGCCAGTTTATTGAACGATTACGTACGGCAGGTTTACAACTAACCGCACAGAATGAAGTAAAAGAGATAGAGGGCGATACGCTGACAGGCAAAACGTTTCTTTATACCGGAACATTTGAGAACTTTGAACGTGAGGCTTTGGAACTGAAAATTGAAGCCAATGGTGGTAAAGTAGTAAGTGGAGTATCAGGCAAATTAGATTACCTGATTGTAGGCGATAAACCGGGTTCTTCTAAAATAGAAAAAGCCAAAAAACTGAATGTAAAGATGATTTCTGAGACTGAGTTTATGGCAATGTTAGCCGTTTAAAGCTGTTCGAACAAATTCACTAATTCATCAATTAGTCTTTTACCGATTGTTTTATCAGGGTCTAAGTCAGGGTCGTAAATGGTTAGCTGAAAACCTGTAACGAGCCCTGACTTGAGAAATATCCATTGTTTATTTATTCATATTCAACCAGACTACTTTTTGTTCGGGTGTATGCTCCTGCCCGATAATATCTCTGTATAAATCAGGTCTGCGGGCTTTTTTGTAGCGGTATCCTCCTGCCTGTGTTAGTTTTTCGGGGGTGAGTGTAGCGGTTACAAAATCGTCGCCGAGGGTTCTGCATTCGGCTATTATATCGCCAAAAGGGTCTAAAATCATCGAGCAGCCGTTTTTCAACTGGTCGGCATCCATGCCAATCGGGTTCGAAAAAATGGCGTAAATGGCATTGTCATAAGCTCTCGCAGGTAACCATTTCATCAGCCATCCTCTACCTTTCATGCCATCAAACTCTAAACGCAACGAGGTTGGGTCGGCCTCTCTGTTTTCCCAGAGTTTAGGGTCAACAAAACCTGCTCCCGGCCGTGTAGATGGGGTGCACATGGTTACATGTGGCATAAAAATAATATCAGCCCCTAAAAGCGTAGTGGCTCTTACATTTTCAATCACGTTGTTGTCATAACAAATCAGAATACCGCATTTCCAGCCATGTATCTCAAACACACAATATTCATTACCGGGTGTCAGGTGTGTATTGATAAAAGGGTGTAATTTGCGATACTTAGCCACCAGACCATTTTTATCTACGCACACATAGGCTTTGAAAAGGTTGTCGTCTTCGTCTTTTTCAAAAAGCCCGGCCAATACTACAATATCATGTTTTTTGGCAATGGCAATCAGTTGTTGAATACTTTCTCCGTCAGGTATCGGTTCGGCAATGTCAAGCATCTGCGCTTTTGTAAAAGGCATGGCAAAGGTATAGCCCGTAATAGAACATTCGTGAAAAGCAATGACTTGTGAGCCTTCTGCTGCGGCTTTTCCGGCTAATCTGTCAATTACAGATAGGTTATAGGCTTTATCACCACTTTTGTTTTCAAACTGGGCAGTTGATACTTTCAGGTTATTCATGAATCATCAGGTTGGTAGTGGTACAAATTCGGTTTCTCCCGGAATCTTCGGAAAAGTCTGCTCTTTCCATTGGGTTTTAGCTTCTTCTATGGCTTCTTTACTGCTTGATACAAAGTTCCAATAAATGAAGCGTTCTTCGGGGAATGGTTCTCCGCCAAAAATATAGATAGTACTGTTTTCTTTTAAGGTAAACTCGCATAGTTCGTCCTGTTTGGCTACCAATATGCGCTTAGGCTCATAGCTGATACCCTCATTTTCAATGCTCCCCTCCAGTATATAAATTGCTACTTCACCAAACAATTCATGCCCTATTTTAATGGTTTTCTCTGCTGTGCTTTTGAGTTCTAACAAAAACAATTTGCTATACACAGGCACAGGCGACTCATGCCCGAAAGCTGTACCTGCAATGAGTTTGTAAGATACGCCATCATTTTCCCAGGCAGGAATTTCGTTTTCAGAAGCATGATAGAATGACGGCTCCATAGTTTCTAAATCTTTGGGCATAGCTACCCATATCTGTAAACCATGTAACATTTTATCTGATGTTCTCAGGTAATCAGGCGTGCGCTCAGAGTGAACAATGCCTTTCCCCGCGGTCATCCAGTTTACTTGTCCGGGTTTAATTTCCATTTCTACCCCAAGGCTATCACGGTGCATAATGCTCCCCTCAAAAAGATAGGTCAATGTCGAAAGTCCGATATGTGGGTGCGGTGGAATATCAATATTCTGGTATTCACTCATACACGCAGGCCCCATGTGGTCGAGAAAGATAAACGGCCCAACCGTTCGCTTACCCCTGAAAGGTAGCAGTCGCCCCACCATAAAATTCCCAATATCGTGCGGACGTTCTTCTATAATTAAGCTGATGTTTGACATGAAATATAATTGAGTGATTTAGTGAATGTGTGATTGAGTGATTAATTAATTTAGCTGATTTTAAGTGATATGTAATTTCCCGATATGTATCGATAACTATTTACTTTTCGACTAATCACTCAATCACACATTCACTAAATCGTAGTATTGCAAAGTCGGAATAAAATTTGGTTTATAGTTAAGATACAATAAAATTAAGACACGGTTAAGTTGGTCATATTGACGCTAAATTGGTAAAATATATCTGGAGTGATGCTAATAGCCAACTTACCCACTTCATGCGATTATGGACAGTTCACTGGGACATAGATCTCTTCAAACGATGATGTTATAAGCATGAAATAAACTATTTTAAAACAATGACTATAAACAAACAGTACATAGGTATCGATGTGGGAAGCCATGAGTTAGTCATCGCTCAGGGCTTAAGTCAAGCTTCATCCAAATTCATCAAACTTCCTGTACAAACTATCGACAATACTATAGAAGCTATCAATCAGTGGATTGAGACACTTGGTGAAAATGTACATATTATTTTTGAACAAACTGGTACTTATAATCTTCCATTAAGCTATGCTTTAACGCTTCATGAGATTACTTTTAGTGTAATCACTCCAAGCCAAAGCAAAGGGTTTGTCAAAAGTATGAAAGTTACTCATCAGCATGATGGAGTGGATGCAGCCTTATTAAGCTTGTATGGAGCCAATTATCAACCTGCTCCCACCAGTATCGAAGATGAGCATTTGCATCATCTCAGACAAAAAAGGAAACATTTATCCACTTTAATGACTCAGAAACAAGCCTATGAGAATCAACTTCATGCCTTGTCTTTTGACCCAAGAGCTGACAAGTTAGTCATTGAAAGTTTAGAATTATTGCAAATGACCTTGCAAATACAAATCACTAAATTTAAAGAGGAACTCTTTACTTTAGATGATGACCAACATAAACACTTGTTTGGTTTAATCAAATCAGTAGTGGGTATCGGTGATGCCTCTGCCAATGCTTTGATTATCGCCAGTGATGGGTTTAAGAACTTTAGCAATGTCAAGCAAGTACTTAAGTTCTTAGGAATTGTTCCCATCGAAAAACACTCCTCCAAAAGTGTACACAAAAACTATGGGCTGGCTAAAACCGGACTGGGTTATGTCAGAGCGATTCTTTATATGGCTGCCCGAAGTGCTAAAAAATATAACCTGGCCTGTGTGGCTGTTTATCAAAGGCAAAGAGCCTTGGGTAAAGCTCACAAAGTCGCTATGATTGCCGTGATGAACAAATTAATCAGACAAGTTTTTGGGGTGGTTAAAAACCAAACCTTGTTCGTCAATGATTTTGAGTTTGCCAAATAATATTTCGACTTTTTATTGACTTTTAACACAGTTCATC
>NZ_SEWF01000014.1 GCF_004168285.1 Emticicia agri | reverse complement strand
TTACAGAAAATTCATGTCAATCTTCGCAAGAAAGTCAGAGAGATTACCTTAGATATGGCTGCTAATATGGAATTAATTGCCAAAAGAACTTTCCCAAATGCTACCAGAGTTACAGACCGTTTTCATGTACAAAAACTAGCCACAGAGGCTTTACAGGAAATCAGAATCAAACACAGATGGGAAGCACTGGATGCTGAAAATGATGCTATTGAATTGGCTAAGAAAACCGATACAGAATATGTCCCCATAGTACTCTCCAATGGAGATACTATCAAACAGCTACTAGCCAGAAGCAGATATGTCCTTTACAAAAAAGAGAAAGACTGGACTGAAAACCAAAAGCAAAGAGCTACTTTATTATTCGACCTGTACCCTGACATTAAGCAAGCCTATGACTTAACCATGAGTCTTTCTCATATCTTTGAGAATACCAATGATAAGCTATATGGCCTAACAAGACTGGCTAAATGGCACGAGAAAGTAAGACAGGCTGGTTTTAAATCGTTCAATACAGTAGCCAGGTCAATTCAGAACCATTATAAAACGATTGTAAACTTCTTTGAGAATAGAAGTACTAATGCTTCTGCTGAATCTTTTAATGCTAAAATCAAAGCATTCAGAAGCCAATTCAGAGGGGTGAAGAATATCCCTTTCTTTTTATACAGACTTACGCAAATCTATGCTTAGACTATACCTACCCCACAGGTTTTAGGTTTGATCCCAATTAAGCCCGGGGACGCCTAGTCCGCACTGCGACTACGCATCCCGTGATGTTACTGACAGTGCGACTGCCGGTTCATCCTCGGGAGAGTATCATTCCATGACGGAGTAGATGGACTAGCCGTCCGCCCAAGATTTTATTATAAAAGCCTCTAAGAGCAATCTTAGGGGCTTTTTTTATGGCTAAAAACCCAACAAACGGCCTGCATAGCATCTGTTGGGGATCAGTCCTAAAATTTATGGGGAGATAAAATAATTTTGGATCAATTTTAAAAATTGTAGGTAGGTAATTAATTTCCACTCAAACCTAAAAACATAACTCTTGGCAAGCCTGAAAAAGAAAAATTTGATACTCTACACCTATAAATAGGCTTTTATAACTTGATTTTTGCTTAAATCTACATGTCAGTAACTAATTCTGCCTAAACGTATCTGCTTAATTATAGACGCTTAATGTCAAAAAATAGCCAATCTTCTGCCTGTTTCTTCCAAACATAGAAAACCTAAGCCTCAGAACTATTATTATCTACATCTTTGTATCGAAAGTATTCATTGTGCTTAATACGCTATTAAACCACTTTATTTTTGCATTTATTGCTAAAGTTGGAATATTTTTTGCTAATAATTTAGGTATACACATGGAACTTTAGGCGCTTTTTTAAAAAGTAAAGCCATGAATATCAATCAAAAATCTACTACTATTATGTTCAAAAACTACAGGTATCGTTTTTCTCTCATTTCTTTAACTGCCGTTGTCTTATTCTTTGCCAGTTGTGTGAAGGTTGACTTTTCTAAAGAAACAGAAGTAGCTACTCCAAAATTGTTTACAAATGGTGTATCAATTCCTTCCGATTTCAAGTGGTCATCTGTAAAAACTATGGATTTTCGTGTGGCTGTTGATGACAAATATGCCGGAAAGTATTTTTATCGCCTTGAACTGTATGATAATGACCCAAAGCTTGGCCCGAAAGCTAATCTTTTAGGTGCTGGTATGGCTAAAAAAGGACAGGATTTTTCAGGTAAAATCGTTATTCCTACTTTGTTGCAATATGTATATCTCAAACAAACTTCTCCTGTTGGCATCCCTTCAGTTTCGATGTTGAAAGTAGCAGGTGTTACTTCGTTGAATGTAACACAAATTATTCCTCAGAATAGCTTCAGAGAAAGTGGCATAAGTGAGTCTTATGCAAACGCACGTGTTTCATCAAATACATCGGTGGTTGTACCTGCTAATGCATTACAACTTACTGGTGGAGCAACAGTTGTGGTTGAATCAGGCAAATCTTATGTGGTCAAATCCGGAGTAACTTTTACCGGGCAAATTGATGCTAACAACGGCACGAATAACGCAAAAATCTACATTGAAGGAACTTGGACTAATAAAAGTTATACTATTACGCTGGGTAATAACAATGCTCTTTATACTACAACCTCAGGTAAGATTGAGCTGAACAACATCGTTCAAAACACAGAGGGAGCTTTCTTAAACTATGGTACAACTTCACTGACAGATTTAAGTACCTCTAATCAGGCTTTGTATGTCAACTACGGTACTTTAAATGCTACAAAGGCTTCTTTCTCAAATGGCAGTTTTACCAATTTTGGTACGGCTACGTTTCAGAGTCTGGCCAGTACTACGGCATCTACAAAAATCCGTAATGAAGGAAATCTGACTGTTACAACAGCAACCCTTAATAATGCAACCTTAGAAGCAGCTTGTTATACAAAAATCGGAACATTAACTACCAATGGTGTAATTGTAAATGTAACCGACAAAGCTCTATTAACAGTTGCTAATGTAGATGGTGCCGGAACGCGATATAATATTGCTTCTGGGGGAATTCTGGAAGTGTCGGGTACAGCTAAATTTAATAGTAACAGAAACTACATGGCAGGACCTTCGTCAGGTAAAGCAGTAGCCAGGTTGAAAAAGGTAGATGTAGCCAATCAATGGCAGGCAATTACCTACTCCGGAAATCTTGAAGTTGCTTGTTCAGAGCATACACCTAATGAACAATGGAGTACGTACTATATTACTGAAAGCCCTGCAACGATAGTTCCTTACGACAAATCGACCGTTGTAATTGCTGCTACAACCTGTAATGCTGGCGGCAATAACGATAAAGGAGCAGGTACTACTCCGGTTGACCAGACTGTGTCAGAAATCAATCTGGGAACTTTCTCTTATGCGTTTGAAGATAATTGGCCTGAGCTTGGGGATTACGATTTGAATGACTTTGTTGTGGATATGAATATTACTAAGTTCCAGAATACGTCAAATAAGGTAACTAAAGTGGCATTGAAAGGAAAAATACTTTCTGTGGGTGCTTCTAAACGTTTGGCTGCAGCAGTCCAATTGGATGGCATAGCACCGGGAAGTGTAAAATCGGTTACTTATTCACGTACGAATTTAGTAGGTTCTGTTTTAAAACTGGGTTCTAATGGGGTAGAGGCAGACCAGGCCAGTGCAGTAGTAACGATTGTTGACGATGCGCATAAAGCTTTCGGTGTTTCTGATACACCTTTTATCTCTACGCAAGATGGTAAGTACAGTCCATTAGAGGTAGTGATTACCATTGAATTTGCTACACCGCTTGATAACTTTACCTATCAGACACTAAATGTATTTATTGTTAATAACACTCAGAATAGTACTGGTAGAAGCGAAGTGCATCTGGTAGGATATGCTGCCACAGATAAGATAGATAAACGCTTGATTGAAAACATGAAAGGCAGTAAATTATCAGCTTCTGACCCTTTCAAATCAGTTAATAACGAACCTTGGGGATTATCTACTCCGGTATCTTTTACTTATCCGCTTGAAGGAAAAAATATCAAAGTTGTGTATCCTAAGTTTGAAAACTGGGCAGTGAGTGGAGGTGTTAAAGACACAGACTGGTATTTACTGAAATAATATAACTAAATCGGTTCTTCAAAAGAATTATAAAATAAACAAGGCCGCACATGTGCTGCCTTGTTTATTTTAATGTATTAGAAATATTATTTTCCGGTTTCTTTCGCCCAGGTATCTTTTAATCCAACGGTGCGGTTAAAAACAAGTTTGTTGGTAGTTGATTCTTTGTCTAAACAAAAGTAACCTTTACGCAAGAATTGGTATTTTGTTCCTGCTGTTGCTTCTTTCAACGATGGTTCAACATAAGCAGTGATGGTTTCTAAAGAATCATTGTTGATATATTCTTTAAAATCCCCCTCTTCGTTACTCGGGTCTTCTACTTTAAACAATCGGTCATATAATCTAACTTCTGCTTCTATGGCATTAGCTATTGAAACCCAATGAATAGTACCCTTTACCGAAATACCTGACGTATCCTGACCACTTTTCGAGTTTTCAATATAAGAGCAATGTAATTCCAATATTTCGCCATTTTCATCTTTGATTACCTCATCGCAACGAACAATATAAGCGCTTTTCAGACGTACCATTTGTCCCGGAGCCAGACGGAAATACTTTTTAGGCGGATTTTCTAAGAAATCTTCTTTTTCAATATAAATCTCCCGGCTAAACGGAACATTGCGTGTACCTCCTTCAGGGTCTTCCGGATTATTTTCAGTAGTTAATATCTCCGATTTTCCCTCCGGATAATTTGTAATGACTACTTTCACCGGGTCAAGCACGGCCATTACCCGGTCGGCTGTTTTGTTCAGATGTTCTCTTATACAAAACTCCAGTAGCCCTACACTTATCAGGTTATCACGTTTGGCTACACCAATTCTTTCACAAAAATCCCGGATAGCCTCGGGTGTATAACCTCTGCGGCGTAACCCTGAAATAGTAGGCATACGTGGGTCGTCCCAGCCACTTACATGCCCTTCGTTAACCAATTGCAGGAGTTTACGCTTGCTCATCACTGTATAAGTCAGATTCAGGCGGGCAAACTCATATTGTTTTGATGGGAAAATCTCTAAATTTTCAATACACCAGTCATACAATTCCCGATGCGGTACAAACTCCAATGTACAAATAGAGTGAGTAATCCCTTCGATAGAATCTGATTGCCCATGTGCAAAATCATACATTGGATAAATACACCATTTATCGCCTGTACGGTGATGTTTAGCAAATTTTATCCGATAAATAATAGGGTCACGCATCAACATATTTGTTGAGGCCATATCAATTTTGGCCCTCAATACGTGTGTACCTTCGGCAAATGCACCATTTTTCATTTGCTCAAACAATGCCATATTCTCTTCAATACTTCTGTTCCGGTAAGGGCTATTAATACCAGGCTCTACAGGTGTACCTTTCATGGCTGCCATTTCTTCAGATGTGCTATCATCTACATAAGCCAATCCCTTCCTGATAAGTTTTTTGGCAAACTCATACAACTGGTCAAAATAATCTGACGCATAAAACTCGTTAGCCCAGTTAAAACCTAACCATTGCACATCGTTTTTAATAGATTCTACATATTCTGTATCTTCTGTAGCAGGATTAGTATCATCAAAGCGAAGATTGGTTTGTCCACCATATTTCTGGGCAACGCCAAAATTTAAACAAATAGATTTTGCATGCCCAATGTGAAGATACCCATTAGGTTCAGGAGGAAAACGAGTCAGTACCCGGCCATTATATTTTCCTGATTCGAGGTCATTCTCGATGATTTGCTCGATAAAGTTTAAAGATTTTTCAGTCGCTTCTGCCATATTCAATGGTGGTATTGTTGCTATGTCTGCGAATTTAATATTTTTTTATTGTAAAGAATTTGAGTTTTTTACCTAACAACGTATTTTATTCATTTAATAGTAAAAAAAATGAGAATACTTATATTTTACAAAGTTTGTTTCAGAATTAACCTATTTCTTCCAACTACTTATAGAACAACAAATGATATGTAAAAAATCAGATTATACCCTCACATAAATTCATGAGTCGAAACAATAAATTCATACATTTGCTTATTCTGTTTAATAGCTTATTGCATTTTTTTGTGCTTAAAAAATTCCTGCTCTATGAACATAAAAACATTCATGAATCAGTTTTTTACTAATAAATATGTAGCCTTTGCTGTTACAATTGCTATTTTGATTTTGTGTAGTCTGCCAAGTAGAGAAGTGCCACTTTCTACGAATATAAATGATAAAGCTGCTCACTTTCTTGCATTTGGGATATGGAGTTTTTGCTGGCAGGCATCTTTTGGTAAGTACATACAAACTATTCTGTTAGGATTTTTGTATGGGATTCTGATTGAATCCTGGCAGGGATACATATTACCTGAATCATTTCATAGGAGTTTTGACTGGTATGATGCCATTGCTGATGGGATTGGCGTGATAATCGGAGTTGGTTTATGGAAACTAAAAAACCTCCTGAATCTATAATCCTAAATATATAAATAGCTTCTCTTGCTGATGTGTCCTTCTTTGGGGTGTTAATTCCTCAACCATTATTTACGTATAGTTTTAAGGCTTTATTATTGAGCTGTGGAATGCTTTTTTTATATTATAAGCGATTGAACCCCTTATAAACTTTAATATTATGAAAAATTCCATTAGCACTATCATGCTATTGTTATTATTTACAACAGCAGCCATAGGTCAGTCCCAGAGAGGTACTACTAAACGTTTCAGTCAGAATTTTGCACTTCAGAACACCATATCTGCCTCTACGCCAATGTTTCATGTGTTTACTAATTATGAACAGATGAAGTATTTTTTTAAACCAGCCATTATCAGTGAATCCAACGCTGCGCCTGTAATCAGCAGTAAAGATTTTGTGAACCATTTTGTAGTGGCTATATCTGGTGCCAAATCTGATACATTTAAGCCTGTTATTACAACCGTACAGCACAAGAATAATAGCTTATATGTATATTATGAAGAAGTGAAATCACAAGATGCAGATAAATCGGCAGTAGTGGCAGTTCCGAAAGAGGATTTTAAGGAAATTGTCTTTGTGGATAGAGTTTCTGAAAAACAAAAACGGATTTATTACAACGATGTTCCGCCAACAGTAGCTAAAATTGTACTTTCTTATTTAGATATGCCTGCCTCTGAAAACTACAAACACGAGTACCAGATTTCAATAGACGAAATGGGAGAGGTAGTTGTAGTGAAAGATGTGAATGGTGAAATTACCAACCGAATAGATTTTACAGTTTCGGAAAAAACTTTTGAAAACTTAAAAACTAACACGATTAATCTGGATAGCGGGGGTGAAAAAATAAACCGGAACTTAGCGAATGGCAAAAACTACAGAGAAATATTACTATTAGACGAATCTAATAAAGTTATTTATTCCCTAACCTGGGATAATACGAACCAGATTAATGAATCGACTCAAAAATTTGTACAAACTATAGAAAACCTGGTACCTGAAAAAGCAATCAGCTTTAAGAATACAAACGGAGCTCAGGTTGCCAGAAATTAATTTCTGAATATTAGCTACTTTTAGTTAAGCATTTAACTCATACCAGTATGGAAACCGAGAAAATAGTAAGAGAAGTGAATTATATTATTATTCACAATCTTGATGCCCAGGAGGCATATACCGATGCCGCAGGCAATGTAGAAAATGATAAACTGCGTAATGCTATGTTAGATGAAGCTGACAGAAGAGGAGGGTATGCCAGAGAATTGCAGCGGGAAATTAAAGATTTAGGAGAAGACGTAGCTGATGATACCAGTATGGAGGCATCGTGGCGTAGGATATGGCTAGATTTTAAAGGAATATTTACAACGAAAGATGATATGACTATTGTAGAAGAATGTAAAAAAGCCGATGAAGAAATGGTAATTGCCTATGATACTATTTTGCAGATTGGTGAGGCGTTTCTTCCTCCAAGAGTCTATAATATCATTAAGCAACAACGGAAAGAAATAGGCCTGACTTATCAGGCCCTTTTAAAATTTCATGAAGTACAGATAGAGCACTCAGTGGAACACTCGGTGGAAAAGTAATCAGGGTTTAAAAAGTATTTTGCCTGTCTGTACTTTTTCGATGGCTGATTTGTTCATTAACTCAGCCCGTGAGCCGCCCTCTGCAAACAGAAGCGCCTGGTCTTTATAGTGCTTGCTCATAATATTGCCCGATTGGCCTGTCGGTAACACACTTGTGCCTGTTTTAGGACTGGCAAAGTCAACTATGCGGCGTAGGGCAGGCCCGTAACTTACTTCATAAATACCCGTAGAATCAATCGGAAAATCCAGATTGTTGATGGTCTCCCGTCCGCCGGGTACTGGGAAAGGGCCTACATTAAAGAAATTTCCTACCACAGGCAATATACCCAATGGGTGTTTATGGGTAAGTGTATGCACTTTTTTCCATTGCCATTTTTCTATATTAGTTCCTAATTGCTTTTCAAGGCTTGCAGCTGCCTCATTTAATGATTTGGTTAATACCTGTCTGCGGGTTTCCCGCTCTTTTGTAAGCACATTATCCCACCACGGAGAATCTTCTTTTTTGATTAAGGCAATCATATTTCTTTTGAAATTGACATTATGTTCGAAAGTCTGAAATACCTCATTGCCTAATTCGTCTTTGACTGTATTGACAAAAATATGGTATAAAAACCGATAGAAAATGGTAGGTTCAATATCTTCCAAATCGTGAGAACCATCCCAAGGAATGAGTTTTTCAATAGATTTTTTAGCTAATGGTGATAATTCTTCTGCAAAGATAATCGGGATAATATCTTTTAATAAACCTTTATAACTGGGTGAAGTAACATCGTTGATTACTTTACGTAATTCTTCCGGTGTCCAGTCTTTTTTATCTGTAAACAATAATTGTTCAATCCGTTTGGCTCTGTCACCCGGAACATAATACCCGGGTACCAATCCTGTACCCATATCGTCAGGTTGGTTATTAGCCGTATACAAAACTCCTCGGGCAGGGTTTAAAATCTGTGGATTCTGCGAAAAATCATACCACCCGATAGGGTCATCGTTGCCCGTAGAACCATCTAAAATTAACATAGGATTTACGGTTGCAGGTCGCTTAGGCAGTTTTGCTGCCGCCCACCAGGCAATATTCCCTTCAGTATCAGCCCACATAAAATTCAATCCTGGTGCTGTCAAAGTGCTTACGGCTTTACTTGCCTCAGCCGCATTTCTGGCGTGAGCCATATCATAAAAAACCTCCAGTAAATGGCTCGGAAACTGATTAAAAACCCACCACATAGCAATAGGGTCTTTCTGATCGGCCATTTTATCAAAACTATCATTCATCAGAATGCCATGTCTTGAACTCTTGACCGAAAGTTTTACATCTGCCTCCCCTTTTACTTTAATGGTTTCTTCATAGATTTTTAAATCTTCCCAATGGTCTTTATACCATACTTGATTCGGGTTTTGTGGATTAGCCTTTTCTCTGAAAAAATCTACATCATCGTTCTCAAACATAGTTAAACCCCAACCACCATATTGAGAATGTCCTAAAGCCGCCAGAGGTGTTCCGGCCAGAAAATTGCCATAAAACTTAAAGCCGGCACACTCAAGATGTGCTTCGTACCAAACCGAGGGCTGAGAGAACGCAATATGTGTATCGTTTGATAGGATAGGCTTGCCTGATTTTGTTTTATTGCCACTTAAAACCCAGCCATTAGACCCATGATAGGGAGGAAAAGGTGCTTTGGTTTCAATAGTAGCCAACTGATTAGCCATAGAGGCTAAATGTGCAGCTACTTTGGTAGCAGAATCTTTTGATTGTACCGATATGGTAGGCTCTCCCTTAGGCCATTGAGACCATACGTCTGCCAGATACGTATTGCCATATTTATTATATATATAGGTAGCAATAGATTCAGACCTGAAAGCCTCAGCAAACGTAAAACCCATATAGCCCGAAATAATATAGGAATCTTCTAAAGTAAAGGGAGTTGCAGGAATACCCGCCAGCGAAAACTCAAGCGGCATTTTACCTTTTTCAATATAAGCATTGATGCCTTTGATATATGCTTTTGAAGCCTTTACAAAAGGAGCATCAGGGTTTTTAGTTATCAGAGAGTCAATAGTCCATTTGGCATGTTTACGAAACCCTAATGTGCGGAAAAACTTATCTGAACCAACGGCATCTTTGCCAAATAGTTCTGCTAATCTGCCATCTGCCAGTCGTCTCATAAGTTCCATCTGAAACAGTCGGTCTTGCGCATGTACATACCCGAAAGCATAAAATAAATCTTCTTCATTCTGCGCATAAATGTGTGGCACGCCATAATCGTCATAGAGTACCTCAACCGTATTTTTCAGTCCTTTCAGTTGTAATTCTGTATTCACATCAGGTTTAAAACTATTTAACCAGAAGAAAATGCCTGTTCCTGTTATGAGGATGAGTATCACTAAACCAATTACTATTTTTCTAAGTAGCTTCATAGGGGAGTAGAGGTAAATAGTTGCTGTACAATTCTTTTTGCGTCTATCAGGCAGGCAATTTATAAAAAATCTTTTATAGAGTGAGTAAAGCATAATAGAATTATACTCCTTTTGAAGTAGTATTGTAATTGGCTTGAACTGATGAATGAAAGATTGACTTTATATAAGTTCCCAGCGATGGGCAAAATTAACAATGCCCGCAACATTCCGGGCATTTAACTTTCGGGCAATATTTTTGCGGTAAGTATCTACGGTATATTCACTCACACAAAGTTTATGGGCAATTTCAATAGAAGAAAACTCAAGGGCTATCAATTTAATTACTTCTACTTCTCTGTTCGTGAGGCTATAACGGTTAATTAACTCTTGTTGAAATGGCGTATCAGAGTAAACGTAATTATTTTTGATAATTAAACTGTTCTTATTGCCTTGATATATTTCCTGAATGGTATGGTAAAGTTCGTTACTATCGGAGGTTTTGGCTAAAAAACCATCGGCTGCTATTTGCCATTTTTTTAATAGATTCAAGCTGATTGAATCGTACAGGATTAGCACTTTATTGGTGTAAACTTTCTTTAAATGCTGGACAAATGGCACATTCCCCTGAAAAAACAAGTTAAAATCAATCAACAATATATCTGGTGTATTGTTTTTTAGTCCGGTCAGTAGTTCTTGTTGATTTTGAGCAATACCGGTTATTTCAAATTTTTCTGATGAGGCAAGAATAATAGATAGCCCTTCCAGAAATAAGGAATAGCTATCTGCAAGAAAAATTTTGATTTTTGGTGTCATAGCAAGACCCATTTTGGAAGCTCAGGGCGATGACACAAAGGTCATAGAACCCACCAAATTGTTCAATACTTCATTGACAGTATATTCTCTACTGTCAGGACAGTATTTTTAATAAAACGATTAATAAATTATCAGATAAAAATAAGTATTTTTCGGAGCCGAACCTTCAGTTTTCAGAGTAAATGAAAAATTATCTATTGCCTATACTCTTTTTTTTGCTTGTTTTTGACCTATCTGCGCAGCCTCAAACCCGTATTGATAGCTTGCGTTTGAAAATAGCTACTCAAAGCAACTCTGTCATTGCCGACACTACGCTGGTAGATATATATAACGAATTAGGCAAAGAGTTTATCAGAATTAAAAACGATTCAGCTATTTATTATCTGCAGAATGCTTTGCTTGTCTCAATGAAGGCCAACTATAAAAGAGGCTTGTTAAAAACATATATTCAGTTGGGTAGATACTATTCTGCTCAGTTTTTACCTGCAAAGTCAATAGAATATTTTTTTAAAGCCTACGTAATAGCAGAACAACTCAAAGCAGCCAACGAACTAAGAATACTGGAACTTAATATAGCCGGAGCTTATCTTAAAATGCAAGATTATGCCAAAGCCCTGTCTCATTATGAGAGATATTCTGCTTTGGCTAAAACAGCCGAGAGTCCGGAGACCTACCTGTTAAGCCTGAATGCTATTGCCGGAGTGTATTTTGATAAAAAAGACTACAAGAATGCCTTGCGTTATTATCAGATGTGCGATACGCTTAACAAGAAAGTAAATAGCCCTAAAGTACAAACAGCGGCTCTGATTAATACCGGAAAGATTCAGGTTGAATTAAAGAATTATGATGATGCCTTAAAACGGTTTAAAAAAGCTATTACGATAGAAGACCATTACCATGATAGAATTGCTTTTGTAGGCAATGAGATAGCAAGGGTTTATTTGTTGCAGAACAACCCTAAGGAGGCACTCAAATATGCCCTTCTGGCTCATAATAACATGGCACTAACCAATGCCGAAATGAATGGAGAGGTGGCAAAAACATTGTCTGATGTTTATGAAAAGTTAGGCAATGAAAAATTATCTTATCAATATTACAAAGACTATACGAAAATCAGACTAAGAGAAGACTCTTCTAAAAATGCCCAGATTTTACGTCTTGTAAGGCTTGATTATGAAAATGGAAAAAGTAATGAAAAAATAGATGCGCTAAATCTGGATATAAAAGAAAGACAAAATAATGTGGAGATAATGACGGGAGGCATAATAGCCTTACTGCTACTCATCATTATTATTGCTGTTTATTACCAGGCACTCTCAAACAAAAATAAATTAATTGAAAAGCAGAAAAAAGATATTGAACAATTGAATGAGTCGTTAGAGCAGAAAGTAGAAGAAAGAACGGCTGAGTTGACTGTTGCTAACAAAGAACTAAAAAGGAAAAATAACGAAATAAAAGAGGCACTATTAAAAGGACAGACAATGGAACGGGAAAGAGTAGCCTCTGAATTGCATGATAATATTGCAGGTACACTGTCAGCATTAAAGTGGCGTTTTGAAGCTTTGGATAGAGATAATTTATCGGAGCAGGAGAAAAATATATATGATGGCATTTTAAAAAATATGCACAAGGCTTATGGAGAAGTCCGGCTGATTTCGCATAATATGTTGCCTGCTGAATTTGAAGAACAAGGATTGATAGGCGCTCTGGAGAAATTCTTAACAGATTTGAATATCACTTCATCCAATCAGTCGAAAACACCATTCAGTCTTGATACTTCGCAGTTGCACAAAATAATCAGACAAGATGTAGCACTCGAACTCTATATCTGCTGTTTTGAGGCTATTAATAATATTATTAAACATGCCAATGCTACCCGTGTACTTTTAACTATTAAAGAGCAGAAAAACGGAGATTTGCAAGTGAGTATAGAAGATAACGGAAGTGGATTCAGCAATAGTTTGAATCATACCGGAAAAGGCATCAGAAATATCAAAAACAGAGTAGAACGTATAAACGCTAAACTTGCTATTAGTAGCGAAGCAGGGAAAGGCTCTAAAATTATTATATTAGTGCCGGAGTCTTTATGGGAGACTTATAGTACGTTGACCTATAATAGCTGAATATCAGTACCTGATTTTAAAGAACCAATCAGTTTAGTATTTCTGCAATTACGCTGCTCTTTTTTAAACCTATTATGAGAAAATATACTGTTTGTTATCTTTTATTATTCTTTTCAATAAGTGCTTACGGGCAGCAGGTTATTAATCAAAGAGTAGATAGCCTGAAAGCTATCTTAGCGAAACTTCCACCAGAACGAACTTCTTTCAGCAACGATACATTGAGAGTGAAAGTACTATGCGCATTGGCCTTTCGTATGGCTTTTTCTAAACCTGATTCAAGTGTTTTTTATTCAGAACAGGCATTAAAAATCGGTGAAAGATTAAATCATATACTCAGTATTGCCAGAGCAAATCATCAGTTGGGTTATTCTTATTTAATGCTCGGAAAAGATTTTGAGAGTTCTGAATATTTCTTTAAAAGCCTGAAATTATCAGAACAAATTAAGTCAGATACTTTGATTGCTTCTAACAATCGCCAGATTGCTCATGCGTATTTTGAACTGAAAAAATATGATTTGGCAGAAAAACATTATAACAAGGCAATGCCTTATTTCCTGAAAATCAACTATAAAAAAGGCTATGCCAATTGTTTGAATGATATAGGGCGAAGTTATTATATGAGAAAAGATTATGAAAAGGCATTGGCTTATTTTCAACAATGTTTGGTGTATGCAAGAAAGAATGGGATTCAGATAATGGAAAATTATTGCACCTGGAGCATTGCCAATACGTATATCGAAAAAAAAGAATATGATAAGGCATTAGCCTATGCAACTATCGGAATGAAATTAAATGAAACGATAGAGGGAATGGTTGAATATGACTGGGTAATGGGATATGAGGCCCTGGCTCGTATCTATTCCGGCAAAGGAGACTTTAAGCAGGCTTTATATTATGCCGAAAAACCTTTCAAACAGTTTTCGGATATAAGAGAATATAATAAACTGCCGCTCTATGAACGATTATATGTAATTCATAAGGAGTTAGGTAATTATCAAAAGGCATTATATTATCATGAAGAATATATACGGCTTGCGGAAGATTCTAAAAAACAGGAATATGAGAAACAGTTAGAAAGTATGCGGTTTGAGTATGATAATATGCAACTGAAAGAGAATAATGCACTATTGAATCAGGATTTGATAAGAGAAACCCTCATAAAAAAAGGATTGATTATAGGGGTAATAGGCGTATTGATTTTCGTTGTTTTTTTCTGGTGGAATAACCGTTTGTTAAAAGATAAAAATCAGCTGATTGAAAATCAGAAAGAGGAGATATTATTGGTAAAAACAGAAGTAGAAGAACTGAATAAAACGCTTGAAAGAAAAGTAGAAGAACGAACCTCAGAATTGATACAGGCTAATAACGAACTTACACAAAAAAATCAGGAGATTTCAGCGGCTTTGGTAAAAGGGCAGACTTTAGAAAGGAAAAGAGTTGCCTCAGAATTGCACGATAACCTGGGAAGCACACTGTCGGGAATCAGATGGATGTTGCAGGCAATTGATAGAGAAAATCTGACCTCAGAAGAGAAAAAAGTCTATACTAATATTCTGAATATGATGAATAATGCATATGAAGAAGTGAGGTTGATTTCACACAATTTATTGCCTGATGATTTTGAACAAAAAGGTCTGTTTGGGGCATTACATAAACTAACATCAGATATTAATCAGAGCGGAAAACTAAAAATAGCATTAGTGATAGAGAAAGATGTTATAATTAATGACCAGAAAACAGCATTAGAACTTTATAGTATTTGTATGGAGTTAATCAATAATATACTCAAACACGCACAGGCTACTCAGGCCGAAATCAGGTTTGAGCAGAGTAGTGAAAATTGGTATGTAACAGTAAAAGATAATGGAAGAGGTGCTGACATAAATTCAGCAAATAATGGAAAAGGAATTAAAAATATAAAGAATAGGGTAGAAGCATTAGCCGCCTCTATCAGTTTTAATTCAATTGCCAATAAAAGTACGATAATCAAAGTTACAGTACCTTTTATAGCTTGATTGTTAATCAATCAGGCCATGCTTTCTGGCATATTTATAGAGCCCAAGTGCTGAATTAACGCCCAATTTCTTCATCAGATTCCGTCTGTGGGTTTCTACTGTTGTGGGGCTGATAAATATCTTCTGGGCTATTTCTGTATTTGAAAACTCCTGTACTATCAGTTTTAGAATTTCAATTTCTCTTGGTGTAATAGGTATGGTTTCGCCTAATTCCTCATTGCCGCTTGGAGTATTCAGGTTAGGTATTTCGGCCAATCGCATTACGGCTTCATCGCTCAGGTATTTTTTTCCGCTTGCTACAGTTTTAATCGCATTTTCTAATTCGGCTTTTTCAATTTTCTTCACAATATACCCCGAAGCTCCGGCTATTAGAGCTTCTTTGATAATAGCAGGCTCTTCAGACATAGTCAGAAGCATAATACGTATAGATGGGTACTTCTCCCGAATCCTGATAGTAGTTTCAATACCGTTCATTAATGGCATATGATAGTCAATCAGGATAACATCTGTTTCGGTATTTTCTAAAAAAGCCAATACCTGCCAGCCGCTGTTTTTTATTCCTACCACTTCAATTCCGGCCATAGTGCCAATCAAAAAGCCTAAACTCTCGGCTACAATCACATGGTCATCAGCAATTAAAACTCTGATTTTTTGCATAAAAGAATAAATAATAAGTCAATAGAAGTGGATAAAAAGGGTTTAAGAATCTCCTGAGATTAGCCAGTTCAACGTCGTTTCGTTACAAAGCTAATATAGTTGTGAATACAATGAAATACCTATAAGTAGTGATTTTTTGTTTCTGTTCTATAACCTATATAGTGAAAAGGAATCTTCATAATATTTTGCTTGTATTTCAGATTTCGTTTACTATCTTTGGTTGTCATCAAAAAAACCAAAGAATATTATGTTGAGTCGTGTTGCCAATTCAATTTATTGGATAAATCGCTATATAGAGCGAGCAGAAAACTATTCCCGTTTTGTAAGTGTAAACCTGAATCTTGCTCTTGACGCACCAGGTATTTTAACCGAACAATGGGAGCCTTTATTGATTGCTACTGCTGATAATTATGGTTTTTTTGAGTTTCATAGTCGAGCCAACCGGAACAACGTGATTGACTATATGACTTTTGATAAACGCAATCCTAACTCTATTTACAGTTGTCTGGCTGCTGCCCGTGAGAATGCCCGAACCATACGTGAGAGTATTACCAAAGAAATGTGGGAACACATTAATATTTTTTACCTGAAAATTAAGGAAACACAGTCAGCAAAAAACTGGGATGTAGAGCAACTGCAACAATTTTTTACTGAAATAAAAGATGGATGCCAGCTTTTCTGGGGAATTGTTGATTCAACCGTAACCCGTAATGAAGCATTCCATTTCGGGCGTATGGGAAGGTTCTTGGAACGTGCCGATAAAACCTCCCGTTTTTTAGATGTGCGTTATTTTACGCTATTGCCCGATGATGAAGCCTTTGGTTCGCCTCAGGAATTGCTAATCTGGACATCTGTATTGAAATCGGTAGGCGCATTTAATATGTATCGTCAGGAGCATCGTGTTATTAATCCGTCACATATAGTTGAGTTTCTGATTTTAGATAAGAGTTTCCCTCGTTCTGTTTTCTATTGTATTCGTCAGGCTGAACTCTCTTTATACGAGATTTCCGGCCATAAAATGACTGAGGGATATTCAAATCCGGCTGAAAAATCATTAAGTAAATTACGTCATGAAATAGAGTTTACTGAGGTAGAAGATATTTTTGAAAAGGCATTGCACCCCTATTTAGACGAATTTCAGATTAAAAATAATAATGTAGCAAAAACTATTTTCGAGACCTATTTTGGTTTGAAACCAATTGAACAATAAATTAAAATATTAGTTTATAGTAATTACTAAAGTAGGTTTTTATAATTTTGTTTTTGTTTTTTTGTACACCGGTAATGAATGCTGCTTTCATTGCTAATAATCGAAGCGGCGATCCGCTCAACATTATGATATGACTTTCTGTCTTGGAGTAAAAGTAGCCAAAGGGCTTGTTGCCATTGCTGATACCCGTATCACGTCCGGTAGTGAGGTTTCTACGAATAAAAAAGTGTTTATTCACCAATCAAATAATCATTCGATGTTTATTATGACGGCCGGCCTGCGCTCGGTTCGTGATAAGGCGATTACTTATTTTAAAGAGGTATTAGAACAGCAAGACCACAAGTTTGATAAAATGTATAAGGCTGTGAATGCTTTTGGCGACCAGGTGAAGAGGGTGGCAAGTGAAGATAAATTCTCTTTAAAAGAAGCAGGATTGGCCTTTAACCTGTCGGCTCTGATAGGAGGGCAGCTTGAAAATGACGACGAACACAAATTATATATGCTTTATCCGGAAGGCAACTGGATAGAGGTTACAGAGGGTTCTCCTTTTATTATAATAGGGCAGTCAAACTATGGGAAGCCCATACTTTACCGGAATCTTAAATACAATACTTCATTACAGGAAGTGCTGAAACTGGGTTTTTTAGCTTTCGACTCTACACGTGTGAGTGCCAATGACGTAGATTTTCCGATTGATGTGATTCTTTGCGAAAAAAATAGCTTCAACATGGTAGAACACCGTTACGAAAAACAAGACCTTGAGCAGATTTCGTATCAGTGGAATGCTCTGCTGAATGCTTCCGTGCAGAAGCTCTCAACAGATTGGATGGAACCTATTTTCAGTAAATCGTTAGAGGTAGGCGAATAAACTACCTCTCAATCCAGATACTTTTCGACTCCGAAAATTTGCTGTTCTGCAATCGGATTATGTATTTACCGTCTTGTAAAAAAGACAGGTTTATTTCTCTGCGTTCGGTAAGCGAAGGCACAAGTGTAGAATAAACAAACTTCCCGCTTGTATTATAAACAGTGAATATCAAATCACTCAGGTCTTCTCGGGCTTCAAGATAAACTACCCCATCAGTTACCGGATTTGGATAGACAACCAGATTCTTGATTTCAGTGTTGGGTATAAATGAAAATGCTTTTGAAGGAATTGAGCGGCAACCGAGTATCTGATTAGTAGCAAGCTGGTAATTTTTGACAGCAGTAGCTGTAAAAAAGCCCGGTTTGGCAGATTTAATAATGGAGGCTCTCGTAGTCAGAAACGCATCATCTTTTCTCCACTCATACGCATCAATTTTTTCAGTCATTTGTTCTGCTTCCAGACTAAAAGCACCAATCTGAGCAATAGTAGGTTGTTCTGGGCGAGGTTTAATACTGATTTTAGCTACATCAGAATTAACAGATACGCAGCCATTTTCGTCCCGAACCTTTACTGAAACACTATAATCTCCGGGCTTAGTAAACATAAGGCTTCCGGTGCTGTCATTGGTACTCCAGAAACTTTTTCCGAATCCTGAAGCGTATAGTGTAATAGTAGCCCCTTCGCATGCAGTCGGGCCACTACTCATAATGATATTTGGTTTAGGCGGAAGCGCCAGCACCCTTGTAATAACCTCGTTGGAAGGTGGAGAAAAACAGTCTAACGAATTAATACCTCTTACGGTAAATATGCCCGAAGTATTAATAGTGATTGATTTATTGGTTTCGCCTGTATTCCAACGGAAACGGGAATAGTGCGTATCATTGGTTATCAATTCAGTATTAGAACCCTCACAAAAATTCGGATTTCGTTTAGTAGTAGCAAAAGGAACGATTGAAGGTGCAAGCCCTTTAACGTTGACTGTATTTGAAAAGTAATAATTCCCATGATTATCACGAGCCACAACACTAAAACTACCGTTATCAGCTGTAAGAGAAGCCCCCGTTGAGTTATCAGACCAACGCTGAGATTCAAAATTACTTGGCAGGCTTAATTTAGCTGTTTCTGAGAACTGGCAACTTGCCTGTAAGGTAATAAGCGATGAAGAAAGAAAAGGAATAGACTTATCGAAAAAACTATCGTTTAATTTTGTGTTCCAGGCTTTAGCTAAAGCAGAAATACCATCATTATTGCCACCGAGGTTCTTAAAGTGAACTCCTTCTACACGGGGTATCTGAATGGAATCGGTATAAGGGCCTTCATATACATTGGCGATATTGCTGATAATCCTGTTCTGAGCCCTGATAACTCCGTGGTTGACGTGCACTGCTGCAAAATCGTTAAGAGAAGTCCGGCTTATCACCCAAGAAAGGTTTTTATTGGCATCGATACGGCTTCTTTCTATAACAGTTTTTATATTGTTATAATAATTGTCTTCTGTTGTTTCAGAGTCATCTTCACCCTGTTCCCATAAAACAGCACGGATACCTAAATAAGAAGCATAAAATTGCAATGATATTCTAAGACTGGAATACGGAGCCCCACCAATATAAGGTAAATGGAAGGCGTTCTTGGTAGGTTTGCCAAGCGCGCTACTGTACCAGTTTTCAGAAGAACTACCGCCATAAGCAGCATTTAAAAATAAAATAGGCACATTGAGGCGTTGGGCTAAATAATCGCCTAATTCTCCCCAGCACCACGAACCCTGTCCTTTAGGGCCAACCATTGTATTGGTTTCAATATGAGAAAAACTGCTGAAATAGGGATAATCCCATAGGTTATCTTGTACTCTGTAATTAAAGCAATTCACCCGGTCATCGAGCGATGGTTTTGCCCCATAGTCTAATACGCCTTCTGCATTTGATTGTCCTGCCACTACAAAAACTTCTCCGATGCCCACTCTGCTTACTAAACCCTGAGCTACAATACTTTCATTCAACCAACCTCTTACCTGTAGGGTGTACCAGCCTCCCTGCCCTTGAAGCGTTCCGACAAAATATCCGCCTTCAGGTTTGGTTGCAATGGTTACCCAATTAGTTAAAACCCCCTGATTGGCTTTAACTGGTACTAATCTTGCTTCAACTTTATCCAACTCACCATCAAAATTCCCTGAAATATTTACTACAGAAGTATTCTGGTTGTTTCTTTGAAAAACACTTCTGTCTTTAGGGAAACTAATTTGTATTTGACTAAAACAGGTAGATGTTATGATTAATAAAATAGCAATTAAACTCAAAATTCGCATTTCAACAATTCTTCGTGTTTAGGTATCTAAATTGCAAAAATAATGAGGAAAAACTAAAATAAAAAATCCTTACTTAACTAACTGTAAGTGAGGATTTTATATGCTTTGTTTTTCGGGTTTCTTCAACCCCCGTGAATATAGGTTTTATTCAACTTTTCTGAACTCAACTCTTACGGCTCCATGACATGGACGATAGTGAGCAAATACCCCCGGTTGCGCCTGAATGTGCGCCGGGAAAGAATTGATTCTGCCTACCATAGTTTTGCCATTTTTCGATATTAAGGTTACATTTTCGTTATACCACTCTAACGTCTGGTCAGGAATCAACTCGCCAGTCCAGGTAGCAGTAAAAGTGTCCCCTTCATTATAATATTGTTTATCTAATATAACCGTATCTGTATTTTCAGGGCAGTTGAGCGGAGCATCGTCATGGTCGCAAGTACTGGTATATCCCTGCACTACAAAATCTCTAAAACCAGTTCGGGAAACAGTTAGCAGATAATAAGCATTGTGATTATCAGGTGAATTGTTTTTGGTAATCAGTGCATTTCCTGAAAATTTAAACTCAATAGATGGTTCAAGATTCTGGATTGATATGCGGTATTGCGACAAATCAGTATCAGGTGTACGAGGGAAGAAAGTAAATTTCATTCCTCCTTCTCTACATGCGTTGTTAGTTTGTACCTGAATAGGCAAGCTACTGATACCTGCTGTACCATTGGTACAACCCATCAGATTAACTTCTAATACACTGCCAAGTTCAATGTTAAACCCTTCGGTAAGGTCAATGTTTTTGTTGGCAGAATACCGCACAGAAGAGTGTTGGGTAATTCTGTCTGAACTGTTGATACTTTCTGAGGCAAGTACATCGGTATTAGTAGCTACCAAATCAATACTGGTTACTACATCTGATTGGCAGGCATAATTTAATTTCACTAACCATATATCACGAGGGTCTTGCGAGTTATCATGGTTGCCCACCACATCTCCATTAAAAGATTTTGTAGTGCCTATGGTAATCAATGTTTCATCTGGTGTTTCTACTAAACCATTCCCTTCATCATCTTCTGAACCACCCATAGTTTTTTGCCATATAGGGTCAAGATTGGTAGTTGTTTTCATCAGAAACACATCAAATTTATCATTGTTGTTGCTGGGTATCCTGTTTCTATCGGTAATACTTCCGTTGTTAGAAGTAGTAGAACCTATAAAGGCACAATTACCATCACGGGTCAGAATCAAATCATTGATAAAATCTCTTCCTGAACCACCAAATATTTTAGAAGAGACGAAATCACCACCGGAATTCAGCTTGAATAACCAGACATTCTCCTGATAATTGTTCGGAAAATCGTTAGTAGGATCTTTAAAGAAGTCATCTGTGAGCGAGTTAGAAACAATACCCACAATAAGTTCTCCGTTAGGCATTGCTACCACACTACGGGCTTCATCGTTCTGATTTCCGCCATAGGTTTTTTCCCAGATACTATTAAGAGATTCATTGATTTTAATAGCAAATATATCTTTCGCTCCCTTATTGGTACCTAACTGCCCGTCGTCAGAGTTGGTACTACCTACTATTACATAATTACCATCTGATGATTTTTTCATATCAAATGCAAGGTCATCATTATTGCCTCCAAAACATTTTTTAGCCATAATGTTACCCGTCTGACTGATTTTGGCTACCCAGATATCACGGTTATAAGAAGAAGTATTTTTCCCTGAGTCACTGATATCGTAATCGGCCGAAGTAGTATAACCGAGCAGCATAATATTATTATCGGAAGTAAGAAGAACCCTGACAGGCATATCTTCGCCTGAACCTCCTATTAATTTAAACCACTGGCGTTGTCCCTGGGCATTTAATTTGGTGATTAATATATCATAATATCCTTTAGGATCGGTATTATACTCTATATTTCGCCCGTCGGTACTAACAAAACTAAGTTTCTGTACACTAATTACTTTGGCTATCAGAATATAGCCACCATCAGAGTTCTGAATAGTTTCTACACCTCTGAACCCTGTATAGGCTTTGTCATCAAAAATAATGGTTTCCCAAAGAAGTTCACCTTTTGCATTTACTTTTGAAGCTACGATTGTTTCATAACCATTGAGCGTTTTTTTGCCTGTAGTTATATAGTTTCCATCCTGAGAAGGGTTTATTCTTAACCCTTCATCACCATACCAACTGTTCCAGCCATAGCATCTTTGCCACTCTATGGCAGTGGCTGAATTCTGGGCATTCGTTTGTAGAAAAACGGAAAGAGCAAGGAGGCACGTAATGAGCGAGAGGGCTGTTTTTTTTCCTGACATGACAATAATAACTTGTAAAATTTTAATTGCACGAATTTTTCTGGATAAAGGCTTTAGCGAATGCCTTAATTTAATTTGTATTCGGTTAAAGTACAATTGTAATAAAAACGAATAATCTTTTAAAATTTATAATTTACTGACTTAGGTAATAATGAAAAAATTATACAAATGTTATGATAAAATGAATTTTATTTTCTAATGGTATCATTAATTGTTTATGGGTTGCAATTCATGGTTTAGTTAAGTATCGATTTTGTGCAATATTTGCGAAAAAATATGTGCCGTCTGTTTCTTGTATTATTCATATTTTTAATAAATAATTACAAAGATAAAACACCCTTTGTTGGCAAAGGCATGAGTCTTATTTATAAAGCAGTGTAACGAGTTAAAATGCCGCTTAAAGCTACTGGCACAAAATTAATGCCAAAAGCCAAAGAGTTGTTAAGCAGACTATAGATGGTTGTAAAAAGCAGGAGGAGTACTCATTAGGACGCACCTCAAAATTAGTGAAAAAACTAAAAGCATAGGTTAAAAAACGATTAAAATCGTGACACAAGGGCTAAAAAACCCTCTAAATGCCACGATTTATCATTAAACTCTTTGAGAAATTAATTCCTTAATATCTCTTATTATTTTGTCTGCAAGATTAGAAGCCGTGGTTTCAAACTCTGATTCAGCATAAATACGGATGATGGGTTCAGTATTAGATTTACGCAAGTGCACCCATTCTTTCTCGAAATTAATCTTCACGCCATCTTCTGTATTTATCGGATAACGCTCATATTTTGCTTTAATATCTTCCAAAATCTCATCTACATTAATTTCGGGGGTAAGCTCTATTTTCTTTTTAGCAATGTGGTAATTAGGGTAGGTTTTTCTTAAAAAGCCCACCGGTTTTCCAAACTTAGCCAACTGAGTCAGGAATAAAGCAATACCTACCAAGGCATCTCTGCCATAATGTAATTCAGGATAGATAATTCCTCCATTTCCTTCACCACCAATAATAGCATCGGTTTCTTTCATCTTCACTACTACATTTACTTCACCAACGGCTGCTGATGCGTGTTCGCCACCTGCTTTTACGGTAACATCTTTCAGGGCAAGTGTAGAAGAAAGATTCGAGACTGTTTTTAATCCTTTTTTCTTTTTTGTATTCGATAAAATATAGTCAGCTACTGCTACAAGGGTATATTCTTCGCCAAATGGCTCACCATCTTCACAAATAAAGGCCAGCCTGTCAACATCAGGATCCACCACAATTCCTAAATCATAATTACCTTTGCGCGTTTCAGATGAAATTTCCCGCAGGTTTTCAGGCAACGGCTCAGGATTATGAGCAAAGATACCCGTAGGGTCGCAATTGATTTTTTTAATTTGTGTAACACCTAAAGCCTCTAATAACAAAGGTACTGCTGTTCCACCTGTTGAATTAACAGCATCAACCACTACTTTAAAATCAGCTTTTTCGATGGCCTTTTTATCTACCAGCGGTAATGCTAAAATCAGGTCGATATGTTTTTTTAGATAAGTATCATCGTAGGTTACTTTGCCTAAATGTTTTACATCGCAGAATTCGAAAGATTCTTTCTCTGCAATTTCAAGCAATTCGGCTCCATCATTTGCTGAAATAAACTCACCTTTTTCGTTGAGCAATTTCAGCGCATTCCATTGAATAGGATTATGGCTGGCTGTAAGAATAATACCGCCGATAGCTTTTTCTAAAGGAACAGCTATTTCAACGGTAGGTGTAGTAGAAAGTCCCAAATCAATTACATGAAAACCCATACCCACTAAGGTAGAGCAAACAAGGTCTGAAACCATTTTACCTGACAGGCGTGCGTCTCTTCCAAGAACTACTTTAAGGGTGGCATCCGGATTTTTTTTCTTGAGCCAGGCCCCATAAGCAGCAGCAAACTTTACAATATCTAACGGAGTTAAGGCATCACCACTTTTGCCGCCAATAGTTCCGCGGATACCAGAAATAGATTTAATAAGGGTCACTTTGAATGTGTTTTGGGAATTTTAGGAATTAGGTTTAGTACATTAATTGAGGGTAATCCTGAACTAATATGCCTATTGATTAAGGTTAATCACCGACAAAGATAAAAAAAAACTGTGTTTTTTCTATCCTTTTCTTTTCAGGCTGATTAAAATCTATAGGTAGCAAATAAAATATCAAAGGCGTTTGATATTCACATAAGCATTTAATTCAGATTTGGCACTCCCTCTGAATCCTCCGGTAATAGGATTAATTAATTCGGGCTGTGCCGAAGAGGCTAAGGTAATATAATGGTCATCTACAATTTTCCCCTCTGTAGGGTCAAAACCCCTCCAACCTGCGCCGGGTAAATATACTTCTACCCAGGCATGTAATTCGTGTGCTTGTAACTGGCTGCCATAGCAGTAACCACTCGCAAATCGGGCGGCAATACCCAATGCTTTACAACTGGCAATCATCAATACGGCATAGTCCCGACAGGTACCTCTTCTGCTTAGCAGTGTTTTTTCAGCAACATTGGCCGGGCCTTCCAGACGCTTTTCATAGCTGAAACTTTCTTTGATATATTTTGAGATACGTGCCAGAAAATCGGTTGTTTTCCAGTTGGCTTCTGCTGCCAGTTGGCGGGCAAATTGATGAATAAGCGTAGTTACCCCTGTCAGATTCAGATAGGGATGAAGTAATAACGCCTCTTTTTCAGGATAATGAAAAGGCAGTTTCTCGGCGCTGAACGGAAAATAAATAAAATGATACGGCTTAGTTGGCGATGATTCTATCTCAAAAGATGCCTTAAACGTCAGCTCTTCGCAAGAGGAGTTAATATAGGCAATGTATTGCGCATTGCCTTCTACATCAATATTTTTATAAAGAATATCTGCTACCGGATTAATTTCAAGTTCAAAATCGTTTATCTCCTGATGAGGAGAAGCCTTTGGTGAAAGATAAATATAATGAGGTGTCAGAAATACAGCTTGAGAATATTTATAATGTAGGGTATGTTCAACGCTTAGAACCATAAATTGCTTATTGAGTATTTTAACCTAAAATCTGAACAAAATTTTAATCTTCAACAGTTCCGCCCATGTCTGATAAAAAATGCCCTTTGTCGGTTACTATCGAAGCTGAATTACTTAAACCCTCTGATAAATGTACCTCCACATGCTGTCCTTGAATTGCGCCCAATTTAACAGGTATTATTCTGAAAACTACCTCTTTGCTATTTTGTTTTTCTAATTCTATAATAAAATTCCCTTCGGGTTTTCTTAATATAGCACTTTCAGGCAATGTTTTAGCCATATGTGTGCCTGTCAGCACTTTGGCATTGACGAACATTCCCGGAATAAGTTTTTGTTCTTGTTGGTGATTATCGAGGTGTACATGAATGGTCATTGCCTTTGTTTCATTATCAAATACTTTTGCTACCACAAATACGGTGGCCATTACATTTTCTCCTAATCGTTTATCATCTATGAGTACTTTCTGCCCTTTCTGAATTTTATGAGCATCTTTTTCTAATACTTTCAATTCTATGTGTAAATCATCTTTGTTGATGAGTTCGAACAGTACATCATTGGGTGTAATGGCTTTACCCGTGTTAATATGAACTGCTTTCACATAGCCACTAATGGGCGCAGTAACCTTAATTATCGACGAAATATCTCCTTTTTTCAAGGTAGCAGCATTAATACCTAATAATTTAAGTTTGGCTTCCAGCGCTTTTATCAGTGCCAGATTGCTGTTAAATTCGGCCTCAGCCTGTTGTAATTTTTTCTTTATGCCTATGTCTTCTGAATTGAGGGTCTGCTGGCGCTCTAATTCTTTTTCAAGGAAAGCTGAATGAGCCACTGCCTGAAAATAATCCTGTTGCATCTGAATAAACTCAATAGATTCTACCGTAGCTAAAACCATGCCTTTGGTAACAAATTGTCCTGGCAATGTTGTATTAGCAAAGATGGTTTTAATAAAGCCCGTGGTAGGAATACTGATAAAAGCAAGATTCTCGGGTAGAACCTCTACTACGCCTGTAGTTTTTATTTCATCGCTTATCGCAGTCTCGCTGAAATTGCCTAAACTCAGATTAAGGTTTTTAAACTGCTCGGCAGTTATTTTTATCTGTTCCGATTGTAGTGGGGCAGTAGTTGTATCAGCACTTAATGCAGGTGTGTCTGGCTTCTTCGAACAGGAAGTAAGACCTGACACAAACAGGAGAGTTACAAAAAAATATTTTTTCATGATAATGTTCATTTATTCGATACCTAAAAGTGTTTCTATCTGAATGATGGTCTGGTTAAAATCTAAAACTGTTGAGAAATAACTATCCTTGAGTTGCCATACCTGCTGATTTATTTGTATCAATTCTACGTATTCAATCTCACCGCTCTGGTAACTTTTTATCGCATTCTTCATCATCAGGTCGGCTTGCGGGAGCGCAAAATTTTCATAGTACCGGAGCGAGTTACGGTGCTTCTGGTAGGCCATTTTCAGCATGTTCAGTTGCGTGTTCAGTCGTAATTCAATCTGTTTCCGGTTTGAGTCAGCTATTCTTTCGTTCACTTTAGCTACTTCTACTCTTGCTTTCTGTGCCTGTGTAAAAATAGGTAAACCAATGCCTGCCGAAAGAACCATCTGATTGAAGTTATGCTCAATACTCTGGTTTATTATTCCCAGTCTGAAGTCAGGTTTTAATTTTTGTTTTTCTACATGGATTTGTTGCTGACTGATGATAGTTTGCTGCTCAAATACAGAGAGAAGAGGGTTGTTAGTTAAAGACAAAGTATTTGTAATAGCAGAAGTGTCTCTTCTTAGAGGAATGTTAAAATCAAGTTTAAAATCCTGCGAGTTGTTCAGCAGAAGTTTAAAGTGCTGATACGCTGATTCTTCATCTTTTGCTAAAACACTTAATCTATTGTTTATTTCCTGCAAGCGTATTTCTGCGCTGATTTTTTCTAATGAATTAGTTTCTCCTGTTTTGTGTCTGGCTAATGCAATCTGTAAGGTGCTGCGGTAAATACTATCTTGTTGGGATAATATCTCCCTTAGCTGCTGATAATAAAACAACTGATAGTACACCTGCTTGATATTCCCTGTCAACTCATTTTTTTGTAGTACTTCATTTCTCTGACTGGCTACTACACGACTTTTTTGTAAGTCAGCCTGTGCCTGATAGAGCTTAGGGTGAGAAAACTGTTGCACCAGACCAAGGGTATAATCATTGGTATAGGCAGCTTGTGTACGACCTAACTGTATATCCAGATTAGTCTTGGCCAGTTCTTTTGTCGTCTTTATTAATAATTGTTCGCTTTCGGTTTCAAGGCTACTGATTTTAAGCAGATAATTGTTCTTAGAGGCTAATTCAATACTTTGTTGTAAGGTAAGTGTCTGAGCCCAGACTCCCTTACTTAAAAACAGGAAGAGTATTGCTATTAAACGATGATATTCTAGTTGATAAGTTTTCATTGAACTTTGTTTTTATTGAATAAGGTGTAGATAACAGGCAATATAACGAGTGTAAGTAGCGTGGCCGAAATCAGACCCCCAATAACAACCGTTGCTAAAGGCTTTTGTACTTCGGCACCTGCTGAGTTTGAAATAGCCATTGGCAAAAAACCTAATGATGCCACAGAGGCAGTCATCAGTACAGGGCGAAAACGATTCTTAACCCCTTGAAAAGTCCGTTTGTAAATATCCAGATGCCCTTCCTCTTCTAATTGATTCAGATGACTTATCAGTACGATACCATTAAGAACTGCCACACCAAATAAAGCAATGAATCCCACACCTGCCGAAATACTGAATGGCATATCCCGAATCCATAGGGCTACAATACCGCCAATGGCAGATAATGGAATGGCTGTAAAAATCATGAACGCCTGTCTGAATGAATGGAAAGTAAAATAGAGAAGCATAAAAATGAGCAGCAGGGCAATAGGTACGGCAATACTCAGGCGGTCTTTGGCTTTTTGCAGGTTTTCAAATGCACCTCCATAGACAATATAATACCCGGCAGGTAATTTAATTTGTACATCTAATTTTTCCTGAATCTCCTGTACCAGACTCTCTACGTCACGGTTCTGAGGGCTTATGCCAATGGTAATGCGCCGACGGGTATTTTCATGTGAGATTTGTGCCGGAGCTGCTATATAAGCTATTTCTGCTACTTCTTCAAAATTAATATAAGAGCCATTGTTTAATTTTACATAAAGAGCTTTTATCCCTTCAATGTCGTTCCTATATAGAGAGTCAAGCCGCAATATCATATCAAAGCGTTTTTCTTCTTCAAATACAGTTCCGGTTTTTTCTCCGGCAAATGCTGTTTTCAGAATCAGGTTCAGGTCTTCGATATGCAAACCATACTGGGCTAATTTTTCACGATTATACACTACCGAAATCTGGGGTAAGCCTACCAATCGTTCTATTTTTATACTGGCTACACCCTCAATTCTTTCTATTATCTTGGCACAGGCGGTGGCTCTTTCGGCCAGTTTCTCCAAATCATTTCCAAAAATCTTTACTACAATTTCAGACCTCGAACCGGCTATCATTTCATTGAAACGCATCTGTATTGGTTGTGTAAACTCTACACTCATACCCGGTACCTCTCTATCAATCACGTCAGCCATTTTCTCAAACATTTCCTCTTTCGATTCTGCTGAAACCCATTCTGATTTTTCTTTCATTGAAATCATCAGATCCGACATTTCTACAGGCATGGGGTCGGTTGGGACTTCTGATGCACCAATACGGCCTACTATCTGGTCTATTTCAGGAAAATGTTTTTTTAGTGCGTTCTGAGCTTTGGTAGTTGCCTCAATGGTTGCGGTAAGAGATGTTCCCGGAGGCGTCTGAAAATCAATGGCGATATCACCTTCTTCTAAACTCGGAATAAATTCACCGCCCAGCATAGAAAAAATGCCCAGGCTAATCACAAACAAACCAAAGGCAATGCCTGCTACCAGTTTTTTCTTAGCCATTGCCCATTTGAATAAGGGTTGATAGACATTAAAAATCGTATTGACAATGGTATCCGATAACTTAAAGTGTTTATTACCTTCGTCTTTCAGAAGCAAGGCCGATACTGCAGGCACATAGGTTAAAGACAATACCAAAGCAGAAACAATAGCCAGACTCACTGTAATAGCCATTGGCTGAAACATTTTCCCTTCAACGCCAGAAAGTGACAATAAAGGAAGATAAACTGTGAGGATAATAATAACCCCGAAAATGGCAGAATTTAATATTTTTGAAGTAGCCTTAAACACAACCCCATCCATTTCAGCTTGCGTCAGTTTTGTTTTTTCGGGTAGATGGGCTTTATCTTGCAGGTAATGCAGAATGCCTTCTACGACTATAATAGACCCGTCGATAATAAGCCCAAAGTCAATAGCCCCTAAGCTCATCAGGTTGGCAGAGATACCGAAGGTATTCATCAGACTTAGCGTTGCCAGCATTGATAGCGGGATAACCGATGCTACTAAAAAGCCTGCTCTGATACTCCCCATCAATAACACCAGCACAAAAACTACAATCAGTCCGCCTTCAATCAGGTTGGTTTCTACGGTATGAATAGCTTTGCTGATTAATTTGGTACGGTCAATAAAGGCATTAATCACCAATCCTTCCGGCAATGTTTTCTGAATTCTCTCGATACGTTCTTTTACACCCTTAATGGTTTTTTCAGAATCAGCCCCTTTCAGCATCAATACTACAGCACCAACGGTTTCGCCTTTACCATTCTGTGTCATGGCACCAAATCGGTTGGCATGGCCAAACTGTACAGTAGCTACTTCTCTTACCAAAAGAGGTGTGCCGCCGACAGTTTTGATAACAATGTTTTCAATATCTGACAGGCTTTTGGTTGTTCCTTCTCCTCTGATAAAATAAGCCTGATTGTTTTTCTCAATATAGCTTCCACCTGTATTCGCATTGTTGCGACTTAAAGCCTCATATAATTCAGCCATACTGATATTGTTGGCTCTTAAACGCTCCGGGTTGGCGCTCACTTCGTATTGTTTCACGTAGCCGCCGAAACTACTGATTTCAATGACCCCTTTTACGCCTGCTAACTGGCGTTTAATAATCCAGTCCTGAATGGTGCGGAGGTCGGTCAGTGAATATTTATTTTCATAACCTTTCTTGGGAATGATAGTGTATTGATAAATCTCGCCTAAGCCGGTAGTAATCGGAGCTAATTCGGGTTTACCAAATTGGGTCGGAATTTTATCCTCAGTAGCCTTTAACTGTTCAGCTACCAATTGCCTTGCTTGTAGTATTGGAATGAACTCGTCGAATACAATAGTAATGACCGATAAACCGAGACGAGAAGTGGAACGTATCTCTTCCACACCTTGCAGGTTAGCCATTTGCTGTTCGATAGGTGAGGTAATATACTGCTCAACTTCCTGGGCTGCCAGCGTAGGGGTTTGTGATAAGATAACCACCTGATTATTAGTTACGTCTGGTATGGCATCAATAGGTAATTGCGTAAGCGAATAACCGCCCCAACCAACCAAAGCCAGAACCATCATACCAATAATGATTTTATTATTGATACTGAATTTTATAATGGTATCAAACATGATGAAAATAATGAATAAGCAGTTGTAAAAAGTATCATATAGAATAATCAACTCTCAATCTGGGTAAACAGATTGGGAATTCCTCAATTCTGAAAAAATTACAAATACTTATGCTCGGGGAGGATTGAGAAGATTGGTTTCTGCAGAAAAGAAATAATTATTTAACCAACTGAAATGGTCTTCTTTTTCGACAAAAGAAAAAGTAGTGGTACTTGAAAAAGAAATAAATGCAGGAGCTACATATAGATAGCTTACCCCATTAATATCGAAGGACGGTAAACTTGGATGTTTGGTTTTGGCGTGTTGAGAATTAGCCGAATAGTGCATAACCAGAAAATCCCACATATTAAAATCTTTAGGGGCTTCTCTTTTGTGCTGGTAATAATGCGTAATCAGTTCAGGAAGTTTAATGGATTGACTCCAGTTGACTTTCGGAACTAAACTACCCAAAAAGATAGTAACAAACAATATGAGAGCAATGGTGCGGCGCAACTATTGAGAAATGTTTTAACAAATATAAATAATCTTGCCACACCCGAAACATTAAAATCGACAAAAGGCACCTTTTGAAGGTTTTTTTTAATAATTCATAATCATTATAAATAAAAACTATTAAAAAACTATGCTGATTATTGATAGACTACTTTCCAATTGTTTTTGATAACATAATCTAAATCTACTTCCCGGCGTTCTAAAAGCCCTTTTCTGGTGGGTGAAATTAATTTCACCCAGTATGCAGCTATTTAATATTACTTAATAGTACTTTTTTCAACACCCTCATTTGTAATGACAACAGGTTTGATCAAACCTTGCTCATCAAAATACATTTTATCTATACAGGTTACTCTTGAATTGCCATCTTTTTCGCCTAAAGGTCTTCTATGATACACAATATACCAATCCTTACTTTTAGGGTCATGAATGACAGAATGATGTCCTGCTCCTGTAGCAATTTCAGGGTTTTGTTGTAATATTTTACCAATGCGTTTAAACGGCCCGAAAGGCGAATCAGCAATGGCATAAGCTACACTATAATTGGGGCCTGTCCAGCCACCTTCCGACCACATGAAATAATACTTGCCCCCTTTTTCAAACATAAACGGCCCTTCTACATAGTTTTCAGGCGTAATTTCTTTAAAAGTGCTGCCATTTTCAAATGGAATAAAACCAGTAAAATCTTTCTTTAAACGGGCAATATTGCAATGTCTCCAGCCCCCATAAATCAGGTAATACTCGCCTTTGTCTTTATACACAAACTGATCGATAGGTTGCGCACCATTGTGAAACTTATCAATCAAAGGCTTGCCCAAAAGGTCTTTATAAGGGCCTTCGGGTTTATCGGCAACGGCTACACCAATGCCCCCTGATTCTTTATCGCTTTGAATATCATTCGCCCCAAAGAACAGGTAATATTTTTTATCTTTTTCAATAATTGAGGGTGCCCACATGGCAAGTTTGGCCCATTTTACACTGGCCGTGTCTAATATGCGTTCGTGTTTTGTCCAGTTTATTAAATCAGGAGAAGAAAAGGCATCAAAAAATACCTGTTTGCCATAAGGCGCTGAGAATGTTGGATATATCCAGTATTTTTTACCAAAGATGATGGCTTCAGGGTCGGCATACCAACCCGGGAAAATCGGATTACCTGATGTTTTTTTATCTTGCGCATCAGCCTGCCAACAAGTACTTACCAATAAACAACAAACAAATAAATTTCTAATTGTGAGGTTGAATGAAATTTTAAGCATCATAATGGTTAAGAATTGGTATGAGTTAACGGTGTAAATATACCAATCAATAGCGTACTATACCTCAAAAGTGATAGATAATTTAGTTTACAAGAAGTGCAAGCCTGCAAAAGTTTAACTTACTTTCTGAAATTTTAGCTTATCTTTACCCATGTTTTGCTACCAAAGAGAAGGTTTTTTAACTGCGGCTAAACTGGTAAAATTCTTAAAGCGTTCTTTTACTTGTGTGAGGTACTACTCAAAATTAGCATTACTGAATTTGTCACGCATTAATCTCTTAACCCAAAGTAGGTCTTTATACACTCGGCGTTTTTATCTGTTTTTATAGATACATTGCTGGTATGTAGGTCTGATAGTTGGGAAAAGGTTAAAACATTTAATTTCTTTATGAATAATCGACTTCTATTTTTTTTATTAGGCACCTTCGTCTTTATCAACCTCAAAACAGTAGCCCAAAGCTGGAGTGTTTCTTCGCCCAACAATAAAATAAGGATAACCGTTGAGTTGAAACAGCCTGACAAAAACCTGATTTATTATGTAGATTATATTGAAAACTCAACTACTGACCCTGTAATTAATGCATCAAATTTAGGGGTGCAGAGAATGGATGAGCTTTTTATGAATAATTTTAGCTTTGAAGGAATTACCAACAGAAGTATAGATGAGAACTACCAGAATGCAACAGGTAAAAAACTAAGCCTGCGAAACCATGCCAATGAAATGACAGTCAGTTTCAAGGTCAATAATAAATTACTGAATGTTGTTTTTCGTGCGTATGATGATGGGGTAGCTTTCAGATATATATTCCCTGAAACATCAGGTGCAGAATATTATGTAACCGGCGAAAATACTACTTTTCAGTTGCCTACCGATGGGAGTGCCTGGATACAGGAATTTGCTACTTTTCAGCCGGTTTATGAAAGATTCTTTAGCAACGGTACACCATTGAATCAAAATATCTTTACACAGTCGGCATTTCCTGCTTTGTTTAAAACTTCAAAATTCTGGCTTCTATTAACAGAGGCCGACTTGCACGATAATTTCTTTGGAAGCCATTTAGATGCCTATTATGGCAATGGCACTTTCAAGGTGGCAGTTCCTAATCAGGACGATGGCAACGGGTTTGTCAATTTTGCTAAATCGAGCCTGCCCTGGATAATGCCGTGGCGGGTAATAATGATAGGAAAAGAAAACAGAACAATTGCAGAGTCGAATCTGGTAAGTAATTTAAGTACTCCCTCTACTATTGCTGATATATCGTGGATTAAGCCGGGCTTATCGGCCTGGAGTTGGTGGTCTAATCTTGATAGCCCGACTGACTTTGCAGCAACAAAAAATTTCATCGACTTTACATCAACTTTTAAATTACCCTATTTTTTAGTCGATCTCCGATGGAATCAGATGGGGAATGGGGGAAATATTGACGATATAATCAATTACGCCAATACAAAAAATGTTAAATTATGGCTTTGGTATAATTCAGGAGGACCTACCAATGAGTTTTATAACGACCACCCGAGAGACCTGATGCACATAAAAGAAATACGAAGGAATGAGTTTCAGCGAATAAAAAACCTGGGAATAAAGGGTGTAAAAATAGATTTCTTTCAGAGTGATAAGCAGGAGGTAATCAAACAATACATAGATATATTGAAAGATGCTGCCGATTATCAGTTAATGGTAAATTTTCATGGTAGTATCATACCGAAAGGGTGGGAGAGAACCTATCCGAATTTAGTAACATCAGAAGCCATAAAAGGAGCAGAGGCATATTTATTCGACGGTGATAATTACAGACCTAATGCCCCTGTGCATCATACTATCTTACCTTTTACCCGCAATGCCATAGGGTCAATGGATTATACGCCTGTAATTATTGGTGAAGGACGAGGTGTAGTGCATTACACTACCGATGTGCATGAGATAGCCTTGTTAAATACCTTTGAATCAGGCGAAACCCATTTGGTTGACAGAGCGCAGAGTTATTTAGGATTACCCGCAATTGCTCAGAAAATGATTCAGGAATTCCCGACAACATGGGATGAAACCCGTATGATAGATGGTTTTCCGGGTACACACGTAGTGATGGCAAGACGCAAAGGACAGAACTGGTATATATCTGGAATTAATGGGCTGAATACCGAAAAAACGATTAGCCTTAATCTTTCTTTTATTGCCAATGGAGAGTATGCAAAACAATCTTTGAAAGATGGTAATACGCCAAGAGACATTGTTCCGGCAGAAACGAATACTACTATTCAGACAAACTTCAATAGTAATGAGTTAATGAAGCCTTTTGGTGGCTTTCTGATAGTACTCAAAAGAAAAGCCTGTCAGGAATCTTATACCATTAACAACAGTGCTACTGATGTGATGGACACCTACAAGGCTTCAGATAAAATAACCTCCTCAGTGAAAATTCTGTCTGACAGGAATGTGAATTATGATGCAGGGAAGTCAATCGATTTAATAACGGGTTTTGAAGTGCAACCGGGAGGCACTTTTAGTGCTAAAATGGGAGGATGCACAGAGTAAGACCTGAATAATAGAGGGCAGATGAATATTCTTACTGATAGTTTCTGTTAAAAAGCATTCATTATGAATTTAGTTTTTATAGGGAAAGAATCGGGATTCTGAAATTTTATTCGTAAGCTATCAAACCATTTTCGTGGAATGAGAGTCATAAGTTTAATGTAAGGTAATAAGCGTTTTATCCGTTATATTTATGAACGAAAAAGTTAAGTACATTCACAACAACCATTTATGAAAAAATCATTTTATTTCCTGCTTTTTTTCTTATCCTTCTTTTTCCGACAGAGTTTTGCTCAACCTACGGGTTTTGTTGATGAGCAAATTTCAGATGGTTGGAATATTCCTGTAGGTTTGACATTTGATGCTCAAGGCCGAATGTATGTGTGGGAAAAAGCAGGTAAGGTATTTATGGTAGAGAATGGTGTAAAGAATCCTGTTCCGGTTATTGATATTAGCGAAGAAGTCTTAGATTTTAATGACCACGGTCTGAATGGAGTAGCTCTTGACCCTGATTTTCTGAACAATGGCTATATTTATCTCCTTTATGCCGCAAAAAGACATCACGTTTTATATTTTGGTACTCCCGATTATGATGCTAATAATGCTGATGGTTTTAAAACTACCATAGGTAGGCTGACCCGTTACACGCTCAATAAGGCTGATGGATTTAATACCGTTAATGAAAGTAGCCGGAAGGTATTATTAGGAGAGAGTATAAGCACAGGTATCCCCATTTTAGTAGATAACCATGGAGTAGGCTCTGTGGTTTTTGGGAAAGATGGTACTTTATTAGTAACGGCAGGTGATGCTGCCCTTGCCAGTGAGCCTCCGGGTGTTGATAGCCAGAACCCCTGGTTTTTAGAAGCTATATCAACAGGTATTATTACCGCCGACCAGAATGTAAATGCCTATCGAAGCCAGGTATTAACTTCACTGAATGGCAAATTGCTAAGGATTGACCCCGCTACTGGTAATGGGATAGCCTCTAATCCGTTTTATGAATCAAGTAATCCCCGTTCTGCCCGTTCACGTATCTGGGCTTATGGGTTGCGTAATCCTTTTCGTTTTGGAATCCAGCCTAATACAGGGAGTACAAACCCTGCTGATGGTAATCCGGGAACCATTTTTTTAGGAGATGTAGGGTGGAGCCATCGGGAAGAAATAAATGTTGTCAGTAAGGGAGGGCAGAATTTTGGCTGGCCTACCTACGAAGGAATTAGCTATACGAATGAATCTTACACCAATCAGGCATTTAAACCAAATAATCCGGTATTTCCTATTATTGAATGGCGAGGCCCTCTGGCACAAGGCGTTGTAAATGGTGAAGTATATGGTGTTGGGTCGGCTCAATTCAAGGGAAAAGATTTTACAGGTAATTCTTCTATTGGTGGCCTGTTTTATACGATGACGGCTTTCCCTGAACCTTACAGAAATCTCTATTTTCAAGGCGATTATGAGGGGTGGGTAAAAGCCTTCCGGTTAGACGAAAAAAATAATCCGATAGAGGTAATAGATTTTGTTGATAGGGTAAATCCTACCTGTTTTGCTTTGAATCCGGTTGATGGCAGTATTTATTATGTCAGCTATCTGTATCCAGATATTCACGAAGTAAGAAGACTATCATTCAATCCGAATGCTAATCTAAGACCTGTGATTGTAGCAGAGGCAACACCTATGTATGGCGTAAGCCCTTTAACGGTCAATTTCACTGCCAGTAATTCAAAAGACCCTGAAAACGGGCCGTTGACCTTTTCGTGGGATTTTGGCGATGGTAATAATTCAGCATTGGCTAATCCTAAACATGTGTATGTGGCAAAACCCATTCAGGGACCCGATCCCAATGTCCCTGCCGACCCAACAGCCCCTCAGCTATTTATAGCTACCTTAAAGGTTACTGATAATGCCGGAAAGTCGGATACGAAAAAATTTACAATTTATTTGAATAATACGCCGCCGACGATTACCAGTACAAGTATTGATGCCGTCAATTCATTCGATAATGCCAAAGATTTTACAGTAAACCTGACCGCCAATGTGTCAGATAAAGAGCAAAATGAATTATTTTATCAATGGATAGTGGTTTTGCATCATGATGAGCACACCCATTTTGTAAGTAGTTTAAGAAAATCAGAGGGACAGGTAACTTTAGGACAAGTGCCTTGCGATAACCAGACCTATTTTTACAGAGTCAGCCTGCTTGTAACAGACCCTTTAGGTTTAAGTGCTACTTATGATAAAGATATAAGACCTGTTTGTGCCACTGATACAACCAATAATCCAGACCCCGATCCGGACCCTGATCCAGACCCCGACCCCGACCCGGTAATATTAAGTGTTTATCCGAATCCGACTAAGAATACCATTAATCTGTTGGCAAGCGATGATTTGGATAATCATCTGATAAAACTGAAGTTAGTGAGAAATACAGGGCAGATAATTAGTGAACGGGAAGGTTATTGGAGAACTCTTAAAGAACAGTTAAATAAAGATTTATCTGATCAGAGCCCCGGCATTTATCTCCTGAATATCAGATACCGAGATAAGCATAAAATTTTCAGGATTTATAAGGAGTAGCGATTTTTTGACCTAAGTGTTTTAGGTTAATAAAAGCATTCAACAATGTAAAGGAATTTACGTTCATTTTTTAGTAAGTTTATATAGAGCCGTATTTTACGGCTCTATGCAACTTATATAAGATATTTTTCGAAAATAACATTTATTTTAGTTAATCATTTGTACAGTTTTGTGCAATAGCTATAAACACACTCCCCTGCTTGGCCTGAAAACCCGTATTTAATTGTATATTCTTGGAGATATAATTTACTCTTGCTGAGGGCTCAATTAGATTAGAAGCTATTAAAGTATTGATTGTAGCAACTTCCACAGGAGTATTGTTGTTTGTATATGTAGTTGTTATATTGGCGGAGCTTTGGGGTATAGTAATTTTACTTTCTGCAAGATTTAGACTTGCACAACCCGTATTGCTTACACATGCAGCGAAATAAGATACTGGTTGTGATATATTAGAGACAGTAAAAGTTGAATCGCTATGCAGTAAGGTTATACGGTCATTAGCATACCATTGCACAATACCATCACAATTAGTTGCTTTAAGTTTGGCTGATGCTCCTGAAAAGCATAGTTTTGGATTATTAACTGATGGTGGTTGAGGTGGATTGTTACAAGGATTAGCTTTTAGTACACGTGTTGTGTAACCTTGATTGAATCCAATAATATATCCATCTGGAGCTTTTAGCACATCAGGATATTCTTCTAATGATACATTATAGTTAGACGTGTGAGATACATATTGACCATTACTTCCCCATAGTTTTCTTCCTTCAGGAGTCAGTTTTTGTCCCCAAAACCTTTCAACTCCAGTATTATATTGGCGGGTATAGAAAGTTGTTAAAGTGTCGTTATTTTCATACAAAGTAGGAGTGAATTCACTATTTGAAACATTATTTTCTACTAATATTCCGGTATTTCCCCAAAGCATTATACCATTACTATCTATTTTCATGATTCTATGAGAAGCACCATTATTACCATTCCAACAAAGATAAATACCAGATGAAGATTTTACCATTCTTGGACTGAATTCACTAGAAATAATATCGGTAATTCTTTTACCGTTTAATCCCCAAGCAACGGTCTTATCAGGTAATATTCTTTGTGCATAAATTTCATAATTTTGATAATTATTGCTAATATCCCTATGACGAGCATCACTCCAAATAACATAATTACCTAAGGCGAATATTCCACTTTGAGTAGCATTAGGATTAATAGAAGTAGTTGCTATTCTTAATGGTGAATCCCATAGAACAGTATTAGTAGCTGTGTTGAAGCGTCTTACATAGGAATTAGCACCAAAACCGACGGTCCAGAATATATTAAGAATATCCGAATTATCTTCAGCGGTAGTAATGCTGATTCGATTGGCATCATCAAATCGCCCTGTATTAATATTGTCTAAAGAAAGACCATCATTAATAAATTGTATGTTGCCATTATCCACATTTAATATTTGTAAGCGAGTTAAATTTGAAGTGTAGTTTGCTCCGTAAGCAATAACTAATCTTTTTAAATCAGGTACTGGTGAAATAGCAAATCCAGCAGCAAGGTTAGATACTACCTCTACTCCATTATTTGACCATTGTGAATTACCTAATTAGTCATAAGATTGAGCATAGCACTTTGCTGGACTTGTGGAATTTGTACGCCAGACTACGACATAACGTTTATTTCCCGTAGATGTTTTGCACAAAGCAACTCTTGCAGTTCCCTCTGGTACTTCTCTATTAGAAACCCTTATACCATTTGAACCCCATAATTTATTGCCTGCACTATCAATTTTTTGGATAAAAATATTCCCACTATTGCTGTAAACAACAATGGAATTCTTATCATCAGCTATAGTTTGACCCAGTTGAGCATAACCACCCGTGGCAACTACTATAGGATTAATAGAATTAAATTGTGCCAGAGTAGTAAAAGTTATTAAAGTAAAAAATAAAATTTTTCTCATCTTTATGAAAATATAATTGTCTAATAATGAATTGTTTATAGGACACAAAGGAATTTGCTTTCTGTTTTTGTTGATTTTATATCAGACTATTTTAAACTAAGATTATATGATTCGAAAGAAAATAATTAATGTAATTTGATTTATACTATCTCGCTTTCAAAGTCTCACTTAATGAAATGTAGAATATTCTTTATAAAACTGTCAATTAACTTAATAGAAAAAACTCTTCTGTTTTGTTGATTGATTTTTAGTATTTTCACCTGATTTTTATACATTTTTTGACCATATCTTACTAATCAAAAATGCTATTTTTTATAAATAGATTGCCTCAACGAATTATAGTTGTATTTTTTGTATTACTCAATTTTGATGGATATTCACAACGAACTAGACAAACTGATAAACTTGCTTATGCAGATTCTTTATTGAAGCAAGGGATTAAAATTAAAGACTCCTTATTAATAGCAGAGGCATACTATTTATTAGGAAAAGCAGAATATTTCCGGTTTAATTTTAAAAAATCCAATGAATACTTTTACAAATCTTTAAATATTATAGAAAAGAAAGGAGACTCTTATGAATATGGAAGATTATACTTACGTCTTTCAGAGAATGACACACGCATGGGAAATTACAATGATTGTTTGAAACACATAAATAGAGCTATGGAGATTTTTGAAGGAATACACTCAGAAAAAGGGTTATTGGCTGGTTATATGATGTTAGCTGAAGCTCGAAGAAGACCGTGGGGAGTTAAGAATGAGACATCCTTTGTTGACGCTAATTTTGATAAAGCAATTTATTACTTGAAAAAAGCCGAAAAGCTGGCAATAAGATTAAATGATACTACGGGGTTAGCACAAATAAGGCATTCAATAGGAAATTGTTTTGCATCCTTGGACGACTATAATTCTATAAGCTATTTTAAAGAGTCTTTAAAGATTTATAACTCTCATGATATGACTGTTCCAAAAGTAAATGTGATGATGAATTTAACGGAGACTTACATAAAATTTAATCAATTAAAAGAAGCATATAAAATGTTAAAGGAATTAGAGATTTTTGTTGAAAAAAAAATATCGAATGATAATGGAATGAGGCTACATTTTGAAGGAGTTTATGCGAATTATTGTCAAGCAGTAAATGATTTTAAATGTGCCCTCGAACATTTTAAAAAAAGAGAATTTTTCTTAAATAAACTTTTAACTGCAGATAGAGAAGGAGCTGTAAGTCGATTAAATATTCAATATGAGACACAAAAAAAACAGGAATTATTAGATAGGCAAAAAACAGAGTTGTTATTAAAAGACCGGAACCTAAGCCTGCAAAGAAAATCAATTATAGTGATAAGCTTATTGCTTATTTTCGCTCTTAGTCTCTGCTTCTTTTTATATAAGTTATATCAAAAAAATAAGCAAATAAGTAAAAAAAACGCTATTCTCATTCAGGAGCAAAATCATCGGGTAAAAAATAACCTTCAGGTTATATCCAGTTTATTGCGTCTGCAATCAAATCAGATAGAAGATAAAAGAGCCAGACAGGCTGTAGATGAAAGTCAGCTCAGAATTGAATCTATGGCTGTGCTACATCGGCAATTGTATGATAATGATCAGCCGGATAGTATTAATATGGAGGTGTTTATTGAGCAACTCTCCGCAATTATTTTTAGTTCTTATGGGCTGACCAATATTAAACAAGATTATACCATAACAGTCTATGAAATGCAGGTAGATAAAGCTATATATGTGGGCTTGATGCTAAACGAATTGATTTCCAATGCCTGTAAATATGCTTTTAATGCCCATCCGAATCCAATTTTAGCGATAACATTGACTGAAACAGATAAAGAAGTTATTTTAGCAGTAAATGATAACGGCAACAAGGAATTTGTAAATAGCGAAAATAAAAATTCTTTCGGAATGAAACTAATTGATATGATGGTTCAACAACTGTATGGGAGCTATGAAACAAGGTTTAACAATGGATTTGAATTTATTATGAGATTTAAATGATAATTTGCTATGACTTTATTGAAAATTCTGATTATTGAGGATGAAATTATTACAGCAACTGATTTAAAAGAAATACTCAGACAAAATGGACATATAGTTACGGCTATTGCCAAAAACTATTCTGAAACATTAATTGCACTTAATAAAGAGCTTCCGGATTTAGTACTAATAGACATACAACTTCGAAATTCTTCTTTAGATGGCATTGAGATTGCAAAAATATTGACAAGTGTCTATATGATTCCTTTTGTTTTTTTGACTTCTCACTCTGAGACACAGATGTTTGAACGAGCAAAAACAACCAATCCTGCGGCCTATCTACTTAAGCCTATCAGGCACCAGGAGGTGGTTTTTCAGATTGAACTCGCTTATAATCATTATATTGCCAATAAGAAGGTAGAAAATAATCCGGTAAAATCAGAGAATGTTTTTCTTCCTTTAGAAAGAGGGCATCAGAAAATAGTAAAAAGCGATGTATTATTTATTAAAGCAGAGGGAGCCTATGTAAATGTATATGTTAAAAATCAAATTGCCCCATTCCTTTTTTCAATGAATATAGGATATTTAGCGCAATATTTTTTGACCTCTAATTTTTATCAGATTTCTCGTTCTTATATAGTCAACTTAGACTATCTGATAAGGTATGATGCAGAGAATATATATGTAAGCGGTTATAATGGTAAAATACCACTACCACAAAATCGTAAGGCAGAGTTTCTTAAAAAATTAGCTGTCATTAAAACCCCTTAGCTTAGAAGAAAACGCTAATATATTCAGGAGAATTGTTTATTAAACAACTCCCCTGAATATATTATCTACAAATGCACTACCTGTCCGGTTCTTACCGATTCATCGCAGGCAAAAGCAATTTTTAAACTGTTTACTGCATCTTGCACATGGTCTGTCAGGTCTATGTCTTCCTCTATGGCTTTCAGGAAATAGGCTTGTTCTCTGTTGCAAAGTTCTTGGTGGTCAGGCTCATCTGTCAGGTTAATCCAGGTATCTTCTTTGGTAAACTGGTTGTTGGCATCAATATCTGCATGATGAAAACGTAAAGATTCTGTTTTAGTATGCGAATCAACATTGTCTGATTTTCCGCTACCGCCTGCTTCTTTGGCTACAATTGAAACACAACCTTTCGGCCCTATTACATCTTTCACAAAAAAGGCCGTTTCGCTCATCATGGGTCCCCAACCAGCCTCATACCAACCTACTGAACCATCTTCAAATCTGATTTGTAACTGGCCATAATTATAATTGGTTGTGGCAATATCGTTGGTTAGCCTTGCGCCAATAGCTGTAACCTGCAAAGGTTTTGAACGGGTCATCTGACACATGACATCAATATAATGCACACCACAATCTACAATCGGGCTCAGGCTTTTCATTAAATTACGATGTACGTCCCACATATTCCCATGACTCTGCTGATTCAGGTTCATGCGCATAACCAAAGGCTTGCCTAACTGGTGCGAGAGTTCTACAAATTTCTCCCACGAAGGATGATGGCGTAAAATATAGCCTACTACTACTTTTTTACCTGTTTTCTTCGCTACCTCAGCCACTCTTTCAGCGCCTTCTACTGTATCTGCCAAGGGTTTTTCGATAAACACGTGCGCATCATTTTCAAGAGCTTTAATGGCAAATGCTTCATGCGTATCCGGATAAGTAGATATGCAAACGGCATCGGGTTTGGTAGCTGCAAGGGCTTCTTCATAATCTGAAAATAAAGTATAGCCACCGCCTAAACGTTCGTTTAATACCTCTTTGCTTTTTCCGGTTGATACAATACCGCAAATTTCAAATCCATCATTGGTATGGTACGCCATGGCATGAGAAGCGCCCATGTTTCCACAACCAACTACTAATACACGAATCGGACTCATAAGTTTTGTTATACTATTTAGGGTTGTACATAATTCGGCAGGTAACAAAACCTGCGGATACAAAGTTATGCTAAATTTTGCTGATTATTCTCTTACAATTTTTCTCGACAAGCTACCTTGCGATGTTTCTATTTTCAGGATATACATACCTTTAGCCAACTGGCCTATATTAAACAAATTATTGGCCGATAATTGGTTTGTGTGCATAGCTTTAATTCCACCTGGTGTATAGAATGTGGCTTCTCTGAAAATAACCCCTGCCGGAAGCTCAATTTTCAGTTCATCGCTGGTAGGGTTCGGGTAAATCGTTACCTTGATGTTTGCATCCAATTCAGTGCCCAGGATAGCTGCTTTTACTTCAAAGGCAGTTGATAGAGCACTACTGCAACCATCGTCAGTAAGAGACCTTACCGTATATATACCACCTGCGTTAGTAGGGGTAATAGTGGCTTGTGTAGCACCATTTACAATTGCTCCATCAAGGTACCATTGGTATTTTGTACCACCCGACGCAACTAAATTGCCACTACTTGCTGTTATTTTTGGTGCAGCAGGCACTATACAAAAAGTTTGAGTAGCACTGGCTGAATTGTACTGATTGTTTCCGGCCTGTAGAGCTTTGATTGTAACTTTTCCTGCTTTAGTTCCACAAGTAACACTATTGCCACTGACTTTTGCGTCTCCGGAGTCAATAGAATACTGTAATAATAAACCTGAACTTGCTGTAGCCGAAACAGTAAAGATAGCCCCTAAATTTTTATCGGAAATTGTTCCGAAAGTAATTGTCTGATTAGATTTTACTGTATGAGCATAAGCAGTTGAAAAAGCACTTGCACAGCCGTCTTCTGTGAAAGATTTAACTGTATATTGACCTGCATTGGTAGGGGTAATAGTTGCTTGTGTAGCACCATTTATGGCATTTCCATTAAGGTACCATTGGTATTTTGTGCCGCCTGACGCCACCAGGTTACTGCCACTGGCTGTTATTTTTGGTGTAACAGGTAAAATACAGAAAGTTTGAGATGCGCTGACTGAATTGAACTGACTGTTTCCTACCTGAAATGCCTGGATTTTTACCTTGCCGGCTTTAGTTCCCAAAGTAATTCTATTTCCATTCACCGTTGCATCACCTGATTCGACAGCATATTGTACCGGTAATTTTGAGCTTGCAGTAGCAGTCACTGTAAAAGAAGCACTTGGTGCTTTGTCGGTTATAGTACCAAAGGTAATAGTCTGGTCTGTTTTGGTAGGCAGGGCTCTGGTTCCCTGTGCATACCATACTGCCCATTTGGCATCTAATAGCCACTCCTGTGCATCGCCTGACGGAGAAATTTTGTTTTTCTGTAGGTTAATAGCCATCACTATTTGCTGATCCTCGTCATTAAGCGCATTAAAGAGCAGTTTATCATCTAATCGGGAATAGCCCGGATACCCAATCTCATTATTGGTATAGATAAGGTCAAGGTCATTGGTTTCAATATCCACTCCTATCTGATAATAGGTATCAGGCTCATCAGAACTATAGTAGTCAAAGGCAATTACATTCTGGGTATTTTTTGATAGAGCAGGGTTTCCGATACTTTCGCCTTCTTCCAGGTCAGTAAAAAGTTTTTCTATTTTCCCGTCACCAAAAGTTTTCTTGGCAGTATCCCAAACCCTAATCAACCCAACATCCCAGTATTCAATCTCTCCCGATACACTACTTAAACGGTTAAAAGCATCATAAATAATAATTTCACCTGAGTAATCCCATTCGAAAGAATCTGCAAAGATTACTTCTCCTGTACTTACACCCGACGAGTAAGTAGGGTTATAAAGTTTGAATTGGGCACTTTTGCCATTGTTTTCTAAGTCGAATACATACATGTAAGGTTCTTCTTCATTGGTGAGCCCTGCTACCCTTTTACCGTCTTTTGAAATGGCCACATTATCCCAGACAGCATCACTGGTGAGTTTATCTTCTTTAAAAGTTCCGGTAAGTGCAATGCGGCGGATATTCTTGTCTTTTCCGACAAAATACGCATACTGACCATCGTCTGTAACACTTGGTTTACTTAAACAACCACTTGCAGAGATAGCTTTAAATTGTAAATCACCAATCTTTGCCACATATAAATTATCGTTGGTCGGGTCAAATACCAGAATAAAATCAGTACCATTATTTACAGGTATAGTCTGTGGTGGTGGATTAGGCGTAGTAGGGTTGCCTGTGTTGCCTGATGGGTCTGCAATACCTACATTGTCAAAAGCAGCTTTAGCCGCACTTACAACGGGTGAAGAGGCACCATATAAATCAGCGGCTGCTTTTACTACAGCTAAACGTGCATCAACAAATTTAGAAGTACGGGTCAGATACAAAGTCAATGCCCTGTAATACACCAGTTCTGCTTTGTCTTTACCAACATTGGCATTAGAGGCAAACAGATAAAAAGCATGGTTAGGGATACCACTATTGATATGTACGCCACCATTATCCTGCTCTTCGGTATTTTCTAAATACAGGTATTGAGACATATTTTTGGGCTGATACCCCGGGTCTTTCTTCCCTCCCTGATTAGGATTCTGCAAGCTACGCAAGGCACCGGAAGGGAATGCTCCTGCCTTAACTACATCTTCACCCACTGTCCAGTCGTCACGGTCAATCATCGCACCAAAAATATCAGCAAAAGATTCATTCAAGGCACCTGACTGATTCTGATATTCTAAACGGGCTGATGCTTCTACTACCCCATGTGTCATTTCGTGTCCTGCTACATCTAAAGCCCCTGCCAATGGCTTAAACGAACTAAGACCATTGCCATAACCCATAAATGCCCCGTTCCAGTAAGCGTTGTCCATGCCTTTACCGTCTTCATCGGCTATATTGATTACTGAAATGATGGTACTGCCTTTTCCGTCTAATGAATTGCGGTTGAATTTGGTACGGAAATAATCGTAACAAACGCCTGCATTATGGTGTGCCGAAACAGAAGTTGTGCTCCAGCTGGTACCACTACTTGATACAACATGTGAGTATTTGGTATTGTTAGAAGGCGTGTTTTTGGCATCAATAGTCATAATACCACCTACAGGGGTATCAGGCAATTTAGAAGAGGTTTTGTTATACATGGGTCGTTGTGTATCTATCATGTAATAGGTACCACCGAATTGCTGTATATTAACCGTACGGGTAACATTATTGAGGTCTTTGGCATTAGCTGTAAACGGGCCATCTAAGGCACAAGTATGATTAAATTTCTTCAGAACTTCTCCTGTATTGGCATCTATAAAATATAGCCAACGCTCCAATATATTGGGTCTGATAGTTAAGTAGTAAGTAAGTCGGGCATCAGTGCCTTTATCGTCTTTATGATAAATCAACAGTTCTGACACATGGCCTTGCGTAATGAAACTGTTGCTGATATTTTTTTGTATAATTGATTTCTTAGCTACATCTGCCATAGCTAATTCTATGGCTTTGGCTTCGGTAAGTTGTGGTTTAACAGATACCAGCTTTGGGGTAGGGAAATTACGCCCGTTCAGGGTTTCTATCTTGTTGTCTTTTGAGTGTAGCCATATTTCACCCCCATAAATGGGTATATTCTTATATTTTTGTTGCAATTGCATGTGGGTCATGCCAATGGCATCGGTTTCGGTAGCTGTTACCACTAATTCCTGATTCGGGTCTTCAATCTGTAAGGTGGCTTTTACATCAGCCAGGAAATTGGTGGCTAATGCCTGTGCGCTCAGACGGGCTTTGGTATCTGGCTTAGAGAAGTTTTCAATCATCAGTATCCGACCTGTTTCCGGGTCTTTGGTAACTTTGTATTTGCTGATAAATTTGGTTGTAAGTCCTTTAGGACTTAGCTGACGTGTATTTTTATCAGTTTTCTCTCCTTGAATTTTCAGGAAATCTCCCGCAGGAGCGTGGGTATTGACTGATGATGATTTTTGCTTCCGCTCAAACCCTTTCTGAGCAAATGCAGAAGTGCCAATAAAAAAAAGTAGAATAAAGGTCAGTCTCATAATAGGTACGTTTATTGATTCAAAGGTACTAAATTCATTAAATGCTTGTGCAATTCTTTTGCTTTTTCAGGCACAGTAATATTCGGCCTGCCCCATACGACCGATTGAGCCTGCCCGTTTTTCTGCAGCCTCACAAAATAATACATATTACCGGGTTCATTGAATTCTGATACTTCCTGAAATAGCATTTCTGATGTTTCAAATAGCTTTTTTACAGTTTTAACTTTTTGCCTACCTAAGTCTATAAATGTAGAATCGTTGTTCTTTCTAAAGAAAAGACGCTTGTTTTCTAATAGCCTGTACTCATTTACCTGATTGGCAAATCCACCCCCACTTCCAAAAATGAGCTGATTTTTGGTATAAGTTAAAGGATTGGTTTGTTTGGCACAAGAACTAAAAATACAGATAGCTATTATGTAGAGAGAAATTGTATTTCTTATTTTCAATTTTTTCTGAAATTTTAGTTTTAATTATAAAATTAGAATTTACAGAATGGATTATTTATTCTGTATTAATTGTTTTAATTAGTTGTTTTGGATATTCAATTTTTATTGACTTATTGTTTTGAATGTGATAAAATGGCTATATTTTTATGATTTTGATACTGTTTTCATATTATCTGAGTTTTTGTTGAAGGTACTCCAACCGTATATTTTTTGTTTGAATAAATAGTTTAACAAAAGAAATCAATAGAATCAGACCGAAGAGGAGAGAAGTATATTCGGGTTTAAAAGGATTCAACCCAAAATATTTATTCATTCCATCTACATTAGCTAAATGAGCTACCGAAATCAAGGCGAAAAGTGCATATTGTCTGCTGATAAGTGCATAGGCAAAATATAAGGCAATGGCAGGGTAGGAGTACCTTTCGTGCATTTGCGTATTCACAAAAAAGAACAATGTGGCAATGGTTGAGGCAGTAAGCCACAACAAAGCGTAATAATCAGCATCGGCTATTTTTTTGAACCAAATTAAAATATAGGTTCGTGCTAGAATTGGGATAAACACCAGCGCTGATAAACCAAAAAATAATAAAAACCCCCATTTTTTGTAAGTTAATCCTGCAAATGTTAGGGTGTCATTCAACAAAGTAGGGTCTTCTTTAATCAGCAGATACCATAGGTTGTAGGCATTCCACGATACTCTCGGAAAAAAGCCTACCGATTCTCTCACTACCTTAATGAAGTTCCAGAATGTGCCTCCCCATATAAAAGGACTTAATAACCACAACTGGGTCAGCAAAGAGATACCCAGCATTTTTGCCAGAAGCCATGTATCAAACTTCTGTGAAAACTGGTAAACCAACAGAATCACAAAAAAAGGAACAAATATGATGGCTTGTAATTTTACATAAATAGAGAGTGTGCAGAAAAAAGCTGCCCAAAGCATTTTTCGCTCGTAAAGACAGATAATTCCTAAAACAACCATAGTAGTAGGAACACTATCTAACTGCCCCCATATAACAGTACAATACAAGTAACCTAAATTGAATAATAAAAGATATTCAACCAGTTTAACTGAATAATATTTACGCAATGCCCAGGCTAAAGCTAAAGCACAACCAAAATCAAACAACAGAAAAAAGTATTTTAACTGATAACTATTGGCATAAATCAATTCTTTGCTTCCCTGCAATTTACCAAACCAGTAAAGACCATGCAGGTAAAAGGGCATATAGTTGGTATCTGAATTATATATCTGGCTTAGTCCATGCTCAAAGGCGTAATAAGACCAGCGCGGCCAGTCGTTGTTTAAATCAAACCAGAAACCTGTGTGAGGGATAACAGCTACTAATAGAATATAGAACAAAAGATGATGCCATTGGATAGGTAAAGAGTTATCACTTAGTCTCTGAAAGATTTTCATTCGATGGGTTGGTTTATACAAGCAAGGCCTATCGGCTTTTTGAGTCCTCAAATTTCAGCATTTTGTTTTATATTAAGTAACAAGATTAAAGAAACCTTTATATTTGGCAAACAAACTTCTGATAAATGAAAAGAATAATTTACTTAATGGTTTTGATAGGGGTTATCTTAGCCTGTCAGTCGGGTAAAGATGCTCATACTACACTTGCCCCGATTGCCGTAGATAGTGTGAGTTTTGTACAAGAGAGTGCGCCCTATTATACGCCCGGAGGCGATACCCTTATTTCCTCTATCAACATAGTATATCCTAAACTTACCGGAGGTAGCGACTCGGTTGTCAGCAAAATCAATGCTTTTATGGCAGGGCTTCCGCTTAAAGGAGTTTCGGGAGTAGCAGACCCTGAGGGAAATAATAAAACAGCAGGTAATATGGCAGAAGCATCAAAGGCCTTTTTTAGTACTGTAGATGCAGCAAGAAAAGAAATGCCTGATGCTCCTAACATGGTTTATACCTATGATGGTAAAGGTGATACCTTATGGATTTCACCGGTTGTTATCTCATTGTATTATAATGAGTCTACCTATACAGGCGGAGCGCATGGCAACTATACTACTTCTTACTATAATTTTGATGCTACTACCGGAAAACTATTAGCATTGCAGGAAATAGTAAGCGATACAGTAGCCTTAAATAAACTGGCCGAAGTAAAGTTTAAAGCAGAAGAAACCAAAATGGCAAAAGAGAATGGCATGGAGTTTAAAATGGAAGATTACTTTTTTCCTGAAAATAAATTCATATTGTCGCAGAATATAGGCATTACCAAAGATGGTCTGCGCTTACTGTATAACCCGTATGAGGTGGCATCGTATGCCCGTGGCATGATTGTATTGGATATACCCTGGATAGAGTTAAAAGGTATTTTAGTAGAAAAATACACAGGGAAATAAAAAAATAAGGTGCTGTGAGGCACCTTATTTTTTTGTTCTGATTTTTTCTATAAAATCAGTCAGATTAGCAATGAGGAAATAGGCGACACCGAAAATGATGAGAGGTAAACAACTAAAAAAGATAGCTCTCTTAGGATACCCTTCAAATAAATTTGTCCAAGACCACCAATAGCTGCTGCCCAGAATAAAAGGGTAACTAAAAATAGCCATAATCAGAAGCCAGGGCAGTTGCTTTCTGAGTGCTTTGGCAGGGTTAAAAACAATAAATGATAACCCAGCCATTGAGAACCAGGGGAGTATTGTAACAGCCCCCAGTATTTGTAAGAGGATAATTAAAATTTTCATAAACTTTTACTATAACTTTTACAGTTGATAAAGTAAATAGGAGCAGTTTAAGGGTATAATTTTAAATTACGAGCAAAAGTTTATCAAACAAAAGTTATACGGTTATCGTATTTAACTAACGATAAGGAATTATTGTTTGGCCAATTCACGGATTGCTAACCATGACATCAGCCCGGGACCTATTTCAAGTGCAGTTTCGTCAACATCAAAAGTAGGTGTATGCACGCCGGAAACGATTCCTTTTGCTTCGTTTCGTGTGCCTAATCTATAAAAACAAGAATCTACTACCTGCGAATAAAAAGCAAAATCTTCGCCTGCCATCCACAGGTCAAGGTCTATTACATTGGCTGCACCCATGTATTCAATCGCTTCGCTTTTCAGACGACGTGTCAGTTCAGGATGATTTTTCAGGAATGGATAACCTTTTACTATTTCAAAATCACAGATACCGCCCATAGCTTCTGTAATGCCTTCTGCCATCTTTTTCATGCGGCGTAAGCCATCTTCACGCCATTCTTCGTCCATGCAACGGAAAGTACCCTGAATAGTTACCTCATTTGGAATTACATTGGTTACACCATCGGCAATAAATCGTCCAAAAGACAATACCGACGGATTAGCAGGCTTGCGATTACGTGAAATAATCTGTTGAAGCGATACTATTACGTGCGAAGCTATTAATACAGGGTCTATTAACTGGTCGGGCATGGCGCCGTGTCCGCCTTTACCCTTAATAGTCAGGTAAAGTTCATCGGTACTTGCCATATACATTCCTTCACGGAAACCGATTTTACCAACCGGAATATTAGGGGCTACATGTTGCCCAATCATGCCAGCAGGAGCAGGATTTTCTAAAACTCCCTCTTTAATCATGATAGAGGCACCACCCGGCGCTTTTTCTTCGGCAGGTTGAAAAACTAATTTGATAGTTCCTTCAAATTCTTCACGTAGCTGAAATAATATTTTTGCTGTGCCTAATAATGAAGACGTATGTACATCGTGCCCACAGGCATGCATCACACCTTCATTGATAGATTTATAAGGAACATCATTTTTTTCGAAAATAGGTAGCGCATCCATATCTGCTCTCAGTCCTATTACTTTGCTTTCCGGATTTTTTCCTTCAATAAGTGCTACTACTCCGGTATCAGCAATACCTTCCTGTGGATTCAGTCCAATATCTTTCAATTTTTGCGCTACAAAACGAGCTGTATTGTATTCCTGAAAAGAAAGTTCGGGGTTGGTATGTAAATATCGGCGGTTAGCAATAGTTTCAGAAGCATATTCTTGTGCTAAACGCTTTATTTTTGAGTCAATTGACATACGTAAGATTCTTTGGTAAACAGTATAATAACTCAATTGGCCATTTTTCTGGAAAATAATGGCAATCTCATAAAAAATGATTAATTTTTTAATCGGGCTGCTAAGATACGTATAGAATGTTTTTCTACCACGATTTTTAACAAAAAATAGTGCTACCAATTCATTGAGACTGATAGCACTATATGAATTCTAAATAATGTTTATGCCTATTTTTTGGTTTTAGGTTCTTCTTTTGGTGCCGGACTTTCCGGGACATCTTCCCCTTTCAGATACGTAGGCAGATTCAATCCCGCCATATTAAACAGGTCATTTAACGGTGGCACTGTTTTCATCATACCCGATACAAAATTGGCAGTAGAAGAGCTCCCGTTTTCAGTGGCACCATTACCCGAATCCCATACGGTAATTTTATCAATCTTAATGTTTTTAACGGCTTCTACCTGTGTTTTAACCAATTCAGGGAGTTTTTCAATCAAAAGCAACTGGAATGCCTTGGTTGGGTCTCCACCTGCAGCAGCTACTACTTCTCTATAACCCTCTGCCTGTTTGGTCAAGATTTCAAACAAACCTTTGGCTTCTGCTTCCATTTTGGCGTAAATAGCGTCAGCTTCTCCTTTGGCACTTTCTCTGATTCTTTCGGCTTCAGCCTGTGCTTCTATAATAGCTCGTTGCTTGGCAATTTCAGCCGGAATCACAATGTTGGCAATTTGTGTAGAACGCTCTCTTTCCGACCGTGCTAACTCGGCTTTCTGCTCGGCCAGATACGCTTCTTCCAAGGCTTTGGCTTGTTGTACTTTTTCGGCTGTAATAGCTATACGCAGTGCCTCTGCTTCTTTTTCTCTTCTCAGTGCTTCTGAATTGGCAATAGCAATTTTGGCTTCGTTTTCTCCTTTTACGGCTATTGCGTTAGCTTCCGAGGTTTTCACACGGGTATCTCTCTGGGCTTCGGCTTTCCCAATGGCTTCGTCTTTTCCGGCCGAAGCAATACTGATTTCACGGTCTTTTTGGGTAATGGCTATTTTTACGTCCCGGTCTCTGTGGGTTTCAGCAATCAGAATATCTTTTTCACGGTCTGCCATTGCTTTTCCGGTTTCTCCGATTTTCTCCTGAGCAGCAACGCTGATTTTGGCTTCGTTGATAGCCTTCGCTGCTGCTTCTTTCCCCAAAGCCTCAATATAACCCGATTCATCTTTAATATCGGTTACGTTCACGTTAATCAGTTTTAAACCGATTTTCTTCAATTCGGTATCTACGTTTTTAGAGATATTATCTAAAAACTTATCTCTGTCTGAGTTAATTTCTTCGATAGTCATAGTAGCAATTACCAGACGCAGCTGTCCAAAAAGAATATCTTTCGATAATTCCTGTATCTGCTCGGCTGTTAAGCCTAATAGCCTTTCAGCCGCATTATTCATACTATCCGGTTCGGTAGATATAGCAATGGTAAACCGACAAGGTACATCTACACGGATATTCTGACGGCTAAGTGCATTAGTCAGATTAGCTTCAATAGAAATAGGTTTCAGGTCTAAGTAAGCATAATCCTGAATAACAGGCCAGATAAATGCACCGCCACCATGAATACATTTGGCAGAGGTTCCTCCGGTTCTGCCATAAACTACTAAAATTTTATCAGACGGGCATCTTTTATATCTTGAAATAAGAGCAGTAATTGTTACAAAAAGAACAATAGAAGCCACAACAATAATAATGAGTGGAGAAGACATTTCGAGCATGTGTTTATATACGGTTAAATTTTTTCTACGACAAGGGTATTATTCTCAATCCCAATGACTCTTACAATTTCATTCGTTTTGATTCTTCCATTTTCGGTAATGGCATCTAATTCATAAAAGGCGCCTTTGACACTTACCTGTACCTTTCCTTTGCCACTTTTACGTTCAGGAATACTCAGGTAAACAGAACCCACCTGATTAACTGTATTACTAATCCGGAAAGAGTTATCTTCGGAGAGCTTACCGATTTGTTGAATGATGAAAAAGAAAACAGCTACAAAGGCGACACCGATAAGAAAGGCAACCACAGTAAGTACAAACTGATTGCCAATAAGTTTATAAAACGAGATGCCCGCCCAACTGAAGCCTAAAAGGAAATTAATCAGGTTTCGGAAAGAGAAAAGCTGAAAAGGCTCGTGCGAGTTGCCTAAATCTCCGTCAAAGTCAGCTTCAAGCCCATCGGCGGCATCAACTCCGGCAAAAGTCATGATAGTCTGAATCAGGAAAATCAGGCTTGCAGGAATAGCAATGTACCAGAAAGTACGTAGCAAAGGTTCTAAATTATCAAAATAATCCATAGGGTTTCATAAAGGTTATGTGCAGAAATAAACAGTTTAATAGCTAAAAATAGGCATTTTTTGAATAAAACCGGACAGAATTATGACAAATGGCTTAACCAGCCGGAGAAAATGTAAAAAAACTATTTATACTCTTGTAGCCAAAGATAAAATAAAAAAAAATCAGACCGAAGCCTGATTTGAATTATGTATAGAGTTTTTTATTAAATGAACCCATCAGGTCTTTCTTTTCTTTTTCTTGGCTGATGGAAACAACACATTGTTGAGAATAAGCCGATAACCCGGCGAATGTGGAAAAAGATTCAGGTCGGTAGGGGTACGATGAAAACCCCTTCGTCCTTCAGGGTCATGACCGCCGTAGAATACCCATTGCCCTAAACCTAATTCGCCATAGATATAGCGATGAGATTCTTTGCCTTCACCCATAACCAGTACATTTGATTTGACTGTTTTCTTATTGAAAGCAGAGGTTTGGCCCATAAACTCTCTGATGAGGTGCTCATGGTTCTGCCCTAACATAGCCGGAATGACATCCCATTTGGCAGAGAAATCGAATAAATCGAAATAAGAGGTTACTTCGTCATCAAATCTGCCCGACCAAACGTTAATATCCGAAAACGACATAGAACCGTAGCCCTCACCATCGCTCAGATACAAACTGTAATTTTCAAAAGCCAGGGTTTTATTAAAATCTAATTTTGATTGGGCATGGGCATCAATATCGTCTCCATCAAATCGGCTGCTTACTATATCAGTTCCTTCTGCCGACAAAGCGATGTCTAACGTTTCAGCACCAGAACACATGGCGAACAAATAACCACCACCCATACAAAAGAGCTTAATCATTTTGGCTACATCTAACTTCAATGCCGATACCTTTGGGTATTTCAGACGTTTGGCAATGTCTTCCTGAGCCTTCATATCCAAAGCCGACATACGCCGCATATTGCGGCCATACTGCCCTGTAAAATCTTCGTGGTGCAGGTGAAGCCAGTCGTATTTAGCTAAATCACCTCTCACGATTTCTTCATCATACACTACTTCAAACGGAATCTCGGCATATTTTAATACTAATAAAACAGCATCAGTATCTTCAAAGTTAGAGCGACTCACTTTGATAGGAGAGTAAACGGCTATTTTTGCCGCTTTATACAAACGCACTACCTCCATATTTACGTCAGGGTCAGCAATTTCTTTCAGAATCGTTTGCACATTGGCGGTAGAAACTACCTCAAAAGACACCCCTCTTACCAGACATTCTTTTTCTAAAACAGGAGTATAATCGAACAGAAAACTACCTCCCCGGTAATTAAGCAGCCAGTCAAGTTCTGTATTCTGTTGAAGCGTATTATAGGCTATCCCATAGGCTTTCAGATGGTTAGATTGGGTATCGTCCATCGGAACCAGAATTGAGTTGGCAAAAATTTGCCGGAAACTCAATACGAAGAGCAGAATCAGTAGTTTTTTTGCCATGACTCAATCTGTTTTTTAATCAAATATACTAATCAATTGTCAGGTTTTATTTTTTGATGATATATTTTTTATGACCTGATAACCAATATTTTAGAAGCATTTTTCAGAAATACTTTCATTGAAGTAAAAAAGCATTTGAAATGCCTCAACAGCGCATGCTATACGTAGTATTGGATTTAAAAAAGAAAGAGCGATTACAGGTAAAAGTTCTGGCTGAAAACTATGTACTTTTCTTAGATTCAATGAAATCCCAGAGGTTGCCGTATAAATCTTCAAAAACGGCTACAGTTCCGTATTCTTCTACAGAGGGTTGTCTTGTAAATTTAATACCATTAGCTGTCATGGTTTTATAATCACGCCAGAAATCGTCGGTAAACAGGAATAAAAACACCCGCCCGCCTGTCCGATTTCCCACTCTGCTTTTTTGTTCTTCGGTAGATGCTTTGGCTAATAACAGATTACATCCCGTAGTACTACCCGGTGGACTAACGATTATCCAACGTTTGGTATCGCTCAAAGGGGTATCTTCTATCAGTTTGAAATTCAATTTTTGAGTATAGAATTCTATAGCCTCGTCATAATCGTTGACTACTAAAGAGATATGTGCGATTTGTTGTTTCATGTATATAGGGATTGAGTGAATTAGTGATTTAGTGAATGAGTGATTTTTTAAATTGGTGGCAACTATAATGACTTTAATTATAATCACTAAATCACACAATCACTAAATCACACAATCACTCAATCGCTCAATCGCTCAATTATTTTTTCTTTCCATTGCCTAACCATAACAACGCATCAAGCAGGAATTTGTTCTGAGTTTCGTTGTTGAAAGTAAAAGATAATTCTTTATTGGTTTTGCCTTCGTAATCAATGTCGTTATGCCCCATGTTGGCATATATCATCTTGTATTTTTTGTTTGTCCAGACCACAGGATAATACCCACTATGCCAGATTTCGTGCTGTTTAGGACCTGTCCCTAACGGAAAACTTGTAGAGTCGATAGACAGCAGAATCTCTATATCAGGGTTTGCTTTTAAGTCATTTTTCCATCTGTACCATTCATTAGGCGATGATTTAAAGGTTTCGGGCAGATGTTTCATAGCCGGATGGTTTTTTGACTCTACCCTTAAAACAGCAGACGTAGGTCGCCACGTATTGCTTCCATATTCGCCCGAACCTAAAAATTCCTGATGATACCAGTCCCAATCCTGATTAAAGGATGATTTGTTCAAGGCAAAAGCAGCAAAATGGAAACCCATCCAGGCACCACCGTTTTCCATATATTGTTTGAAAGTCGCTCTTTGTGCCGGGTCTTCTGGTCGTGTATCCAGAAAAAGTACTACCTGATATTGTTTCAAAAAATCAGCGTTCAGATTGCTCCAGTTATTGGTAGAATCATAGGTGAAATTATTTTCCTGAGCCATTTTCGGAAACCATTTGTTGGCTTCATGCACATAACTGATGTGAGCTCTGTCGTTTTTGGCTGTATAAAAAGCAATGACTTTGAATTTTGGTTTCTTGCTTTGCGCTACTGCACCAATAGAAAAAAGCAGAATTAACAATAAAGCGATACGCTTGGAATAAATCATGGGTTTGTGAATCAATGGGTTGAAAAATAATAGCCTATTGTACTATTCAAGCGAATAAGCAAATATATATCAGATAACAAATTAACTTACTTCTTTTCCTTTCCCTTAATTTTATCCACTTTTGATGGGTCTAAAGTGGTATAAATTGCCATCGCATGGCCATGACCTAAGCCAAAATCTTCTTTAAGCCAGGCAACTATTTCGCCTGCTTTTACACCCGGTTTCAATAAACCTTTTTCTTCTGCCAATTGCTTGAAATATTCAGGAGTTTTACCTGTTTTTTGCTTGATATTATCTATATATGCTTGAAACGACATACTGTTATTGGTTTTGTGGATGAATAAAACGGGTTCAATACTATGACAAAGAGGAAATGCAAGCGTTGTAACATACCGTAACAAGATGTAGAAGATTTTTGAATCTTATTCCTCACTCTTCTTAAACCGATATACATAAGGTGCTTTATTCTGCGCTCCCGTAAACTTCTTTTCAAGTCGCTCTAATACGTTCAGGTCAAGGATTTTCTTCTGAAAATTGTTCATCGCAAATGGTTTATCATAAACAGCCTCGTATAACGACTGTATTTCCCGCATTGTAAAAGTTTCGGGTAGCAGGTTGAAACCAATGAGTTTCTGATCAAGATTCTGGCGGAGGGCTTGAAGTGCAAAAGTCAGAATCTCGTTATGGTCGTAGGTCATTTCCGGAACATTCTTAATGCCTCTCCACTCAAGATATTCGTCAAACTCACTATTCTGAGGGTTTACCTTGTTTATATCAACCAGCGCATAATATCCTATACAAACAAACCGACTGGTTATCCATTCAATGGTTCTGGCATCAAATCGTTTGCTATCATATTGTGCCAGTCCCGATTTCATAATTTCCTTGTATTCGCTGCTGATGATACGGTTTTCATCACCAAATACCCTGAACTGTTCCAGATAGATATTTTCCAAATCTGTTCGTTCTTTCAGAATTCTGCTGGCGGCTTTATCAATACTTTCAGTTTTCAGAATATAGCCTCCGGGTAAAGCCCAGAACTCTTTCCCATATTTGGGTTTAGAAATCAAAACTTTCAGTTCGCTATCCTTATATCCAAAAATCACACAGTCAATCGAAAGATGTGAAATGTATTTATCAATGCCAAATTGCTCCATCAATGCCAGATTTTGTCTTAAAAACGCCACAAATATAAGATTTATCCTTCGCATTCAACGTTTTTAAAATATGATTATTTAATGATAATATAGTAATAAAATTTATTATCTAAAAAATAGATAATAAAGAAAAAGATTCTCTACATTTGTTCATTCAATCATTATTTTCTTTCTAAATCAATTACTCTATGAAAAAAACATTTTGCTCATGGGCTGCAATGCCTCATTTTAAAATCACTTGTCTATCTGTTTTATTTGTACAATTTTCGTTGGTGCTTGGGCGCAAACCAAGGTTGATACCACCAGTTATATCCACATAGTAGATATTACTACCGGAAAAATTGATACAGTATTAGCTATTAAAAAGCATTTTGAAGCACCTAACTGGCACCCTGATAATTACCTGATTTTGAATAGTAAAGGGAAAATTCATACCTTAGATTTATCTTCAAAGAAAATAACAGAACTGAATACCGGATTTGCTAAATTTAATAACAACGACCACGGTATTTCACCTGATAAAAAATGGCTGGTTATTAGTAATCATGATAAAAACCATCCATCGACAAAGTCGTATAAATCGGCGCTTTATATACTGCCGGTAACAGGGGGTGAACCCAGATTGGTAACCCCCGAAGTACCTTCTTTTTGGCATGGCTGGAGCCCTGACGGCAAAACTTTAGCCTATTGTGCCGAACGGAACGGCAATTTTGATATTTATACCATTGGTGTTGAGGACGGTCCGTCGCACGGAGGAACAGAAAAGAGACTGACCGAAACAACAGGCTTAGATGATGGCCCTGATTACTCGCCAGACGGAAAATATATATATTTTAATTCGTATCGTAGTGGTCATATGCAAATATGGCGTATGTTTGCAGATGGTACGCAACCCGAACAACTCACGTTTGATGAGAACTCCAACTGGTTTGCTCATCCTTCGCCAGATAATAAATGGATTGTTTATATTGCTTATACTTCTGACGAAAAACAAAACCATTTATTCGGTAAAAATGTGAAACTTCGCTTGATGGACTTGCAGACCAAAGATATCAAAGATATTACTCCGGTTTTTTTTGGCGGACAAGGCACAATTAATGTACCTTCGTGGAGTGCTGATAGTAAAAAAATTGCCTTTGTAAGTTACTTAGTCAAATAAATCAACCTTAATACAAAACATGAAAAACGATAGTTCATCTTCCAGAAGGAAGTTTCTACAACAGATTGGGGCTACCAGTTTAGTAGCTGCTTCGTCGCCTTTTGCTTCTTTAGCCGCCCAACAGAAAGCAGAAGAGCGTATTTTAACCTACGACAAAAAAATTACAGCCAACGACAAAGTGAGAATTGGTGTGATTGGCTTTGGTGTTCAGGGACATTATGATTTAGGTTCTGCCCTGAAAGTACCCGGAGTTGAATTAGCAGGTATCTGCGATTTGTATCCGGGCAGACTTGAAAATGCCAAAGAAACATATGGTAACGACCTGTTTGTTACAAGAGACTATAGAGAACTACTCAACAAAAGTGATATTGATGCCATATTAATCTGTACTACCGATGTGTGGCATGCCAAAATGACATTAGATGCTTTGGCAAAAGGCAAGCATGTGTATTGCGAAAAACCAATGATTTACAAAATCAGTGAAGGGCATCCGGTAGTAGCGGCCGCCAAGAAATCAGGTAAAGTAGTGCAGATTGGTAGCCAGCGGGTAAGTAGCATTGGTCTGGCAAAAGCCAAAGAATTATTAGCTGCCGGAGAAATAGGTAAGCTGAATATGGTTAACTCAGTCAATGACAGACAAAGTTCTATTGGTGCATGGCAATATACTATTCCGAAAGATGCCAGCCCTGAAACGCTTGACTGGGATAGATTTATTGCTATTACCGGAAAGAAAATACCTTACGACCCGAAGAAGTTTTTCTGGTGGAGAGCATTTAAAGATGTGGGCACAGGGGTAGCAGGAGACTTGTTTATTCACTTATTGAGTGGTACACACTTCATGACTAATTCTAAGGGGCCGGAAGCGATTGTAAGTACCGGACAATTCAGCTATTGGAAAGATGGACGTGATTTGCCTGATGTAATGTCGGGGGTAATGCAATATCCTGATACTCCTGAGCATCCGGCATTTCAGTTGACTTTACAGGTAAACTTTATCAGTGGTACAGGTGGACAGGAGTTAACCCGTCTGATTGGTTCTGAAGGGATTATTGACGTGCGTGGTAATACAATTACTGTAAAACACAGCATTATGCCAGAAGCACCTGGTTTTGGTGGATATGACTCTCTTTTCACGTTCTCAAAAGCCATGCGTGAAGAAATGCAGAAAGATTTTGAAGCTAAATGGACGCCTGAACAAAGAAAAAAGAAAACAAAAGAAGATATTGTATATAACCCACCAGCAGGTTATAATGAACACGTGGACCACTTCACTAATTTCTTTGATGCCATAAGAACCGGAAAAGTCGTAGTAGAAGATGCCGAATTTGGTTTTAGAGCCGCTGCTCCTGCTTTGGCTTGTAACGAAAGTTATTTGACTAAAAAAATAGTAAGATGGGACCCTGTAGCAATGAAGTTGAAGGCATAGTAAAATAAATTTAATAGGACTGAGTGAGTCGCCCTTTTGTGTCAATAACCGGATACAAAAGGGCGATTTTTATTGGTAGCCTACTAAGAATTGCATAAAAAAAGAGTAAACCTCTTTATACTTATTGGTAAGCATACAGGAGGTTTACCCATAGATTCAATTAAAGATAAATGTTGTGGGAAATAGTAAAAGTTGTAGATTGGTAGCGGTATTTCCCTAAAGACACCTAAAATTTTTAAGCTAACGCCCGCTCTCGCGAGAGATAGTACATGTAATTAGTAATGGGTGGATCAGTTAACCCGATATGGCGTGCCATATTGGTGATTTGTACCCTGTGGTAGGTACTGTGGTCAAAACAAAGTTGTATGAGTTCAAAGCGTGGAATGTTACAGTCTAAAATATGGGGTATATATACATGTGTGGTTTCTTTCAGTTCGGTTTCTTCAAGGTCTAAAATATAATCGGCAAATTTTTCTGACTGCTCCAGCAAACCTTCAAATATTTCTTCGGCTGAAGCAGTTGAAGTCTGTTCATAGGGTAGTAGGGGCGAGGTGTTAGTTAAACAGGCAAACCACGAAAGTTCCACCTGCCATATATGTACTAAAGTTTGTTTAACACTACTCAGGCTTGAGGGTACTTCCACATTCAGCAGGTCAGTGGGGTTGGTTTTCAGCCAATTCACAATCCGCTTGTTTGCTACCTGATTATAGATAGCATAATCTTTTATTTGTGTGTGCAGGTGCTTGTCTGTAGTTACAGTAAGTTCTTGTAGCATACCCTTTTTCCGTTTAGTGCTACAAAGTAAATATGGGCTAATGACAGCCCTATGTCAGCAGGGTAGAAGAATTTTTTAAAATTTTGAAGAAATATTAGCAACCATTGTTTTCAACTGGTCTTTAAGGCTTTTTGGTGTTAAAATTTCGGCCTGGTCGGCAAAAGTAATGTACCAACGGGCAAAAGCATCCAGCGAAGCACTCAGAAAAGTCATTTCCATTACCTCCCCTTCATCTGTTTCAGAAACAAAGCCGTTAAAGTATTTCTGCTCCAGCAAAAAGCGTAAGGCAGGTTTATTTACCCTTATCACTACTGTTTCCAGGTTATCGTTTTCGGGCATACGCTCCAGGTATTCTTTCAGCGAATAATGCTCTTTTTTAAAAGGCTCTTCTGTGAGTGCAATCTTCGCAATCCGGTCGGTTCGGAAATGTCGGTAGTCATTTCTTAAATGGCAGAAAGCAATCGTGTACCAGTAATTAAACTCATGGTAAATACCTACAGGCTCTATCCGGCGTTGCAAGGGTTCACTCGAATTAAAGCTGACATACTCCATTTTGGCTATCTTCTTTTCAGAAATACTGTTCAGGATAATTTCAAGGGTATTGCTGATAGATTTATTGAAAGGGGTAGTTCGCTGGCGTACCTCAATGTTTTCTTCAATACTATCAAGCATATCTTTTTCTGCACTTTTTAGCACCGCTTTCACTTTATACATAGCCGATTTATAACTGGCTTTGGTTGAAAGGTCAGTAAAAGTTTCCATCAGTTTTTCGGCAGTAATAAAAGTTCGTGCCTCTTCACGGGTAAACATCACGGGCGGCAATCGGTAGCCATCCATAATTGAATACCCGATGCCTGCTTCGCCAATAATCGGCACACCTGCTTCTTCTAATGAACGCACATCTCTATACACAGTTCTCAGACTGATATTAAATCGGTCGGCTATATCCTGTGCTTTTACGATTTTTTTCGATTGTAGTTGAATTAAGATAGCAGTGATTCGGTCGAAGCGGTTCATAAGTATGGGCGAAAACTTCTGCAAAAATCTGAAATAATTATTTAAGTTGAATAGATTTTCTTTTTTTCTTCTTAAAAACAACGAAATAATTCGTTTAATAAAATAGTCTGCCGTAAAGTGTTGACTAATAGGTGCTTAAAAATTATTAAGAAAAAATAAAACTGCTTTTCAATCCAATTGCAGAAGAATCCCGTTAGTTGAAGTATAATTCAAAAATTACAATAAATAACTCAATCTAAAAAAAACAAAGTAACCATGAAAACTTTAGCAATCAGCTTTATGGCTGCCTTCATTTCTATTGCCTCATTTTCACAGGAAAAAACCGTAGAGGTAGGTGGAGCCCCGATGTATCCATCAAAAAACATTGTTGAAAACGCAGTTAACTCAAAAGACCACACCACATTGGTAGCAGCAGTAAAAGCCGCAGGATTAGTAGAAACTTTGCAAAGTGCAGGCCCATTTACGGTATTTGCTCCAACAAACAAGGCATTTGATAAACTACCTGCCGGAACTGTAGAAACATTGGTAAAACCTGAAAACAAAACTATGTTGACTACCATTCTGACTTACCATGTAGTGCCTGGTAAATGGAGTGCACAGGATTTGATGGCAAAAATTAAAGAAGGCAACGGTAAAGCTACGTTGAAAACTGCACAAGGCGGTACACTGACAGCCTGGATGAAAGGCAAAAATGTATGGATTACTGACGAAAAAGGCGGAATGGCAAAAGTAACGATTGCAGATGTAAACCAAAGTAATGGCGTGATACACGTAATTGATACCGTGTTGATGCCTAAGTAATTTTTTGTCTGAACTTTGATTTAGCTGATTTGATGATTTAACTGAAAATTATATCATGAGTTAGGAAAGGATTTTAGTTTAATGTAAAATCAGCGTAATCATCAAATCAGTTAAATCACAGTTCAGGACAAAACAAATTTATCTCTTCAAAGCATTATCTACCGAATAACTATTGTAATTCAGATAAGAGAGCAGTACTGCAAAAAAGAAAGTATGAATCATTTGTGAGGGTAATGCGCCCCAGTCTTCTATCATGCCTGAGCCAAAAATTAACGCTACCATTGTGAATCCTCCGACAATCAGGGCTACCCTCGTAAACAGACCTATCAATAAAAGTACACCTATCACCAGTTCGATTATCGGAAGAGCATAACTAAACGGTGTAACCAGTGCCTTTGGTAGCATAGAGTTGACAAACTTTTCAACCATCCAGGCACTGAATTTGGGAAGTTTTACCACACGCACAATGCCATGACAGAACATACTGGTTCCTATTGCCAGTCGTAGTATCACAAAGGTAATAGAGTTGTTAATCATAGTTTTAATGTTAGAGTAATCAGAAAAAGTAGAGTATGGGCACAATCAGACAAATCTATCATGTGCCACTCTCAATAACAAATATTCTCAGAGTTTAATAATAATCTTTCCTCTGGTTGAGCCTGTTTCTATTTGCTGATGTGCTTTGCCTATTTCATCGAACGAATAAACAGCAGATACATGGGGTTTGATAATTCCCTTTTCAAGTAAACCTGCTATCTGTTTCATGTCTTCTCCATTCGATTGTACCATAAAAAAGAAACCATGAATACCTTTGGCCTTCGCTTTCTCAACAATTCCTTCTGATGTATTCGATGGCAGTGTAATAACTGTACCACCTTCTTTCACGACTTCAAAAGAACGCTCAATATTGTTGCCGCCAATCGTATCTAATACAATGTCTATATCGCTGATGGCCTCTTCAAATGGTTTTGATTTGTAATCAAAATGCTCATCAGCCCCTAAACTCAATACAAAATCTTTATTTTCGGCCGATGCCGTACCAATTACATACCCACCAAAATACTTGGCTATCTGTACAGCAAAATGCCCTACACCTCCGGCTGCGGCATGTATCAATACTCTATTACCCAAGTTGATTTTTATATGCGTATTGAATGCCTGCCAGGCAGTTAGAGCTGCTAAAGTAGCTGCGGCAGCTTCTTCATGTGTAATATTAGCAGGTTTTAAAGCTAAATGTGCGGCAGGTGCGGCTACATATTCGGCATAAGCCTTGCCACTGCCGGGGAAATTAACCATACCAAATACTTCGTCGCCTACTTTAAAGTCTTTCACATCAGGTTCAACATTAATTACTACGCCCGAAATATCCCAACCTAAAATAACCGGGTTTTCATCTTTCAGCCTTGTGGCCAAAGCCTTACCCGAACGGGTTTTCATATCAACAGGGTTAATACTTATGGCTTTTACAGCCACTAACACTTCATTACGCTGAATAACAGGTTGTGCAATTTCCTCGACTGCGAAATTATCTATACTGCCAAATGCTTTTAATAGGATTGCTTTCATTGATTTTATAATTTTTATGCGGCAAAATTAAGACAAGTATCAGTACATTAAAGTTCACAAGAAAGTACCAGTAATTATCAATCAATGCTGTCTCTTTTTCTGAAGCCATCTGTTAATCTTATAGCTGGCCCATGTTGAACCTGCGCCAATCAGCGCACCTGCCAGCACATCGGTCGGATAGTGTACTCCTAAATGCAACCGGGAATAAGCTACCGTGCCTGCCCACAAAAAGGCTGGTATAGTTACATACCATTTTCGGGCGGTTAAACTTAATGAAGTAGCTGCTGCGAAAGCCGCTGTTGTATGTCCTGACGGAAAAGAAGGGTCTGTTTCAACAATAGCCGGATGGATAAATGGATATTTCTGAAAGGGTCTTGGGCGGTCAACTATTTTTTTTAGAATATAAGAAGTACCCAGAGATACTACCATTCCGGCTCCTGCGGCAATGCCTTGTCGCTGTAAATCTTTGTCTTTTTTTATTAGCCCTACCCCTAAAATACCAATAGGAATAGCGGCACTGATAGGATAGGTAGCTTTGCTGAAATTCTCGAAAGTACGGTCGGAGTTTTGAGTCCGGTTAGTTTGTATATCTTTCAGAATATCAATGTCTAAATTCTGAGCAAATAAATGAGATGATAACAAAAAAGAAAAGATTATAGTAATGAGGTTTTTCATAAAGAAGTAAGTTATGGATTGATAATAATTCTTTCTTTTTCTAATAAATGCAGGTTTCCTTCTATGTGCAGTTCTGAAATCTCATTATTAAAATCATCTTTATAGACTTCTTTCAGTTCTTTTCGCTTAATAGCCTCCAGACAACGCCTGATATCGTCTTTGGTTTCTAATATCAGTTCCGGTACTTCGGTTGGTTTTCCGGTTATGTCATCTTTAGCTACCATCGTAAAGTATGAGGTATTAGTATGTTTTTGCTCTCCGGTTTTTACATTTTCTGATACCACTCTGATACCAATTACCATTGAGCTACGCCCTACGTAGTTGACAGAAGCGTGTAAAGACAGCAGTTCGCCTACTTCAATAGGTTGCAAAAAATTAACGCCATCAACCGACACAGTTACTACATAGGTGCCTGCATGTTTAGAGGCGCAGGCATAAGCTACCTTGTCCATCAGCGAAAGAAGAATACCGCCATGAATTTTTCCGCCGAAATTGGCATAAGAAGGAATCATCAGTTCGGTAATAGTTGTACGTGAATAGGATACAGATTTAGGCATATATCTATTGAGCGATTGAGTGAATGGGTGATTTAGTGATTTTGCCTTATCTGATTATTTATTAAAGTTATTATTACCTTATTGTTTCAAAAATAATCACTAATTCACTCAATCACTCAATCACAAATTATGACCTGTAAATATAGAGAAATTTAATGGTTCGCCATCAATGTAAAAACGCCACGATAATCAAGTATCATGGCGTTTAACAATAAACCCTAACCCATAAAAATCAATATTATGAAACTATTGATATTTGCATTATTTTAATAAATACTATTGCAATTAGTGTGCCAGTTTTATTTAAGAATTACTATTTTTTAAGAAAATATTCTGGCTAAAAACTAATTTTTTTTACAGCTTATCAGATAGAAAGCATATATTCACTATCCGATAAACCTTAATTGTTTAAGAAAAAAAGGACTGTAAAATTAGGAAAACACTGTCGGATTTTTCACTCAGAAAGGAATTGTCTATTTTTGTATTTTTTTAAGATTTTTTACTTCCTTGTCCAATTCCTCAATCTTTTTATTTGCTTCTATTAAATAGAGCGTAAGTTCTTCTATTTTCTCCATTAATTTGGCAGAAGTTTCGGCTACATCAAGGCCTCGTTGTGCCATTTCGTCTGCCGATGGCACATTGGGCAAGTGTTGATTATGTTTAATAAACTTCTCAACCTCTTTCAGCGGCATCAATTTATAATCGTCTTTGAACACATAGTCGGCCCAACGCTCCGAGTTTGCCAGAGCCACTCTTACTCTCTCAGTCAGGATACCATTTTTTACAAACAGACTATAGCCATCAGGGAAAGAGTTAATACCTGTGCCAATGACAACCTTGCCGTTGTTGGCATTATGTAAGCGTCCATCAATATTATTCCATGAATTTTCTACATTACTACCACCATCAGTTACTAAAATTATGTTCCCACTATCATCTACCGATAGCACTTTGCCATAGGCATTTCCGGCAGGCGAAGAAGATTTTAAACGTGTCAGTTGCAGACCACTTTTATTATCTTCATTGCTGTTTACAAAAATGCCTCCTGTATTGTTATTTACAATTCCGATGCCATTGTCGTTGTTTCTCCATAAAGAGTTTCCAATGCCACCATTGCCGGTTGATACAGGTGTATTCACCAGAATCACTTGTCCGTTGGCATCAACCGAGAGTACTTTTTGTGAAGTAATTGAAGTAGGAGCATCACTGCTTAATTTTGATAATACCAAACCATTGCTGATAAATACATTGCCCGAGTTTTTATTGGTAATATTGTTATCATTCACAGACCATGATGATGGCTCTGTTGATGGTATAACAGGTACACCCCCCGAATTACTTGTGGCAGCTAATGAGTCTCTGACCAATATCAGGTTTCCTGCATTGTCAACTGAAAGAACCTTGCCATTTGGTTTTCCGGCAGTTGAATTGGCCGTTAGCTGTGATAGTGTTAGTTTACCTGTTTCTATTTTAATACCATTTTTGGTAGTCAATCCATTATTAATGGTTACAATACCTGTATTGTTGTTGCTGATATTGTTGCCGGTAAGTGCCCAGTTAGTTTCTCCTCCACCTGTGGCAGCACTATTAGCTAAAATAACATTTCCCTGATTATCAACCGATAAGAACTTCTGGCTGGTTACACTTGCCGGAGTTGCGTTGGTAAGTTGAGATAGTTTCAGCCCTGCATTGATTTGTACAGTTCCGGAGTTATTATTTGAAATATTATTCCCGTTGATATTCCACGAAGAAGGCCCACCACCTCCCACACCCACAGAGTCTCTTACCAGAATCAGGCGCCCCTCATCTGTAACAGTTAATACTTTTCCGTAAGGTGTAAAGGCCTGGTTATAAGCAGTCAGGTTTTTTAGCTTTACTGAGCCTTTTAGTTCTACTACACCGTTATCATTAAGGTTAGAAAGCGTATTGTCATTTTCTTCCCAGAAACCATTGATAACATTGGTCTGGTTTTTAGCCGTTCCAACAGAGTCTTTTACTAAAACCAGTAAACCATTTTCGTCTATTGATAAAACCTTGCCGTTCGATTTACCCGCTGTTGAAGTAGAACGCAGACTTTTGAAACGAATATTACCCACTACTACATCGCCAACATTGTTGTTTTCAATAGCATTGCCTTTAGCTGTCCAGTAGTTGGTTGTCGGGGCGGTAGGAAACGTAGTGCCTACACCAATCGAATCTCTTACCAATATTACTCTACCTTTATCATCAACTGATAATACTTTCTGATTAGGTCTTGACGCCGGAGAAGCATTCGTAAGATTCTTAAACTGTAAACCGCTGATATTGGCTGATTTACTATCAATGCTAAGTGCAGATTCAGGAGCTTTGGTGTTGATACCCAAGAACCCTTTGGCAAAATCTCCATATAGAAGAGGCCCATTCGGGCTACCATTTTCTATGTATAATTTGTTGTTGCCTATTTCATTAACCCCAGCATTATTTCCGATAAAGACGTTTCCGTCGCCTACCGATTTTTGCCCGGCCTGTGTGCCTATAGCTATATTTTGTGAGCCTACAACATTGAAAAACAAGGCACTTGTACCTACGGCTACGTTATCACTACCTGTCTGATTATTAGGTAAAGCCTGGTAACCTACGGCTATATTGTTTAAACCTAAATTCACTTCATGCAAGGCATAAGCCCCGATAGCCACAGAGTTGAAACCTATGCTTCTATAACCTGCTCTATATCCGAAATAAGTATTACCATAGCGGTAATCAATGAGACCCGAACGGAAATTATTTACTTTAAAAGATAAAGAAGTAGTATCGGTTGTACCTATAAAATGTAAATCTGAATTAGTTCCTGCATTACCGTTGATGCTCCAGGTTGCCTCGTTTACAGCTGCATCTGACCTGAGAGATTTGCCGATGTTAGATGCAGACATGCTTTTCCATGCCGTGCCGTCATAATAATAAAAGCCTGCCAGAAAATCGGTCTGGTAAATCATCAAGCCGTTTGCCGGATTCATAATTTTACCGCGTTGTTCTAAAGTCATGCGGGGGATTAGTAAACCTTTAGAGGTCGATGAAAGGTCTAATAGGGCTGATCTGTCAGGTTTCGTTGTTCCGATACCAACATTTTCAGAGCCTGTTTGCGCCATTAAAGGGAAAGCACCTAAGAGTAGAAACATAATCGTTCCGGTAAAAGAACGGTGTCTCTTTGAAAGTAATTTTATTCCTGACATTTTGTAAAAGTTAATTATAGCTAACTTAATTTAGTAAGTGGGATTGGGTCGTAATGACTTCAGTAAATCAGTTTCAAATAGTATGCCAAAAAATCATTTTTTGTGTTGTTGTTTGTAAGTGGCTGATAGTGAGTGATTTATGGTTGTGCTAAAAAGAAGTTGCCCCGTAAGAAGAAATAAATTATGCTGAAAAAATATTTTTTTGTTAAGCCAAATGCTTAATCAGGCTTTTAAAGATGATATTATTCAAATGTTTCTTAAAATAGTTATATAAAAGAATATTATTTTGGTAAAATTACTTTTAACAGAATAATCATTAAATACTAATAACAATTAAAATTTGGGAGAAGTGAATAAAACTAATTACTTTTGCGGTAAGACAATACAACCATATTAAACTATTTTTATTTTAATTCTAAGCTAAAATAAAGTACCTATATTAAGATGAAACGAATTGCAGTTTTTACCTCTGGTGGTGATGCTCCGGGCATGAATGCTTGTATAAGAGCGGTGGTGCGGGGAGCCATTTATCATGGATTAGAGGTATATGGTATCAGGAGAGGATATAGTGGAATGATTGCAGGAGATATTTTTCCAATGACATCACAGTCGGTAAGTAATATTGTGCAAAGAGGAGGTACTACCCTGAAATCAGCACGTAGTAAAGAGTTTATGACCCCTGAAGGTAGAAAAAAAGCCTATGAGAATCTGATGAATGCAGGCATTGAAGGTTTGGTGGCTATTGGTGGAAACGGAACATTTACAGGAGCAGAAGTTTTTTTTAATGAATATGAAATCCCGACTGTAGGTTGCCCGGGAACGATTGATAATGACCTGTATGGTACTGACTATACAATTGGGTTTGATACTGCAGTAAATACGGCGCTGGAAGCCATTGATAAAATACGTGATACGGCCGACTCACACGACCGTGTTTTCTTTATTGAAGTAATGGGTCGTGATTCAGGATATATTGCTATTCAGTCGGGTATTGGTGGCGGTGCCGAAATTGTAATGGTGCCGGAGACACATACACCACTGAAAAAAGTAGTAAGTACCCTGAAAGACGGCTGGACCCGCTCAAAGTCTTCATCGATAGTTGTAGTAGCCGAAGGCGACGAGGAAGGACACGCTACTGATATTGCAGAAAAAATAAAATCACAAGTAGCCGATAAATTGGATATCAGGGTTACAACCTTAGGCCATATTCAGAGAGGTGGTACACCAACGGCCTACGACCGTATTCTGGCAAGCCGTTTGGGTGTAGGGGCAGTAGAGGGTTTGATAAAGGGCTATAAAAATGTGATGGCAGGAATCGTAAATAATGAAATGGTTTATACACCATTTATTGATACCATAAAAAAACCTAAGCCAATTCACGACGATTTGCTGAGAATGGTGCATATTTTAAGCCTATAGTCGTCTCAAACAACAGCTCATGTTTGTCCTTACCGAAACCTATTCTATTGCCAATCATTTTTTGGCTGAATTACGTAACCAGGAAACACAGAAAGACGCCATGCGATTCAGAAAGAATATGGAGCGTCTTGGTGAAATCTTTGCTTATGAAATTTCAAAGACATTGACCTATCAGAACCGTGATGTGGTAACTCAGTTAGGGGCAAAGATTACTCAGCAGGTTTCGCAACAGGTGGTTCTGGTTACTATACTTCGGGCTGGCTTACCGCTACATCAGGGATTATTGAATTACTACGATAAAGCTGAAAATGCTTTTATAGGTGCCTATCGTGGCAAACATGATGACAAAGAATCTTTCGAGATAGAGATGGACTATATTACCAGTCCGGATATTCAGGATAAAGTGCTGATTATCAGCGACCCGATGCTGGCTACCGGAAAGTCTATAGAAAAAGCGTATCATGCCATGCTTCGTTACGGGATTCCGGCCAAGACACATATTGTATCAGCCATTGCCAGTCGTAGGGGAGTCAGATTCATCAAAGCCCGATTGCCTCAATGTCGTTTATGGATAGGAGATATTGATGAAGACCTTAACAACAAGTCTTATATAGTGCCGGGTTTAGGCGATGCAGGAGATTTATCTTATGGCGGAAAAGTGTAACCTGTTACTTCGGCTTATCTAAGGTTGCCCTCAACTGATACTGTAACACTACTTTTTTCCCTGATATTTTTTCGAGGATTGGCTTCAGTACCAAGTCAGCGTTCTTCTTTGTTTGTTCTAATATCCCCATTTCAAGTGCCGACTCTTTGATTTTGTCCTGTGCACGACTATAAGCCTCATTCAGTAAAGTTTGCTCGTTCATAAACGCATACTGTGTATCATAAATCCTGGAATTTTTATGGTCTATGCTATAATGGCATAGCTCCGGGTCAGGTAAATGTACAATCAGTGTATCATCTTTGGTGGCTACATCTTCGGCTTTCACTTTTGTTAAATCTATACAACCGATGGCATTGCCCTGCACAATCAGAATGGCTTTAGGATTAGGCAGATAATTAAATTTCAGCTCCTGCTCTACTACATCACGAAAGGTAAAATTAGCTAATTCTATTTTTCCTAAGGCCGACATTTCTTTCAGCACCATATTATGCGTAGTCCTGATTTCCTGCTGACTAAAAGGATTAAGAGATTTACCTTTTTCCCAGAGAAAAATAGAACCGATAACAATGAAGAATATGATGAGTATGCTGCGCAGACCTCTGAACATGGACTATCGTTTTTATCTTTCGAATAATTACATCAGCATAACGTAAAAACGTTTCTTTTAGCCCATACTAAGTCATTTATTTCTTTTTCTCTTTGTCTTTTTTTCCACCAAATAAAGAAAAATGTACATAGCGCTTCGGGTTAGCTTTCAGGTCGGCCATTAAGGCAGCAAGGTTGGCAGCAGTTCTATCTAAATTTACGTAAAGCGAGTCGTCAGAAGTGAGTTTACCAAGTGTGCCTTTACCCTGATTAATGTCTTTCAGGATTCCTTGCAGACTTGCCACAGAGTTATTGAGTTGTGCTACGGTTTGCCCTAAGCGAATTGCATTGAGCGAATCGGCAAAAGTATTGGTCTTTTGCAGAATAGGTTTTATCTGAGAATCTAAATTAGTGGCTATGCCGTTCAGATTAGAAGTAAGTGTTGCAGCATTGGCCGTAATGGCAGATAAATTTTTTGCGTTAGAGGCCACTACTGCATTCACACCCGTAGTTGCCTGGTTGGCATTGGCAACCAATGCTTTCAAGGCCACACCTGTCTGGTCAAATTGTTTGACAATAGTAGTAAGGGTAACAATCAATGAGTCGGCATTTTTCAGAACCGGAGAGGCTTTTTCACTTAAACCGCTCATTAATCCGCCTTCAATCTCACTTTTCAATATACCCTCATCTTTTAAAGGATTTCCGGTCTGAATCAGCAGTTTTATCATTTTACCCCCTAATAGCCCGTTGTCAGATAGAATGGCTACTGAATTATCATTGAGAGAAATTTCACGTTTGATTGCTAAAAGAACTTTTACCCTGTTCTGGTTTTGTTCCGGCACTACCTCTACTACTCTTCCTATGGTTACACCATTATACATCACAGGGTTTGAGGTTTGCAAACCTTCTACATTTGAATAGTAGGCAAAGTATTCATTTTCTGTACGGAAAACATCTAAGCCTTTTAAAAAATTAAATCCAAGATAGAAAATTGCGAAAGTAACAATACCCAACAAACCTACTTTTACTTCTTTTTTCATAATTGCAAAACTCGTGTGATGGTGAATTAAGGAATAAATACGTTTAATAAGAACAATTTTTACAAAAATACATTTCTACATTCGTGTTTCAACGTTTCGTATTTGATATTTATTTTTCAATCTCTTCTTTATATATTTTCAATGCTTTTACAATAGCCTCAGCAATTTGCTGATGTCCCTTTTCGCTTTCCAGTAGTTTTCTGTCGGTAGCGTTAGTCAGATATCCGGTTTCAATATAGATACCCGGCATGGTAGTTTCCCATAAAACCTGAAACCCTGCCTGTTTTACTCCTCTGCTTTTACGACCTGACTTCTGAAATTGTTTTTCGACTTTCGATGCCAAGTTAAGGCTTTGTCTCATAAAGGCATTTTGGTAATTGGCCATCTTGATATGAGCCAGCGGAGAATTAGGGTCGAAATCATAATTCTTCTCATAATTTTCCTCCATCAGAATTACCCCATTCTCCCGTTTGGCCAGTTCCAGATTCTCTTCTGTTTTATGAAGCCCCATCGTATAGGTTTCAGAGCCATATATTTTTGACGAATAGGGATTGGCATTTACATGAATACAGATAAATAAATCAGCTTTATGACGGTTCGCAATAGAACCTCGCTCGTGTAAGGGTATAAAAACGTCTTTTTTGCGGGTATATACCACCTTTATACCCAACTCTTCTTCTATCAGTTTACCTACCTTGAGCGTGATACTAAGAGCAATGTTTTTCTCTTTCAATTTCCCGTGACTTGTGCCCGGGTCTTTCCCTCCGTGTCCGGCATCTATGACAATGGTTTTTAACTGACGCTTCTGCGCAGCAACCGAGCCAACAGCAATAAGTATGAGAAATAGGACTTTAAGAAATTTTAACATGATTTTACAGGCAAACGTTCTGTCTATAGTATTAATAAGCTAATTTTGTGCCACGACTTATCGTTATAGACTTATTAGAACGAATTTGTTTACAAAAGTACTATTTTTGAAGCAACTTAAATGATAAACTTTTTGTAAATACACTCATTTTGCGTGAGGAAGTCTGTTGGTTTTGTAGTATAATTTTTAAAATGTCATAATCGCTTGAAGTTTTTCCTCATTGTCTGTAGTATATTTTTCAGTATTTCAGCCTTTGCACAGTTTCCGTCTATAGACCCGCTCAGACGTACTGGTACTGGTGGGAATAATGGCTTTGGACAACCACTTCCTGAAAATACCCGAAAAACTCGTACCGTAACAGGAAATAAACTGTTTGCCGAAAAACAGGATACCGTAAAGGTTATTATTGCCGACTCCCTTAAAAGTAAAGACAGCAGTTTGCAATCGACCGTAAAATATACGGCACAGGATTCAACCATTATGGAGGTTGATGGCAAAACTGTACATTTATACGGGCAAGCCAAGGTTACTTACGGCGATATTGAATTGGAAGCCGACTACATCAGATTAGATTGGGGAAAGAATGAGATTTTTGCGCACGGTTCGCCCGATACTACCAAGCAAGGAGAAAAAGTAAAAGGGAAACCCGTTTTTTCCCAGAGTGGAGACAAGTACAATACCGATACAATCAGGTATAATTTTAAATCCCGAAAGGCAATTATCAAGAATATTGTAACACAGCAGGGAGAGGGCTTTGTACAAGGCGAAAAAGTAAAGAAAGACCCCCAGGATAATCTTTATCTGGTGCATGCCAAATATACCACCTGTAACCTGAAAGAACCACACTTTCATATTGCTGCACGAAAAATCAAATTAGTAAATAAAAAACAGGTTATTTCAGGACCATTCAATTTTGTATTGAGTGGCATTCCACTGCCTATTGGGCTTCCCTTTGGTTTTTTTCCTGTACCTAAGAAGAAAGAAATAGGCACTTCAGGTATTATTATGGGGTCTTATGGAGAAGAGCCTCGTAACCGTGGTTTTTACTTCCGGGACTTTGGCTATTATTTTGCTATCAACGAAAACATTGGTGCTAAGGTATTGGCTCAGATTTACTCAAAAGGTAGCTATGGGGTGGGTATTCAGTCGAGCTATGCAAAACGGTATAAATATGCAGGTAACCTGAGTTTTCAATACAACTACAATAAACCTGTAGCTGAAGTTTTAGACCCTACTACTACACAAACGGCTGCCAAAGATTTCAGTTTAAACTGGTCGCATTCTCCGGCTAACAAACGTCCTGACCGGAGCTTTTCTTCATCAGTAAACCTGAGAAGTAATGGTTTCAACAGAAATAATGTGAATACGGCTGATGTAAGTAATTACCTGAGCAGTAGTTCAAATTCTTCTGTTCAGTTTGGGCGTACTTTTGCGCAGAAAGTAGTAACCAGTGCAGGGCTGAATATCTCGCAGAACTTTACGACCGGACAAATGGACGCCTCATTGAATTATAGCATTGGTCTGAACCAGTTCAATCCATTTGTGCCGGAAAAAAAGATGATAGGGCGTTGGTTTGAATCATTCAGGGTAGGGTTCAATGTGAATGGGGGTTATCAGGCTACCAACACCAAGGTGAATAGCATTACAAGTTATTCTGAATATAAAATTGTTCGTCAATTAGCTGATGGTACCTACGAGTCAATTGAGGCAAAGCCACTAACCAATGAAGAAATAAGACTACGGGATGCTAACCCATTAACTTTATCATTAGAAGACCGGGCCGGACAAAAAGCACTACAGGAACGATTGAATAATGTAAGAAAAATCAATAGTTTAAGCGCTTTAAGCGATATATTAGCTGACGGACAGTTTCGTACTACCTACTCTTTGCCTATTACTTTACCCAACTTCAAAATTGCCCGTTATATCAACTTTACGCCAAGCATATCTTTAAGAGGTGATATTTTTACACAAGCACTTAGCTACGAATATATTGAAAGCCAGAATGCAGTCAGAATAGATACAGTTAAAGGCTTCTTTCCTACTTATCAGACATCCGTTTCGGGTAGTATGAATACTCGTATATATGGTACCTATCAGTTTAAGGGGAAAGGACGCTTGCAGGCTATCAGGCATACATTGGCTCCGTCTATCAGTGTGAGTTATGCGCCTGATTTTACCAAAAACCTTTTCGACTACAAGGTGGTTCGTATTGATGAAGTAAGAGATTCTGTTACCGGAGTAGTTACACGTACAGCCTTAAACAGACTTCTGCCAAGGTATCCTTCCTTAGGTGCGTCAGCCGGAGCATCAGGTAGTATCGGATTTGGTATAACCAATCAGTTAGAAGCTAAAGTCAGGTCTAAGTCAGATACTGCCGCCAAAGCTTTTGAAAAAATTTCTTTATTAGATAATTTCGGTATTAACGGAAGCTATAACCTCTTAGCAATAGGCGATTCCATGAATTTATCGAATATCAGTATGAGTGCAAATACAAACCTGTTTAAAAACTTGATTAATGTCAATCTCTCGGGTAGTTTTGACCCTTATTATTATACACAGGAAAGCACCGCAGAATTGAGAGCATTAAACCCTGCCGGGCGTATTACACGTTTTTATAAAGTAGCAGAGAGCGGTAAGTTCAGCTTAGGGAATCTGGCTACGCTGCGTTCGGCCAATATTGCTATTGCTACCCGTCTATCGCCGGAAACCTTTGATAAATCGAAAGCCAAACCAAAAGAAACAAAATCGACAGACCCTGCAATGGATGCTATGAAAAAATTTGTAGCGGCTAATCCGGAACTCTATGTTGATTTCTCTATTCCATGGACTTTGAGTTTGAGTTATAACCTTAATTATAGCAAACAAGGGCTGGCCATTGCGCAGGTAACACAGGCTGTTACGGTACAGGGAGATTTTAGTCTGACACCCAAATGGAAAGTGGGCTTTAATACAGGTTGGGATTTTCAGTTCAAGGCTGCTACCTTAACCAATGTGAGTTTACACAGAGAATTACATTGCTGGGATATGAGTTTTAACTGGACACCTATTGCCGGAAATAACCTTCGCTCAAGCAACTATTCTTTCGATTTGCGTGTAAGAAGCACCTTACTGCAAGAGCTAAAAGTAAGCCGTCGCCGCCAGACTTATGGGCAGGGAGGGTTTTAAAAAAAAATAGTGAATTAGCGATTGAGTGAATGAGTGATTAAAGGATCAACAATTTAATCACACAACCACTCATTTACCCAGTCACCCAATCTCTAAATTATTAAAGATGATATTAATTGCAGATAGTGGTTCAACTAAAACAGATTGGCGAATTGTAGATGGGAGTGCAATTACAGGACAAACCCAGACTGTGGGCTTTAGTCCTTATTACCAGGATGCCGATTCGATAGCCACTGAATTGCAAGCCAATCTTGAGCCACATTGCAGGGGTAAAATTACACAGGTTTTTTATTATGGCACGGGTATTACCAATGAGGAAAAAGCAAATGTATTGCGCACGGCCATTCTGAAAGTTTTTGATGAGGTTGAGCATATTGATGTGCAAAGCGATGTATTAGGCGCAGCACGAGCCGCCTGTGGGCATCAGGAGGGGATAGGTTGTATTTTAGGCACGGGTTCTAATTCCTGCTATTTTGATGGAGAAAAAATTGCCTATCAGGTGCCACCTTTAGGTTTCTGGTTAGGTGATGAAGGAAGTGGCGGACATCTGGGTAAATTACTTTTATTGGCGTATCTGCACAAAGAAATGCCTGCGCATATCAGACAAATATTTGAAGAAAAATATGGTGTAATGGACAGACTGATGGTATTAGACAATGCTTATCATAAGCCTTTCCCGAACAGATATTTTGCTTCTTATGCCAGATTTATAGCTGATAATATACGGGATAGTTTCTGCCACAATTTAGTCGCTGAGTCTTTCAGTCAATTTTTTGAGAAATATATTCTGAAATACCCAATGTGCTTTGCCGTAAAACTCAATTTTGTAGGCTCAATAGGATTTTATTACGAACAGATTCTGAGAGAAGTGGCCGAAAGCAAAAAACTGCAAATCGGAAACGTATTGATAACACCAATTGATGGTTTAGTAAAATATCATACGATTTAAAAATCGTGATACATAATATGCCCAATCCTATACCTTATTTATTGCTACTTACGGCTATGTATATAGCCGGATTGATAGGTATGAATATTCCACAAACAACGCAACTGTTTCAATGGCTGACTCCCTTCAATCTTTTAGCTTCTTTGGCTATTCTGCTTTATTTCCATCAGCAATGGAACCGTAATTTTATCATTTTTTGTATTGTTACATTCCTGACAGGCTTTTTTATTGAAGTGGCAGGGGTAAAAACAGGAGTGATATTTGGCCCGTACAAGTATGAAACTACATTAGGGTTTAAAGTCCTGGAAGTACCACCTATGATAGGCGTAAACTGGCTTTTATTGGTGTATTGTGTAGGGAGTTCTTTTTGCCGGACATCTAAACCTATCTATATAAAAGTACTTTATGGCGCCATGCTAATGACCATGCTCGATTTTCTGGTAGAACCTGTGGCTATCAGGCTGAATATGTGGTCGTGGAAAGTAGCTAACCCACCTGTTCAGAATTATATAGCATGGTTTATCGTATCAGCGGTTTTGCTATCTTTGTTTCATAGTATGAAATTCAGAAAAGACAATCCCATAGCTCTCTGGCTATTGATTTTACAGATTTGTTTTTTCGGTATACAGAACTTTATCCATTAATCTATTCAATACCTCATTGCAATGACTATCGACGCACATCAACATTTCTGGTATTATACTGCTAAAGATTATGCCTGGATTGACGACTCAATGAAAACTATCCAGCATGATTTTTTACCGGCTGATTTAGAACCCATTCTACAGAAAAACGGATTTGATGGTTGCGTATTAGTACAGGTAAACCAGACTGAACATGAGAATCATGATTTTTTGAAATTTGCCCAACTATATAGTTTCATCAAAGGGGTAGTAGGCTGGGTTGATTTACGAGCCGATAATTTGTGGGAACGCCTGAGTTATTTTAAGCAATTTGATAAACTGAAAGGGTTCAGACATATTGTGCAGGGTGAACCAATCGGGTTTATGCAGCAGGAGAGTTTCATCAGAGGGGTAAAGAAACTGTTAGATTTTGATTATACCTATGATATACTGATTTATCCGAAACAACTGAAAGATGCCTTGCACCTGGTGCGTGAATGTCCTGATAATAAATTTGTGATAGACCATATTGCCAAGCCTGATATTAAGAATAAGGGCATCAGTAAGTGGTCGAATTATATGAAAGCAATTGCACAACATCAGCAGGTATACTGTAAGATTTCGGGCATGGTAACAGAAGCTGACTGGAACAAATGGGAAAAAGAAGATTTTTATATTTATCTCGACTGTGTATTAGAATTTTTCGGAATCGACAGAATCATGTATGGTTCTGACTGGCCTGTGTGTCTGGTAGCAGGTGCTTATGAAGACCAGTTAGGGATTGTACAATCTTATTTCGCTCAATTGAGTGAAACAGAAAAAGCGAAGCTTTTTGGAGAAAATGCCACCCGTTTTTATAGCTTGTAAAGAACAAAATACCTGAAAAGGTCTTTTTATAAGGAGTCTTTTGTATTTTTGGTGCTTGAATAAATATAATCTCCTTAAAATCATATAGATTTTAAAATCTGACATTACTGAATGAAAATTTCAATTGTTACTGCCGCTTACAATTCTGCCGCAACTATCCGTGATACTATTGAAAGTGTACTTTCGCAAGATTACCCCGATATTGAATACATTGTGGCCGATGGTGCCTCTAAAGATGGGACGGTGGACATCCTGAAATCGTATGGAGACAGAATCAAGTGGGTGTCAGAAAAAGACAGTGGTATTTATGAAGCCATGAGTAAAGGGGTAGCAATGGCTACCGGAGAGGTAGTGGGTATTATGGGTTCAGATGATTTTTATCCCGATAATCAGGTGATTTCTAAAGTAGCCAAGGCTTTTCAGGAATCGAAAGCAGATTCGGTTTATGGTGATTTATATTATGTGGACAACGAAGATATAAACAAAGTAGTGCGCAACTGGAAATCGGGTAAATACGACAAAAAACGTTTTCTGACTGGTTGGATGCCCCCACATACGGCCTTTTTCTTAAAAAAATCGGCTTATGATGCCTATGGGCTATATGATACCTCTTTCAGAAGTGCAGGTGATTATGAACTGATGCTCAGGATGTTATACAAGCATAATGTTTCTTCGTTTTATGTACCTGAAGTATTAATGAAAATGCGAACAGGAGGAACAAGTAATGCCTCATTAAAAAACCGTATCAGAGCAAATAAAGAAGACCGCAGAGCCTGGGATATTAATGGACTGACTCCAAAATGGTACACCCTTTATGCCAAGCCCTTATCTAAGGTCTTGCAGTGGGTGGTTAAATGATTGCGAAATTATTGTCTGAACTGTGATTTACCTGATTGAACTGATAAAATTGATTTTCTTTATTTTGATTCTCCTGCTAAGAAAATAACTAAACAGTTTTAATCAGTAAAATCATTCAATCAGGTAAATCATAGTTCAGACAAAGTTACTCAACTAATATAACTTCATACTTTTTCCCTCTGAATTCAAAAGCATCTTGCGCTGTCTTACCCATCAGTATCTGCCCGATAGGAGATTGAGGAGAGATAATCATGATATTTGTGCCATTCAGAGGTATTATACCTGCGCCAACGGCTACAAAAAAGATACCCATAGTAGTGTTAACCAAAGCACCTAAGCCCACATGCGAAAAAGGAATCTGAGGGTTTATTTTGTCTAATAGAAGTCTTTCCTGTTGGGCTTGGTCATACATTCTGCCATTCATTTCACGGTCTATCTGTCCCATAGCACGGGCGGTTTCATATTTATCTCCTGCCGAACTTTTCCCCTCTTCATTGGCCGAATTTTTAGCATCTTCCATCGCCTGCCATGAAGTATTCATTCGCTTCTCAATAATTTCTTTTACCTTCTCTAATAATTCAGCCTTCATAGATAAATCTGCAATATGTCAACTATCATTTTAAGTTAATACACCAATCCTTTTAGCGTATCTATAATGTTCGTAAAATGGCGTCAATACCGCCTGCAAAATTAAGCAGATTGGTATAGCCGTATTTAGTACTTAGTAATTTAATTACCTTCTGACTTCTGCCTCCGCTCTGGCAATAAACAACCACAGGTTTATCTCTTCTGATGTTCGGAATATGCTTTTCTATTTCTGAAAAGGGCATATTTTCTCCGCCGATATTTTCTTCGTCAAAAATCTCATATTCTTCTCTCACATCTATCAACTGAAAGGCAGATTCACCGTTTATATCAGGCTCTGCTAATAAATCAAGATACTGGTCATAAGTTATTTGCCCGTCTTCATATTTGTTTATCCCACAAAAAGCCTCATAATCTATGAGCTTTTCAATAGCAGGGGCATCAGGTATTTTAGGCACTTTCAGGGTTCTGCTTTGCATAGACAAAGTATCCAGCATATATAATTTCCCTGCCAGAGGCTCTCCGATTTCTGTAATTGCTTTAATCGCCTCTAATGCCTGCATAGAGCCTATAATGCCCGGTAATACGCCTAATACCCCTGCCTCTGAGCAATTGGGTGCTTGCTCGGGTGGGGGAGGAGTTGGAAATAAATCACGATAAGTAGAAGAACCCTTATAATTAAACAAGGCGATTTGCCCCTCAAAACGATGAATGGCTCCATACACAAAGGGTTTACCAAGTATCACACAGGCATCATTTACCAGATAGCGTGTCGGAAAATTATCAGTACCATCTACCACAAGGTCATAATTTTTAATAAGAGCTAATGCATTAATTGCTGATAACCGAACGCCATGTTTAATAATATTTACTAAGGGATTCAGTGCCTGTAATCGGCGTTCAGCTTCATGTATTTTAGATTTACCGACTTTATCAGAAGTATATAAAATCTGCCTTTGCAGGTTACTGAGGCTGATTTTATCGTCTTCAATAATCCCTAAAGTGCCTACCCCTGCAGCAGCTAAATACAACAGTATAGGGCTGCCTAATCCGCCACAACCCACCACGAGCACCTTGGCTTGTTTTAGCTTCTCCTGACCTTCTACACCCAACTCCGGTAATAGTATCTGGCGGTCATATCGCCTGAATTCCTGTAAGCTTAGAGCCATGTTAAAAATTCTTAAAATTTAAGGAAAATTAATATTTTTTGTAGTTTTTTTTCTACTGAATCTAATTTTTCAGGTAAAAGTACGTTTATTTGTTATTCTTTAACAAATTTAAAAAAAACAGTGTTTCCAAAAATGAAGAAAATCATAGTGGCTCTTTCAGTTAGCATATTTACCACACAATTTGCTGTTGCACAAACTCCAAAAACTCCGGTTAAAAAGGCACCTGCAAGCACGGCAAAACCTGCTGCCCCAAAGCCAGTTGCGGCAAATACAAGTGGCCCGATGAAAAATACAATGGATTCTTTGAGCTACGCTATCGGAATGAATATTGCAGCTAATCTTAAACAGCAGAATATCAAATGTAATACAGATATGTTGGCGAGTGCCATTAATCATGTGTTGAATGGTCAGCCTACGGCTTTAGACCCTGGCGCAGCCAATGCTTACATTCAAGGGTATTTTCAGAACGAGTCTATGAAAAAGGCTGTTGCTAACCAAAAAGCCGGAGACGCATTTCTGGCAGCTAATAAAGGCAAAACAGGTATTATAACCCTACCAAGTGGTTTACAATATCAGGTAGTAAAAGAAGGTACGGGAACAAAGCCTGTGGCAACAGATAGAGTAAGAGTACACTATCATGGTACAACCATTGATGGAACAATTTTTGATAGTTCTGTACAGAGAGGTGAGCCTGCAGAGTTTGGTGTAACACAAGTGATTCAGGGATGGCAGGATATATTGCAGATAATGCCTGTGGGTTCTAAATGGAAAATATTTATTCCGGCAAATCTGGCTTATGGCCCGCAAGGACCACCAAGTATCGGCCCGAATCAGGTATTGATTTTTGATTTAGAACTGATAGATATTGTAAAATAAAAAAAGAAAGCATTGTAGGAGAGAGATTATAAAATAGGCAACCATATCAGTTTGATAATTGTTAACAATTTAGTAATTTACTTATAATTAGCTTTTTAAGGCATATAATTAACGATTCGGTATATTTTAAATCAAAACTCTCCTTAAGGGGGCGGGGTTATTATGTTAGAAATTATGAAAAAAATATTAGTCCTATTCACCCTGACAGGGCTTTTCGGGTGCTTTGAGAATAAAGCTCAGAACACCAAGACACCCACCGGGCCAACTTATGGCTACAAGGAGTTAGTTCCTACACGCACACAGGAGCAGGTTGAGCAGTTTGCTACCCAGTTTCTGAGTTATCATCACTATCAGAAATTCAAATTAGATGATAATTTTTCCTCAAAAGTGTGGGATAATTTCCTCAAAGATGTAGATGGTGGGCATTCTTATTTTACAAAAGCCGATGTTGAATCTTTTGAAAAATATCGCTATGGTATTGATGAAGATTTATTGGAGGGGGATTTGACGGCTCCTTTTGAAGTTTTTAATCTATTCAGAAAGAGATATAAAGACCGTTATGATAAAATCATGACCTTGCTTGACAAGCCATTTGATTTTACCAGTGATGAAACTTTTGATACTGACAGAGAAAAAGCTCCGTGGGCAACATCAGAAAAAGAATTAGATGACGTATGGCATAAGATTGTAAAAAGCCAGGTATTAGATCTGAAACTAAGCGGAAGTAAAGATAGTGCTATAACAGCTACCTTGAAAGACCGCTACAAACGCTGGGAGTCAAGAATTGCCAAATGGCGTTCAGAAGATATATTTCAGGCATTTATGAATGCTTTTTCTGAAAGTATTGACCCTCATACCAGCTATATGATTCCAAGCACGGCGGCACAGTTCAATATTGAAATGAGCCAGTCGGTAGAAGGAATCGGAGCTTCATTGAAAAATGAAGGCGATTATGTTGCCATTGCAGAGGTGATTCCGGGCGGCCCATTGTTTAAAGATGGGAAAGCCGTAAAGAATGACCGTATTGTGGCAGTAGCACAGGGTGATAATGGGGCATGGCAGGATATTGTAGGTTGGTTGACTGACGACGCCGTAAAGCTAATCAGAGGTACGAAAGGAACAGTAGTGCGTATTCGTCTGTTACCGGGCGATGCCCCTGCAGGTTCAACCACTAAAGAGTTGAGACTGGTACGTGAGAAAGTGAAATTAGAAGAGGCAGTTGCCAAAGGTGAAGTTGTGCCGATTAAACACAACGGTAGAGACTATAAATTAGGGGTAATTGATATTCCGATGTTTTATCGTGACTTTGAAGATGCCCGTAAAGGTGGCGATTTCCAGAGTACTACAAAAGACGTAAAAAGATTCTTGGACGAGTTTAAAGCCAAAGGAGTAGAAGGAGTTGTGATTGATTTAAGAAATAATGGCGGTGGTTCGTTGACAGAAGCGATTAACCTTACCGGATTATTCATTACCAAAGGCCCTGTGGTACAACGTCGTGATAACAATGGAGGAGTTGATGTAGAAAGCGACACAGACCCTGAATTAGTGTATAATGGGCCGTTAGTAATTCTTCAGAACCGTTTCAGTGCTTCGGCATCAGAGATTTTTGCAGGGGCTATTCAGGATTATAAACGTGGGTTGATTGTTGGTGAAAAGTCTTTTGGCAAAGGTACTGTACAACAATTAGTTGACTTAGACCAGTTCCTTTTGTCGCCACGTACGGCTTCTACTGATAAAAAGGCTTCTGCGAATGTTGGTTTCGACCAGAAAGAGAAATACGGACAGTTGAAACTGACTACTGAGAAGTTCTATAGGGTTACGGGTAACAGTACCCAACGCAAAGGTGTTTCGGCAGATATTAATCTTCCGTCTCCTTTTGACCCGGAAGAAATGGGAGAAAGTTCTCAGCCAACGGCTTTACCATTCGACCAGATTAATACTTCAAACTACGATAAAACCAATATCATTACTGATAAAGTGGTTAGTAAATTGCAGGAGAAATACAACGAACGTTTAAACTCTGACGTTGCCATGAAGCAATTGGTAGAAGACCTGGCCGAATATCGTAAAACGAAAGACATTACTGTGGTTTCTTTGAATGAGGCGAAACGTAAACAGGAAAGAGACGAAAACGAGAAACACAGAAGTGCCGTTAATAAGTTGAGCACAGGCGAAAAAGATGGTAAAGACAGAGACCTGATATTAAGCGAATCTGAACGAATCCTTTGCGATTTAATCAGCATTAAATAATACAAAAGATCTATGGACTGAGATACTCGAATAAGTTCGGATTTCACCTTTGGCACATATAAAAACGAGTTACGCTTATTTGGTGTAACTCGTTTTTTGTTTTTTACCTTGTCCAATTCTGGACGGGCATTTGTCCGTTTCTGGACAGTGCCATTCTTCAATATCCGCTTCTATGAGCCTTAAAACATGTTTTTTATAAATGGCACACGATTTGATTTACAATATTGTATCTAATCAACTTTTATAGAAGTATATGAAAAAAACGATATTAGGAGAGTTAGAAGAATTGGTGTTGCTGGTAGTTGCAGCCAGTACCGAAGAGGTTTATGGCGTGCCTGTGATGGAAGAATTACAACGGCAAACAGGACGTGATTTTACCATCAGTGCCGTGCATACTACCCTTTACCGACTGGAAGAAAAAGGCTTCCTTTCGTCATCAGTAGGAGGAGCAACTGCCGAGAGAGGGGGGAGGAGCAAACGTTTGTTTGCTTTAACTGCAACAGGCGGGCAGGCATTATCAGAGATACAACAGACACGTAACCGACTCTGGCAGTCTATTCCGCAAAGCAAACTACCACTATTAGGTAAACTTGACCTGACTTAACCAATACCCAACTGTTATGAAAAAGCAACAAGAATCATTAGCAGACTCCCAATCCTTTAATCCTCAACCACCTCGATGGGTTGATAAGCTATTAGAGTGGTTTGTAGCGCCTCACCTGCTGGAATACATACAAGGCGACTTGCATGAACATTTTCAAAATCGGGTTATTCAGGTAGGTTTAACTCGTGCCCGGCGAGAATATATCTGGTCGGTATTGCATTGTCTGACACCCTTCTTTTTTAAACGAAGAAAAACCAATTATAGCTATTACAACAATTATTCTAACCCCTCATTTACTGATATGCTCTCAAATTATCTGACCATTGCTTTTCGGAATTTGTGGCGACACAAAGGATTTACGGCCATTAATGTATTTGGTTTGGCCATAGGCTTGACCTCATGTCTGTTGATAGTGCTTTTTGTATCGCACGAACTAAGTTACGACCGTTATCATGCCAATGCCGATAGAATGTATCGAATGACATTGTATGGTAAAATGGATGAAAAAGAAATCAAACTGGCTTATACTTCCGAACCTGCCGGGCCCGCACTGCTAAGAGACTTTGCAGGGGTAGAGTCTATGACCCGTATCCGGAACGATGGAGGATTACTCGTTAAAAATGGCAATGATGTTTTTAAAGAAGAAAACATCGCATTTGTTGAACCAAATTTCTTTCAGTTTTTTTCAATTTCTATGCTGAAAGGAAGTATGGCAAAGGAACTCATTAACCCCAAAACAGTAGTGCTTACCGAAACAACTGCCAGAAAGTATTTTGGCGATACCGACCCTATCGGCAAAACCCTGATAATGGGTAATCTGGGGGTTTTTCAGGTAACAGGTATTTGTGCAGATGTCCCTTCCAATACCCATTTTCATTATGATATTTTTGGCTCTTTCAAATCTGTCAACAGCGGTACCAAATGGTTAGCCAGCGGTGCGCACACTTATCTGGTGCTTCGGGAGGGTTATACCCTCAAGCAGTTAGAAGCCCAGAGCCAGGCATTGGTCAATAAATATGTATCGGCCGAGATTAAAGAGTTTTTCGGGCTTAGTTTTGCCGAATTTCAGCAAAAAGGAAATTACTTTAGTTATCCTTTTCAGCGTGTAACCGATATTCATCTGCACTCTGATTTAGACGATGAAATAGAAGCCAACAGCGACATAAAATATGTGTATATATTTTCGGTTATTGCGTCGTTTATATTGCTTTTAGCTTGTATTAATTTCATGAATTTATCTACGGCAGGTTCTGCAGGGCGTTCTAAAGAGGTTGGTATTCGCAAAGTATTAGGCTCTGTTCAAAAACAATTAGTCAGTCAGTTCTTGACAGAATCTGTTCTTTTAACATTTCTTGCGCTATTACTTGCATTGGGGTTCATTATTTTACTATTACCCAACTTTAATAACCTAACAGGAAAACACCTTTCCCTGAGTGCCATTTTCAATTGGCGTATGTTGTCAGGTACTGTATTGAGCTGTCTGCTAATCGGTATATTGGCAGGTAGTTATCCGGCTTTTATATTGTCGTCGTTTAAGCCTATCACGGTTCTGAAAGGTAAAATGCAGGCCGGTTTCCGGAATGGCTGGTTGCGCAATACTTTAGTAACAGGTCAGTTTGTGGTATCAATCGGTATCATTATCGCTACCATTGTTGCTAATCAACAATTGCGATTCATGCAAAATAAGAAAGTGGGTTTTGATAAAGAACAGGTATTAGTATTACACGAAACCCACGTATTAGGGGAGCAGTTAAATGCTTTTAAAAATGAATTGGCAAAACTGTCTCCGGTTGTTCGGGTTTCGCTTGCAGGTTTTTTACCGGCTGGTATTTTGCGTAAGAGTGTAGATGGGGTGCAGATTGCAAACGGTTCACGTATCGTTACACACCGAACTAAAAGTTATTATATTGATGAAGATTATCTGCCTGTTTTAGGCATGAAAATAGCACAGGGACGTAATTTTTCAAAGACTTTTCCTACGGATAATTCAGCTATTTTGATTAATGAATCGGCCGCTAAAGCATTTGGGTTTAAAAATCCTGTTGGTCAGCAAGTATCTCTGACAGGAGATGGTTCTGCCGGAAGCAAACGTACATATACTATTGTGGGTGTAATTAAAGACTTCCATTTTGAATCTATGCACCAAAGCATTGCGCCATTGATAATGTTTTATGGGGAGATAATTCTCAATTGGCTTTGCGTATTAAAACAGAGGATATACGGGGTCTATTGGTAAGTCTTGAAAAACTATGGAAAGCTGAAACTGATACTCCTTTTGTGTATTCTTTTTTAAATGAGCGATTCAATAGTATGTATCAGGCCGAACAACGGATTGGAAGGCTGTTTGGCATTTTTGCAGGTTTAGCCATTTTGATTTCTTGCTTGGGATTATTCGGATTGGCTGCTTTTGCTACGCATCAACGCACGAAAGAAATCGGCGTCAGGAAAGTATTAGGCGCATCTGTCGGAAGCATTGTTTCACTCTTATTGACAAATTTCCTTAAACTGATTCTGATTGCTATTCTTGTGGCCTCACCTCTTGCCGGATATATTATGAGCCAGTGGTTGCATGATTTTGCTTACAGAATAGATTTATCGTGGTGGATGTTTGCCATAGCGGGCGTATTGGCTACCTCTATTGCTATATTGACGGTTAGCTACCAGACGATTAAAGCGGCATTAGTGAATCCGGTGAAGAGTTTAAAAAGTGAATAAACACTAAGGATAAGTTTAAGAAAATCAGCTAACGAAAAAGCACTGCATGAAGACAGTGCTTTTTTGTGATTCAGGTGTATGATAATTCTATAAAGTCGAATCAGTTTTGGCCGAATCAACAGGAGCCGTTGGCACTGGCTGCTGTTGCGGTTGTGGCAGAGACAGATTGGTCGGTAGCTGTGGTTGGTCTAAAAATTCAACATCAACTATAAAGTATTTGGTATCACCATTCCAGGGAAAGCGGAAAAACTTCTCACGGAATTTCAGCGTTACACGTTCTCCTGTTTTTAAAGCTTGTTGTAGTTTGGGCGTAACAGAATCTAATTTACACGAAAAATCCCAGTAACGGGGTGTAAGTGTACCTGTTTCACCCGAATATCCTCCTTCATTCAAAACTCCTTCAAATGTTTTAAAAACATAGCCACGCTCACTGAGTTTTGAGATAGTTCCGGCTCTTTCTCCTTTTGAATAATATCCGGCAGTAAGATAATAGAACACTCCTAAGACTACCAATAACAATATTATCAGAAAAACTCTCAGTTTCATTGCGTTATCGTTTATATGTGTTGATGATGCAAATGAAATGATTTTTGAGAGAATTGCAAAAAATAGCAGGTTACTTTATTATATAAAATTGATACGCAAATTAAGCCCGATATTATAAGGGCGTATCTTTAAATAATTATTGGCATCAAATGATTGAGAAAGGCTGTATCTGAAGGTAGGCTCTATCCAGAGCGATTTACCCCCTTTAATCGGGTAAGAAACGCCTACGGAAGCATTGACATAATACCCGAAATCTTTGTTATTGAGTACATGAACGGCTTCTGCACCCCCTATGGCATAGATACTTGTTTTCTTCCGGCTTACTAAATAGGCATTATCTAATTTTAAGCCTATGGATTGCATGAATTGTTTCTGAGCCACTTGCTCACCAATACCTACCAAAGTATAAGCGCCGTTATCGGCGGTCTGCACTTCATAATCGCCAACATTTATTTCATAGTTAGCCCATTGTTGCACACCTGTATAGGCCGCTGAAACACCCATAGCAAAGCGGTCTGACAATGGTTTCATGGCACCTGCTCTTACCTGAATGCCGAGGCGTTGATTATCAATGGCATCTAAACGGCCTACCTGTTGAATATAGGCATTAGTTTGCGGCAGAATTGTAAATGCCTGATAGGTTTGCAAAGGCATCAGACTGGCCGTAAAATTTATCTTCCGATATACTCTTTGTTGAGGTTCTTCAACCTGATAAGGCCTTTCGGCATTATAGGCAATAGCACTGAAAGGCTTTCGAATCGCTTTTTGTTGGAACCCCTTACCCGACAACTCTTCTAATTTCAACTCTTCTGTTGCATTATTCTCACCAGTAGCATTCGCTAAAACTTCGTTTTCATGGGTTGGTTTTGAAGTAACTTCTTTCTCCTGCATAACAGGATTAATACCTGAATCCTGATTGTTTCTTCGATTGGGCTTTTTATGAGCTATCTGTGTTTCGAGGGTATTATTTACACTATTTTTAGCCTCTTGAGTGGCTTTTTTACGTGGAGTACTAAAGTCTTTATTTGATACGCCGTTTTTATCTTTGTTGATAGGCGTATGGTTGGATACTATATTTTCATTGGAAGTAGCTTCTGATGGCAGTTGTTTTTTACGAACTTTTGCTGTTGACTGGGCTTCCTGAGAATCTCTCTTCTCTCCAGCTTTTTTATCTTTTAGCTGATTAACAGAAGCAGGCTTTTTATTGCCGGAATTTATAGCAGTCATGTCTGAATCGTCTTTGCTATTGAGCAGCCACCATAAACTACCTAATAATAAGACAAGTCCTGCCGCAACACCAATACGATAAAATAATGGGATAATGATGCCACGACGGCGTTTCTTAGGCTGAATAGCCTCTTGTATTTTCAGCCAGCTAATAGCTTGCGGTTCGGGCTCATAATCTTTGAATTTCTGTGCCAGGTCAACACCTGCACGGATTTTCTCCCATGAATCCTCCTGTGGTTCGGGTTCATAGGCTGCCATGCGTTGGGTGAGGTCAAGACTGGCACGAATTTTCTCCCACGAATCCTCCTGTGGTTCGGCTTCGAAATCCTGAAATAGCTGAGAGAGTTGTACAGACGCACGAATTTTGTCCCAAGATTCTTCCTTGGGCTCAGCTTCGAAGTCCTTAAACATTTCTGACAGTTTTTTCTTTATTTCGTCGTCCGGTTGCATATATTATTCCCTATAGGGAACAAACCTTATTAATTTTTAAACAGTTACGCCCATTTCAATGAGCTTTTTTCTTAAATGAACTTTTGCCCTTGATAACTGAGACTTTGAAGTTCCCTCTGAAATGCCTAAAATTTTAGCTATTTCATTGTGTTCGTAGCCATCAATCAGGTACATATTTACTACCATTCTATATCCATCTGAAAGTTCGTTAATGACTGCCACAATTTCTTCATGCCCCAATTGAGATATGGCACTGATATCTGCATTGCTGGTATCTTCCAATACATGGTAATCTACAAACTGCCTTTCGTTGGTATTCTGCCGGTAATGGTCAATAGCCGTTCGGATAACAAGTGATTTTACCCAATATTCAACCGATTCAGGTTTTTGTAAATCCTGAATTTTATTAAAAACTTTAATAAAAGCCTCCTGAAAAATATCTTCGGCTTCCATGACCGTACGTGCATAACGCCGACAAATACCCAATAACCGACCTTTATAAAGATTATAAAAGGCGGCTTGTGCTCTGGGGTCGTTCCTTTGGCATCCAAGTACTAATTCAATTTCATTGGGCATTCTCAAAAGGATTGCAGTGTTCTTAGTAATAACGTTTAAAATAGGTTAGCATTATCTGCCCCCAATATGAGCCGCAAAAGAGGAGTTATCCTTTTCTTGCAGCCACAAAATTGCCATTCGCATCAAAGCTTAAAATATAAAATTCACTGCCAACTTTGATAACTATGATATATGAAAATAACTGATTGTCAACGTAATGCATAATACCTGCCTGAAAACCCCAACCCGTATAGAAAGTATTGAAATACCCTTTTATCTGGTCGGGTATATCTGTATCCTTCATGTATTTTTTTATCATTTTGCCATTATCAAATTTCAACAGGTTCTCAAAAGCATTGAGCACATTGCCTTTGTCGTCAAATGAGAGGCTGATGGCAAAATTCTCTTTCACTATAGCTACCCAATAGATTTTTCTGTCTTTATCTGTAATAAGCGAGGTTTGTATATAAGTAAACTCACGATAACGGTTAGCTAAAAAATTAGTAACGAACTCAGGTAAATCTTTTGGCTGAATGGTCTTTATTTCATACTTCCCACTTGATGCACCTATGGGGCCGCATACCTGTCTGCCACCTATATAAGTTCCCTGTGTGTCAGACTGTATGGAGAATTGTTTTTTACCAGATGTTACTAAAATAAAATACCCTTCTAATTGCCCGTTTTGCGAAAATGTAATGCCATTTTCATAAGTCCACTCACTAAAACTGTGATTCAGAAAATCTTTGATAAACTGAGGTAAACCATTAAGCAACAAGGGTTTATATTCTAATCGGTTGAATGGCACAGTAAGACCCAAAGTGCCCGACCTTAATACATTTCCTTTTTCGTCAAACAGATATTCAAATGTGCTCAGGTCTTTAGTTACCACAACCGAGTAGAGTTTGTTGCCTCCCTGAATAGACACCGCAGCTTTAACAAAAGTATAGTCTTTGTGTTTTTCTGATAGATAAGCCTTGATAGCTTCGGGCAAATCTTTTTGCTCAATAAAGTAAATTTTAGGTGGCCCACCCATGCCCCCGGGTCCACCTCCTGGACCGGGTCTGTCGTTTGAGGCTATCATAATTAGGGTTCCGGTAGCATCAAATATTACGGCTATGTCTTTGCCTTCTGCCAGGGTTATAATTACTTTATAACCGATAACCGTGCTATTATTTGGCGCTAACTGCTGACACACATTTTTTATGACAGCCCCCGGAAAATTAGTACTGATATAAGTTTTGGCATTCTCGGGCAACTGTATCCCATTAGTTATCTTATAGGTCTCAGTAATTTTCCCGATATTGTTGACTATGGCCGACATGCGGTCTACTTTATACTGAAAGTTCGACTCCCACAATTTATCTCTTTCAAGTGTAGAAAACTTTATCTGTGTAGCTTCCGGAAATTCTTGTTTAATGGCATTAACAGCCGTCTTTGGTACTGCTTCGCCCGGATTAAAGACAGGTTGAAGATCCTTTACGCTATCGCATGCCGACATAATACAGCCTATCAACAACACATATATGTATAGTTTCTTCATTTTAGCGTTAAATCCTTCTATCGGTTTATACATAAAGACGCACCCCAATAAAAATTGGTTGCATTAAAATAATTACAAAAACTTTTTTACGAGATAAATAATGAGATTCAGTAGTAAGCTGAGCAATATCATCGTAACAACGGGAAAATAAATGCGGGTATTGCCTTTTTCGTAGCGTATGTCGCCGGGTAATCGACCAAACCAATGCAATTTGTCGGCAAAAAAATACATAACGATGCCTATTAATAGAATGATGCCACCAATGAAGATGATATATTTTCCTGTGTTTTGATTCATGTACTGACTATTTTTGCAGAAAAATTCTGTTTATGACCCACGAAAAACTCGAAGACGCTCACAAATTTAAGATTTGGAAAAAGAATTTGGTAGAAAACGGACTAAAAATCAATCAGATCGACCAACACTATACCCGATACCGCTATAATGGAGAAATACTTTTTTCTCTGTTGATGTTAGATGCCGAAACTCCTGAAGGTGATAAGATACCTCCGATATGTTTCCTGAAAGGAGAGGTTGTATGCGTACTAACCTGTTTGATTGACAAAGATACTCACGAAAAATACCTTTTGCTGGTAAAACAGAGAAGAATTGCAGAGGGGGCATTTACTTACGAACACCCCGCAGGTATGGTAGACGGTAGTAAAACGCCTTTAGAAATTGCCGTGCAGGAAATAAAAGAAGAAACCGGCTTATCTGTTACTGCTGACCAACTGATTAATGTTACGCCTCAGAAAAGGGTTTTCCCAAGCACGGGAACAAGCGATGAGGCCGTTTATTTGTATTATTGTGAGCTATATATGAGTGCACAGGAAATAGCAGACCTCAACGAAAAAGAAATGGGTACTGATTATGAATTTGAAAAAATAACCACACATATTCTGCCTTTTGTAGAAGCACATCGTTTAATTGACAATACCAATGCTTTATTATTAAACTATCTTTATCTGACTAAAATAAAAGATTTTGCCCTGATGGCTCAACTTTGAGAGAAACTAAAAATCCTGCTTCTCACGAGGCAGGATTTTGCTTTATATGCGATGCTCACCCAATGAATTGGGTGGCTACTGAAACAATGGTATTTTTTATTGATAGTGCCGACTCAAGTCGGCACTGCATTCGCTCTCATTTACACCAATTTCCAGCCTTCACGGTATTGACGTGAAACGAATTGGTTAGCCTCATCGAAGTTGGTAATCTTCATGTTAGTACCATCCCAGATCAATTTTTTACGTCCATCGTAGTTGAAACCGTTTTTACCGTTCGATTTACGTAGATTATAGCTACGGATAGCCAGGTTACCCATCAATACTGTTTCAGTCAATGGGCCTGAGTAATCGAAAGAGGATGAAAGCCCTTTGTGCTCTTTGCTATTGAAACCTGCTTTACAAGCCTCAGCCCAAGATGCCTGATGGCCATGCTCCGGTAGAGGTTTTGCATTAGGGTCAGCCTTTGGCATAATATCTATTTTCTCTCCGTTTTTCAGATAAATCTTAGGCGTATTACCATAAGTACCGCAAGTCATTACGCCTTTAGTACCTATCATTAATACACCATTGCTGCTATCTGCTTCTGCCAATGGCTCGTTAGCCGGAATCCACTCAGGGTGGAACGGACGAATACCACCGTCTGTCCAGTACATCGTAACAGGGGAGTTGTTGCGTTTGGTAGCAGGGAATTTAATTTGTACACTTGAAGATGGAGGGCAACCTTCCGGATTATATTCTGGTTGCCAGTCTTTCAGGAATACCTGCCCAACACTACATTCAACTTCAGTCGGATAACCCAAGCCTAACACACGGAAAGCAGGGTCAATCAAGTGACAACCCATGTCACCCAATGCACCTGTTCCGAAGTTCCACCAGCCACGCCATTTGAACGGGTGATATAATGGGTGATAATCAACCCATGAGGCAGTACCTACCCATAAATCCCAGTCTTGCGGAGTCATCGACTCAATTAAAGCAGGCTTATCAGTTGGGGCAGGGCTACCTTGTGGCCATACAGGGCGGTTAGTCCAGATATGTACATCACTTACAGTACCGATAGTGCCTTTGTCCAACCACTCCATCATTACTTTTTGTGTCGGGTTAGAAGCACCCTGGTTACCCATTTGAGACACTACTTTGTACTTTCTGGCAGCTTCGGTCAGCTTACGAGCTTCGTAAATATCGTGTGTCAAAGGTTTTTGCACATATACGTGTTTACCTCTCGACATCGCATCCATAGCTGCTACGGCGTGTTGATGGTCAGGAGTAGAGATAGTAACGGCATCAATATCTCCTTTCATTTCATCAAGCATTACTCTGAAATCTTTGTAACGCTTGGCGTTAGGGAATTTGTCAAGGCTGCCTTTGCAACGAGCCATATCAACATCGCAAAGTGCTACTACATTATTTACGCCATTATTATAGGCATTGGCAATGTCTGAACTACCTTTACCACCGGCACCAATGGCGGCAATATTCAGTTTATCGCTTGGTGCAAGAAAACCTTTACCTAATACATGACGAGGTACAATAAAGAATCCACTCGCAGCAACAGCGCCGCTTTTGATAAAATCCCTTCTGTTCGTTGTCTTTTTGTTTTGCATTATTGAAGAGTTGAATAGTGAAAATTAGATTAAAGTATGTAAAATCTGACTGAGATTTTACGTTTTGTTAAGCGTTTTGAATACGCTTGATTTTTAGTTCAAACTTACAAAAAAATCTGTTTTCTTGATAAATTTTATGACATTTCCATGAAAAAATAATTGTATTGCGTATAATAAGCTATTGGTTTAAACAATACAAACAAGTATTTCTTATACTCGCTTGTATTAACGAAAGGCTACTGAGTTTATGCTTATTTATCTGATTCTTTTATCAGGAAGTACGTCTGTCTTATGATGTCGCCTGATTGAGCAATACAATGGGGTTGAGATAAAACATTTTTTTCCAACCTTGTTTAGAACCATCAATCTGCCAGACATAGGGAAAAAGTGTAATGAGTGAATAATGCAAGTGTGGTGCTTTACCTTTGGCATTTCCTGTATGGCCTATTGTACCTATGGTATCCTGCCCGTTTACATAAGAAAATATTTTTGCCGTAACTGTATCCAGATGCGCATAATAGTGTATACGCCATTTAGGACCTAACACCATCACTACTTTACCTCCTTTGCCTAATGTTCCATTATAAATAACCAGACCTTTGGTAGCAGAATTAACAGCCACACCTTTTGGTGCAAATATATCTACCCCTTTATGAGTGCCAGATGTACCCCAGGGATAATACCAATAAGATTGCTGGTTGTAACTGGCTTTTGGTGCCCCTTTTACAGGCATCCTGAATGATTGAGGCATAAGAAAACCTGCAATAATAATAAGTAGCAAAATCTGGAAAGTTTTATTATAAGAAATAAAGCGTTTCATTCGTGGTTAGATTAGCGTGTAGAGCAATTTAGAAAAATGCCTTAATACTGTCAAAAGGATCTCAGTAATTTTTTATACATCTCTTCAGCCGTTAATCATAAAAAAAGGTCTGCTGTTTGTTTTAGACCGAATGAAAACTAAATTTGCGCCCTAACTGTTGATAATAACATAATAAGCACTTAAATATAGCTTTATCTTACATGGCGAAAATCATAGAAAATCTTACACCGCAACAAATCGTACAGGAACTTGACAAATACATTATTGGTCAGAAAGAGGCGAAAAGAAATGTAGCCATTGCGCTACGAAACCGTTGGCGCAGAATGAATGCCAATGTAGAGATGCAATCAGAGATAATTCCGAACAACATTTTAATGATAGGTACTACGGGGGTAGGTAAAACAGAAATCGCCCGTAGGTTGGCAAAAATTGCAGAGGCACCTTTTACCAAAGTAGAGGCTTCAAAATTTACAGAAGTAGGATATGTGGGCCGTGATTGCGAAAGTATGGTAAGAGATTTGGTAGAGCAGTCGGTAAATATGGTGAGAGCTGCCAAGAAAGAAGAAGTAAAAGCCAAAGCTTTAGAATCTGTTGAAGATACTTTGCTTGATATTCTGATTCCACCGGTAAAAGATAAAAAAGAAGTAGGTTTTGCCTTAGAAACCAAAAAGCAGGAGATAGAAGATTATACCGAAAGTCTGCTAAACGAAAAAACTCGTGAGGCTTTCAGAGAAAAACTGCGCAACGGGGAATTAGACCACCGCAAGGTGGAGATTGATGTGCAGGGGAATGGGGCACCTTCTATAGGTGTCATGGGCGGCCCCATTGATGATGTTTCGATGATGAACATTCAGGAAATGATAGGAGGGATGTTGCCAAAAAAAGGGAAGAAACGCAAAGTAACCATTGCTGAAGCCCGTAAATTGTTGCTGGAAGAGGAAGCGGCCAAACTGATAGATATGGACGAAGTAAAGGAGGAAGCCGTATGGAAAGCTGAAAATTTAGGTATTATTTTTATTGATGAAATTGATAAAATTGCCTCAGCAAGTGGTAAATCAGGTGGGCCTGATGTAAGCCGTGAAGGAGTACAAAGAGATTTACTACCAATTGTAGAGGGTAGCACGGTAAATACCAAGCATGGTTCAGTAAAAACCGATCATATTCTGTTTATAGCTGCCGGAGCTTTTCACGTAGCCAAACCGTCAGACCTGATTCCTGAGTTGCAGGGACGTTTTCCTATCAGGGTAGAGTTAGAGAGCCTCACAGAAGAAAACTTTTATCAGATTCTGAAAGCCCCCAAAAACGCTTTGACCAAACAATATGAAGCGATGCTTGAAGCAGAAGGCGTAAGTTTAAGTTTTGATGATGAGGCCTTAAGAGAAATAGCCCGTATTGCCTTTCATGCCAATAGTGAAGTAGAAAACATAGGTGCCAGACGCTTGCAAACGGTAATGAGCCATCTATTGAATGAAATCATGTTTAACGTGCCTGATGTAATCGGAGCCAATGCCCAGATAATTATTACCAAAGAACTGGTAAACGAACGATTATCTAATTTGGTGAAGAATAAAGATTTAAGCCAGTATATTTTGTAGTTTTTTTTACCACGGAGTAACTCGGAGTTGAACTCAAGCAGTTGCACAGAGTGATTTTAACTCCGAGTTACTCCGTGCAATACTTGGTGTAACTCCGTGGTAAAATGTTATTACTTTTTTTTAGAAAAATGATATAAATAAGAAGGGGTTGTTTGTCCATCGGGGGTTTCACTATTGGTAAAATAGCCGTTCCCGTCTGTGTCGAAACAAAAACCTTCCCCTTGCGACTCTCTTACATAGGGTAATAGCTTGTCTCTGGTTCTTGCAAGCGTTTGCGGAATGGTTTCTCCGTCTTTGCGATACCAGTAGTATAATACTTCGTAGTTCCGAATCACAATTTCTTTTCCATCAGGCGAAATTCCCCCACTTGTGATAATCTGTACAGGAATATTCTGCAAAAATTCGGCTGTTTGTATTTCAGAAACCGACTGCGGATATTTAAGCCGATACAAACGTACATTAAATTCTCGCTTGGTAACTATATAAATATCTTTGGTAGCAGGGTCAATCATAATACATTCGGCATCCCGGCTACCATCGGGGTATTGAAATGAGATACGGTCATGCGCAGTAACTGATTGCCCTAACGCTTGTGGTTCGATAAATCGGTAGATATAATACTTATTGTCATAAACAGCCAGATTATCTCCAATATCAGCCAGATAAAGGTAGTTTTTGCCATTCTCCGGCCCCGAGCCTATCGAAATATCTTCCCAGTCACGGTTAGGGAAAGGCATTTTTACTGAGCCTTTATATTGTCCCTGATGAGAGAACAGATAAATATTATTCGGATTATCTCCGTCTTCCTGAAACCATACATTACCCGGCATACTCCGGCTATCACAAACACCAGATGCTTCATTGGCTATATTGTTCGGAAGCGTGGCTATGGTTGGGGTAGTTTCGTATTCCGGAAGTACGTCAGGCTGTGGGTCAGGATTAGGGTCTTTAAACCAATTGCAGGAATAGAGAGAAAGTGGAATCAGTAAGTATAGTATTTTTTTCATTCGGTTGTTGGAAATAATCTTTGCAAAGAAAACGATTCTGGTGCTAAGATATTGGACTTAATAATTATTTAATCCTGCCTGTCGAATCATCAATGCCGTTTTTTTATTTTACGGTCAATTAATATTCAATCTTCTGATTTCTGTTTGCTTTTTTATCTGACTCTATTTTTTTAGACTTTAATCTTTTCTCTACTGCCTCACCGCTTGGTTTGGTAGCCAATCTTTTTTTCTTCTCGTGCAGTGCCTTTTCCAGCGTTTTATAAAATTTCTGTACCGATAATTCTTTGTTCTTTAACTGGCTCCGTTTTTCCTGCGCTGTAATCACCAGTATAGTGTCCTGTACTAACTGATTCTTTAACTTTTCAAGTAGCCTTTCTTTCTGCGTGTCTGACAATAATGCAGAGGTTTGTATATTGAAGCGTAATTCTACTTTGGTTTCTACTTTGTTTACATTCTGCCCACCCGGCCCTCCACTTCTGGAGGTAGCAAATTCAAATTCGGGTGAAAAATCTATGTCTTTTATCATGTTTTTATTGTGTGATTCGTTTTATCCTTGCACAACTGTACCCAGCAGTTTGGCTATTTTTTTAATTACTTCTTTTAATTGCATCATTTTTATCAATACCTGTTCCTGTACTTCATAAGATTCTGCTTCTATCAATTCAACTTCTAATTTGGCCATTTCAGTTTCAAACCGACTCTTCTTTAGCCTTAATATATTAGAATACGCCATATCAGCTAATTTATCAGCTTCTACAGGTACATAAATTTCATATTTTTCCCAGCTTTCGCTTAATACATACGGCGATGAAAGCCAGTTGATAGCTTGTATCTGTATTTCATTATCCTGATGACTTGTAAAATAGAGCGTTTCAGGTATTTGCCCTCTCTGATGAAACTCCCGACAGATATTCAATATTTTTCCATACGATGGGGTTGCAAACTGCATATCTTTAATTTCATTGAAAATATAATCTGTCAGTGTAAAATCTATATTGTCTATAACATTCCGTTCTAAAACATTGCTGCCATAGCACACCAATAGCCTTACACATTCTTCTTCGTGATAGGATAAGATACTCCGTTCTTTTTCCTGATTAACTTCAATTAAGTCCTGAAACTGGGTAGGAGGGAGTTCCTGAACAGAGATATTAATGTCTGAAACGGGCTGAGTTCTTTGTTGCCTTTGTCGGTCTTTTTCTGATTCCTGTGCCTTTCGCTGAAAGATTTTATTGCCCTCAGTAATCAGTATATGTTCATCAATGCTTAATAAAGAAGCTACCTCTTTGTAAAATACCGAGCGTTTAATAGAGTCAGGTATTTTGGCAATGGTTTCAACCAGTTCTTTTATTAGTTCAGCTCGTTTGATAGGGTCATTGCCTACATCTTTGAGTGAAATTTCGGTTTTAAAACGAATAAAGTCTTTCTGGGTATTCTTTACATAATCTTTAAATGCCTGACTCCCTACCTTTTGCACAAAACTATCGGGGTCATCACCATCAGGGAATACCACCGCTTTCACATTCAGGCCTTCTTCTAAAATAATATCAATTCCCCGTAAAGAAGCCTTGATACCTGCGGCATCGCCATCATATAATACGGTAATATTATCGGTAAATCGCCTGATTAGCTGAATCTGTTCTTTGGTGAGGGAAGTCCCCGAAGAGGCCACTACATTTTCAATACCCGCTTGGTTGAGCGAAACCACGTCAGTATAACCTTCTACCAGATAACAATTCTCTTCCTGACGGATTGGGTTTTTAGCCTGAGCAATACCGTAAACAATAAAACTCTTGTGATAAACCGCCGTTTCTGGTGAATTAAGATATTTAGGCGAATTAGGGTCTTTTTTCAGGATTCTGGCTCCAAAAGCAATGGCTTTTCCGGCGACATTATGAATCGGGAAAATCACTCTACCCCTGAAACGGTCAATAGGGTCTTTGCCTTCTTTGATAATGGTTAAACCTGCTTTCTCTAAAATATCAAGTGCGAAACCACTTTTTAAGGCATGTTTGGTAAAAGTATCCCACCCATCGGGGCTATAGCCCAAATCAAACTTATGGATAGTCTGATGATTAAACCCCCGTTCTTTAAAATAACTCTGTCCGATGCTTTCGCCTTCCGGTGTTTTCCAGAGTTGTTCCTGATAATATTTATTGGCAAAGTCTAAAGCAATGTACAGACTCTCTTTTTCATTCTGGGTTTGTTGCTCCTCGCTGGTTACTTCTTTTTCGGCAACCTCGATTCCATACTTTTTGGCTAAGTGTTTCAATGCCTCAGGATAGCCCATACCCTCAATATCCATCACAAATCTTACTGAGTCTCCGGCTTTGCCACAACCAAAACATTTATAGATTCCTTTAGAGGGCGAAACAGAGAAAGAAGGCGTTTTTTCGTTATGAAAAGGACAACAGGCTATCATGTTTGCTCCCCGTTTTTTGAGAGAAACATAGTCGCCCACTACTTCTACTATATCGGCGGCCTGAATAATCTGCTGGACTGTGTCCTGGTCTATGCGCATGAAGCTATTTTACAAGAAAACGTTAATCTGACGTTTTTCCGACTAATTTTGTTCCAAAATTAAGAAAACCTATGGAATTTTTCACCTTTATTAATATAGGCGGAACAATTGCCTTTGCTGCTTCGGGTACATTAGCGGCTATGCGTAAAGATTTAGACATCTTCGGACTTTTAGTGATTGCCTTTGTTACCTCTGTTGGCGGAGGAACTATCCGTGATGTACTGATAGGACATTTACCTGTCAGGTGGATTTTAGATTCTTCCATTATCCTGTTAATCATTGGTTCAGCAGGTATTACTGTTCTCCTCAGAAGTAAAATTGAACATTTAGATAAAGCCCTTACGTTCTTCGATTCTCTCGGATTAGGCTTTTTTGCATTGAGAGGGATACAGGAAGGTATTTCGGTTCAGTTAAATATTCCCTCATGCATTATCTTAGGTACTATTACGGCTTGTTTCGGGGGAGTAATAAGAGATATTATGCTGAATGAGATTCCGGCACTTTTCCGAACAGGCCAGTTATATGCAACTGTTTGTATTGTAGGAGGGGGTTTATTTTTTGCATTGCAGCAATTAAATATTTCTCCCGAATTAATAGATATAATGACAGTTTTATCCATTTTTGGCATTCGTACACTGGCAATCAAGAAAAACATTTCTTTACCAAAAATCAATAAAATGTAAAAAGTTGTTGGAAAATTTCAATTTAATTGATTAATTTGTTGCATGAACCAAAACTACTACTGAAAAGAGTTGCCTCCATATCGCTTCTGGTATTACTTATCTGTAATATACTCGGCTCTACATTTGTCTTGATAATGGATAAATGGCAGGAGCAACGTATGGTACAGACTAATGTATTCTATGAGGAAAATGGCGAGCAATTAGTGATGAAAGTGCCAATGGCCATTCCTTACTTAGCCGGTTGGGATGAATCAGAGGAAGCAGATGGTTTGATTATCTTCAAAGGCGATTTTTTCCGTACTACTCAACGCAAATTTGCAAACGACACCCTTTACACTTATTGTACGAAAGAAAATGCGAGCCGTGAAAACGTGTTCAGCTTATTGCAACAAGTAAAAAAACATGTAAGCGACGAGCCGACGAGTCCGGGTAAAAAAGCCCTTAATTTCTTTAAGAATCTTACGAAAGATTATACTCAGTTCAATAGTAGTACAATTGCCTACTTCTGGATTGAGGACCTCCCGTTAAAAATCTACACCTATCAGGAGTTTATTCCTGCTACAACAAAATTAGTTCATTCTCCTCCGCCTGATTTGGTTTAAAACAGATTTTCTTTTCTACAATTTTTGTCATAGATGGGCAAGGTATGCACTTTGTCGTCGATGATAAGAATTTACGCACTAAAATCAACACTCTTTTGGAAAACCGTATCTGGTTTCAAACCATACGCATAGCATTTATGAATAGATAGCTTTAAGTCTGTTTATTGCTATGTCTGTTTTGAAATCATGTGATTGTCCTGTTTAACAAGACTGTTTTTAACCAATAACTCTCTATTTTTAAAATGAAATTACTCTACAAGTTAATACTTGTGTTGGTAGGCGGTGTGTGTCTTCATGCGAATGCCCAAATGCCTCATGATGCTATCTATATGAACAAAAATTCTCTTTGTATAGCAGCAACTTATTCGAATAGCCAGTGGAAGGAATATTGGGAAAATAACCTGAAACGAGAGAATTTCAATATTGGTACCCATACCACCCAGAGTGTAATGCCCATGATTGCCTATGGAATTACCAAAAAATTGAACCTTCTTGCCGGAGTACCTTATGTATGGACTAAAACAAGCGCCGGAAACCTGATGAGCCAAAAAGGAATTCAGGATCTATCAGTATTTGTAAAATACAACATGGTGCAAACCGAAAGTGGATTATCACTTCACGGCGTATTGGGAGGGTCAGTACCTTTGACTAATTATGTGAAAGACTTTTTACCGATGTCAATCGGAATCGGGTCTAAAACATTAACTACTCGTTTAATAGCGCATTACAGACATAACTCAGGCTTTTATATCACTGCTCATGGAAGTTACTTCTTCCGTAGCAATATAAAAGTTGACAGAGACGCTTATCAGGCCGATGACCGTGTTTATAATACCAATGAAGTAAGAATACCCAATGCAACTGATGTGGCTGCACGTGCAGGTTATTATAAAAAAGGTATCCAGGCAGAGCTTTTCATTGATAAAAATACCTGTGTTGGTGGTGATTATATTCGTCGGAATGACATGCCTTTCCCAACAAATAATATGAAATCTACGGGAGTAGGTTTTTATGGCAAATACCAGCCTAAAAACATTGGCTTTACCATAATGGCCAGAAGAGTAATCGATGGCGAGAATATGGGGCAGGCAACTACTTTATCGGCAGGTTTCTTATACCAGATAAACTTTAAGACAAAGTCGGCAGAAACTGCCAAACAATAAAATTGTAGAAAAGATTAATCACAGAAAATATGCTTCCCCGGCAGTTCAGTTTACCCGAACAAGGGGCCGTAATATGAAAAAAATATTTTTATCATTTATTATTCTTATTGCATTCAGTGTTTTTGTTTCATCTTGTAACAAGGAATTAGAAGAGCCATTAAGAGAGGCTTATATTCCAACCAGATTAGATGAAAAGGGGGGAACCTGGAAAACATATATTTTGGCTAATTCAGACGAAATTCCTGTGGCAGAGCCAAAAGCAGCAGGTTCAGCAGAGTATCAGGCAGAGATAGCGAAACTAAAAACTACTATTTCAACCATTACACCGGAGAACAAAAAAGCAGTTACTTACTGGGGAGCCGGAGCAGTCTATCGCTGGAACGAAATCGCCCGTGAGTTGTCTGCACGTTACAATATTCCCCCTGCTTCAAATGCAGAAGGCAAATATCCGGTACCTGATGCCACGAAACCTCTGGCCGACCCTAAGTTTCCATTTGCCAATCCGCCGTATGTATCTCGTGCCTTGGCCTACCTGAGCGTAGCACAATATGATGCCTTAGTAGCTGCCTGGAATTATAAATATAAATATAACCGCAAGGCTCCGGCTAAAAATGATGCGTCAGTTTCTGCGCTATTACCTGTTTCTGATTTGCCTTCTTATCCATCTGAAGATGCCGTTGTAGCGGCTGCTTCTTATACCATCTTGGTAGCTATGTTTCCGGGTGAAGTGCCTTTATTAGATGCTAAATTAGCAGAAGCAAAAAATGCACGTATCTGGGGTGGTATGAATGTAGATTCTGATATTTCGGCAGGTGATGCTTTAGGAAAAGCAGTTGCGGCCAAAGTAATGGGCAGAGCAAGAACTGATGGTATGGGTGCGGCTAATAATCAGACTGTGAATGCAGCAGCCATTGCTAATGCAAAAGCAATGGGGCTGAAATCAGAGTGGTTGAGCCAGGAACTTCCGGCTCGTCCGCCCATGTTGCCAAATTACGGAACAGTACAAACCTGGAATTTTGACAAAACTGCCATGATTGCTATGCGCCCAGGTCCACCTCCGGCATTGGATAGTGATGAGTTTAACAAGGCACTTGATGAATTGAAAAAGATAGATAAAAGCCAGACACGTGAACAAGCCCGTATTGCCAATTATTGGTCTGACGGCGCAGGAAGTTATACTCCTCCCGGACACTGGCACAGAGCAGCAGCGAATTTGTGTTTCCAGAATAAATTCAGCGAATTAGCCACAGCACGTACTTTGGCACTACTTGGTACCGCAGAAATGGATGCCGCCATTGCCTGTTGGGATGTTAAAAACTACTATTATTATCCTCGTCCGCAGCAGTTTGGTCTGAAGACCTCAGTAGGTTTGCCTAATTTCCAGTCTTATACTTCAGGACATTCGACTTTCTCAGGAGCGGCTGCCCATGTATTGGGTTCTATTTTCCCGGGTGAAGCTGAAAAACTGACTGCTATGGCTCTGGAAGCATCTAATTCAAGAGTGTATGGATTAATCCATTTTCGTTTTGATTGTCAGGTTGGCTTAGATCACGGCAAAAAAATAGGTCAATATGCCGTTGCCCGTGGCAAAGCAGATGGCTCAGGTCTGTAGACCTGATTTAATTCTTATTTACAATTTCTTTCAAACGTATTTCAATGAAAAAAATAATATATTTTTTCTCAGTAGCTATGCTATTGGGTTCTCTGAACGTATATTCTCAGGGGTGTATTGCTGTTCGCCACATGGCTTCAGCGACTGGTAACCCCAACAGTACAACTTCAATGATGAAAGGCGGTCAGTTTCAGTTTACAGCCTCTTACCGCTATTTATATTCATTCCGCCATTTTGTAGGAACAGAAGAGCAAAAAGAACGTATCGAAAACAATACACAGGTAATCAATACCTCACATGCTTTCGACTTTGGATTAAGCTATGCAGTAAATCCACGATTAAGTTTTGCTTTGAATATCCCGTTTATTGATAATGCCCGCTCTTCTTTATATGAGCATTATGGAAATTCAATCGAAGCAAATCCTGAACAAAAACGTTTCTTTACCTATTCAAAAGGGGTGGGTGATATGCGTTTGTCAACTACTTACTGGTTATTAAACCCTGCTACCCATCTGAAAGGAAATATAGCTATAGGTGTAGGTATCAAAGCTCCGACAGGTGATGCTAACGTGCAAGGAAATTTCCATAAATTAGACAAAAACAAAGTTGAATATATTCAACGCAAAGCCCTTGACCAATCTATGCAATTGGGTGATAGTGGTTGGGGATATAGCATTGAATTACAAGGATACCAGACCTTATTCAAAAATGCTTCTGTGTATTACAATGGGTTTTATATGTTCAGTCCCAAAACGGTTAATCCTGCCACCAATTTTTCGGTACCCGACCAGTTTGCAGGGCGTGCGGGCTTTAGCTACCTGATTGCCCCAAAAAGCGGAATTTCATTTGCATTAGGTGGTAGAGTAGAAGGCTTACCTGCTATTGACAGAATAGGTAATAGTGAGGGTAGTCGCCGTCCGGGTTATATTGTTTCAGTGGAGCCAAGTTTGATTCTGAATACTCACCATCACTCATTTACGTTTGCTGTGCCTTATGCTGTGGTTCGTAACCGTATAAAATCGTGGAGTGATATGCAAGACCCAGCAGGCAAGAAACATGGCGACGCCGCGTTTGCTGATTATCTGATTACAGCAACGTATGCGTTCCGTTTCTGATTATGGCGTATATCAAATTGTTGAATGAGGAGCTGCCGGGTATCTCGGGGCTACTCACCAATAATCCCCGTACAGCCGCACCGTTACTGAATTTAGCCGAAACCTTGTTGCGTGGCTCATCTACGCTGACAAGTGGCGAGCGGGAATTGATTGCTTCTTATGTTTCGCACCTGAATGATTGCCATTTCTGCCATACTTCTCATGGAGCAGCGGCAGCGGCACATTTAGCTTGCGATTTATCAATAATAGATGATATCAAACAGAATTTTGCTCAGACAGGCATTTCACCTAAGCTAAGAGCCTTGCTAAACATAGCCGCCAAAGTACAAAAAGGCGGTAAATATGTATTAGCGACTGATGTGGAGGCAACCCGTAACGAAGGTGCTACCGATGAAGAAATTCATGATACGGTATTGATTGCAGCAGCATTCTGTATGTTTAATCGCTATGTCGATGGCTTAGGCACGTGGGCTCCGAAAGAAAACGAGGCTTATCGTGAAATGGGTGAGAAAATGGCCTTTTTAGGTTATAACCGCCCTCGCTGAGATTAAGGCGTTAAGTTCTCAAAAAAGTGAACCGAAAAATGTAAAACAGAAAAACTGAAAAATGTAAAAGTGGTTTTTTGCCAAACGGTGCGCCGTAGCGATAACATCGCAGTGGCAAATCGTTTCAATTTTTAATCTTAACTTTTACATTTTACATTTAAAATTTTGCGGTTTTTTGGTTAAAATCAAAACTTAATATACTTGTTCGCTAAGATCACAGATTACATCTGTTAGCTTTTCCCTGGTTTTTATTTTCATTATCACTGCATTGGCTGAAAATAGCCGATACAGGATTCCTATTGTCTAAAAATTATGCCTCATATATCACTTCCTGACCATTTACCCGGTATTACGGGTCTATTAGAGTTTAGTCAGGACACAGCAACGCCTATCCGAGACCTAACACAAATTTTGCTGAGAGGTGAAAGCTCTTTGACACAAGGTGAAAGAGAGTTGATAGCCACCATCGTATCACACAACAATGAGTGCATATTCTGCACTTCTGCCCACACAGCTGCTGCTGACTTATTATTAGGAGAAACAGAAACCTGCGAAATGGTAAAGCATGATTTAGACAATGCACCTGTGAGTGAGAAGATGAAAACTTTACTGACAATTGCTAAAATGGTACAAAAAAGCGGGAAAAGTGTTACGCCTGAAGCGATAGCCAACGCCAAAGCACAAGGTGCAACCGATATGGAGATTCATGATACTGTGTTGATTGCAGCCCTTTTCTGTTTATACAACCGCTATGTTGATGGTCTGGCAAGTGTTACGCCGGCCGACCCCTCATTTTATCAGTATTTAGGTGAAAGAATAGTCAATCATGGATACACCCGTTTACCACAAGGCTACGACCACCTGAAGAAAAGTTAAGATGGGGATTAAAACTAATCTAATCCTATTTTTAACCTGAATAGTTTGCATGAAAAATATTTCTACTTATATAATCTTATTATTATTCATTTCAGCAGGTGCTTTTGCCCAAAAAATTACAATTAAGGGCAAAGTCTCCGATACTGAAACACAAAAACCATTAATAGGTGTTTCTGTTGCAATTAAAGGAAAAGTAGCAGGTACTGTTACCAATGGGGAGGGTAACTTTGAATTAAGCACTACACTTCCGTCTACCTTAATCGTATCTATGGTGGGTTACGAACGCCAGGAAGTAGTTGTCAATAATGAGACCTCATTATTAAATGTGTCTTTGAAAGCAGGAACAGAAGACCTGAACCAGGTGGTAGTTTCTGCTTCAAGAATTGAAGAAAGTATTCTCCGTTCTCCGGTAAGTATTGAGAAAATGGATGCAAAAACTATCCAACAAAGTGGTTCTGCTAATTTCTACGATGCTTTGGTAAATATGAAAGGGTTAGACATGGTAACCAGTAGTCTTACCTACAAACAGATTAATACCCGTGGGTTTAATACAACCGGGAATAGCCGTTTTTTACAATTGGTTGATGGTGTTGATAACCAATCGGCAGGTTTAGGTTTTACAATGGGTAACCTTTTTGGCCCGCATGATATTGATGTAGAAAGCGTAGAATTAATTCCGGGAGCGGCATCTGCGCTATATGGCCCTATTGCTTTCAACGGTCTGTTACAGATTCGTAGCAAAAATCCATTCGATTATCAGGGTTTAAGTGCGCAGGCTAAATTTGGTTTAAATCACCTGAACGATGGGACTGGTCTTGGTGCAAAGCCTGTATATGATTTAGGTCTACGTTACGCCAAAGCATTTAATAACCGTTTTGCTTTCAAAGCAAATGTGTCTTACCTGAAGGGAACAGACTGGTATGCCAATGACTATACCGACATAGACCCTAATACTGCAGTGGCCAATCGTGGCCCGAACAACCCGGGTAAGAATGCCTTGAATATCTATGGTGATGAGGTAGCACAAACCATTGCAGGCATTGGTCGTGTATCAAGAACAGGTTATGAAGAAAAAGACCTGGCACAATATGGCGTATATAGCCTTAAACTGAACGGTTCGTTATATTATCGTATTACTGATAATTTAGAGGCAAACTATCAGGCTAATTATAGCGAGGGCATTGCGCAATATACAGGTAGCAGCCGATTTGTGATTAATAATTTCCACATGATGCAACATCGTCTGGAATTAAAGGGAAACAATTTCTATCTGAGAGCTTACTCTAACCAAGAAGACTCACAAGACTCTTACAACAGCCGTTCGTTAGGTCAGTTGATTAACCGCATGTGGGTAAAAGGGTTAGATGGAAATACTGTTGCTCCGGGTCAGGCAGATGCTACCTGGTTTCAACGTTATACTGCCGCATATAATGGTACTGTTAACGGCATAACCGGACAAAGTCATACAGCAGCCCGTGCATTTGCTGACCAGGGAAGAATACTACCCGGTACGGCTGCATTTGATGCCGCCAAAGAGCAATTGATTAAAACACAAGGCTTAAGTGGGGCAGGTATTTTCAGCCGTTGTGGTTTGAAACATATCGAAGGTATGTATGATTTCAGTAAACACCTGAATAATGTATTGAATTTACAGATTGGTGCTAACTATAGAAGATATTATCTGGATACACAAGGAACACTATTTGATGATAAGGACAAGAATCTGACAAACGATGAATACGGAGCGTTTCTGCAGGCTTCAAAATCTTTGGCAAATAATAAACTGAAAATTACACTGTCGGGTCGTTATGATAAAAACGAAAACTTTGATGGCCGTTTCACGCCAAGAGCCTCGGCAGTATTCTCTCCTAACGATAATCATCATATCAGAGCTTCTTACCAGACAGGTTTTCGTAACCCTGTAATCGGTGACCAATACATTAAACTGAATGTTGGTCCAATTATTATTTTAGGTGGTGCGCCTGTAAACTCTGTGGGTATGGGGGCATACGAAAACTCTTTCACAGTGGCTTCAGTAGGGGCGTTTGGCGGTGCTGCAGGTGCGCAGTTGGCACAAGGCGTTCCGTTCCCGACAGTTGTTGCTAATCACAAAGACAAACTGGTAAAATCGAATGTACCTTATATCCAACCTGAAAAAGTGCAAAGCTTTGAGATTGGTTACAAAGGCGTTTTCAGCCAGAAAGTATTGTTTGATATCAACTACTACTACAGCCAGTATAAAGATTTTATCATCAATACTGTAGTTATTCGCCCTGATAGCCCGGTTCTTTTACCAGACGGTTCAGTGAATCCGGCAGCAGCAGGTGATATTCTAAGTGGTAAAACACAGGCATTCCAGTTATATACTAATGCGGCTGATAAGGTGTCTATTCAAGGCGTAAGTGCAGGCTTATCTTATTTGATGCCTAAAAGCTATCGCCTGAATACCAACGTAACATGGACCAGCTTTAATCTGTTAAATGCTAATCCAAGCAATATTCCTGCGTTTAATACCCCAAAATGGAAAACCAATGTATCGTTTGGCAACCCTAAACTGGCAAATAATTTTGGCTTTAACGTAACATGGCACTGGCAAAGTGCTTTTGACTGGTACGGTACATTTACTTCTAATTTCCCGGGCAGAATCAATGCTTATAGTTTATTAGATGCGCAAGTGAGCTACAAAGTTCCGGCTATTAAATCTATTATTAAGTTAGGTGCATCAAATCTGACTAATCAATACATTGTACAGGCTTATGGCTCTCCGGCTGTTGGTGGTTTATACTATCTGAGTCTGAACTTTGATGAATTGTTGCGATAATGAATAAAAACGGGCATTAATTATGCTGTAACTAATTAATGCCCGTATTCTACTAAAAGCCTGAAAGTGAGTAGTTAATAAAATTAAGAAATAGTAATAATTGGACTTTAAATTTTTAATAAAGTAAAAACATTCAGATTTTTGTGTAGGAAACTCAGCAATAGAAAGGATGAGTTAGAGTTTATAAGAAACACTACATCATTACAGCATATGAGTACAAGTAATTCACTATTAATCAATCCTTTTTCTCCAAAACATACTTTTGAAGAGAAACTTTTCTTCTGGTTGCGTTTTGGCGTTTTGGGTTGTTTTGTAGGACACGGTTTCTGGGGGGTAGTTACCAAAAAAGGATGGCTACCATTTTTTAAAGTGTTCTTTATTAATGAGTCGATGGCTTACAGCTTTATGCCATTGATTGGTGCAATGGATATGCTGATTGGCATTATTGTATTTATTTATCCAAACAGAGGCTTATTACTATGGGCCGCTTTCTGGACAGTTTTTACTGCCATGTTGCGTCCGTCTGCAAGTATGGGTATGTCTGAGTTCTTTGAGCGGGCAGGTAATTTCGGAGTACCGATTTTGTTCTTTTTACTTTATGGTTTTCCTGCTGTAGGCGCACAATGGTTCTCCAGACTGAAACCACTGACATCAGTATCATTTCAACAGGCTTATACTATAGAGTGGGTGTCGCGCCTGAGTTTATTCAGTTTGTTGGCAGGGCATGGAGGATTAGCGGTATTTATGAATCATCCGATTTTAATAAAAAATATGACCGGAATCGGATTACCCATGACAGGTACAAATCTTCAGATTTTTGGGGTAGTTGAAATTGTGTTGGGCTTTCTGGTATTATTGAAACCACGTATTCCAGGATTATTGATAGTGATTTGCTTATATAAATTAGGATTTGAATTGCTTTTTCCGATTGTAGGAACGGGCAAAGATATTTTTGAGACAATCGAGCGTATGGGCGATTATGTATTACCCCTGATTCTTTTTGAATATTATCGCTCTAAATATTATAGTAAAGCCAGACACCAGACAGTGGTATCAAAAACCTGATAAACCTTTAATTAACCTGAACTATGACCTTAACAGTAGAAAACCCTCAAAAGCAAGAAGTACTGTCTGCCAATATTAGAGTACTGGCTTTTATTCTTTGCCTCATCAGTTATGCTTTCGGAGGAACGGTTTCCACTTTAATGTCAGTTTATCTGCCGGTAGCTGTTCCTGAATTACTGAATGAGCAGGTTTCGGAAGCGAGGCTGGGGGAAGTAGGGGCTTATATCAGTGCCGTATCATTATATGGATGGATGATTGGCGGCATTTTGTTTGGGATAATAAGCGACAAAATCGGTCGTAAAAAGGTATTGGTACTGGTAACAGGCTTATATGGCGTAGCCACTTTACTGACTGTTTTTGTGCCTGACTGGTATGTATTAATGGCTTATCGTTTTTTCTCTGGCATGGGAGTAGGAGGGGTTTTACTGGTAACAACGGTTTATATTTCTGAAATCTGGGTTGAGAAAACCCGCCCCATTTTTGTAGGTATTCTGGCAGTAGCTTTTCCGGTAGGTATTGTAGCATCTGGTGGATTAAGCAAACTTTTTTCAGACTGGCGTCAGGCTTTCTGGATAGGTTTGATACCTATTGCCGTAGCCATACTGATAGGATTATTATTGCCTGAATCTCCTAAATGGAATAACCTTAAAAAAGTAGAAAAATCACCCTTAAACGATTTATTCAGCGAAGAATACCGCCCTAATCTGCTTAAAGGTTCTATACTCTTCGGTTCTGTGCTGATAGGCTTGTGGGGTATATTTTCATGGTTGCCAACCTGGATACAGACTTTACTCCCCGCCGGACAAAGTGGGAATACTGAAAGAGGTAATACGATGATGTTGTTAGGTATTGGAGGTATTGTGGGAGGAGTTTTATCCGGTTTTTTGATTCGTGCCATTGGTAACCGAAAAACGCTTATGTTGACTTTTATAGGGGTGATATGCGCTTGTTGTGTATTATTCTTAACAAATAAAACTTTCAGCCCGGTTATTTATGCCGAAACTGCGTTGCTGACATTATGTTTTGGCATTAGTCAGGGGTCTTTGTCAAGCTATATACCCGAATTGTTCCCGACGATTGTCAGGGCAACTGCAACAGGGTTTTGCTTTAATGTAGGCCGATTCTTTACTGCTACTGCCGTATTCTTTGTAGGGGCACTGGTAACTTTTTTTGGTGGCTTTGGTAATGCCTTACTGGCATTTTCGGTGATGTTTTTTGTGGCTTTGGGTATGGCTTATTTTAGTAAGGATAAGGAGAAAAACTTAATTAACGGATAATTTAACAAGCGTATGGCATATATTCAGTTACCCGAAGGTGCAGTAGGTATGCGAGGATTGATGGCTTTTCGTCCACATCTCGCTCCGCACTTAGGCGCCTTTACCGAAGGGATTTTATGTATTGAGGAAGGATTAACAAAAGCCGAGCGTGAGATTATAGGTATGTTCGTTTCAAAGTTGAATGATTGCCAGTTATGTGAAGGTGTGCATGGAGCAGTAGCGGCTTGTTACTTGGCTGATAACGAAGCCCTGATTGAGCAAATCAAAGAAGACTATGAAAATGCACCGATTTCGGATAAACTAAAGGCTTTACTTTCAATTGCTGCAAGTGTACAGAAAGGAGGAAAGCATGTTTCTGAAAGCCAGATAAGCAAAGCGAGAGAATTAGGTGCCACAGATATAGAAATACATGATACAGTAATTATAGCCGCTACTTTCTGTTTTTTTAACCGCTATATAGACGGGATGGGAATAGCTGCTATTGAAGACCCGGAGGTTTTCCGTCAGAGAGGCAAGATGATTGCAGAAGGGCTGGGTTATGCACCTAAAAAGTAAAATTATGTTGCGTGCAGACTTTAGTCTGCACCTGAATGATGAAATTACCTTATTTATTTTAGCCAGCGAATTTATTCGCTGTTACTCATAAAGAAACAGACAATGGCCTACATCAAATTACCAGAAGAAGAACTACTACCGGGTATCAGAGGATTAATGGCTTTTCGGCCTGATACGGCTCGCCCGTTGAATGCTTTGGCAGAAGTCTTATTGAGAGACGAAAACAACAGTCTTTCAAGAGGTGAACGTGAAACAATAGCTACCTATGTTTCTTATCTGAATGATTGTTTGTTTTGCCAGAGTGTGCATGGTGCCGCCGCTCAATGTTATCTGGAAGATGATGGAAAATTGATTGGACAAATCAAACAGAATTATGAAGAAGCCCCTATTTCAGACAAGCTAAAGGCATTGTTAGCCATTGCTGCAAGCGTGCAAAGGGGTGGAAAAAACGTAACAACAGCGCAGGTAGAAGCGGCTCGTAATGTAGGGGCAAGTGATAAAGAAATTCATGATACGGTACTGATTGCCGCTGCCTTCTGTCTGTTCAACAGGTATGTAGATGGTTTGGGTACCTGGGCACCTACCGACCCACAAGTGTATATACCAAGAGGTATTCGTATTGCAGAAGAAGGTTATGCCAGTTTTGATGCCATGAAAAGCATCGGCAAATGACATAAAGCTATTGAATCTTAGTTTTGATTTAATCATAGGTTGACAATTATACTCTGCACATCGATTGGTGTGCAGAGTTTCTAACAAATGATTAAGTGCAATTGCCGAAACAAGATTCGTTTAAGGAATTATTTTGTGTTTTGTTTTTAGTTAAAAATTTACAGACTCTGCATAGCTGATAGGTATGCAGAGTTTTATTAAAAATGAAAGTTTTTAGTATTTTTGATAAATATCTACATTGAAAAAACTTATCGCTATCGGCCTATTATTGCTTCTGCTCTACAATATGTTTGGGCTGACGATAGCTACTTTGTTTTTTGAAGATAATTACCGCACAAGCTCCAATATTATTATTGACGATAAATGGAAAATTATAAAAATTCCTGCTGCTACTTCAAACGCACATTATAATAGTGTAGAGAAAGATGGCTTGATAAGAAGTGGGAATGATTTTTATAATATTATGCATGAGTATCAGGAGAATGATACCCTGTATGTAATTTTAAAGTCGAACCAGAATGCGCAGGAACGTTTTACAGAACTGGCATCTCTGATTCTGGGAATGACTGATACCGAAACAGATACACCGCACAGCCCATTAGGGAAACTCATTAAATTGTTTGGAGATTTACAGAAAGTTTACCTTTCTGATGAAGTATTGCTTGGCTTAAATGAGCCAATTACCGGTTTATATCAAACCTCTTTTTATACAGAACCACACCAGTCGAATGAGCAGGTCATACATTTGCTACATTCACCTCCGCCTGAGTTAACCTGATTTTATATAACGAGTACCCGGTATAATATCCTTCTCATGAGGGTGTTATACCTATTTTCTTTTAATAAAATCAGTATTAATTGAAGCAAAAAAACGCACAGGAATACAAGCCTGTTCAGCATATTTTGCTTCCAAAGAATATTTTTATGAAGTCAATACAATTACTATGCATACTGATGGTATGCTTTACAAATATATATGCTCAACAAATAGATTCGGTAAAAGTAAAAGAATTAGAAGAGGTAAATATTTTAGAACAACGTTACAAAAATTCTATTGAGCGATTGCCTCTTACACAAGGTACTTATCTGTTTGGTGGAAAGAAAAGTGAAGTGATTAATGTGCTGGGGACTGATGCCAATATTGCCGAAAAAACACCTCGTCAGATATTCGCTAAAATACCGGGCGTATTTGTTTACGACATGGACGGTACAGGCAACCAGACTAATATTTCAACCCGTGGACTTGACCCGCACCGTGGTTGGGAGTATAATTTTCGTGCCGATGGTATCATTACTAATTCAGATATGTATGCCTATCCGGCGAGCCATTTCAGTTTACCTATGGAAGCCATTCAGACCATTCAGTTAGTACGTGGTACAGGTTCTTTACAATATGGCGCACAGTTTGGCGGTATGCTGAATTTTATTTCTAAACAGCCCGATACCACAAAGGCTTTTAGTTTTGAGACAATTAACTCAATTGGCTCTTTTGGTTTAGTGAGTACTTATAATGGGATAAGTGGAAAGATAGGGAAATTGCAATACTATAGTTATTATTCAAGAAGACATTCTGATGGATACCGTGATAATTCGGAAAGTGATTATAGTGGAGAGGCGCTCGGATTAATTTATCAGGCTTCTTCAAAAGTTACGCTAAAAGCCGATTTCAAACATTCAAAATACCTCTATCATGTACCGGGGCCGTTGAGCGATAGTGTGTTTTATGCCAATCCTCGTCAGGCGAGCCGTGCACGTAATTACTTTAACCCAAGTATCTACGTGCCATCATTCACGGCAGATTTCCGTTTGAGCCCACGCACCCGTGCTTCGTTTGTAGCATCAGGCGTATTTGGTGCCAGAAATAGTGTTTTGTTTGATAGAACCGTAAACATAGTAGATGCCATAGACCCTGTTACTTTACAATATGCCAATCGTCAGGTGGATATTGACAATTTTAAAAGTTTTACAGTAGAAGCACGGTTGTTACATAATTATAATTTAGGCAAAGTGTCATCTATTTTAGTAGCAGGTATCCAGTTAATGAATAATGACCTGAATCGCCAGCAATTAGGAAAAGGTACCACAGGTGTAGATTTTGATTTATCTAAAATAGGTGATTTTGTACGGGATATGCACCTGAAAACAAAGAATTTTGCCTTTTTTGCCGAAAACCGATTTGCCATTACTTCTAAATTCTCACTTACTCCGGGGATAAGAGTAGAGGTAGGGGAGTCGAACCTAAGTGGTAAGATTGCGTATTATGATGCTAATCAGTTGGCAACTACTATTACGCATAAGTTTCCATTATTAGGGCTGAATGCCAATTATCAGTTGAGTCAATCGCAGAATCTCTATGCAGGTTTTGCACAGGCGTACCGTCCGGTAGTATTTAAGGATATTATCCCTTCGGCTACTTACGAGAAAATAGATAAAAATCTGAAAGACGCCTATGGATACAATGCTGAAATTGGTTATAGAGGCAATACCGAACACTGGAAATGGGATATAAGTGCTTTTCAGATTCAATATAACAACCGGATGGGTGTTACCTATGGTACAGAAGCCAATGGTGCTTTTTATTATTTACGTACGAATATTGGGGATTCACGTACCAATGGTATCGAAACATTCGTAGAGTACGATACCCGTTTATCACAAAAGGCAACGTTCTCAATCTTTACCTCTACTGCTTATATGGATGCGCATTATCTGGATGCCACATTAAGAGTAGGCGACAAAAATGTGAGCGTAAAAGGCAACAAAGTAGAAAGTACCCCTGAATGGATAAGCCGCAACGGAATAACATTCCGTTATACGAAACTAAGCATAACAGCACTATACAGCTATACAGCCGAAAGCTATGCCGATGCTTTAAATACTGTAAAACCATCAGCCAATGGAGCAGTAGGTCTTGTGCCTTCTTATGGACTATTAGACCTTAATGCAACGTATCGTCTGACAAAAAGTATGATGGTGAAACTGAATATTAATAACCTGACGAATGAACAATACTTCACCAAACGTCCGAGTTTTTATCCTGGTCCCGGCGTATGGTCATCAGATGGCAGAAGTGTGAATGTATCATTCGGGTTGAAAATATAAGTCTATTATCGGGTCGCCTCGGGGAGGCGACTTTTACCATAACCTGAATACAATGACCCCTACAATTAAAAAAAGTTTGTTCTGGATAGGTACCATTTGCCTTATTCTACCTGCCTTCTTACAGGCTTATCTACTGATGCCTTTTCCGGGTAGTCAGGATTTAGAGGCAATTAAACTTACCTATTTTCTTGAAAAAATCATTTTTCCTTCAAGAATTATAGGTCTGGTATTACTGATTTATCCGGCCTGGTCTTACATTACTCAAGGCAGCATAAAACAAAAGATTTTATTAGTGGTCATTGTATTGATAGCCGCAGGTCTGTATTATTTTACTGACGTTTCGTACAGAGCAGAAGTAATGTTTAAAGAACCCGGCAAAATTCAGTTTGCTACTCAAAAAGACAATAAAGTACCTGACAGCCTTGTGGTGATGACGGTTGTGAATGGGGGAATAGCCAAAGCCTACCCAATCAAGTTTGTGGGGTATCACCACAAGATACAGGATAATGTGGGTGATAAACCTGTATTGGTTACTTATTGCACTATGTGCCGCTCAGGTCTGGTTTTTGACCCTACTGTTGATGGCAAAAAACAGGTTTTCCGTTTAGTAGGGGCCAGACATTATAATGCGGTGATAGAAGATGCAGCTACCAAATCGTGGTGGTATCAGGCAACCGGAGAAGCTGTAATAGGCGAACAGGCAGGCAAGCAACTGGCAATTATCCCATCTGAGCAAATGACATTGAAATCATTTTTTGTACAATACCCTGATGGTCAGGTTTTTCAGGCTGATGATACTTTTACAGAAGAATACAATGACTTGAAAAACTACGACCGTCGTCAGCGCAAGGATGTGGATTCTTTGACAAATCCTGACAAATTATGGATAGAAGTTGGGTAGTAGGTGTAAGTATTGATAAAAAGAATAAAGCCTACGCCTGGAAAAATCTGGTTAAGCTAACTACGCTGAACGATAAAGTCGGAGATACACCGATAGCCATTGTTGTAGAACCAGATAACCACTCTTACCATGTTTTTGGTAGAACAGTTGAGGGTAAGATACTAAACTTTGTACAAGACTCTGCGGGTTTCAGAGACAGAGAAACCAATAGCCTCTGGAACTGGAGAGGTGAATGTACAGATGGCGAACTGAAAGGAAAAACATTGCCAAAAATACAGGCATATCAGGAATACCTGCGTGCATGGAAACAATTTCACCAGCCTACTGACATCTGGCCGTAATCTGATATGAATTAGTTTTAATAAATGCTATGATTTTTTTGAAGATTGATTCTTGAAAATTCATAGCATTTGTGTTTATTCGTGGCTTATTCAAAAACAGATGATGGGATATTTTATTGCACCAAATGCAAGTGTAATGGGCGACGTAACACTTGGCGAAGATGTTTCGGTATGGTACTCGGCAGTGATTCGGGCTGATGTTGAGAAAATTGTAATTGGGAATCGCACCAATATTCAGGATGGAGCTATTCTGCATGCTGACTTTGGCGAACCTACAATAATTGGTGAAAATGTAACCGTAGGACATGGAGCCATTGTGCATGGGGCTACTGTAGGAGATTATTCGTTGATTGGCATGAGAGCAACTGTATTGAATCGGGCAAAAATCGGTAAGTATTGTATTATAGGAGCCAATGCTTTGGTAACAGAAAATATGGAAATTCCTGATTACTCAATGGCAGTAGGCACACCCGCCAGAGTAATAAAAACCCTGTTGCCCGAAATAGCCGAAAAGTTAGCTATGAGTGCAGAACATTATGTAGAAATGGCACATGAGCATAAAGCAGGAAAATTTCCGTTAAAGTCCAACGAATAAATGCTCATTAGTTGGAATCCTAAAATTTTCTTCATCTAAATAAGAATAGAAAACTTTACCCGGTCTTTTGGCAAGGTTTTTGATTTTGTTTTAAATAGATTTTTAGGTCAGGAACATAAGAAAAAATATATGAGGAATCTATACGCAGTATTCTCAATAAAACGCGTAAAGGTAACTTTATACGCCATAACTTGCATACTTACTATTCTGCTTTCTTCTTGTAAGGATAAAACCGACAAAGAAGTAATCGCCCCTGCTGTTGAATCAAAGAAAACAAATACATACGATGCAAGCCTTGCTATTAACTGGGCAAGTCTGCAACTGCGCCTGATAAAATCTACGCCCGGTTATGCAGCACCTGTTGCGGCTCGTAGTTTAGCTTATACCAGTCTTGCTTTTTATGAAAGTGTAGTGTATGGATTAGACGGTTATCAATCGTTGACAGGGAAAATTACGGGATTAAAAAACTTGCCCGTTCCCGATTCAACCAAAGAATATAACTGGGCTATAGCAGCCAATGCTGCCATTTCTACCCTGATAAAAGAATTATATGCCACTACTAACGACGATAACAAGGCGTCTATAGACTCTTTGCGTCGGGTATCAGAAGCGGCACTTAAAACAGGTATAACCAACCAGCAGTTAATAGAGCGTTCAATTAATTTCGGGGCAGATATTGCCAAAGCTATCTGGGATTACTCGAAAACCGATGGCGGAAACGAGGGTTGGAATAATAATTTTTCGACTACTTATAAAGTACCCATAGCTATTGGTTCATGGGAGCCTGTAAGTAACCAGAAAACACCTTTGTTGCCTTACTGGGGAAAAAACCGTAATTTTTCATCGCTCAATAATACAGTAGTGCCATTGGCACCGATTGCATTTTCGTTCAAAGAAAATTCAACCATGTATAATGCGGCTAAAGAAGTATATACGATAAATAAAGCCCTGACGGCAGATCAAAAAGCATTGGCTAATTTCTGGGCAGATGCCGGTATTACACCAGCCGGACATAGTTTTAGTATCGCCAACATTGCTTTGAAAAAAGAAAAATCTAAATTGGATAAAGCGGCAGAGGTATATATTAAGTTAGGTTTAACCATGAACGATGCCTTTGTGGTTTGCTGGAAATTAAAGTATAATTATAACCTGATGGCACCTGTTACTTACATCAGACAAGCCATTGCACCCGGTTGGTTACCATTGGTTGCTACACAGCCAGTACCATCATATACATCCGACAACGCAACGATTTCGGGCGCAAGTGCTGAAATACTGACCTCAGTTTTTGGAGAAAACTATGCCTTTACCGATAATACTTATCAGGGAAGTTTACCTAACCGTTCGTTTAAGTCTTTTGAAGAGTATACCAATGAAGCTACTGTAGCACAGCTATTTGCAGGGGTTCAGTATCGGATGGCCAATGAGAACGGACAAAAAAATGGCAGAGAGATTGCAAAGAATATATTAAAGCTTAATTTTAAAAAATAGCCCAAGGAGTAAAAAAGATTTTTAGTACACGATAGAATCCCTTTGTTTAAAACCAGGCTCACTTTCTTGATTCTTCAGGGGAGTGAGTTTTTTTGTTCCCAATAGTTAGCCTTCTGTGTTTCACCGACTGAAGTCAGTGTCTAAAATAACAAAGGAATTATTGTCTGTATGAGCCGGACCGCGCGGCGGCCGCTTAAGTCCGGCCTTGCAATAAAAAATACCGTTGTTAATTTAGACGGCGACTGCGACGGCAGACCGTTTCTATTCGCTGTTACATACGTATTTATGTAAATTCAAAATGTTGATTGTCAGTATTTTTATCAATAGTCTAATACATCTTGCAACTTTTTGTAAGCAATTTTGTTATGTTAGTATAAAACAAAAAAGCATTTTAGTTAAAAGAAAAATTCTCACTGATTTAGTTTAAGAGTGTTGCTGACAACCTTTCAGACGACTTTTAAACTTTGAGACTAAATCCCTGAAATTTCACACATTTGGTATTTGAAACAAATACTCAAAGCGTTTAAATCAAGAAAAATAATGAGTTCTAAACGAGTTGCGGTGTTCAGAAAAGAACATTTCAATGCTGCTCATCGCCTTAATAATCCTAATTGGCCAGATGAGAAAAATGAACGTGTGTATGGAAAATGTAATAATTACAATTTCCACGGGCATAACTATGACCTTGTAGTGCAGGTAATCGGAGATATTGACCCTGAATCGGGCTATGTTATGGATATGAAGCTGTTAAGTGATTTAATAAAAGTAGAGATTCTGGATAAGTTTGACCATAAAAATCTGAATCTGGATACCGAAGAATTTAAAGATATTAATCCATCGGCTGAAAATATCGCAGTTGTAATTTATGAGAAATTGAGGGCAAAACTGCCGGATCATTTAGACCTAAGAATCAGATTATATGAAACCGAACGAAACTTTGTTGAATACCCTGTTATTTGAAGACGATACTAAAATTGCCCTTACGGACGAGGAGATTGGCGACGACCACCTGAACACTTCTGTAGATACCCCTATGCGTGCCGATGCTTTTGAAATGAAAGATGAGGAGAAGATAGCGCAGATTGAATACTATTTCCGCCAGATAATGGATACCTTAGGATTGGATTTAACCGATGATTCATTGAAAGGTACGCCTAAGCGAGTGGCAAAAATGTATGTGAAAGAGATTTTTAGCGGGCTTAACCCGGAGAATAAACCATCTGTTACCCTTTTCGATAATAAGTATCAGTACAATGAAATGCTGGTAGAAAAGGACATTTCGTTCTACTCTAATTGCGAACACCATTTTGTGCCTATTTTTGGCAAAGCGCATGTAGCCTATATTGCTAATGGCAAAGTAATTGGCTTATCGAAACTGAACAGAATAGTTCAGTATTTTGCCAAAAGACCACAAGTGCAGGAACGCCTGACGATGCAAATTGCTAAAGAATTACAAAAAGTATTGGGTACAGAAGATGTAGCCGTGGTAATGGATGCCAAACACTTATGCGTGGCCTCACGTGGGGTACAAGACGATACATCAACTACCATCACCAGTTTTTATGGCGGTAAATTTCAGCAGGAGGCTACAAAGGCTGAGTTTTTGAAGTATATCGCGTAAAGAATTGAGGATAAAGTGAGTATTTGAAGCTAATAATGGGAAATTGCAACGAAGCAAGTACACCCGTTCTTGTCTCGTTGCAAAGATAAATATTACTAATAATGGCAAGATTATTAGTAGAGTACAACGATGCAAATAGTCGAATTTTCAACGACCTGCCCCATTTGCACCAATATCAATATTAGCGGGTCGTTGTTTTTTGTTCGTCATTAACATATTCCAAAATGTCACCTGGCTGGCAATCCAATACATTACAGATTGTTTCCAGTGTACTAAATCTGATTGCCTTTGCTTTTCCTGTCTTTAAAATAGAAAGGTTCGATAACGTCAGCCCAACTTTTTCAGAAAGTTCATTCAGTGATATCTTCCGCTTTGCCATCATTACATCTAAATTTACAATGATTGCCATAGCTTATACAGTTAAATCATTTTCGTTTTGAATATCTACTCCCTTTTTGAAAATAGTAGCAATAATATAAATGACAGCTCCCATTAAAATAAAGGCGTCACTGTCTGCCCAGAATTGATTTAAAGGGTCGGTAACAAAACCGTAATGCGTTAAATTTTTAGCTAACTGTCTGGCAATATAACTTAACAGCCCGATTGAAAGGGTGTAATAACTAATTTGTGAAATTTGTCTCGAAACAAAAGTGTTAAAAGGTTTTGATAAATCCATTGTGTGCATGAGTCTGATAACTATATAAAATAGGCAGGCTTTTGAAATTGAAATGATTAGAATAAAGCTATAGATGCCGAAAAAAGCTAACTTACTTTCATTATACATTTGAGTTAAGTCCAACTTTTGATAAAGATTCTGGACAAATTCAGGCTTATACAGACTGAAAAAGAAATTTACTATTAAGCCTCCTGCTTCAATGGATAAGCCGACAAAAATGACCCAAGCCACAATGTATAAGCCCCAAAATACGAAGTTGTTTGTTTTTGACATAATTGTTGAAATTAATTTGATATGTCAAAATTAATAAAATATTATTGATAAACAATAAATATATGTCTATATTCAAAAAATATTTTTTGATATTACAAGTAGTTAACGATAAGCTACTGATTGTGGTTTGTATTTGAGTGTATAAATTCGATTAGGAGGGTAGATTTTATTATATATAGTTTGTTTAAATATAATATTGCTCCATTAGTGGGTTTATCACACTTCCTCTCCCTGCAATTGTTTCTCGTATAATTCTTTATAAGCACCGTCTTTCTTCAACAATTCTTCGTGTGTGCCTTGCTCAATTACTACCCCTTCATCGAGCATCAGAATTTTATCGGCTAATTTGGCTGAGGAAACACGGTGAGAGATAATAACCGAAGTACGATTCTGCATGATTCTCTCTAAATTATTCAGAATGATATTTTCGGTATTGGTATCAACGGCTGAAAGGCAGTCATCTAAAACTAATATTTTAGGTTCACGGGCAATGGCACGGGCAATAGACAAACGTTGTTTTTGTCCACCTGATAAGGTAATCCCGCGCTCACCTAATTTGGTCTCAAATTTATTAGGGAAATCCATGATATTTTTATAGAGGTCGGCATCTTTTACTGCTTTTATGATACGCTCGTCTGTAATATCAGGAGAACCAAACTTAGCATTATTCAGAATGGTATCCGAAAACAGGAATACTTCTTGCGGTACATAACCCATCTGGCTACGCACGTGCTGAATATTATAATCTTTAATAGCTATACCATCAATCAGAATTTCTCCTTCGGTAGCATCGTACATTCTTACAATCAGGTTAGCAATCGTGCTTTTGCCTGACCCTGTCGTGCCTAATATGGCTACCGATTCTCCGGCTTTAATATGCAGATTAAAATCTTTCAGGGCATGAATACCTGAATCGGTATAAGTGAAATGCACATTTCTGAATGTAATACTGCCCTGAATTTCTTTAGTCAGGTTCTTTTCTGAAACAATATCAGTTTTGATATGTAAAAACTCATTGATACGTTGTTGTGAAGCCGCCGCCCGTTGAATCTGGCTTGATGTCCAACCCAGAGCAGTTAAAGGCCAGGTAAGCATAAATACATACATGATAAACTCGGTGATATTACCGGGGGTCAGCCTGCCTGCAATAATTTCCTGTCCACCTATATAGACGCACAAAACTGTACTTAAACCAATTAATAAAGCAATAGTAGGGGTAAAAAGGGCATCAAATCGGGTAAGTGCCAATGATTTGGCTTTATATACATTGCTCTCTTTTCTGAAACGCTTCACAGAGTCGTCTTCACGGGCAAATGCTTTCAGTACTCTGATACCTGAAAAGGCTTCCTGCACAAAAGTTGACAAATGCGAAAGACTTCGCTGGATTTCTTCAGAACGTTTGTTGACAGATGTACTGACAAAAAAGATACTGGCAGATAATAGAGGCATGGGTAACAGAACCCACCAGGTCAGTCGGGCATTGATAGAAAACATATAGCTCAATACAAGAACAACCAGAACTGCCATATTCATCAGGTACATAATCGAAGGCCCTATATACATTCTCACTTTGCTGACATCTTCCGAAATACGAGCCATCAGATCTCCGGTATTATTCTTTCGGTAAAAACTCAGCGGAAGACTTTGGTAGTGGGCATAAATTTCGTTTTTGAGGTCATACTCAATATGCCTTGACATGACAATAAGTGTCTGCCGAACTGCAAAAAGGAAAATACCTTTCAGAATGGCCATCACTAAAATTAATAACCCATAGATGCTGATACTTGTCGTAAAAACATCATACATATTTTTTTGGATACCGGTATTATCGAAAAGGAAATAAACATCAATGGTTTCCTTAACCAAATCAAGGGCATGGCGCACAACCTGTGCCGGAATAACACCAAAAAGGTTAGAAATAATAGTGAAAATAGTACCCAATATCAGATACCATTTGTATTTAAGCAGAAACTTGTTGAGGTAAGCTAAATGTTTCACAAAAAAGAGATTGCGTAGGTTTGAGTCAGTTCAGCATTAATGCTGAACCAATTATAAAAACCTAACAGTATTTTTTCTAAAAATGTTGCATCAGGTTATCGATGATTTAATTTCCTGATGGAGTAGCCGTATTATTATTAATAACAATTTTTGGGCGTTTCTCATAACCACTCTTCGGCAGTGAAGCTGAAATATTGTAGAATGGCGTAATGGCCTGTGAGAAATTCCTGATTAAGTCAGATAAGTTTATATAAATGGTTTCACCTTCGGTAAACTTTTCAGTATGGTTATTAATCCAGGCATTTAATTCTCCTAAAGCCTCTAAAGAGTTGGTATAATAAGGCGTATCTTTCTCTGCCACAAAAATAATAGCTCTCGATTTATTCAGATAAGCAGCTTTTGAATATTCAAGCATTTTTTGTTTTACTAAGGTAGGTTCTGTAACCCCTGCCATATTCACCACATCCATTTCATTGATTTCTGTCTGGATTTCTCCGGTAAAATTAGACCTTACAATATCTCCGTCCCACATGTGTTGTCCTCCGAAACTCATGGTTGCAGTATTGGTTTTCAATACATCAGCAAAGGTATTGATATCAGGCACATCAAGGGTTTTGCGGGCGGCACTTAGCTGGTCAGCAACCGAGCCGGACTCAAAACAGAATTTAATAGTATTATTTTTAGACTTGACAACATTCTTACAACTTATCAGAAAGTTCTTCATCTGTTTGTAATTAAACTTGTACCAGTCTTCAAACTTTACTGAGTTATACATTGCCAACAGGTGCTCTGAGGTCATAGCCCGGATATTATCAACACCTACTTTAGGTGGTTCAATCTGGCCTGATTCACTGTAATTGGTATGGTAGGCTGCATTTAGTTCAGCTAAACCATTATAGTGTTCGTTTACTAACCAGTATCTGAACGCATTTATATTATCAGGCGAATAATCATACTCACAAGGATGAGGACTAATGAAGTTTTCACCATCCCAGCTATTTTCAAAATTAGCACCGGTCTCAAACTGTGCCGTCGTAACTACTGAAACCCAATAAAGTTTTTGCCCCAGTACCGGGTAGTATCTGTCCATTACTTTCTGAACAAAACCTTTCATCTTAGCTATGGCTGTGAGAGACGAAAACGAACCATGACCTGAGCCGTAAGCTACACGAGCCGGATTATTGAACTGGTCTTGCACAATTTCGCCGAACAGATTAAACAGTGCATTATCAAAATTATCATAAGGAGCTTGTGTCGGGTCAAATTCATTCCTATCCTGAAAATAATAGCGTGTATCGTCATAATCTACATTGATACGAAGTACTACAAAATCATACGTATTCTTGGCATGGTTAATAATTTTATCATACAAATACCAGTGCTCATTCAAAATCTCAGGGTTGGTCTCATCAAATTGTGAGCGTGTTTTAAATACTTCGTCAAGCCTGATAGTTACTTCAAATAATTTTGCTCCTTTTTGAGCAAATTCGGTCATTTCGGCAATAGTTTTATCAATCGTTGGTCGGTTAATGTGTAGTTTCTGAAAACCTAATTTAAAATTAGTGTCTTTGACTTCTTCGTTTTCATTTTCATTCTCGTTGCCGTTACCATTCCCATTTCCATTTTCGTTTCCATTTCCATTTTCGTTGCCATTCCCATTTCCGTTACCATTTCCATTTTCGTTTCCATTCCCGTTTTCGTTGCCACCTCCATTTCCATTTCCGTTACCATTTCCATTTTCGTTTCCATTCCCGTTTTCGTTGCCACCTCCATTTCCGTTACCATTTCCATTTCCATTCCCGTTTCCATTTCCATTTTCGTTTCCATTCCCGTTGCCAGTTCCAGGGTCTGTTACTACATAATTACAGCCTTTAATTTCGGCAGTAAAATTACCTGAACCGGAAACAGAAAAACCAGGGCTGAGTATAATGCTTCTTCCGGCACTATAAGTTACTTTGGCACTATCTGTTATTGTGTTGTTGGCTATAATTTCTCCATGCTTAGCATCGGTCTGTCTGACAATTGTGCCAGAATTATAATGGTCAGTAGGATTGCTGAGTGTCAGAGAGTTCTGGCAAAGTGAAATAGTAGCTGAACCGACAATAGTACCGGAACCACAATAATTAGAAACAGAAGTTAAAGTATAAGTAGTATTTTGTGTCGGGTTGACTTTTATTGTTTCAGTAGCATTATTAAGTTTCAGGGTCGATGGAATACCATCAATATTTACTTCATATTCACCACCCCCTTCTAATACCAGAGAAAGCGAGACAGGAGAATTAAAATCATTGACTGTCTGCGTGCCTGTGAGCTTTGCGCTGGCAGGGCGATTTACCCTGAAATCTAACTCTGCACTTTCGCTTGTACAACCTTGTTTTTCAACAAATACCTTATAGATACCCGTTTGCGATTCAGTAGGCGCAAAATCCAGATTTTCGCCCTCGTAAATGGTTTCTCCGTTTCTTTTTAAGGTAATATGCGCCCCTGTAATATTGGTTTGAATCCGGTAGTCGGGCAATTGAGTGTAACAAATACCCTGTACAGAAGCCGTACCTAATAATGTACTTGAAATGACAGGTTTAAGCGTGGTGTTGATTTCGACAATTTTATCTACACGTATAGTGCCTACTACTGTATTATCGTTACTTACAACTCTGGCGTAATATTTTTTGCCCGCCAGACTATCTGCCACTATAAAAGAGAGTGGACTTGTAGTGCCTGTGGCTACGGTAATTACTTGGTTTGTAGTTGTTTCAACCAATTCAGCTCTAAACGATGTATTCTCAAGGTTACCTGTAGTGCTGAAACTGATTTGATTTTCAAGGCCCGTACACAGATGGGTATTGGTATAATCTAAAACAATACTTTCAGGATTATCAATTTTAGTGATAAAACCTCTTTGGCGGTTATCGTTGGTATTGGCAGCATTACCAAAATTAGTATTAATACTCATCTGCCCGAAATCGGCTCTACCATAGTTACTGCCACTCAGAATAATATTTTTGTTATTGTCTATCACTAAACCATTCACATAAAGGGCATCATATACCCTTATATTACTCACTGAGCCTGCTAAATCTCCATTGGGTTTATAGATAGCTACGAATGGATTTCCTGACACACTGCTAAAGGTTGCCAGGTCTTTTTGAGGCAGACGGTGTTCATTAATTAAAAAGCGGTCGGCAGTAGCAGAGTTATTGAGATAACTGGTAAAGTAAATATTATCATCCTTATCTATACCCATGCTATTCCGTCCGATTCTTAGGGTATGATTATTCAGTTTTACCCATTGTCCGTCACCACTCGGATTCAGTTTTAGTAAAGCCGAAGTATTATTGGCGTCATAATCCTGTGGAGTAGTTGGTAAGTTAACATTAGCGAAATTGCCACCATAAGATGTTTTCACAGAAAAACCTAAATAGATATTATTCTGTGAATCTGTTTTGATGGTGGGTGCTGAATCGGCATTGTCATCTAATAAAATAACCTGCGAGCGATTGGCCCATGCCCAGTTATTTGAGGTAGTATTGAATTTAGCTACAAAATAATCGGTATCACCGAATATAAGCGGATAGGAGCCAAATGAAACGGCTTCGGCTGTACCTACACCAATGGTAGCAGTAGAACCTGTTACAATGATATTATTCTGCGCATCAATTTCAAGGTTCGACATACCTAAAGAGCCTGATGGAGAGAAAACATTTACCTTCTGGTAATTAACGATACTCAGATTACTCTGGCTCAATTCCATCACAACTAATCCTGCTGCTTCATCTTTTATTTCGTGGCCATCACTAAAGTGGAGTGTGTTTGGTAAACCCTGATTCCAGGTGTATAACAGCCATAACTTATTATTACGGGCCTTTATTGAGTAGTAGCCTTTTTCTCCCAAACCATAAGCAGGTCTGCTATCAAAACCGTTGGTAGTGACACCACAGGATTTAAGTTCGGTAAGGTTGGTTAGTATATTGAGGTTACCATTCAGGTCAAATTTGGCTAACCATGTAAAGCGTCCTTTATAACGATATTCGTATTGGTTCGGAAGTGTATCTGAAACAACATACCGACAAGAGCCTGCAATATTGCCTAATGAAAAATCTTCTTCATCAGCTACTACTAACGAAGCTCCAGTCTCGGGATTAATGGGGCAGGCAGAGGTAGCATTGAATTCCGAAACTAAAAAAACCTGACCGTTGTCTATTGCTAAATCGCAATATTTATAATCGCTGGTAGTGCTTTGGGTATTCCATTTTCTATACCAAGCTAATTTACCGTCGGCATTAATTTTAGCAATAAAACCTGTTCGTTTATCAGCCGTCTCTGAATTATCGCAAAAAATATTGCTGCTATTGAGTGTAGTTAGAAGGGTATTGCCTAAGCTCATGGCTTGAGAATAGAACCCTGCAACAAACAGATTATTTTCACTATCTATTTCAGTGTCAACGATGGTTGAAGGATAATTAAAGGTGTTAGTCCAGAAATTATCTGTCAGCGCCCACGACCATGCAGGTTTACAATTACTGAGCATTATACTTTTAGAAGCAGAAGCAGAGCAACCATTTCTTTGAATAGTTACGGTATAAGTACCCTCATGCGCAGGGCTACCCGAGGTAATCAGTAATGTATCTTTTGATGCCGTTACCGGCCCTGTCCATGAAAAACTGGTTTTTCCTAAGCCACCATTATTGGCAATAAGCCTGAAAGTATCGCCTAAGCAGGGTTGAGCAGGAACAACTGTAATGGAAGGAACAGGCGGTGTTGAGAAAATAGTTACATCAGTATCATTGGTATTACTGATAATACCCGGACTGGTAGCTATTACTCTGATTCTATATTTTGTTCCTTCTATAAGACCCTGAGGAATACTAAAACTGGCAGTAGTATCATTGGCTTCTGCTACAGCAACAGTATAGGGCAAATCAAAACTACCGTTGGCATCAGATAGTTGTACAGTAAAAAAATGAGTTGAATCCAGTGCCGTACCCGTAACTTTCCAGTTAACTGAAACAGTTGCACCAGAACATATCAGTGTTGAACTAAGGCTCTGTAAACTTATTATAGGAAGTGGCGTAGGAGAGAGGCAGGAATCAGATACTGTTAATTCGTCAGTAGGTATGCTTGTCATAGCAGGACTGGTACTAATGACACGGATACGATAAGATGTGCCTACGGCTATACTGTCAGGCACTACAAAAGCAACTTTCTGAAAAGAAGTCTGCGAGAATCTGGTTAATTCGACAGGATTAGTAAAGTCTCCTGAAGCATCTGAAAGCTGAATTTTAAAATAATTGTCTGCATTGAAACTTCCTGAAGTAACAAAATCAATTTTTTCAACTTTTCCTTGACAAAGGTTTTGTCCACTATAAGAAATGGACATAGTTTGGGCATTTACCGACTGACAAAAAGCAAGTAGTAGTAAAAGTAAAGAGTATAATCTGGGCATTTAGGTTTAAAAAATCTTATAAAAATATACATAAATTAATTATTTTAATAGACTTTTTTATTAAACGACTGTATTTTTATTAAAGAGTAGCAATTTTTATGCCGAATTAATACATAAAAGAAAGGTATCTCTGCCCAATGTATGCTTCTAAATATGCTGGCTAACCAATAAAGATTTTGAGCGCATTTAACAGAACCTTGCTTCAGTCCAAGTATTTTTCTAAATTGTATCCGTATTCTTTTATTCAAATATTCACCCCCTACACTATTAATATTCAACAATGAAAAGCACACTCAATCGTCGTGATTTTATCCGACAAAGTAGTACTGCAGCATTAGGTCTTACCTTGCTTCCGGGTCTGGTGCGTAAAGTAGCACCCAGCGACCGTCTTCGGGTGGCACATATTGGCCTGGGAGGTATGGGCAATAGTCACATGAACTGGTTTGCTGCTTTACCTGAAGTAGAGATAGTAGCCTTATGTGATTTGGATTCAGACCACCTGAATACGACACTCAAAAGCCTACAATCTAAACAGCCTGATACCAAAGCACAAGGGTATGCCGATTTCCGCCATGTGCTTGACCGTAAAGACATTGACGCCATTACTTGTGCCACACCCGACCACTGGCATGCCCAGATTGCTATTATGGCCTTTCAGGCAGGTAAAGATGTATATGGAGAAAAACCACTGTCTTATAATGTAAGAGAAGGGCAACAGATGCTAAAGGCTATGAAGAAGCACGACCGCATTTTTCAGTTAGGTACCCAGATTCATGCCGGAGATAATTACCATAGAGTAGTAGAATTAATTAAAGGTGGGGCTATTGGCAAAGTACATACTGTAAGACTCTGGAAAACAGGTTCTCCTCCGGTATTAGGCCCGGCAAATTATCAGGCACCTCCTGCCTCACTTAATTGGGATATGTGGCTGGGGCCGGCACCTTACTCAAAATATACCCCTGAGCGTTGCCACTTTACCTATCGTTATTTCTTAGATTATTCCGGTGGGGTTTTTCAGGATTTCTGGTGTCATATTGCTGATGTGGTGTGGTGGGCTTTAGAACCTAAAGGTTTGACTACCATTAAAGCCAAGGGAGAAGCACCGGAAGGTATTGGTGATGCCCCCAAATGGATTGATATTGATTACCAGTTTGAAGGACTTAAACTGCATTGGACTTCTCAGCCACCTAATGTACCCGGTGCTGCCAATAAAGGCATAGGTGCTTATTTTGAAGGAGAAAAAGGTACTTTGCTGTGTGATTACGGTTCTCGTGAAATAACTATTAACGGGGTTGTTATGAAAGATATTCCTGAGATTCCGGTTACTATTACCCGTTCGCCTGGGCATCAGCAAAATTTTGTTACGGCAGTAAAAAATCGTTCTTTGCCAGAGTCTCATTTAGAATATGCACGGCAGATGACCATGCCTATGCACCTTGGTTTAATCTCTTACAGATTAGGAAGAGAACTGCATTGGAATGCAAAAAAAGAGAAATTCAGGCATGACAAAGAAGCTAATGCCTTGCTTTCAAGAGAATACCGCAAAGAATGGGATTTAACCTGATACAAGAAAAAAGCGATTGAATATGAGCTATTTAAGCTGTCATTAAATTGTTGAAAAAAATCCCGGAAGAAATTTTAACAATTTGATAGTAGTAAAAGTTATAAAAACAGTTTAATTTACTTTAGTATTACCAAACAATTATAGATATGGCAAAGGATAAGCCCGCAAAAGAAACGAAAAAGGAATCAACCAAAACGTTGAAAGAAAAACGTGCTGCCAAGGAAGAAAAACGCAATAGTAAGCGAGACTAATGTCAGAATTTGTTTGTTTTCTTTTATCTGTAAGAGCATCTTAAAACCTTTAAGATGCTCTTAATTTTTTGAGTTTTCTGATTCATCAACAATAAATATCTGTATGTTAAGATTATCAAAACCCGGATTGGCAAGTATGCTATTCCTTTTTTGTAGTTTCTCAGTTTTTAGCCAGGCTAAAGAGGTACCTTATGTAATTATGGTTTCTTTTGATGGCTTTCGCCATGATTATGTACAGAAGTATAAGCCAAAACACATTAAAAAGTTTATTAAAAAAGGTGCGGCCGCTACAAAAATGCTTCCTTCGTATCCGAGTAAGACTTTTCCCAATCATTATACTTTGGTTACAGGCTTATATCCTGCGCATCATGGTTTAGTAGATAATACTTTTTATGATGTAAATCGTGATACTTTTTATTCAATCAGTCAGAGAGCAAAAGTAGAAGACCCTTATTACTACGGTGGTTTACCTATCTGGCAATTGGTACAGCAAAACGGTATGAAGGCGGCTTCTTATTTCTGGGTAGGTTCTGAAGCACCCATTGCAGGGTCTCATCCGACCTATTATCATATTTACAATGAAAAAATACCGAACAAGAAAAGAATAGAAGCGGTGTTTGACTGGTTGCATTTACCCAAAGCGGAGCGGCCGCATATGATAACTATCTATTTTTCGATGATAGATACGCAAGGCCATAATTATGGACCGAATGCCCCTGAAACAAGGGCTGCTGTGATGGAGGCCGATAGCCTGGTAAATATGTTGATGACAGGCTTGGAGAAAATAGACTTACCTGTGAATGTAATTCTGACCTCAGACCACGGGATGTATGAAATGAAAAACGAACCGGATAAATTTATTTATACAGAAGATGTATTGGAAGATATTGATAATAATGATATTGTTTTTGTAAACAGCGGTACACATGCCAATATTTTTCTGAAAAATAAAGCCAAAGAAGATAGTATTCTACATCGTATAGCTAATAAACAAAGTCATTTTAAAGTCTATAGAAAAGCTGACCTTCCTGCAAATTTGCATTATACTGACCATCCACGCATAGGAGATTTAACACTGATGGCAGAGGCAGGCTATAGCTTTTATTCGAGAGCAAGTTTGGCTAAGAAACCAATAGCTAAAAAAATATGGGGTGCACATGGTTTCGACCCTTACACAACTCCTGAAATGGGGGCAATTTTTTATGCCCAAGGCCCGAATATCAAAAAGAGAAAAACGATTCCCGAATTTCAGAATATCCATGTTTATCCTTTTGTTGCCACACTATTGGGCATCAAGGTGCCAGAAAATATTGATGGCGATGCGAAGGTGCTTGAGGGGATAATTAAGAAATAATTGAGTGAGTTAGCGATTGAGTGATTAAATTGGGAATACCTATTAATCACTCAATCGCTCAATCGCCAAATCGTAGTATTGCAAAGTCGGAATAAAATTTGGTTTATAGTTAAGATACAATAAAATTAAGACACGGTTAAGTTGGTCATATTGACGCTAAATTGGTAAAATATATCTGGAGTGATGCTAATAGCCAACTTACCCACTTCATGCGATTATGGACAGTTCACTGGGACATAGATCTCTTCAAACGATGATGTTATAAGCATGAAATAAACTATTTTAAAACAATGACTATAAACAAACAGTACATAGGTATCGATGTGGGAAGCCATGAGTTAGTCATCGCTCAGGGCTTAAGTCAAGCTTCATCCAAATTCATCAAACTTCCTGTACAAACTATCGACAATACTATAGAAGCTATCAATCAGTGGATTGAGACACTTGGTGAAAATGTACATATTATTTTTGAACAAACTGGTACTTATAATCTTCCATTAAGCTATGCTTTAACGCTTCATGAGATTACTTTTAGTGTAATCACTCCAAGCCAAAGCAAAGGGTTTGTCAAAAGTATGAAAGTTACTCATCAGCATGATGGAGTGGATGCAGCCTTATTAAGCTTGTATGGAGCCAATTATCAACCTGCTCCCACCAGTATCGAAGATGAGCATTTGCATCATCTCAGACAAAAAAGGAAACATTTATCCACTTTAATGACTCAGAAACAAGCCTATGAGAATCAACTTCATGCCTTGTCTTTTGACCCAAGAGCTGACAAGTTAGTCATTGAAAGTTTAGAATTATTGCAAATGACCTTGCAAATACAAATCACTAAATTTAAAGAGGAACTCTTTACTTTAGATGATGACCAACATAAACACTTGTTTGGTTTAATCAAATCAGTAGTGGGTATCGGTGATGCCTCTGCCAATGCTTTGATTATCGCCAGTGATGGGTTTAAGAACTTTAGCAATGTCAAGCAAGTACTTAAGTTCTTAGGAATTGTTCCCATCGAAAAACACTCCTCCAAAAGTGTACACAAAAACTATGGGCTGGCTAAAACCGGACTGGGTTATGTCAGAGCGATTCTTTATATGGCTGCCCGAAGTGCTAAAAAATATAACCTGGCCTGTGTGGCTGTTTATCAAAGGCAAAGAGCCTTGGGTAAAGCTCACAAAGTCGCTATGATTGCCGTGATGAACAAATTAATCAGACAAGTTTTTGGGGTGGTTAAAAACCAAACCTTGTTCGTCAATGATTTTGAGTTTGCCAAATAATATTTCGACTTTTTATTGACTTTTAACACAGTTCATC
>NZ_SEWF01000013.1 GCF_004168285.1 Emticicia agri | reverse complement strand
AATCGTGAAATTGATATTCGATAAAGTCGTCTGACCGGAAGGGATTACTATATTTGTCCCCAAGCCAATTCCCGGGTCAGTATTGATGAAATACTCTGCTTTTACTATGGATGCTACAGGAGGAGTTACCACATTGTTCAATTGTCGCATCAGCGGTTCACTCCATTTGCCATTTTCATCTTTGGTTCTGATGTACAGATAATTCGTTCCCGATGGCAAACTCCCCGAGGGAATTGTGAAATTGATATTCGATAAGGTCGTCTGACCCGATGGAATAACTATATTCGTCCCTAAGCCAATTCCCGGGTCGGTATTGATGAAATACTCGGCTTTTACTATTGATGCCACAGGAGGAGTTACCACATTATTCAATTGTCGCATCAGCGGCTCGCTCCATTTACCATTTTCATCTTTGGCTCTGACATACAGGTAATTCGTTCCAGTTGGCAAAACTCCTGAAGGAATCGTGAAATTGATATTCGATAAAGTAGTCTGACCAGAGGGTATAACTATATTCGTCCCCAAGCCAATTCCAGGGTCGGTATTGATGAAATACTCTGCTTTTACAATTGATGTTACAGGAGGATTCACCACATTATTCAATTGCCGCATTAGTGGTTCGCTCCATTTGCCATTTTCATCTTTGGTTCTGACATACAGATAATTTGTTCCGGCTGGCAAACTTCCCGAAGGAATCGTGAAATTGATATTCGATAAAGTCGTCTGACCGGAAGGGATTACTATATTTGTCCCCAAGCCAATTCCCGGGTCAGTATTGATGAAATACTCTGCTTTTACTATGGATGCTACAGGAGGAGTTACCACATTGTTCAATTGTCGCATCAGCGGTTCACTCCATTTGCCATTTTCATCTTTGGTTCTGATGTACAGATAATTCGTTCCCGATGGCAAACTCCCCGAGGGAATTGTGAAATTGATATTCGATAAGGTCGTCTGACCCGATGGAATAACTATATTCGTCCCTAAGCCAATTCCCGGGTCGGTATTGATGAAATACTCGGCTTTTACTATTGATGCCACAGGAGGAGTTACCACATTATTCAATTGTCGCATCAGCGGCTCGCTCCATTTACCATTTTCATCTTTGGCTCTGACATACAGGTAATTCGTTCCAGTTGGCAAAACTCCTGAAGGAATCGTGAAATTGATATTCGATAAAGTAGTCTGACCAGAGGGTATAACTATATTCGTCCCCAAGCCAATTCCAGGGTCGGTATTGATGAAATACTCTGCTTTTACAATTGATGTTACAGGAGGATTCACCACATTATTCAATTGCCGCATTAGTGGTTCGCTCCATTTGCCATTTTCATCTTTGGTTCTGACATACAGATAATTTGTTCCGGCTGGCAAACTTCCCGAAGGAATCGTGAAATTGATATTCGATAAAGTCGTCTGACCGGAAGGGATTACTATATTTGTCCCCAAGCCAATTCCCGGGTCAGTATTGATGAAATACTCTGCTTTTACTATGGATGCTACAGGAGGAGTTACCACATTGTTCAATTGTCGCATCAGCGGTTCACTCCATTTGCCATTTTCATCTTTGGTTCTGATGTACAGATAATTCGTTCCGGATGGCAGACTTCCCGATGGTATCGTGAAATTGATATTCGATAAGGTTGTCTGACCAGAGGGGATTACTATATTTGTCCCCAAGCCAATTCCAGGGTCGGTATTGATGAAATACTCTGCTTTCACGATTGATGCCGCAGGAGGAATCACCACATTGTTCAATTGTCGCATGAGCGGTTCGCTCCATTTACCACTTTCATCTTTGGTTCTGATATACAGATAATTCGTTCCCACTGGCAAATTTCCCGATGGTATCGTGAAATTGATATTCGATAAGGTCATCTGACCAGAGGGAATAACTATATTTGTCCCCAAGCCAATTCCCGGGTCGGTATTGATGAAATATTCTGCTTTCACTATTGCAGCCGCAGGAGGGGTTATCACATTATTCAATTGCCGCATCAAAGGTTCACTCCATTTACCACTTTCATCTTTGGTTCTGATATACAGATAATTCGTTCCCGCTGGTAAACTCCCTGAAGGAATCGTGAAATTAATATTCGATAGGTTCGTCTGGCCTGATGGAATAACTATATTCGTCCCTAAGCCAATTCCAGGGTCGGTATTGATGAAATACTCTGCTTTTACTATGGATGCCACAGGAGGAGTTACCACATTATTCAATTGTCGCATCAGCGGCTCGCTCCATTTGCCATTTTCATCTTTAGTTCTGATGTACAGATAATTCGTTCCTGCTGGCAGACTCCCCGATGGTATCGTGAAATTGATATTCGATAAGGTCGTCTGACCGGAGGGGATAACTATATTCGTCCCTAATCCAATGCCCGGGTCGGTATTGATGAAATATTCCGCTTTTACTATTGCAGAAGCAGGAGGAGTTACCACATTATTTAATTGCCGCATCAAAGGTTCGCTCCATTTGCCATTTTCATCTTTGGTTCTGACATACAAATAATTCGTTCCTGCTGGCAAACTCCCCGAAGGAATCGTGAAATTAATATTCGATAAGGTCGTCTGGCCGGAGGGAATAGTAATATTTACTCCGGAACCAAAACCGGGATCGGTATTGATGAAATACTCTGCTCTTACTATCTGGGGTGTCAGTGGGTTAGTTGCCCCAAGAATTGTTTTTTCAAATACCATGCTCCATTTACCATCATCACCCCGAGCCCTTATAAATAACTTATGCAAGCCGGGTAGTAAACTGCCAACAGGTACATTGAAAGTCAGGTTGTTAATCTGCTTCTGTAAAATGGGGTTAATCGGAACATTTGTCGCTAACCCTATGCCCGGGTCAGTGTCAACAAAAAACTCAATTTTGTTGATATTCTGACCAAAAGAATGGATTGTGATTAAAATGCCCACCATTAGCCCCCAAAGGCTAATTTTATGATTCATTTTAATACTGGTTTAGTTACGTTTGATACTGATAGTAATCGGAATATTTCCACCGGAAGGTGCTCCTTGGGTAAAGGCAGTAATCATCGGAAAAGGAGGAATGCCTGACAAAATATAAGGCCTTGTGCCGGCAAAAACGCCACAGTCTATCCCTCCGACTCCTCTGGCTTTTGCAGGAGAACTGGCGTGAAGCACAAAATTATCATCTTCTAAATTATCAAAAGTACGAGGTTCTGCAACTACAAAAATAGTATTAGTGGCGGTTGTAAAAAAGTTATTGTTTGCAGGAGTTCCTGTACAACCTACACATACATTGTTATAAACATTAATATTTGAGGAAAAAGTTAATGCCGGCGTACCATTCTGATAAATAATATTGTTATAATAAATTGAGGTATAGTCAGCCCCTCCAAAAATAATATTGTTTCTGATGATATTATCATTACCTGATGTTTGAACAGAACCAAAAATAATATTATTGCTTATCAATGAATTAGTCATTGATATATTAGATTGATTGATGTTACCAACGATAAAACAATTGGCTATCACAGCATTATTTAAAAAAGTACTACTACCAACAATTTCATTAAATATACAATACTCAATATTTATTTCTGATCCGGAATTAGAGAAGCTAATGTTATCAAAGTTGCCATTAACCCCTTTCACCTCTAATCCATACACTTTTGAACTACCGGAATTAGTGCTGAAGCTAATATTACTGACCGTGGCAGAACGCTTATCAAATGGTGTATTGGGGTTTTTGCTAAGCAGATAACCTGGGCCTATCACAACCACTCGTTTGTTTATAAATAAACCGCCATAATTAATAGCTGAAGGTTCTATATAAATAGTATCTCCTGCCGCAGCGGCATTAATTGCATTAGTAAAATTGGCAAAAACGAGGTTCGCAACCAGTGTTACTCCGGGGTTATTATTTACCCGACGAATGGTAGCCTGTAATTGTGAAACTGTTACCAGTAAGAACAAAAGTAAAAGAAATTTTTTCATAGCATTATATGATTAAAAATTTAGAAATGATATTGTTTTCTAAGATGCAGTATTAATTACCGGGTTGGGTTAGGGGGTCAGATAGCAGCTACTATTTGAACATTCAAAAGTAGAGAGAGGGATATTCAAAAAAAACTACTAAATGTAGTAGGGGTATAGATTATCTATATACATGAAAAATCCCATATAAATTAGCGTTTTAAGGCTGCTTTACATGGGATTTGAAATAATTTTAGGTTAATTTACCAAGGTTAGACTACTGCTAAACCGTGAATTCGACCGTGCGTTGGCAAATTCAACAGCAAAAATACTCCCTACTTCAACTTCTCCAACTCCCCCTCCACAAATGCCATCAATTCGGCAATGTATTCTTTTGAAAAGTCAAATTTGATGTTGGCGGCTTCGTAGATTTTGCCGATTGGAGCAGTGTAGCCTAATTTCAACGCGTTCAGGTATCCTGCCAGTCCTTCCTGAGTATCTTGCTTATAGTTTCTCCAAACACTGATAGCCCCTAACTGTGCCATACCATATTCGATATAATAAAAAGGCAACTCAAAAACGTGTAACTGGCGTTGCCATACATATTTTTTGAAACGCTCAAAACCTTTCCAACTGGTTACTGAGTCGGTGAATAACTCATAAATTTTCAGCCACGCCTCCTGACGTTCTTCGACACTATGAGTCGGGTTCTCATAAATCCAGTGTTGAAATTTATCAATGGTGGCAATCCAAGGTAGTACCTCTAAAATATCTTCTAAATGCTCTACTTTGGCACGTTTCAGGTCTTCTTCATTAGCAAAGTAAGCATTCCAGTGTTCCATCGAAATCAACTCCATCGACATAGAGGCTAATTCTGCTACTTCTGATGGTGTATTTCGGAAAGCGTTGATAGGCAAATCTCTTGTTTCAAAAGAATGGATGGCGTGTCCACCCTCATGCACCATTGTTACTACATCTCGCAGATTTGAGGTAGCATTCATAAAAATAAAGGGCACTCCTATTTCCTCTAATGGGTAGTTATAGCCACCCGGGGCTTTACCTATACGAGATTCCACATCAAAATGCCCCATTGTACGCATGATACGAATATAATTCGCCAATCGGGCATCAATACTTGTAAAGCATTGAACCGTTTTATCTAAAAGGTCTTCTCCATTGTCAAAAGGCTTTAAGGCGGGTTTTCCATCAATATCCACTTTTAAATCCCACGGGCGCAGTTCATCTACTTTCAGTTTCTCTTTTCTTTCCTGAGCCATTTTATTTACCAATGGCACCACGGTTTCCGCCACAGCCTCGTGGAAATTGAAACAATCCTGAGGCGTATAATCAAAACGACCCATCGCAGCAAACATGTAATCCCGATAATTGGCAAATCCGGCATTGATACCCATCTGGTGGCGAATGTCTCTTAGCTCATTAAACAGGTTATCCAGCTTTTCATGCTCCTGATAACGGCGTTCTGAAATTTTTGTCCATGCTTCTTCTCTGACTGCTCTATCTGGTGAAAGTAGAAAATCTCCTGCTTTTTGCAAAGTCATTTCTTCTCCGTTCATGTTTACAGTCATTCCACCTGTAATAACCTGATATTCGGTTTGCTTGGTTTGTACCTGTGTGGCCAACGGAATATTTTCTTCACGGAATATCTCTACTGCTTTTTTCATGCCACGAACCGAAATATCAAAGCCTTTATCCTGTAACTGGCTTAAATAAGGACTTTCCAAAGCCTTTTTATTCAGTTGATCGTCGTAGGCTGATGCGTTGGGGAGAATCTGCTCTACAAAAAAATGATAGTTTTTTTGTTTTTCTTCGCTGGCAGTATCGCAGGTCATTTTTATATAACGCCATGCCATATTTTCTGACAAATACGACTCTAATTCGCTACGGTCAATAAACCACTGGCGAAGTTCCTGAACATTATTGATAGGACGATTCACCAGATTTTCGTATAAGGGTTGTACTTCTGCCCATGAAGTCAATAAAAACTCTTCTCCTATAAATTTGCGGGCTTTTCGCTGAGGGATTGCTATTTCTTCCATAATTCTGTTTTTCTGTGCTTAATAAATGTGGCGCAAATATATACCATTCTTTAAACCCTATGATTAATAAACTGATATAAATAACAATTCGCTTTCAATAAAGATTCGGATGTCTATGCTATCGGGCATTTTGCCTAATTTTTTGTTTTTTTATTGATTGTTCTTTCATTTTTCAAGTAATTCGTAAAAATATCTATTAAACTATGAACAAAAAACCCTTACTATTACTCATTACATTGATTGCCCTGATTATTGGCTGTCATAAAACGCTAACCCATACACCAACTGCCGAGAAATTCACACTCAACTACGAGGTCAATCGTTTTGAAAAAGAAATTGAGGCCTACGAAAAAGCCGATGCCGCTATTGGATTAGACAAATTGCAAGGTCAGACCATATTCTATGGCAGTTCAAGTATCAGGCTATGGAAAAGTCTGAAAGAAGATTTTGCGCCAATGCCTGTCATTAATCATGGATTTGGTGGTTCTACTTTCCCTGAAATGACCTATTATGCCGAACGTATGCTGGTGCCTTACAAGCCCGAAAAGATTGTACTTTATTGTGAAAACGACCTTTTTTCGGGCAAAGACAAAACACCTGAACAGGTATTTGACTCTTTTGCTGAATTGGCTACACTGATTCAGAATAAGTTACCAAAAACAAAGGTGTACTATATTTCGATGAAGCCTTCTATTTCGAGAAAAGACAAATGGCACTTGACAACCAAAGCCGATGCTTTGATTAAAGCCTATATAGATAAACATAAGAACTTCACCTATATGAATATTGTACCAGTAATGTATAGACCCAATGGCACTGTAAACGGAGAGTATTTTATTAAAGATAGTTTACACATGACCCCCAAAGGTTATGCACAATGGACTTCGGTTGTCAGACCTATTCTTCTTAAAAATTAAAATAACCTGTATTCAACCCCTATTCAACATGAAAAAAAATTTACTTATTCTGGGTCTTAGCCTTATAGCTACTCTGACATTTGCCCAGCCTGCCGAACGGCTGATTAAAGTAATTGTTGCCCCCGAACATGACGACTGGACGTACAAAATCGGAGAACCTGTAAAGTTTTCAGTAATGGTATTGAAATACGGAAATCCGGTTAAAAATGCCAAAATCGTTTATCAGATTGGGCCTGAGAAGTTTGAGACCAAAAAAGACAGTACAGTTTTAAAAGATGGTATTATAAAATTAGACGGCGGAACCATGAATACTGCCGGATTTTTACGATGCACAGTAATAGCCAAAATAGACGGCAAAGAATACAGAAATCTGGCAACGGCTGCCTTTGAGCCTGAGAAAATTCAGCCTGCGGTAGAGCTACCAACCGACTTTGTGCAGTTCTGGGATAAAGCCAAAGCAGACTTAGCTAAAGTACCGATGGATGCCCAGATGACCTTGCTGCCCGAACGTTGTACAGAAACTGTAAATGTCTATCATATAAGCCTGCAGAACTACCGTGAATATGGTACGGTACGTTTATATGGTATCTTGTGTGTACCTAAAAAAGAAGGAAAATATCCGGCGTTGTTAAGAGTACCCGGTGCAGGTGTAAGACCTTATGGCGGAGACATCAGAACAGCAGAGAAAGGAATCATTACGCTTGAAATAGGCATTCACGGGATTCCGGTTACGATGGAACCCTACATCTATACCAATTTAGGTGCAGGGCCGTTAAATGCTTACTGGACTTATAATCTCGATAATAAAGACTTATATTATTTTAAACGGGTATATTTAGGCTGTTTGAGAGCCAATGATTTTCTGGTAAGTCTGCCACAATTTGACGGGAAAAACTTAGCAGTTACAGGCGGAAGTCAGGGCGGAGCTTTATCAATCGTTACTGCAGGACTTGATCCACGAGTAAAATGGACAGCTCCTATTTATCCTGCTTTGGCTGATATGGTGGGTTATCTGAAAGGACGTGCAGGTGGCTGGCCACATATTTTCGATAAAAATAATCCGCATAACAATACAGAGGCTAAAATCAAAACTGCTTCTTATTATGATGTAGTGAATTTTGCGAAGCACGTAAAAGTACCTTGTTTCTATTCGATGGGCTTCAATGATGAAACTTGTCCGCCAACCTCTATGTGGGCGGTATATAATGTAATTAATTCAAACAAGACCTTGAAACTTTATCAGGAAACCGGCCACTGGACATTCCCGGAAGAAAATGAAATGGTCATGAACTGGTTATATGATAAATTATTAGTAACCAAATGAAATTCAACGCCTTTCCTGTAGTTAGATATCTTCTGTGTTTGATAGCAGGAATACTGGCGTATTTGCAGACTCACTATTTCCATACAGTTTTTTATTACTTAGCAATAGCGTTACTCATCACGCTATTGCTAAGTATTTTTTTGGGCAACGCTTTACTAAGAGGTCTATCTGCCTGTTTATTGCTGTCTTTGTCAGGGTGGGTACTCACTTATTATAAAACTGCTATCAATAATCCTGGGCATTTTACAAATCAAGGGGCTTTTACCTATTATCAGGCTATTATTACCTCAAATACTGAGGTAAAGCCAAAAACCTATAAGGTTGAAGCGGAAATGCAACAGGTCAGGACTTCAGAAAAATGGCAAAAGGCTACTGGAAAAATTCTGCTTTATTTTAATAAAACAGAAGCGAAAAGACCACAATACGGTGATATTTTTCTGATAAAAAATATGCCTTCAGAGGTTGACTCACCAAAGAACCCTGAGGAATTTGATTATCGTCAATTTTTACATAATAAGGGTATCTATGCCCATCATTTTCTGTGGCAGAACGAATACCTACAGGTAGGTCATCAAGTACCCTCACAAGTACTCAATATTGCTTACCAATCCAATCTTTATGCGGATAGTGTTTTCAAGGCTCATTTAGAAACTATCAATGAATACGCGCTTACCAATGCGATGGTAGTAGGCACACGCAATGATATTGATGATGATTTGCTGAATGCTTATTCAGCTTCCGGTGCTATTCACGTTTTATCGGTTTCAGGAATGCACGTGGGGATTTTGTTTTTAGTATTATCTGTTGTTTTAAAATGGATAAAGACAAGAATCAGCTATGGCAACTGGATTTTTACGATTATTGTATTGATTCTTTTATGGGCTTATGCAGTTTTTACAGGCTTATCTTCAACTGTGCTACGAGCAACGGTGATGTTTTCTTTTATACAGATTGGTACTACTATTAACCGACAGCATAATATCTATAATATTTTAGCAGTTTCGGCTTTGGTATTACTTTTTTACAATCCTTACTGGCTGGTTGATGTGGGTTTTCAGTTGTCGTATCTGGCCATTATTGGCATTGTTTATTTGCATCCTTATCTCAATCAACTGATTAATCCTACGAATCCAATTATCAGGGTTCTATGGGAGGGCACAGTCGTTTGTTTTGCTGCACAGTTGTTTACTGCGCCATTGAGTATTTATTATTTCCATCAGTTTCCAACCTATTTTCTGATTGCCAATCCTTTTGTGGCTTTCTTTTCTTTTTTTATTTTGCCTGCGGGCTTATTACTTCTTGTTTTTTCGTGGCTTCCTGTTGTCTCTACTTTCTTTGCATGCCTTTTAAAATGGTCATGCTATCTGTTAAACGAGACTACCTTTATTATCGAAAAGTTGCCGTTATCAACGCTGAAAGGATTTTCCATTTCTGTACCTGAATTACTGGCCTGGTATGCTGTTATCTTTTTAATTATTGCATTTTTTCGTCATTCCGAATTAAAGTATTTGCGGGTTTCAGTAGTATTGCTTGTTAGTTTGGCTTTGTTTAATATTTATGAAGATTATCAGCAAAGTCGGCAAAAACAACTGACGTTTCATTTTATTCCCAAGCAAATAGGCATCAGTGTATTTGATGGAAAGTCAGTAGCATTTTTAGGTGATTCAAATGTGATTGGGAATAAAAAACTATATAATTTTCATCTGAAAAACTATTATGACAAGCAGGGTGTTTCTAATCAGAATCTGTTGAATATTGAAGCCTATACCAACAAACAAGGCATGACATTTTTAGATTTTGAGGGAAAGAAAATTGTATGGTTACAAAAGCCGTTTAAAGGTGCCTTACAAGGCAAAGCAGATTATGTTTTATTATCAAATAATGCTATCAGGAATCTGGCACCTTCTTTTGCTGGCTTCCAAACCGATTTGATTATAATAGATGAGTCCAATAAAAGCTATCTGGTAGAAAAGTTGAAACATCAGGCAGATAGTTTGCGTTTAAATCTTGTAGCCTTGCGTGATGTGGGTGCTTATTCTATTACCAGCCAATAGCATCTCAATAGTTTTACAATCAATAATGCCATAGCTTCTAACTCTAACATCTAATGAAATTTAAAAGTTTTACTATTTCTCTATTCCTTATTACTCTTTCACTTTCTTCTTTCGCACAAGAAACAGAGACAGATACCATTACCAAACAGCTAAGTGAGGTAATTGTAAGAGGCTTTGAAAGTGGCCGAAAACTCACCGAAACAGCCGCATCGGTTGGGGTATTGACTATTAAAGACATTGAACGATTCCAGAATACTACCTTAGTACCCGTTTTTAATACTTTGCCCGGTGTACGTATGGAAGAACGTTCTCCCGGAAGTTATCGACTTTCTATCAGAGGTAGTTCTATTCGTTCGCCTTTTGGTGTTCGTAATGTAAAGATTTACTGGAACGATATTCCGTTGACTGATGGAAATGGCAACACCTTTCTGAATGCTATTGATATGAATACTGTGGGCAATATAGAGGTAATCAAAGGGCCTGCGGGGAGCATTTATGGCGCAGGAACTGGTGGTGTATTACTTCTTGGTAGTAATAAAGCCGATGCCTCTCAAAATGCTAAAGAAAAATCCAGAAGTTATATCAATACATCCTTAGGTTGGGGAAGCTATGGTTTGCACAACCGTGCCATTTCTTGGAATCTGGCTACTGAAAAAATTAATTCGGTTGTGAGCTATGCACATGTCCAGTCTGATGGGTATCGAGAGAATAGTGCTTTAGTAAGAGATGTATTAAGCTGGCGTTCAAATTTCTTTGTTTCGTCTCATAAGACACTAAATGTGTCTGCTTTATACTCTGATATGAAATATCAGACGCCCGGAGGACTTACTCAGGCACAAATGGATGCAAATCCTCGTTCGGCTCGACCGTCTACACCTGTTATTCCCGGACCAATTGCACAAAAAGCAGGAATTTATCAGAAGTTATTCAATTTAGGACTTTCGCAGGAATATCGTTTTAATGAACGCTGGACAAATGTAACGGCTATCTATGGCATGTTTTCGGAATTACAGAATCCTTTTATTACCAATTACGAAATTCGTAATGAACAGACTTTTGGCGGACGTACACGCAGTACTTATGCTTTTCGCACAGGTAATTTACCTTCTCGCCTGACATTTGGAGGAGAGTTTCAGAAATCAGACTGGGTAATCAGAAATTTTGGTAACAGAGGTGGTAAAATAGATACTTTACAAACCAACGATAATGTTGGGTCGTGGAGTTATTTTCTGTTCACCCAGTTAGAAACAGACCTGCCGCAAGATTTTATCCTTACCATTGGCGCAAGTTACAACCGGGTAAAGTATGATTTTTTAAGGATTTCAGATGCGCCAAATATTAAGCCTATCGATAAATTTCTGCCTTCTGCTTTTTTACCACGCATAGCTTTATTGAAGAAAATTAAAGATAAAGTTTCCATTTTTGCCAGTATAAGTAGTGGTTTCTCACCGCCTTTGGTAAATGAGTTTATAGCAGGTTATCAAAGTACCAGCTTTTTACCTTCACTGGCTTCTGAAAGAGGTATCAATTATGAAATAGGTACAAGAGGATACCTGTTTAACCGTCGGTTATCTTTTGATGCTACCGCTTATGCCTTCCGTTTACAGAATACTATTGTGAGACGTGTGGACGAGGCAGGAAGCGAAATCTTTACCAATGCCGGAGGTACTTTACAGAATGGGCTGGAAATTTCATTAAATAGCTGGTTGGTGAGGAACACAGAAGCACATGCCATTCATGAAGTACGGCTTTTTACCAGCTATACCTTGGCCGATTACCAGTTTAAAAACTATACGCAACTACAAACAGACTTATCGGGCAAAAGCCTGACAGGTGTACCTCGCAATATTTGGGTATCAGGATTAGACATGACTACCAAACCCGGTTTTTACCTGAACTCAACCATTAATTTTACCGACCGCCTGCCTGTAAATGATGCCAACACTGTTTATGCCAATAGTTATTGGTTATTAAACGCCAGAATAGGTTATCAGCAAACATTCAAACCTCTGGCTCTCAATATTTACGTAGGTGGCGATAATTTGCTAAACCAATTATACAGCCTCGGCAATGATTTAAATCCGGTAGGTAATCGTTTCTTCAACCCTGCTCCTACCCGAAACTGGCAGGTTGGTGGGAATGTGAGGATATATTTATAAAATGAGAGAGGGCTGTTGTCAGCCCTCTCTCATTTTATTTATCCACCTTTATCATCTTCAAACAAACAGGCATTGACACTTTGAGTTCTTTACCTGTCGGGGTTAAAGTTCCTTTTTCGGCATCTCTTTTAAAGACAACGATATTGTCACTATCCTGATTGGCGACTAATACCCATTGACCGCTTGGGTCAATCATAAAATTGCGAGGGGTTTTGCCTAAAACGGGTTCGTTCTTGATGTACGTCAATTTACCCGTTTTCTGGTCTATGCTATAAACTACCAGATGGTCATAAAAACGATTTGAGCCATACAAAAACTTACCATCTGCCGAAATATGAATATCCGCACACGAATTATTGCCTTTGTAGTCAGAGGGTAAGGTAGAAATGGTTTGTATTTCCTTTAATGCGCCATTGGCATAATCATAAGCGGTTACCGTGTAATTTAATTCCTGAATAACATAAGCCCATTTACCATTCGGGTGAATTGTAAAATGGCGAGGACCTGCCCCATTAGCGGTTTTTGTGGCGGCAGGGTTTCCAACAGTCAAGTTTCCTGTTTTTGCATTCAGTTTATAGCTTACAATTTTATCTATACCCAGGTCCGGCACAAATACATCTACATTGTTAGGTGCTATATTTACCGAATGTACATGTGGCTTTTCCTGGCGGCTTGTATTTACTCCTTTTCCTTCGTGGTTAATTGTTTGTGTAGGTTTGCCCAAAGTCCCGTCTTTCTGAATAGGTAATACAGTCAGGTTTCCTCCCATATAGTTTCCAACCAATGCCCATTGGCCTGTTTTGTCAATAGAGATATGGCATGGGCTACCTCCTTCGGCTGACTGGGTATTCAGTTTGGTAAGTTTTCCTGTTTTATTATCAAAACCATAGGCATTTACGGTACCGTCTTGTGTTTCACCTACGGCATATATAAATTTGTGGTTGGGAGCCACATCTAAAAACGTAGGGTTTTTAAGGCCACTGGTTTTATCTATCATAGCCGAAAAATCTCCTGTCTGGGTATTAAATTTATAAACATACATACCATCGCTTCCTTTGTTGGTGTATGTACCCACTATCAGGTAATAATCGTTTCCTTGTGAATAGCTATTATAAGACATCAGTAGAAGCACAGATAAGCCGAAAAAACAAATATTTTTGAATGACATAGTAAAGAGAGGTTAAGAGTCTGTTTAAATTTTATTATTCTGACCGAAAAGGGCAGATTTTTTAGATAGGCAAGCGGACGCCGCGCGGGCGTATTTTGTAGACGTAGCCAGCAGCTACGACGAAAAAATACAACGCAGCATAGCTGAAAAATCTGCCTTTGAAGGTCGAATCATAAATTTTAAACAGGCTCTAAATAGTTTTCAATATAAAATCTATCAAATATAGATACTTTTTAGGTTTTTTGTTTATTTGCACCTTTCAAATACAAATATGCAAAACCTGATAATTACCACCGTACAAAGCGAAGCAGATGTGAGAGGGATTCTGGCACTTCAGCAAAAAAACTTAAAAAAAAACCTTACACCCGAGCAAATTGAGAGCCAGGGTTTTGTAACCGTTGAGCACGACCCTGCCGTTTTGCAAGCCATGAATCATGCACAGCCAAGTGTTATTGCCAAAGATGGAGATACAGTAGTGGGCTATTGTTTAGCTATGTTACCAGAATTCAGAAATGATGTACCTGAAATCAGAAGCCTTTTTGATACTATTGATTTAATCGAGTTTGAAGGTCGTCCCTTAAAAGAGTTCAATTATGTAGTAATGGGGCAGGTGTGCGTGGGTGAGGGTTATCGGAGTATCGGACTTTTTGATAAAATGTATCAGCAATTACGAGCCGAATTATCAGATAAATATGAAATGTGTATTACCGATATTTCGTCTAAAAACGTACGTTCACAAAAAGCACATGCCCGTATAGGATTTCAGAATATTAAGGATTTTGATGACGCCCAACTGAACGAAATATGGCGTGTAGTGCTATGGGATTGGCGTTCGTAATGTCAGCAATAATCAGATTGTAGTCATGCTGAAACCATCGTAATTTTGATATAACAAAACAATCAGAAAAAGATGGAAACTATCGAAAATCAAGAACTAATAGATTATAACAGAATAGAAAAAGCGATTCATTTTATTGAAGAAAATTTTCAGCAACAACCAAGCCTGAAAGAAATTGCCGACCATGTAGCTTTGTCAGAGTTTCACTTTAACAGGCTTTTCAGTAAATGGGCAGGTACAAGTCCGCAAAGATTTATGCGTTTTCTGACAAAAGAATTTGCCAAGCAAAAATTAGCCCAAACCGATAATCTGTTAGAGGCAACTTTTGAATCAGGGTTATCAAGTACAAGCCGCCTGCACGATTTATTTGTTAGCTATGAGGCGATGACACCTGCCGAATTTAAAGCCAAAGGCGAGGGGCTTATCATTCATTACGGGATTCATGAAACGCCCTTCGGCGAATGCCTGATTGCTGTAACAGGGAGAGGCATTACCGATTTACGTTTTTTAGAAAATGAAGATAATACAGATGTACTCAATCAGCTAAAAGAAGATTTTGCCAGGGCTGAAATCATTTTCGACAATAACTTTACAAAACCTTTTATTGAGCAGATATTCTACGAATCTGAGGATAAAGATACTCCTCTCACCCTTTTGTTAAGAGGCACTAATTTTCAGATAAAAGTATGGGAAGCCTTATTAAAGATTCCTTTCGGACAAATGGTGAGTTATGATACTATTGCACAGGCCATAGGCAAACCCGGTGCGCACAGAGCTATTGGAACAGCTATAGGAAGTAATCGTTTAGGTTATATCATTCCATGCCACAGGGTGCTGCAAAAAATTGGTGGTATTGGTGGCTACCGTTGGGGAACAACCCGTAAAAAAGCGATATTAGGCTGGGAAATGGCACGGGCTTAATGATTTACCTTTGATTCTTCCAAAGCAAATATTCTTTTCTCATACAAACGGCACAGGGGCGATAACCTGAGTTAATCGCCTCTGTTTCGTTTTCAAAAAATACCCTGTTTTCTACCTTCATTCTTTTACCCGTCGTGCAATCTATCCGGCCATAGATTTTCAGATTCTTGTTTCCTCCCAAAACTATCTTCCCACTTTTTATCTTTAGCAACAATACCCTTGACCTTGCAAAAGGCTTATCGCCTAAATCTTTGTGTATTATCATTGCGCATCATGAAAAATAATTCCGAGATTGATTCTTTCGCCACTGCGTACCTCGCTTACGCCATGCCGCATAGAAGTACGATAATAACCTTTTGCACCTAAAACCGGACGAAAATTAGTGGTAAAAATAACCGCCTCTCCTCGGTCAGGTTGCAGCACTATTGGTTTAGATTGCATCCGGGGGCGGTTTTCTACCATCACCAACTCCCCTCCTGTATAATCAACCTGTGCCTGAGTCAGGAAAAATACTATCTGAAAAGGAAAATACACCTTGCCATATAAATCCTGATGCAGGGCATTCCAGTCACCTGTATGGTATTTGAGGATTAATGGCGTAGGGCGAATCTGTCCTGCCTGATGACATTTTTCTAAAAGTGCTTCTAATTGTTCAGGAAAACGCTGTTGAATACTTAATTTACTCATCCAGTCATTAGCAATAGCAGCTAAATAAGGATAAATTGATTGGCGTAATTGTGTAATAATGTCGGGCAGGGGATATTTGAAATATTTGTATTCTCCACTTCCAAACTGATAACGCTTCATATCAATAGTGCTTCGATAAAGCGTATTATCATTGTATGAAGTTGCTAATTGCTTACATTGTTGGTCAGAAAGAATTTCAGGTAAAACGGCATAGCCTTTTTTATTCAGGCTTTCGGTGTGTAATGACCAATCTAAGTTTTCTATGTGTTGAGTGATAGTTGCTGACATATTAATGATTTTTATAGGAGCAAAAATGAATAAAGGATTTTATGGAGGCGACCCGAATCTTGCTTTCTTCGTAGAAAAAGCCCAAACAGGCTGCCATATTAGCAGTAGTATGCGTATTTTTGAAGTCTAATTGACAAACGCATGAACCGACCAACCGAAGAAACACTTGACCCTGTTAACTGGAACGAAATAAGAACATTAGGCCATCAGATGATTGATGATATGATTGACTATCTGCAAAGTCTAAGAGATAAACCTGTATGGGAGAAACCTACTAACGAAGTAAAAGAGGTATTGAATCGCTCCCTCCCACAAGAAGGTCAACCAGTAGAAGAAGTCTATCAGGAATTTCTTTCTTATATCTTGCCTTATAACAAAGGGAATATTCACCCTCGTTTTTTTGCATGGGTACAAGGTAATGGTACGCCTTTGGGCATGTTAGCCGATATGCTGGCATCGGGTATGAATCCTAATACTACCATTGGTGACCATGCGGCCATGTATGTAGAACAGCAAGTAGTGGAGTGGTCTAAAGAAATGTTCGGTTTTTCCAAAGAAGCAAGTGGCTTATTGGTAAGTGGTGCTACAATGGCCAACCTCACAGCCCTGACAGTAGCCCGAAATTCATTACAGGATTTACAAATCAGAGTGAAAGGAACAGATGATAAACTAACTGTTTACTGTTCGTCAGAAACCCATATCTGTGTTATAAAAGCTACAGAAGTATTAGGCATTGGTAGCGAGCGTACAAGAATAATACCTGTAACAGATACTTTCCAGATAGATGTAGAAGCTCTCATCTCTATGATTAAAGCTGATATAGCCGCAGGATTCAGACCATTTTGTGTAGTAGGCAATGCCGGAACGGTGAATACAGGAGCAGTTGACCCTTTGGAAGAACTATATCAAATATGTCAGGAATTTGGTTTATGGCTTCATATTGATGGAGCTTTTGGCTCATTGGCAAAACTCACGCCTACTTTTGCAGAAAAACTAAAAACCATTGAAAAAGCAGATAGTCTGGCTTTTGACTTTCATAAATGGCTACATGTACCCTATGAATCTGCCTGTGTGCTAATCAGAGACAAGCAATTGCATCAGTCAGCTTTTTCATCAGTACCTAATTACCTCACTGCGCATGAACGGGGTTTAGCAGCAGGCCCGGAGCCTTTAACCAACTATGGGATTGAATTATCCAGAAGTTTCAAGGCTTTAAAGGTTTGGATGTCACTGAAAGAACACGGTATTCAGAAGTATGGTCGATTGGTACAACAGAATATTGACCAAGCCCGATATTTAGGCGAAAAGGTATCACGAACTCCAAACTTAGAGCTGTTAGTACCTGTAAGTATGAATATTGTCTGTTTCCGGTTCAATGATGGCAAACATTCAGAAGGGGCTTTGAATCAACTCAATAAAGAGATTCTGATGCGTTTGCACGAGTCAGGTATTGCGGCACCCTCTTACACCATTATTCACGGCAAATATGCTATCCGTACGAATATTACCAATCATCGCACTCGTCTGGAAGATTTAGATTTATTAATCAATGCCATTATAGAGATTGCTACGGGTATTTTAGTAAAGGTAGTTGAGTTTGATGTCAATAATCCATTGCATTATTCGGCTTTTAAAGACATTAATTATGCCTGGATTAATAAATATTTTAAAGTAGAGCAAGGCGATCTGGACTCTTTAGAAAATCCTGAGAAGTATTTCATAGCCACAGGTGGAGCAGTTTTATTGGCTTGCCGTGGTGATGAAATTTTAGGAACTACCGCATTGAAACTCATTGGGGATAATAGTTTAGAGTTATGTAAAATGGGTGTAAATGAAGCCGCTCGTGGTTTAGGCATTGGTTATATCATAGGCGAAGCTGCCATTCAGAAAGCAAAAGCATTAGGAACTAAAAGGTTATATTTAGAAACGAATTCCAGCCTTAGTCCTGCGCTGAATTTATACAAAAAATTAGGTTTTTCGAAGGTTGAAAACTTCTCTTCTCCTTATGTCAGAGCCGATGTAGCGATGGAAATGTACTTATAGTTTTTCATGAAAAACTATTATCTTCGCACTTTCAAATAACCAAAGTAATCAAAGCTCTAAAGTAATGAGAAAAAAAATCGCCGCTGGCAACTGGAAAATGAATAAAACTTTTGAAGAAGGACAAATCCTTTTGTCAGAAGTAGTTAATATGGTGAAAGACGAAATCGTTAATCCAAATGTACAGGTTGTACTTTGTGTTCCATTTCCTTACCTGAGTACTTTCGGGAAATTAATCGATACGCCTAAAGTATCTTTGGGTGCGCAAAACTGTTATCCTAAAGCTTCCGGTGCTTATACTGGTGAGGTTTCTGTACCAATGCTACAATCGGTAGGTGTAGGGCATATCATTATCGGCCATAGCGAACGCCGTCAGTATTTCAATGAATCTGATGCATTCGTAGCTGAAAAAGTAAATGCGATTTTAGAAGCCGGATTAACGCCTATTTTCTGCTGTGGTGAAACACTTGACCAACGCAATGAAGGTATTCATTTCGATTTTGTAAAAGGTCAGTTAACTAATAGCCTTTTCCACTTATCAGCCGACGATTTAAAGAAAGTAGTGATTGCTTACGAACCAATCTGGGCTATTGGTACCGGGGTAACAGCCTCAAACGACCAAGCACAGGAAATGCACAAAGTTTTAAGAGACCATCTGGCATCAAAATACGGGGCAGAAGTAGCTGAAGAAATCAGCATCTTATATGGTGGTAGTGTAAACGGAGCAAATGCACAAGAACTTTTCGCTTGTCCTGATGTGGACGGCGGTTTAGTAGGCGGTGCTTCTCTTAAATCAAGAGAATTTGTGAATATTGCTAAGTCATTTTAAGGTATATAAAAGCGTGCTATGGGAGACATAGCACGCTAATTTACATTTCTAGTTTTCTTCCGTGGTTGCAGAAAATAAAAAATCCCTGCTATAGAAGCTACTAATAAAACTATCAATAGTATCTTCTGTAAATTCCCTTCATTCGGATTCTCTAATAATCTTCTGATTTCTTTGGCCTGATACCCTGTCCAGACTGCTAATACAGTTCGTGGAATCATGCCGAAAAAACCACCTGATAATATATTTCTTAGCTTTGCGCCTGATAAAGCAAATACAAAATTAGTCAGGGCAAAAGGTAAGACAGGCGAGAGCTTGGCGAAGAAAATAATTTTCAATTCCTGGTGTTTGATATTCTCTAGTATATTTCTGACTTTGCTATTCTCTGATAAATAAGTTTTGAAACGGTCTTTATCTAACCAACGGGTTATCAGGTTTACCAAAAATATAGCTACCATATTCAGCGTAAATAATGGTAGAATGGCATGCCAACCTAAAAAATAACCAAAAACCAAGGCTAAAAAGGTAGGAGGAGTAAAAGCAATAGTAGATGTCAGGCAACAAAGCACTGTAATCAATGCCCATACTTTGCCACTATAGCCCCCAATTTCTGTCTCATGAGCAATTACCCATAAAGTGAGTACAGAAGTAAACAGGAGCGGGATAATCGTTAAGCAAACCGAAGATATAAGGGCAAAGGAATATTTACTGACGTGTTTCAAGTGTGGCTATCTATTTTACCCACAAAATTACAAATTAGAAAAACCCTATACTACCTTTTACAGAAGAATTCCGAAACGTATCACAATAGGTGAATTATTGCCTCCTAAACCCTGCGGACTGATAAATCCACGATTAGGATAGCCCAGATTATACATCAGCGCCAGGTAGCTTCCTCGTTGACCTTGTCGACCCTGATAGAAACCTGCGCCAATTAAAGGCGAACCTTCCCATTTCTTTTTTATGTCAGTAACAGGTGTATTGGCATTAAAAGAATAGAAGTTATTAGAGTAGGCATTCATCATCTCATATTCAGCATGTGCAAAAATAGACCGGAATATGGGCTGACGAACAAAAAGTTTAGGGCCATAGATAAAGTCACCACCACCATTAAATACGCCCTGGTAGATGATATTAGCCCCTAATCCTACTACTGTCCCTTTATTGGTTACTTCATAACCCACCATTGGAGAAACATCTATATAGAACGCACCCCAAAAGCCAAGCCAGAAATTTCCTCCATAGCGTAGTTTGTCCTTCCAGGCAGGTTTAGGTTGCTCAAAAAAATCAGGTTTTTCTTTCTCTTGGGGTTCTTCTTCTTGCGAAAATGCAGTGAATGCACAAATAAACAGGGTAATGGTTAAAAAAATTTTACGCATGTGTTAATGCTGTTGTTTCTTGTAAAAAATCAGGCAGTTTAATGGTCTCTAACAATCGTTCTTCAAGCATGTTTGCCCACTCTAATAAATAAACGATTACATCTTCTCGAACATTGTGGCGCAAATGCCGTTTTTCTACGGGCAAACGCATTAAGATTTCTTTATCAGAAAGTTTCTCCAGATTCTGTAAATCTTCAATAGAAAAGCCCGATGTTAAAAGGTCGAAAATTATCAGGTCAATCGGCATCGTACTGGTTTCGCAGTAATCGTTTAACTGTTCGTTCCAGTCGCCATGCCCTTGCATGGCATAGGCATGAATCTCCGCTTTGGTTCTGTGTGTAATCTCCTGCGCCAGATTGCCGCAATTGCAGCTACCCATATGTCCCCACATATACTGGCTACCGTTTTGCAATTTAGCAGCCGTGCGACGAATCGCCTCTATGATTTCTGTTTTTGCTTGTGCCATAAATGTATTTATTTAACTCCCTTATCTGCTTCCCAAGAGCCTTGTAACTTCCGTATATAAATAATCTGTCCAGTATGATAGGCATTATGAGTACCGATATGGGCTATAGTTGAATACAGTTCTTTTAATTTTGCTTCATCAGTTGTTTCTACAAATTTTTCTAAATCTACCAATACTCCATCTAATCGTTTAACAATATCTTCCCAACCTTTTTTATCGAAATTAGTAAATGTTTTTTCATTATTACCATCAAATTTAGCTACATCTTGTCCTTTAAATTGGGCTAAAACACGGCCATTCCAGAATAACAGATGATGCGCTAATTGCCCGATTGAGTGATTCCCTTTCCCGTCATTCCAGTTGGCTTGTTCAGCAGTTAAACCTTGTAAAGCAATATTTACAGGCACAAACCAGTCTTTCTCGGTATGCGTTGTTTTCAATTGCTCCAACAAAATTGATTTGAGGGTTGGTTCAGTTTTGGTTTGTGCCATTGTTAGATGAGAGATAGAAATAAGGAGTAGTAAAAGTATCTTTTTCATAATAATAAGGTTTTGATTATGAAATTACGACTTCTGTGGGTTTTTGGCAAGTAAGAAACGAAATTTGTTTTAAAACTAACAGTGCCGACTTGAGCGGACGCCGCGCAGTCGGCACATACTATAAATATTCCTTTGTTATCTTAGATGGCGACCGCCACGGCGGACCGTTTCAGTCGCTGACACTCTAATTAAAATATTCCATTAAAACAGCAAATTGGAAGCGACCGTCGCCCGGCTTGCGCCAAAATTCTATATCAACACAATATCATTGGCATTGGCTACTTCAAAATTCTGAGTTTTCAGGTTTTCAACCAGTTCGTTTGAGGGTACTTTGGTTCGGGCTACGCCTACCATTATTCCGTGGCTATCTATTATTTCTACAACTTCACCTGCCTCAAAATCTCCTTTTACTTTTTTAATACCTACTGCAAGCAGACTACTGCGTTTCTGCAAGGCTTTTACTGCTCCGGCATCTATTTGTATTGTACCAACGGTAAGACTACCGCTGGCTAACCATTTATTACGGGCTGAAAGATTGGCTGTCTGTGCCGAAAACTCACTTCCTGCTTCACCTTTCATAGCTTTCAGGATACCATCCTGCAACTTCATACCAAAAATAATTACCTTGATACCCATACGGGTAGCCAGTTTAGTAAAAGTCAGTTTAGAGGCCATTCCCCCCGAACCTAAGGCTGATTTACTATTATCTACCAATCCCAATATCTGGTTATCAATGGCTTCTATTTTTCTGATAATGTTTTTCTTCTGGTCTAATAAGCCTCCTACCGATGTACAAATCATGAGCGTTTCTGCGCCAAAGCCAGTAGCAATCAGCGTTGCGAGTTCATCATTATCTGAAAATCTTAACTCACGGTTACTTACTACGTCGTTCTCATTAGCAATCGGAATAATGCCATTCGCCCATAATTCCTGATAGGTTTCTTTTAGTTGCAGAAATTGTTCTCGATTGCCGAAGTGCTGACGCTCACATAAACTCTGCGCAATCTGGATGTTGTACTGAGAAAAATACTTTGAATAAATATTCAATAAAAGCGGGTTTCCGATAGCTGCTGCTGCTTTCCGTTCAGCTATTTCGCCCGAATAATTCTTAATAAAATGTTTACCTGCACCAACCGCTCCCGAAGATACAATGACAATATGATAATGGCTGTGCAATGCTGATACCTGACGAGCTATATCAGCAATAATGGTTTCGTCCGGCTCGCCATTACTTTGGGTAATAGAGGCTGTTCCGAATTTAATAACAAGGGTAGGTAACTGACGCATGTACAAGGCGCTTAAAGCATATTTTGTGTTTTTACTCGACTGTTGTTCTCTCTATAAAAGAAAAAAGACGCATGGTATTGCGTCTTTTTTCTTTATTGCGTTGATTTTATCTCTAAACTTTCGCAGGCTCTTCGGGCGGCTTCTTGTTCGGCTTTTTTCTTATTCCAACCGCCACCTGTGCTGATGGCTTCGCCGTTTACTTTTACCTGAGCTACAAACTCTTTGTGGTGATGCTTTCCGTTTTCCTGCACAATTTCAAAAACAATCTTTTTGCCTTCCTGCTGTGCCCAACTTAACAGGATACTCTTATAGTTGGTATTGGTCTGGATAACCGCATCAAGGTCGAAATAATTGGCAATCAGTTTTTTGAGAATAAAAGACCTTGTAAAACGGAAACCTTTATCTAGATAAATAGCTCCAATCAAGGCTTCCATGGCATCGCCATACATCGAAGTACGGTTATGTGCAATACGTTGGCCATCAAACTGAATCAGTTTTTCTAAACCAATTTTACGGGCTACCTGATTTAAAGATTCTCTGTTAACGATTCTTGAACGGATTTCAGTCAGAAAACCCTCATCTTTGAAAGGATACTTTTTGAAGAGGTATTCGGCCACTATCATTCCGAGTACAGAATCACCTAAATATTCCAATCGCTCGTTAGATTCACGGAAACCCCCAATGTTTGTCTCCTTTGAGGCAGAGGTATGTCTAAAGGCTAACTGATAGAGCAACGGATTACTCGGCTTTTCACCAATAATTTGCTCTACTGCTTTCCTAAACTCACGTTCTTTTGAACCTGACTTGAATAGTCCCCAAAAATTACTTGCCTCCGACAACACGATTCGAAATTAGATTTTCTTAAATATTAGCGTAGCATTATGTCCGCCAAAGCCAAAACAATTACTCAAAACTACATCTATTTTTTTAGATTTCGCTACATTCGGGGTTAAATCTATTCTTGGATCGATTGTTTCGTCGATATTAAACAGATTTATGGTTGGTGGAACCATCTGATGTTGAATGGCGAGAACAGCGGCTACCGATTCAACTGCGCCTGCTGCCCCCAATAAATGGCCCGTCATTGACTTGGTTGAACTGATACTCATCTGGTAAGTATGTTCGCCAAACAATTGCTCTATGGCTTTAATTTCCTGCGGGTCACCAAGTGGGGTTGATGTACCATGCGTATTAATGTAATCAACTTCTTCTGGCTTCATATTGGCATCTTCTAACGCATCCTGCATAGACAAGAAGGCACCGAATCCTTCTGGGTGTGGTGCTGTAATATGATAAGCGTCTGAAGACATTCCGCCTCCTACAATTTCACAATATATTTTGGCTCCACGTGCAATGGCATGTTCGTATTCTTCCAGAATCAATGCTGCGCCACCATCGCCCAATACAAAACCGTCACGGTCTTTATCGTAAGGGCGAGAACCTGTGGCTGGGTCATCGTTTCTTTCAGACATGGCACGCAATCCGTTAAAACCACCGATTCCGGCTTGGGTAATGGCAGCCTCTGAACCTCCTGAAATACAAACCTGAACTCTACCTAAGCGGATATAATTAAACGCATCTATAATAGCATTGTTGGTAGAAGCACATGCCGATACAGTAATGTAGTTTGGCCCACGGAATCCGTATTTAATAGAGATTTGACCCGAGGCACTGTCGGCAATCATTTTGGGAATAAAGAATGGGTTAAATTTCGGAGTACCGTCGCCACTGGCAAAATTGATTACCTCTTCTTCAAAAGTTTTCAACCCGCCAATACCTGAACCCCAGATAACACCGGCTTTATTTTTATTGATTTGTTCTAAATCCAGACCAGAATCTTTCACAGCTTCATCAGCCGCTACCATTGCATACTGGGTGAATAAGTCCATTTTACGGGCATCTTGCCTCGGTATAAATTGTGTTACGTCAAAATTTTTGACTTCACAAGCAAATTTCGTACGGAATTTACTGGCATCAAATTTAGTGATAATGGCTGCGCCACTAACACCGTTCGATAATCCATGCCAGAATTCTTCTACCGTATTCCCGATAGGCGTTATAGCCCCCAATCCTGTTACAACTACTCGTTTGAAAGCCATAAAATGAGATTTGAAGTTTCAAAGTTATAAAGTTTCAAGTTTCAGGCTAAAATCATGAAACTTGAAACTTGCAACCCGAAAATTATTTAGAATTTTCTTCCAGATAAGTAATAGCCTGACCAACGGTCTGGATATTCTCTGCCTGATCGTCTGGGATTGATACATTGAATTCTTTTTCAAATTCCATTATCAACTCCACAGTGTCTAATGAATCTGCTCCTAAATCATTTGTAAATGATGCTTCTGGAGTTACTTCTGACTCATCAACGCCGAGTTTTTCTACGATAATTTTCGTTACTTTAGATGCAATTGCTGACATTTTGAACTGTAGTTTGGTGAAAAACGACTGCAAAGAAAACGGTTTTAACTGAAAACAACAAAATACACGAAAGTTTTTTAGTATCAGAAAACTTCCGACCTTTGTATTTGTTTTGTAATAAAACAAATAAATACGAAAGAAGTTTTGGGAAAAAGCTCAAGAATAAAAATATTCATTCAGCTTATTCTATAAAACCAATGAATTAATAGGTTTAAAAAATTATTAAAGTGCTGAAAGTCAATCAATTAAAAAATCAAAATTCCGGGAATTTTTTCCTTATAGCCGGACCTTGTGTTGTGGAAGGACGAGAGATGGCTCTGGAGATTGCTGAAAAAGTAAAGGCAATTACTGACCGTCTGGAAATCCCTTATATTTTTAAGGCCTCCTACAGAAAAGCCAATAGAACCAAACTAAACTCGTTTACAGGTATTGGTGATGAACTCGCCCTGAGTATTTTAAAGGAAGTAGGCGAGACTTTCTCCCTGCCTACCATCACAGACATCCATGAGTCAGACGAAGCGGCTCTGGCAGCCCAATACGTAGATATTTTACAGATTCCGGCGTTCTTATGCCGCCAAACTGAATTACTGGTTGCCGCAGCACAAACAGGCAAGGCAGTAAATGTAAAAAAAGGGCAGTTTATGCACGGCTCAGGTATGGGCTTTGCCGTTGAAAAAATCAACGCCGTTAATCCTGATGTACAAGTAATGCTTACCGACCGGGGCAATTCATTCGGCTACTCTGATATTGTGGTCGATTACCGGAATATCGTTGAAATGCAGACCTTCAATGTGCCTGTTGTAATGGACTGTACGCACTCTTTGCAACAACCTAATCAGTCGTCAGGCGTAACAGGTGGTAACCCGGCCATGATAGAAACCATTGCCAAAGCAGCCATTGCAGTTGGGGCAGATGGAATCTTTATTGAAACGCACATGAATCCGTCAGTGGCTAAATCTGATGGTGCCAATATGCTCGCTTTAGCTCAATTAGAAGGGCTTTTAGAGAAACTCGTCAGGATACAGGAAGTAGTGAAGAAAAACTCATAATTGCCTTTTAAGGCCTTAAATCATCATTTTTATTCATTTTGGGTGTATTATTTGCCATTAAATAACAAATAGATATTGTATTTCTTTTTTTCAGAAAAGATTTTTTATTTTTGTTATAATTATGCCGATATATGACTCCAAACCACTTAATTTTTTTAATGCAAATGGCAAAAAAGAAAGACGCTCAGGAAGAGCCGGAACAACAGATTAATATTGAACTGTCAGAAGAAATGGCGGAAGGAGTGTATGCAAATCTGGCTATGATAGCTCATTCAAATACAGAGTTTATATTAGACTTTATCCGCCTGATGCCGGGTGTACCTAAAGCCAAAGTAAAATCGCGTGTGATTCTGACACCAGAACATGCACAACGTTTACTAAATGCTTTACAGGATAATATTTCAAAATACGAAGATAACTTTGGCGCAATCCGTCAGACCAACGAACCTGTGCCATTTCCAATGAATTTTGGCGGCCCAATGGGCGAAGCTTGATTCGGAGTCAGTATATAAATGCAAAAGCCTTAGAATGTACTTCTAAGGCTTTTGTTTTAGTTGTTAAAACTCAATCCCCAATCGCAACACCATCCGCTTATATTTTCTTACTTCGTTTGACTCCGTCCAATACACCTCATTCCCATTTCTATCCATCTTATATTCAGCCCGTTGGAAACGATAACCTATATTAATCAACCAAGCAGAGCCGTTTCGCATCGGGAGTCTGTAGCCTATCGTTGGGCTTACCAAAAGACCTCCTTTGGTATGAAACCCTGTATTGTCTTCATTCAGCCAGGTTGTTGAATACCCTGCATCTATCCCAGCCTGTAAACTACTTCCTCCTTCTTTTTTCTGTAATAGAGTCCGGCGTACGCCTAAAGCCAAAGGCATCAATACAGTTTCTCCATAACCATCAACACCTATGGTAATCCCCGCAGCCGTTTTACTGTCTATATAAACGCCGTTGAATGTCTGCATTGATAGATTTACTTTATTTTTTATCTGATACTGGTCAGGATAGTTACCAGGATAAGGATAAGGATACCACCCTCCATAATAATTTGCCTGATATTTAATTCTTCCGAATAACCCTCCGAATTCAGTCATGTTCACAAACTTATGTTTGCGAAAGAAGCCCTCTTTCTCGTCTTGTGCTTTTACGGCAAAGGTGCAGACCAATAGCATACTGAAAACCAAGCTGATTTTATTGATATGAATATATACATTTTTCATTTTGATGTAGGTTTAAGGCTTATGATACTGGTTTCACAGAGATTTTACTGAGTAACTTCATATCTTTTGGGTTTGAAGTATCGTACTGGTATAATCCATCTTTACCAACCATTAATAAATGTTTACCCCCTAAAGGAATTACATCAAATGCATTGATTTGTTTGATATGCTGTTGCAATTTTATATCCATAGAACTGGTAGCATCAAAAGACTTTAAGCCATACTGTCCTTCACAGATGAACAGACTCGGGAAATCAATACCCAACCCGGCCGGATTATCCATTGCATAGGTTTTAAGTAATCTTGGAGAATAGATATTGGTTACATCTATTAAATCTAACCGGTTAGGCGCTACGCCACATAAACCCGAGCGCAAAGTAACATAAGCAATATCATTCGCTACTACCACAGGGTCGCAGGCACGGGCATGCTCAAACATTGTTACACGCTCCGGTTTGGCAGGGTTCTTATTATCGAAGATATACATACCTGTAGTTGAGCCAATAAATAATTTGTCTTTGTAGGGAAAAATAGTTTCGATACCCCAACCTAAATTGATTTTATTTTCCTGAACAGGTTGTGTAAGTTTCTTGATATTGAAAAGAAGTAAATCATTCTGTGAAACGGCATAGAGGAAATCGTCGTAGATAGTAAACCTTGCCATTGAGCCTCCTTGTCCTGTACCACTGGCTGACGGGCCTGTAGGGCCTTTTGAACCCGAATAGTATGCCATATCATTATAGTAGTAGATACGATCTGGAGTAAGCACCTCAAAACCACAACTGCTGCGGACTTTATCGGTGACAATCTTTGCTTCATAATCGGTTACGCTCTGGTTTTGCTGATTATATGCCCACGTAACACCATCGGCAGTGCCATAAGTGAACACATCTTTTACTCTGCCTGTTTGTTTGACATTCTTTGGGTCTGTAATATCAAAAGTTACTACGTCCATGTAGTTATCGGCGTAAAGGATATTATCTTTTACGGCCATATCTATCACTCCGGGTATTTTCAGAAAAGCGATATTCTGCGGTTGCTGCGGATTAGAGTTATCTATGATATGCAAGCCTTTCTTTAGCTCATTGATAAATATATAATTATCCTTTACATAGATTTTACCTAAATTGATTAATTCCTGTGGGCCTTGTGAGGCAATTTCATTGCGAATCTGTTCTACCGGAAGTACAACGGGCGATGTTGTGCGATAGGTGCGGGTTGTCTCGCAGTCGTCGGTGCATGAAGTATTGCCCAAAGCTACACCCAGGCTTAGCACCACTGCAAGCAGTTTGAAGTAGTTTTTTCTCATAGTTTTTAGAAGGTAACAGAATAGAAAAATGCCATGCGTAGAGATAAGCATCTTTATACGTCATGGCACTTGATAAAATTTATTTTAATCTTATTTTAGTCAACTTCAGTGGCATTCCTGCATAAAGTATCAACTTTGTCTGGTCGAATTGTTTTACTTCACCACTAAATACAATTCTGGTCTCGTGCTTACCTTTCAATTCAGTCGGTAGATTAGCTACTACGAATCGGTGTGAAGGTTGTGCTGCACATGATAACGGGTCCATCTCACTTTCTACTACAATCACTGTCAGGTCATCGTTTACTTTCATCAGATACCCGTCTTTATTGCTGATGGTCTGCAGGGTTGGTAAATTATCAATGTCGCTTTCCGGTGAAACATTGATGTCTTTTTTATCACAAGCTAAAAAGAACATCATACAGAAACTAAGCACCCAGAGATTTTTCATACGTTTTAAAGGTTTGAGGGTTTCCTGTTAAGAGAAACGAATCATAAAAAACACTTTGATATGGACCGGAACAGACTTTATATTCTTTTATTTCAATCTGATTTTAGTTAGCTTCAGTGGTCTTCCAACCATTAAGGACTGAGCCGCATAGGGATATTGTTTTAACTCGCCACTGAATACAATCTTGACCTTCTTTTTCTCTTTCAGCTCAGCAGGAAGATTGTCTGCTACAAAGCGGTGAAGAGCATCATTCTCGTTAAAATCTCCAGAGTCGTTTTTGGTTATAATTACCGAGAACTGGTCGCTTTCTTTGATGAGGCGTCCCTCCTGCTCTGTAAAGATTTTTATAGTCTGGTACTTATCAACTTCAGTTGTCGGCGACACCTCGAAACTTTGTTTTTCACAGGCTCCTAAGAACATCGTACAGAAACCAAGTATCAGGAGATTTTTCATAAGCTTAACCGATTAAAGGTTTGCTATTTTTCCGGCAAACAGAATCGTATTAGATTGTTTTTCACTGATAACAAACAAAAACGGACGATTACAAACCACTTGCGGATAATTAGGAACAGAGGTAAGCACTACACCTATGGTTGTTACAGCGGCTGCTTCTGTACCTTTCTCGTCAATACCTACGTAAGTGTTTTGTTTAACCATACCCACCTTTAATCTTCCGGCAGGGCTGGCAATTTTTGATAAATCAGCTGCATCTGAGAAAGCCGCATTGATACCCATTTCGGTCAAAACCTTTTTCAGGTCTGCTTCATATTCTAACGTAAATTTTGGTAGGCCTACAATTACTTTTTGCTCTTTTAATGCACCATTCAATGCCTGCCATTCACCTGTTGACAGACTTGCTAAAGCCGCATCTGTTGATTTCTCAGGCAAAATAACGGTCATTACATAATTCCCATCACCGTAAGGTAATTCTACTGCCTGATAACCCTCACGTTTGGCGTACTTCACATTTTCGGTCATGTTCATCATTTTCACACTCTTCACACCCTTCGTACCGGTAAAGTCTTCATTTCTGGTATCTGCTTCTTTAAACTGGGTTTTCCAGTCTCCCTTGAAATACAAGGCATTCATCAGGAATAAAACCTGGTCTTCTTTAATTTCGTCTAATACTTTTTTGATTTTACCGTTGGTATTATCGCTTGCCCAGTTATTAATTTTACCTACTGTTGCCTTATCGTCAAAATTCTCTCCGAAAGCATTGGCGTTGAAATAGTTTTTCAGGTTATCTAAATAAGACTGCTCTACCTTAAATGTATTACGATACCAAACAGAATTGGCAATGGTGTTTTTCACTTTCGGGTCGCTTAAAGGCAGATTATCTATCAAATCTTTATAGATACCATTAGTAGTAGCCATATCGCCCGATACCCGCAAAGCTTTCTGAATTTCTTCTTTTGTCTGGGTATCTGCCCCATTCAACAACATACCTAAAGCAATGTGCAGACTTAGCGGAGAAACAAAGTAGCTTTTATCTGCTTCTTCTATAGCATTATGTTTCTTCCAGAAATCAAAAGCAAACTCGCTTGTCTGGTCTGCAAAAGCAGCCGGAATAGCCTTTAATTCATTATTTGCCTTTAAGGTGTTGGGGTCTACTGTATTTTTATTATCACAACTTGCCGCAGCTAAAGAACATACAATGGCTATTATGGCAATTTTAAGAGTTTTCATATTCGTTGGTTGGTTAAATAAATCAGGTTATAGAAGTTTCTTATTTTTTCTCAAAATACATCGCCTCGTTGGCTGGTTTAGCAAGATAAATTACCAGAATATTTTTATCCTTAAATTCATATCTCTCAACATTTCTCAGGCTCTCGTAATAGGTCATCTCAAAAGCATTAGCCTCAGGAGTACCTGCTATTTTAGTAGAACCGATTGCCGGAATATGAATTGTTTTTTTACTTTCATCTACGTCTGGCACAGCAGAATAAAAGTTCACTGAACTTCTGCCATTGAGGGTTAGCTTGTCTTCTTCATTTTTAAATTCTAAAGACACGTCGAACTTAGATGTTTTACCATCTGCATAACTTTTGAATTTCCATTGTCCCAATAGGCTCGATGCTCTTAAAGCATCGAACGACGCATTTGGCGCATCAATTTTTTCACTTTCGCATGAGGTCATGTATAAGGCACTGACCATCAACAAAATAACTAACTTTTTCATTGTATTAATTTTCTTAAATTTTTATAGGTGAATTCCTGACAAATTTCTATGCTATTTAAGGTCAGTTACTCAGTCGGTCAAGGGAATAAACAAACGAGAATGTTTTTCCCCTGACGTAAACAATCGTTTTGACTGAGGCTCAGTACCCTTTTCAATGATATAGATACCTATTATTTAAAAATGGTTGGAATGGGAATATTTTTTCTGATTGAAGAACTAATAAAGCAGATGTATTTGATACCAATTAAATGTATTACTTTATGATTTTGCCACAATGTACACAATTAGGGTACTTTGTGGCAAGGCTTTAACTGAACGATTTGAAAAATCGTGAAACCTATTTAAAACCGCTTCAAAACCAACTCACTAACAGTCTGCCCGATAGATAAGGAAGAAGTGGCTGCTGGTGAGGGTGCATTGCAGACATTGACAGCCCGCTCGTTTTCGAAAATAGCAAAATCATCTAATAAGCCGCCATCATAATCGCAAGCCTGCGCTCTTACGCCTGCGCCACCCGGAATCAGGTCATCTTCCTGAATTTCAGGGATTAGTTCCTGTAGAGCTTTGGTGAAAGCACTTTTAGAGAATGAGCGATACATTTCTCCTAAACCTGTGCGCCAGTATTTGGCGGCTACTTTCCGAAAACCTCTCCAGGTGAGGGTTTCAAATAATTCTCCGAAATGAATGTCCAGTTTCTTATATCCTTCCCGACGGAACGCTAAAACAGCATTAGGCCCGGCTTCTACTCCGCCATGTATCATCCGAGTGAAATGTACCCCTAAAAATGGGAAATTAGGGTCAGGGACAGGATAGATTAGGTTTTTAACCAGATATTGTTTCTCTGGTTTTATCTCAAAATACTCTCCTCTGAAGGGAGTAATTTTTAGTTTATTGGCTCGCTCATCGGTCATTTGTCCTACTTTATCTGAGTAAAGACCTGCACAGTTTACTATTAGGTTAGTTTCGTAAGTACCTTTATTGGTATTCACTATTGAGGTTTTGCCTTTAGCCGTAATACTTTCCACTTTTTCGCCAAAAACTATTTCTCCCCCCAATTGTCGGGTTTTCTCCAGATATTTCTCAGAAACCTCTGTATAGTCAGTAATTCCGGTTTGAGGGACAAAAAAGCCTTTTAGTCCGTTTACATGTGGCTCGTATTCTTTCAATTGCTCTGCGTTCAGCATTTGAAAGCCGTCTAACCCATTTTGTGCTCCTCTTTCATACAAACCATCTAAAATAGAAATTTGCTCCGGGCGAGTGGCTACTACAATCTTGCCACATAAATCATATTTGATGTCCTCTTTCCGACAAAAATCCAGCAGCATTTCGTAACCTCTGATACAATTTGTAGCTTTTAAACTACCCGGTTTATAATACAAACCCGAATGAATAACCCCACTATTATGGCCTGTCTGGTGTTGGGCAACTTTGTTTTCTTTTTCTATAATCAACAGCTTTAATGCCGGATTTCCCTGTTTGATTTTCAAAGCAGTAGCCAGTCCGACAATTCCTCCACCAATCACAATTACATCGTAGGTCATATTCAGTTCTATAGAGTAGTTTTTTCTGCAAATATAGGGCAAACGTCTCTTTTTATTTCAGAACTTGCAGAAGGTTTTATTTTTCTGTTCGTTTTTTTAATAAAGGCTGTTTCTAAACTTATTCAACCAGATTAATCACACATACAAATGAAGTATCTATTATTTACATTAATTGCTCTTTATATTATTAGTTGTAGGCAGACTCCATCCAAAGTGAATGTATCAAAAGAAAAAATAGTTGATAAGTCGATAATAGGAATTCTACCTTATGATTCAACTGAAAAATGGGCATTTGAAAATGGAAAACAAGCTGAGTTAACTGATAATGATTTTGTAATAATCGAAGAGTTACTAGAGTCTCGCATAAATAGTTATAATAATCATCAGCAAAAAAGATATAATAAAATCAAGGCAAAGCATCCTGAATACACATTAAGAAAAGAAGATTTTATTATTGATTTAAAAGTCTATAAACGACAGTATGTTGCTATTACCAATTCTAAAGGAGAAAAAGAAGTATGGGTGAATTGTTTCTGCGATATCTTTAATGAAAACTGGAAAAAAGATATTGTAATCGTTCTTGACGGAGGGAATTGTTATTTCAACCTTAAAATCAATATAACCAAAGGTACTTATTATGACTTAATGGTAAATGGTGATGCTTAATAAGCATTTCCGGCAGTATTTTTAGAGATACTTTTGATAAATCCCCTAAAAACAGAAGTCAGGTAAATTACTCTACCTGACTTCTGCTATATCCATGAAACTATATTTGCTTACTTAATTTTTTACAGCCATTCCTTTTTGCTGAATCACATCATCCATCACATTGATTGTTTCATTCAGATAAACATCTTTTTTAAGATATTTAACCCAGAAATCGTTACGGTCTTTTTTCAGCGAATCAGAATTAATTACCGATAAATCAACCTGAAGATTTGATACCGATAAGTCGTCTTTTAATTTTGTTAAATCACGAACTTTGCCCGAAACATCTTTTATCTCTTTCAATTGCACTTTATATTTTTGCAGGTCTAAAGAACGTGATGTTTTACGGTTATCGGCCAGAACATTGGTATTGTCTTCAATGGCTTTGAAAACATTATTGGCAGACAGACGGTCTTTGCTTTTTTGTTGTAATAGGGTTACATCAGGAGCCGCTTGCCAGGTCTGATAACTTGCTTTAGGCATTTCGTCCCAAATCAATGCATTAGGCGAATCTTTTTCACGCATTTTGTAGGCTTCATACAAGCCTGTCAATACAATGTCTGACTCTACTCCTTTCAATTGCGTAGCACCACCGTTAATACGATAGTATTTTTGTAAGGTCAGATGCACGGCACCTAAATCGCCTGCACCACTACCATTGCCTGCACCACCCACCGGAAATGCTCTTTGTACAGTACCTTTACCAAAAGTTGAAGAAGAACCTACCACAATACCACGTTTGTAATCCTGAATAGCTGAAGCAAAAATCTCAGAAGCAGAGGCACTGCGCTCGTTTACCAAAACTACCAACGGGCCATCATAAAGAACCGATGGGTCATTATCTCCCATTTGAGAGGGGCGTCCGGCACGGTCGCGGATTTGAACCACAGGGCCGGTTTTGATAAACAGACCTACCATATTTACTACTTCCTGTAAGCTACCGCCACCATTGTCTCTGATATCCATAATGATACCCTCTACTCCTTCTGCTTTCAGTTTTTCTATTTCTTTCGCTACGTCTTTAGAACAACGAGCCGCTTGCGGACGTTGGAAGTCGGCATAGAATGCAGGTAAATCAATCAGTCCGATTTTATGTTTTCCAGAGGTAATAACAACACTTCTGGCAAATGTTTCATCTAATTTCAATTCTGCACGAATAATTGGCACTATTTTCTGCGAACCATCAGGTTTCTGAATGGTTAGTTTCACCTCTGTACCTTCTGCTCCACGAATCACCTTTACGGCATCGTCTGTTGTGAAACCAGTAATATCTTCCGACTCCCCATTGGCTTGCGTTACCTTTAAAATAACATCATTGGCCTGAATCTCACCCGATTTCCAGGCAGGACCACCCGGACTTACACTTCTGATTTTTATTTTATCGTCTTCCTGCATCAACAAAGCACCGATGCCAAAGAAACGACCGCTTAATCTTTCATCAAAAGAACGTTTTTCTACAGGTGGGAAGAAATCAGTATGAGGATCCATTTCATTGGTAATAGTAGTTACCAGTACCGCAAATCTTTGATTTTCATCAAATTTGTTCTTCAATCGGTCAAAATACTTATCCATTGCCTTTTTTACCTTTGCACGTGCTTCCTGTTCTAAAACATCGTTACTTTTGGCTACAAAATCAGCTTTGGTTTTGTTTTTCTCCTGTTGGTCAAGTAAGTCGTTATATCTTTCTAAAGTCTGCCATTTCAGATATTTCCTCCAACGCTCTTTTCTTTCCGTTTCATTTCCGGCAAACGCTACTTTGTCCCAATCGAGTTCAATATTTTCGTCTTTATCAAACGTAAATGGTTTTTCTATCAATTGCTTGTAAATATCTTCTGCCTCTACTAAACGAGCTTTATATATTTCGTCTAAAGCAGTAAAGAAATCTAATGATGCCCCATGTACCTCATCGTCAATCTTGGTTTCGTATTTACGCAACTTATTAATATCTTTTTCTAATAGAAGCCTTTTGCTTGGGTCTATTCGTTTCAGATATTCTACAAATATTTTTTTCGAAAATTCGTCGTCTATTTTTTTCGGACTGTAGTGTCCTTGTTCGAGCATAGCACCTACTGTGCGTATAATTGTTTCGTTTTTGGTAGGTGGGTCATCATTTAATGGCATGGCTGCAATAAATACAGAACCAATAATGCCACCTAAAAGAGCTAAAGACAAAATATGCGGCTTTCTCATAAATTTAATCTCCTCTGGTTAAGTTAAAGTTACATTAAGTTTTCCTGACTCAAAAATCAATCCAATCTATAACGAAAAATTAACAAATAAATTTCCATTTGTTAACTAAAATTGATAAAAGGTTTTTTTTCTTTATAAACGTTCAGGCGAAACATTGCAGGGTACTCTCAAGCCCCATGCCACGAGAACCTTTGATAAGTATAAAAGAATTTTGTATCTGCTTGTCCAACAACCAGTTATGTAACGAAAACTTATCAGGAAAATAATAGGCTTTCGGGAGCGGTTCAAGAGCCGATGCCATGAGTTTTCCGGCTAAAACCACTAAGGCAAAATCGCCCTTGGCTACTAACTCGCCAATGGCTTTATGCTCGGCCGGAGCTTCATCTCCTAACTCTAACATATCTCCCAGAATCACTATTTTTCCCTTGTCGGTTTTCAGATTGATAAAGTTTTGTATAGCGGCCGACATAGACGAAGGATTAGCATTATAAGCATCTAACAAAATGCTGTTTGTACCCTTCTGAATTATCTGCGAACGATTATTATCAGGATTATAGGCACTTACTGCTTCGGAGGCATCTTTAACCGATACGCCAAAGAAATTTCCGATGGCCAAAGCGGCTGCAATATTTTCAAAATTATACCAGCCTGGTAGATTGGTTGTATAAGTGTGGGGGTCACGATTTGGCTCTTGTGTAGAAAAAACAACAATGGGAGAATCTTTGACTAATACAATTTTATTGTCTTTCAGATATTCTACCGTCTGATTGAATTTCCGGCTTTGTGCCATGCCTACCAATGCCTCATTCTTGGCATTCAGGAAAACAGTTGCACCCGATTTTACTAAAAAATCATATAATTCACCTTTACCTTTTTTTACACCTTCTACACCACCGAAGCCTTCTAAATGTGCTTTACCTACATTAGTAATGAAACCATGCGTAGGCTCACAGATATTACACAAATCCCTGATTTCGCCCTGATGATTGGCTCCCATTTCTATTACTGCTATCTCATAGCTATCATCCAATGCTAAAATTGTAAGCGGCACACCGATATGGTTATTGAGATTGCCTTTTGTATAATAAGTCTTGTATTTTTTTGATAAAACAGCCGCTACCAGTTCTTTAGAGGTAGTTTTACCATTAGAGCCTGTCAGGCCAATCAATGGAATACTAAACTGCTGACGATGGTAATTGGCGAGTTTCTGCAAAGTATAAAGTACATCATTTACTAAAATGCAGGCAGGGTCAGTTGCGTATTGTGCTTCGTCAATCACCACATATTTTGCTCCTTTCTCAAGGGCTTCTCTGGCAAATTCGTTGGCATTGAATTGAGCGCCTTTGAGTGCAAAAAACATGACTCCCTCATCTATCTTCCGTGTATCTGTAGAAACGCCCGTACAGGTCTTAAACTTCTCGTATATTTCAGCTATTGACATGGCTTGCTCTATGGTATAATTTCAGAATTGTATTTGGCGGTAAATTTAATGGTAAACTCGAAGAAAGTATGAAAGGAGAATCCTTTTATTCAACCTCTTATGTCTATATAAACAAAAAGCCCCCGAAAATTCGGCGACTTTTGTCCTATTAACAAAAAACACGATTGCTACTTATTGGTTACTGCACCCGCAGGGTCAATTACTTTATCAAATATCTTAGAGCCATTAGAAAGTAAGATATGAAGCTCATCAGTCTCGTAAAGCGTTCCGAATTTCTCCTTCAAATCTATCTCTAATAAGTGGTCTAATTCTGCCGCACATTCTATTCCGGTTCCCTGTTCTAAAGTAACTACCAGAAAAACAGTCAGGGGGTACGATTTACGCATAATACCGTCCCATACTACTTTATAATTACTTTTATCGCAACCGCCTTTTACCCATATTTTTAGTATATCACTCTCCCGTTTGATATCTTTTATTTCAAAATGCCGGGTTTGGGTGGTACGTGCGGCAATCAATCTATCATATTCTGTCGCACTTACTTCAAATGCTACTTCTTTGCCATCAGGTGTTGGCTCAGTATCTTTTGGTTTGCAAGAAACCATGCCTATTAGCAATATAAGGCTCAATAACCATTGAATATTTTTCATAATTGATATTAGTAAATGTGTGCTTTAAATAAAGGATACTTTTTTCTGTAAAGGGGTTGGAAGGCTGTATCACGATTTTTTAAATCGTCTCTTAGTAAATTTCAGGAATGAGTTCATCTTCTGCATTGAAAGTGGGCTAATGAAATTCTGTCGAATTTTAACGATTTGAAAAATCGTTATACAATTTTAAAATGCCTACTTTTGTTATCTGTTCTTAGCTGCCCGAATTGTATGCGTTATAAAGTATCCTTTCTTCTGTTTTTTATTCATTTTCATGTATTCTCTCAAACTATTCCGGCTGATTCTATACAGGCAGATATTGATGCAAGTTTACAATACCTGAGTGCCAAGCAATGCACACAAACCATTGCAGGAAAACAATATGCAGGCGAATGGGAAGCCCGAATGCGTATGGAGGGTTTTATCTTATTATTAGGCGGCAAGAGTAATTACCGGGATTCAAACTGCTTTACAATGGCCGGGATTCATAATATACTGGCTGAAATGTATCTGGCTGATACTTCCCGAAAAGAAATTCTGCCTATGCTCAGAAAGGTTTTTCCAGAAGTGTTGAGTTATGCTACCGACCAAAGATTTAATTTCTGGAAACAATTACCTCCTAACCGGGATTTGTTGTGGGGAGCGGAGCCGAATCCTGTACCTTTAGTCAGGCGACCTACTAATTTCCCATTGAAGCAACGATTTATTAATAAAGCTGCCAATGTAGAAAATGATGCCGACGATACATCTATGGGCAATCTGGCTATCTGGTATCAGCAAAAGATATTTGGTATTGATTCCTTAAAAACCATAAAGCCTGCTTTGTTCGACAGGTATATTGATAAAAACCGTAAAAACAGACATTGGTACAATTACCTCTATCATGGTTTCAAAAAATCAGGTGCTTACCTGACCTGGTTAGGGGAAGAAGAACAGTTTGATAACTGGAATATTACCAAAGCTGTGTGGCATAATCTGGTTTTTTATATTCCGTATAGTATATGCTTTCCGCAGGCTTATAAACCTTATATTCCCTGGGGAACAAATGATGTAGATGTAGTAGTAAATGCCAACGTACTGACTTACCTTGCTAAGAGTGGAATCACTCAGGCAAGCAAAGGCAGTAATGCAGCACACCAATTTATAGAAAAACACGCCAGACGTGGCAGATGGGCACGCATGGGCATTTATTATCCTAATCGCTTTCATTTTCATTATGCTGTAAGTCGGGCTTTTGCTGCAGGAGATACTGCTTTAGCCGGAACAGGAAAATATCTGCTTGATAACCTGACTAAAACCCAACAAACAGACGGCAGTTATAAAAGTGATAAAAAGGTAAATCAGCACGACCGGATACAATCTACGGCTTATGGGGTATTAAGTTTACTTTATCTGAAAGAGGCGGGTATGAATGTGCCGTCAGCATTAATTCATCAATCAATTAATTATCTGCGTTCTCAGAGAAGTTTTGATAATCAAGAAACTTACTGGCAGGGAGGTGTATTCTTTTCAGGAGGAACGGTGGTACGAAAAACACTTTTTTTTACTTCTGATGCTTATACAACGGCATTGGTAGCATTGGCCTTTCAGAAGTATGCGCAATTGAGATAATCAGAGATGATTCATAACCAGTTTAGTTCTGTCAGCTATTTTAATCAATAGAACAGTACGTGCACTGCCAATGGCAATGGCGGTATTATCAGAGGTAAAAACTGTTTCGTAGATATTAAAGGCTTTATTGAGTTTTACGCCATGCACCTGATAATTACCTGACTTATCGTCAACCACTATCTGCCCGTTTCCTGCCGAATAAATATCATACTTATTGCCTTCTACACGTCCCCAGATAAGCCCTGAGGTTGGTAATATTTTTTTCTCGCTATTGCTATAAATTCTGCCCATTTTGCCCATCCAGCCACCTGTTACTACATAATTGTCGGCATCTACAAACTGAATTTCATGAAAGATACTATTACCAATCTTGTTTTTAGGCTTCCATTTTTCTCCGTCTAATTCATACAAATGCGTTTTATTAAGCGTGTACATCAAGGCATATACCTTTTTATTGAAAGGGTTGTATTTGACACACCAGACCATTTTGAACGGATTAGAGTAGATTTTTTTCCAGGTAATCCCTCCGTCAATCGATTTTAGTATAAAGCCATTCGGAACAGTCTTTTTTGAATGAGCTATGGCCGAGCAACCTCCGCAGATATAAATTTCTGACTCGCTTACCACCACCATATTGTAGAAACAGGCATTTTCATAGCCTTTTACTTTAATGGTTTGCCAGTTTTTTGTTTGTAGGTTGTGTTTATAGATAATCCCCCTGTCCCCACAAGCAATTATGGTCTGTTCGTCAAATTTATCCAATTTATAAATATCTAACTGCTGACTTGGATAAGATATATTGGTAAGATTTCCCTCAGTATCAATAGATTTCAGGGTACCATATTTCCCGCCAATCCAGAACTTGTCTTCTACAGGGATAATATCATAGTAGGAAGAATCTGAATAGGAGATTCCTTGTTGAAGAACTTTAATAGCAACATCTTGTGCTTGAGAGTCAAAGCAAAAGAATATCATTAAAAAGCTTAATGCTATTTGAACGGCAAATTTCAAAAAAGGTAGAGGTCGGTTATATAGGGTCTGTTTTAGTGTTAATTGCAAAAATAGGCATACAACACGACTCTTCAAAGTGAGATATTAATTTTAATGGCTCTATTTATTTTAAGGTAAGAATATGAGAATATGTTTAGAATATATTCTTTCGGTCAGAAAAACAAAATTTAAACCTACTCTTACCAAAATAAGTCTATTTTTGTCTTTACACTCAATAAAATTCCAATTGTATGGTTCTTCTTCACAAACGCCTTACCTTTGTCATTATCGCTTATTTTATTTCATGTAGTATGTCTGGTTTTGCACAAACACAGGATTTTTCGAAAGCTTTATTTGCTCAATACGAAAATTATAAGGAAAAGGCTATCACTCATCGTCGTTTCAAACACAAAGACCTGATTCCATTAATTGAGAAATTACCTTTTGAAAAACAGGTAGCAGGAAAGTCGTTTGAAGAAAGAGCACTTTACCAGATAAAGTTAGGTACAGGAAACACCAAAGTCTTGCTGTGGTCGCAGATGCACGGCGATGAGCCTACCGCAACTATGGCATTGCTTGATATTTTTCGTTTCTTTCAGGCCAAAAATGATGGTTTTGATGAATTAAGACAAACCATTTTATCTAATACCACACTCTATTTTGTACCGATGCTGAACCCTGATGGCGCAGAACGTTACCAAAGACGCACGGCTACCGAAATAGACATGAACCGTGATGCCCTGCGATTTCAGACACCTGAAGGAGCCTTATTAAAGAAATTGCAGGATGAGTTAAAACCGGAGTTTTCGTTTAACCTTCATGATAAAAATACCCGTTATAGTGCAGGAAAAAGTGGTAAGCAAGCCACTGTTTCTTTCTTAGCTACGTCTTATGATTTTGACAGGAACTGGAACCCTGCCCGCACAAAGGCTATGCAGGTAATATGCGGCATGAGCGAGGCTTTGCAAAGTTTTATTCCCGGTCATTTAGGGCGTTGGAATGATGAACATGAACCCCGTGCTTTTGGAGACAACATAGCCAAATGGGGCAGTAGTCTGATACTGATTGAATCGGGCGGTTATAAAGATGATGTTGAAAAACAGTTTATCCGTAAACTGAATTTTGTGGCTATTCTGACAGGTTTACAAGCCATAGCAGAGCAATCATATACGCATTACCAATTGGCTACTTATGAAGCCTTGCCTAATAATGACCGCTATCTGTATGACCTGTTAATACGTAATGCCGAGTTTAATTATCATGGAAAAGCTGTGGTTAAAGACATCGCCATTGACCTGATTGAAAAAAACAATAAAAGTGCCACGGGTTTTACAATCAAGAGCGTTATTGAAGATATGGGCGACCTTTCTACTTTCTGGGGCATCAAGGAAATTGATGCTACCGGACTACAGGTAAAGCCCCTAGCCGATTTTCCCGAGTTAGTAAAGAAGTATGCGTTATCGAAAGAAGCTATTCAAGACAAAGAATTAAATCTCGATGAAAAAGCAAACTTTGTGTTGACAAAAGGCAACGAAGTTAAATATGTAATTCTGAATGGACAAATTAAATAATAGGGTTGATAAATATATACCCACAAGTTTTGGTTCTCAAACTTCCCCTCCTTTTTTAAGGAGGGGTGGCAATTTCTCTGACGCAGTCAGGAAATTGACGGGGTGGTTAAAAATCTATGAAGTATTTTTGAACCTATTTTACAGCCTTTTACAACCACCTCCCCCTAAAATAACCGATAAAAAATCGGCTATTTTAGGGTACTCCTCCTTTTTAAGGAGGAGAAATTGCTCAAGACAAACTTTTGAGTACACAGTTGCTCCTATTAGGAGAGAGTTAGAGACAGGATCTTTTAAATATATTACAATTTTCGCTTTATCCTTCCTATTAGCCAACACAACTGTTTTTGCTCAACAATCTTATGTATTAGGGCGAGCCATTGATAAAACTACCAAACAGCCTATTGCCTCTGCAACAGTGGTTAACAAAAACACCAAGCAGATTACCAAAACAAGCGAAAACGGGAATTTTTTAGTAAAAGCCTCCAAAGGTGACTCTATCAAGATTTCTTCAATTGGCTATAAAAATGCAGGTATAGAATGGGATGGCATGAATAAAGAGCCTGTTCTTGAACTCCCACAAGATGCCATTGTATTACCTGAATTTACTGTAAAAGACAAACGTTTAGAGGTAATCAGACAACAGATTGATGATTTATTAGCAGCACCCGAAGCCTCTACCAAACTTAAATGGAAAGATATTTCTAACCTGATTAATACCAATACTTCTTCGCCCGGCGGTGGCATTGGTATCTCAATAGATGGCTTATATCAGCTATTTAGCAAGGAAGGCAAAACCCGACGCAAACTGGAAGCCATGCAACAGGAAGACCTCCGTAAATTGTTAGTCGAATACCGGTATAGTGCTGAATATGTATCTTATGTAACCAAATTGAAGGGTCAGCAATTAAAAGACTTTATGAAATTCTGTAACTTGCCAGACAATTTTGTGCTGACTGCCAATGATTATGACCTCACCTTTGAAGTATTCAGATGTCTGGATGATTTCAAAAGTCGATTTAGATTTTAACAATTTCCAATACTATACACTCCTATTATTATACCCATGAAAAAACTTGTTTTTTCCCTTTTTGCTATTCTTGTTGTTAACCTTACTTATGCCCAGACCATTGAAAAACTCCGATGTGAATACTTCGATAATCCGTTAGGGCTTGATACCCAGAAACCCCGTTTATCCTGGCAAATGGTTTCGGGTACACGTGGTGCCAAACAAACGGCCTACCAGATATTAGTAGCTGATACCGAAGAAAACCTGAAAAAAGATAATGGCAATGTGTGGAATTCGGGTATGGTAAAATCAGACCAGTCTTTATGGATTACCTATGCCGGTAAGGCTTTGGAGTCTCGCAAGAGATATTTCTGGAAAGTAAAAGTCTGGAATGACAAAAACAAACCTACTGCCTACAGCCCTACATCGTGGTGGGAAATGGGACTTTTACAGCCAAGCGATTGGTCGGCACATTGGATTGGCAAAAAAGGAACAGAGGGCAAGCCTCCTAAAGCTGTTGAATTACAAAAGGAATTCTCATTAGCCAAAAGAGCCGTAAGGGCAAGAATATATGTAACGGGTTTAGGAGCTTATCATTTAATATTTAATGGTAAAAAAGTCGGACAAGATATTTTAACTCCCGGTTGGACGCATTACCTGAAAACGATTCATTATCAGACCTACGAAATTGATGGCGAAGACCTGACGATTGGCACCAATTTTATTACGGCTACTTTGGGTAATGGTTGGTGGAGTAGTGGCTTAGGCTGGGGTGGGGGTAAATTTGCTTACAGTGAAGGCCCTTGTCGTTTGTTGTTTCAGATGGAATTAGAGTTTTATGATGGCTCTCGCCAAACTGTTATCTCAGATGAGACCTGGAAAACCCGCCTTTCACCCATTGTTTCTAATTCACTGTACAATGGTGAGGTATATGACGGGCGATTGGAATATGGGAAAGACTGGGAGAATGCAACGATATTAGATGACGCTGAAAACAAAACTACTTTATTTGGTCCGAAACCCGAAGATAACCGTAATGATGAGGCAGAGACATTCAGCACAAAAAATACAAAATTGATTGCATCTGTAGTACCACAGATTCAGGTGATGCAGGAATTAAAAGCTGTTAAAATCACCGAGCCACGTAAAGGGCATTATGTTTTTGATTTTGGTCAGAATCTCGTTGGATTCACGCATTTAAAAGTAGAGGGTAAAGCAGGCAAGGAAGTAGAAATGAAATTTGCCGAGTTGCTAACAGATAAAGGTTTAGCCGACCAGGCCAATCTGCGAAGTATCAGACCTACTGACAAATATATTCTGAAAGGTTATGGCGTAGAAGAATGGGAGCCTAAATTTACTTATCATGGTTTCCGGTATTTAGAAGTAGAGGGTTTACCTAAAAAACCGGATGAAAATACATTGGTAGCCAAAGTGATTCATAACAACGTGCCATTTTCAGGAAGTTTTACTACTTCTAACGATTTGCTGAATAGTATTTACAAAAATATTACCTGGGGGCAACATGGCAATATGCACAGTGTACCTACAGACTGCCCACAAAGAGATGAGCGTTTAGGTTGGATGGGCGATGCACAGATATTTGCTCCTACTGCTTCTTATATCATGCAGATGAATGGATTCTTTGCTAAATGGGTGAGAGACATTGCCGATTCACAACATTCTTCGGGCTATGTATATGATGTAAATCCTAAAATTGTGGTAGGTGGGCCTTCGAAACCTGCCTGGGGCGATGCCATAGTGATTGTACCTTACCGCATGTATCAGTTTTATGGCGATAAACGCATCATTGAAGAGAATTATGAAGCCATGAAAAACTGGGTTGAATACATGAACAATCACCCGAATACTAAGATAGACGGCATCTATTATTTTCAGGCAGGCGATTTTTATGGCTATGGCGACTGGGTACCCGTAGAAAACTCTCCTACTAAACCTATTGGTGGCAGCTATCAGTTTTATTCAAATAAATTATTGGCCGAAATGGCAAAAGTAATTGGTAAAACTGCTGATTCTCAGAAATATACAGATGTAGCTCAGAAAGTGGCCGATAAATATAATGAGGTATATTTTGACCCACAAGGCAAAAGCTATGAAGGCAATACACAAGGCGCAAACCTGATACCTTTGAGTCTGGGAATTACAAAACCTGCCGATCGTTTGGCAGTAGCGCAGAATGTAGCAGCCAATGTAAGAGCTAAAAACGACCACTTAACCACCGGATTTCTCTCTACAGCAATGCTTTTACCAGCCCTGAGTGATGCCGGAGAACATGAATTAGCCTATAAAGTAGCTATACAAAAAACCTACCCAAGCTGGGGCTATATGATTGAAAAAGGTGCCACTACCATGTGGGAGTTGTGGAACTCTGACACCGAAAAGCCGGAGGGTATGAATTCCCGTAATCATTTTGCTTATGGCTCTATCGGTGAGTGGTTTTATTCTTATTTAGGAGGTATTAAACTTGACCCGTTAAGTGCCGGATTCAAGCATTTTATGATTGCGCCAATGCCTGTGGGAGATTTGAAATGGGTAGAAAGTAAATATGAATCAAGCTATGGCCCTATTGCCTCAGGTTGGAATTGGCAAGGCGCAAAGTTTGTATTAAAGGTAAGTATCCCTGCCAATGCCTCTGCCCAGATTCAATTGCCTTTATCAGGTAAAACTAATGCTATTGTTAAGGAATCTGAAAAGTTGATTTTATCAGGCAATAAAGCCTCTAAAGCCAAAATACCCGGTATTACTTTTGTAAAAATTGAGAATAATAAGGCCATTTTTGAGGTTTTAAGCGGAAATTATACATTTTCGGTGGAATAGAAATATTATTGATAGGCAAGAAGATAAATTTTATATGTAATATATTTGTTGGCAATTACCAACAAAATTATTCAAACAAATTCTATGATTCTAAGCGACATTTTATATAAAGTTCCTTTGCAGGCCGTTTCGGGCATAACCGATATTGAAATAGAGAATATTGTTTTTGATTCCCGTCAGGTAAAAAACGGAAGTCTGTTTGTAGCCATTGGTGGCACCCAGGTAGATGGGCATAATTTTATTGAAAAAGCGATAGAGCTGGGGGCAAAAACTATTCTTTGCGAACGATTACCGGAAGTATTACAGGAAAACATAACCTATCTGCAAGTAGAAAATTCGGCCCGGACAATGGGTTTACTGGCAGCTAATTTTTATGGAAATCCATCAAAAAAATTAAAATTGGTGGGCGTAACAGGTACTAATGGCAAAACCTCATCAGTTACCCTCCTATTCCGTTTATTCCGTAAATTAGGGTATCGCTGCGGGCTACTTTCTACCGTACAGAATCAGATTGATGACGAAATTATTCCTTCTACCCATACCACACCAGACTCGGTAAAAATCAATGAATTATTGCATGAAATGGTTCAGAAGGGTGCTACTTACTGTTTTATGGAGGTAAGTTCTCATTCGGTTGTACAGGAACGGATTGCAGGGCTTCATTTTGCAGGAGGTATATTTACCAATATTACCCACGATCACCTCGATTTCCACGAAACCTTTGATAATTATATCAGAGCCAAAAAAGGCTTTTTCGACCAGTTACCGGCCTCAGCATTTGCCCTTGTAAATACCGACGATAAAAACGGTAAAATCATGATTCAGAATACCGCTGCCCGAAAAGAATCGTATTCATTAAGAAATATTGGCAGTTTTAAGGGTAAAATACTGGCTTGTGGCTTATTTGGCTTACAGATGGATATTGATAACCGTGAGGTTTGGTTTAAACTCATTGGTGCTTTTAATGCCTATAATCTTCTGGGTGTATATGGTGCGGCTGTTCTTTTAGGCGAAAACCCTGACGAAGTACTGATGCAGTTGTCTGATATTCAACCTCCGGCAGGCAGATTTGAGCAGGTAGTTTCACAAAACCATATTGTAGGTATTGTAGATTATGCCCATACGCCTGATGCACTAAAAAATGTACTGGAAACCATCGTAGATTTACAGGAAGGAAACCAGCAGATTATAACCGTAGTGGGTTGTGGTGGCAACAGAGATGCGACTAAACGCCCGATTATGGCAGAGATTGCCTGTAAATTCAGCAATCGTGTATTTTTGACCTCTGATAACCCAAGGAACGAAGACCCGATGGTTATTCTCGGACAAATGGAAGCAGGTGTCTCTTCTATTTACATGAATAAAGTACAAACCATTGAAGACAGACATGAAGCGATATTTGAAGCGGTAAAAATAGCCCGTCCGCAAGACATTATATTAGTAGCTGGCAAGGGACATGAAACCTATCAGGAAATCAAAGGCGTAAAACATCATTTTGACGATAAAGAAGTACTACAGGAAGCCTTTGATGAAATCTGGAAGAAATAGAACTGAAAATGGGTGATTGATAGAGAATTCAATCACCCATTTTTATTTATACATGACTCAATACCTATGATTTTTTAGGCGCAGGTTTCTTTGCTGCCGGAGTTGATGCAGCAGGAGCCGGAGTTTGGGGTTTTGGTGGTGTGCTACCCATTTTTATTATAATAGCATCAGACAGGTTATCTCTACCGTTATCATTGGCGTATAATAATATGGGGGTCGATTCTCTGTTATTGGCATCTGCATTTCTTCTGAAAACAAACTTATACCCCTTTTCGGCCGCTACTTTTTTGGTAGCATCATCTACTTTAGCACGAATGTCATTATATTTGTTTCTTATAAGAGTCTGTAACTCTACATCGGCATTAGCCTGAAACTCGTCCGCTTCTTTTTTCAGATCTTGTACCTCTTTCAAAGCGGCATTTAATGACTCAGTAGTTACGTTTGCTATATTTTTTAGCGACTGCTGATAGAGCGCATATTTTTCCTGATACACTTGACCTTTCGCCTCCAATTGCTTGGTTAGTTCTTCTCTTTTAGTAGTTATTTCATTCTGTAAATCTTTTATTTCTTTCAGATTTATCATGACATAATCGTCATATACATAACCGAATTTAGGAGCCTGAGCAAATGAAAGCTGACTAATAAGAGCGACGATTAAAACAAGAAGTACCTTTTTCATTGGGGGTGTTTAAATAATTTTTTATCAAAATTAACTAATAAATCTGATGAAAAAAAGAACACGCCTTATACAAGTATCCGGCGTGTCTGATAAATAAGAAAACTATAGTAATGTTTAGATTCTCTTCAAAATCTCTTCGCCGATAGCATCTGTACCCAGAATCATGTCTTTTGGTGTAGAAGCATCTGCAATATCTCCGGTACGGAAACCTGCTTTTAACGTTTGTTCAACGGCCGAAATGATGGCTTCGCTTTCAGCTTTCAAGCCAAATGAAATATCTAACATCAAAGCGGCCGACAAAATCGATGCCATCGGATTAGCTAAGCCTTTGCCTGTAATATCATGTGCAGAACCATGAATAGGTTCATAAACGCCTGTGCTATCGCCTATTGATGCTGAAGCTAACATACCCATTGACCCGGCAATCTGAGAAGCCTCATCTGTTAATATGTCACCAAAAAGGTTAGCCGTAACTACTACATCAAATTGTCTTGGATTTTTGATTAGTAACATCGCTGCTGAATCAACAAACTGATGCTCAACCGTTACTTCCGGATATTCTTTGGCTACTTTCTGTACGGTTTCTCTCCACAAACGGCTGGTTTCCAATACGTTTGCTTTATCTACCGACATTACTTTTTTACCACGGGTCATAGCGGCATCAAAGGCTTTGCGGGCAATGCGTTCTACTTCGTAGCGGCTATATTCTGCAATATCATAGGCGGTATCTCCGTCGTTTTTACGACCTTTTTCGCCAAAATATATATCCCCTGTCAGTTCACGGAAAAACAGAATATCTGACCCTTTCAGAATTTCAGGTTTAATACTTGAAGCACCTAAAAGCTCATCAAATAATTTAATCGGGCGTAGATTGGCATACAAGCCTAATTCTTTACGCATTTTTAACAAACCTTGTTCCGGACGAACTTTAGCAGTTGGGTCATTGTCATATTTCGGGTGGCCGACGGCGCCAAAAAGTACGGCGTCAGAAGCACGCATTTTCACTAAGGTTTCTTCCGGTAGTGGGCTTCCTGTCGCTTCGATGGCTACATGACCAATCAGGGCTTCGTCATACGTAAATTCATGACCGAATTTTTCAGCGATTTTTTCTACTACTTTTTTTCCAACGGCTGTTACTTCCTGCCCAATACCGTCTCCGGGAACAACTAAGATATGTTTTTTCATTTATTTTGGTTTATTGAATTTAACCACGGAGTAACACCGAGTTTTGCACGATGTTTCACGGAGTTTATAATACGAATCTTTTTATTCCTTCTTTTAAACTTACTGTGTTAAAATTCATCAGATAGCCTAACTTATACTTACCTAACCTCATATAGGTTAAAACCTGTGCTCGGTGAATATCACTAATAGCTTCTACTGATTTTATTTCTAATACAATTTGACTTTCAACTAAAATATCAATTCTATACCCACATTCTAATTTCACTTCCTCAAAAATCAATGGCATTGGCTTCTCTTTTTCGGCTATAATACCTGATTGAAATAACTTATAAAACAAGCATTCTTTATAAGCACTTTCCAAAAGCCCAGGTCCCAAAGCAGTATGAACCTCGTAAGATGCTTTTAATATCTTACCCGATAAATCATTCAACTCCGTGTAACTCAGTGCCATACTTAGTGAAACTCCGTGGTTAAAACTCTATTTTAAAACTGAATCAAATTGAGCATTTTTTGGGTCGCTTTGATGGCTGAAACCGTCTGGTCTGAATCTAAGCCCCGGGTTTTGAACTCTTTATTATTATGTGCCCACGTAATGATTGTTTCACAAAGCGCATCTGTCTTACCACCGGGCGGAATCCGTACGGCATAATCGGTCAGCATCGGGAGAATTACTTTCTTTTTAGCATAAATCTTCTTTAGTGCATTCATAAAAGCATCATATTGCCCATCACCCTGTGCATTTTCCTCAAAAATATGCCCATCAATTTTAACCATTAAAGTAGTAGATGGACGAAGATTTTTTGAGTGAGTCAATACATAATTAAGTACTTCTACCCTCTCTTCAATAGCATTAGAATCTAAGACATCGGATATAATATAAGGTAAGTCTTCTTTGGTAACTACCTCTTTTCTATCTCCTAATTCAATAATGCGTTGCGTAACTTTCTTTAAGTCGGCCTGAGAGAGTATAATACCTAATTCCTGCAGATTCTTTTCAATATTAGCTTTACCCGAAGTTTTACCTAAAGCATATTTACGCTTACGCCCGAAACGTTCAGGCATCAAATCATTGAAGTAGAGATTGTTTTTGTTGTCTCCATCTGCATGAATACCAGCCGTTTGAGTAAATACGTTCTCCCCTACTACCGGTTTATTGACAGGCACACCAAAACCAGAAAAAGTCTCTACAATTTTACTGATTGAATACAGCGATTCTTCAACCACAGAGGTTTTTATCTCAGGGAAAAAGTCATTCAGTACAGCAATCGTACTGGCTAAAGGCGCATTGCCCGCTCTTTCGCCCATCCCATTGACAGTCAGATGTAATCCTTTTGCACCTGCTTTAATGGCTTCCATTACATTGGCTACGCTTAAATCATAGTCGTTATGTGCATGAAAATCAAAATGCGTATTGGGGTAACGCTGAACAATCGCATGTATAAAATCGTAAGATTCTTTTGGCGTCAATACACCCAGCGTATCAGGTAAAAGTACACGTTTAACAGGCTGTTGGGTAAGAAAATCAAGGTATTGAAATACATAGTCAGACGAATTTCTCATGCCATTGCTCCAATCTTCCAGGTAAACATTACATTGTATATCGTTTGATTGAGCCAAAGCAATTACCTGAGTAATTTCTTCAAAATGCTGTTCGGGCGTTTTTTTTAACTGATGGGTCAAATGATTCAAAGAGCCTTTGGTAAGCAGGTTCATCACTTTCGCCCCTGCTTCCAGCATCCATTTTACAGAAGTATCTCCATCAACAAAAGTGAGTACTTCTATTTTATCCAATAGTCCATTTTCCGCTGCCCATGAAGTAATTTTTTTCACCGCCTGAAACTCACCGTCAGATACCCTTGCAGAAGCCACCTCCAATCGGTCAACTTTTACTTCTGTCAGCAATATCTGCGCAATGGTCAGTTTCTCACTGGAAGAAAAAGACACTCCGCTGGTCTGTTCGCCATCACGGAGTGTTGTATCCATTATTTCTATATATCTCATTTTGCTGGTGCTTAAAGCAGTGGTTTTGTTGTCTCTTTTATCGTTAGCTGATTAATAGAGACTTTCCTCAGCAAATGTTTTTATCTCGCTTTTCATGGCTTGCAGATAATCAATATCATCAAAGCCATTCATCATATTATGCTTTTTGTACCCGTTGATAGCAAAGCTTTCTTTTTCGCCTGTTGCCAGGATAGTAATGGTTTGCTCCGGTAAACTTACTTCCAATTCTGCTTTAGGGTCAGCTTCTATGGCCTTGAAGATTTTGTCCAGAAACTCAGGACTTACCTGCACAGGCAATAAACCAATGTTAATAGAATTTCCTTTAAAAATATCAGCAAAGAAACTGGATACCACACAACGGAAACCGTAGTCGTAGATTGCCCAGGCAGCATGCTCACGGCTTGAACCACTTCCGAAGTTACGGCCACCTACCAATATTTTACCTGAATAAATAGGATTATTTAATACGAAATCCTGTTTTGGCGTATCGTCACCATTATAACGCCAGTCTCTGAATAAGTTATCGCCAAAGCCTTCACGTTTGGTTGCTTTCAAGAAACGTGCAGGGATAATCTGGTCAGTATCTACGTTTTCGATAGGCATAGGTACTGCTGTGCTTGTAAGCACTGTAAATTTATCGTAAGCCATTTGTCGTAATATTTTTGAGCTCAAGGCAAAGTTTGCTTTGCACTCTGTCTTGAGCGAATGGGTGTTAATGTTAGATTAAATCTCTTGGGTCGGTTACTTTACCTGTTACAGCAGCCGCGGCAGCCACTAATGGACTTGCCAAAAGCGTACGTGCGCCCGGCCCCTGACGGCCTTCGAAGTTACGGTTTGAGGTAGATACTGCATATTTACCTGCAGGAATCTTGTCGTCATTCATGGCCAAACAAGCTGAGCAACCCGGCTGACGTAATTCAAATCCGGCATCGTTCAGAATATCCAAAATACCTTCTTCTTTGATTTGCGATTCTACGATGTGCGAACCCGGCACTAACCATGCCGTTACGTTAGCTGCCTTTTTACGTCCTTTTACAATAGAAGCAAAAGCACGGAAATCTTCGATACGACCATTGGTACAGCTTCCTAAGAAAACGTAGTCGATTGGTTTACCCACTATCTGCTCGTTTTCTGTAAAGCCCATATAACCCAACGATTTTTTGTAGCTCGCTTCACCATCTTTTACCTGATTAGCCAAAGGAATATTCTGAGAAATACCTGTGCCTAAACCCGGGTTTGTACCATAAGTAATTTGGGGCTCAATATCAGCTGCATCAAATGTATATTCTATATCAAATGTTGCTCCTTCTTCGGTTGGTAAGGTTTTCCAGTAAGCGACTGCTTTGTCCCAAGCCTCACCTTTTGGTGCTAACTCTCTACCTTTCAGATAAGCGAAAGTCGTTTCGTCAGGAGCAATCATACCGCCTCTGGCACCCATTTCGATAGACATATTACAAACCGTCATGCGACCTTCCATTGACATATTTCTGAAAACCTCTCCAGCATATTCTACAAAGTATCCTGTTGCACCTGCAGCAGATAGCTGAGAAATAATATAGAGCGTTACGTCTTTCGGCATCACGGCCGCACCTAATTTGCCATTGATGGTTACACGCATTTTCTTAGGTTTAGGCTGCATGATACATTGCGACGAAAGTACCATTTCTACCTCTGATGTACCAATACCAAAGGCAATCGCACCAAAAGCACCATGTGTTGACGTATGAGAGTCGCCACATACGATTGTCATACCCGGTTGCGTAATACCGTTTTCTGGCCCTACTACGTGTACAATACCGTTTTTTGCATGCCCTAAACCCCAGTGAGAAATACCGTATTTTGCGGTGTTTGTTTCCAATGCTTTTAACTGGTTAGCTGAAAGCGGGTCTGCTACCGGAAGGTGTTGGTTAATTGTAGGTGTATTATGATCGGCTGTAGCAAATGTACGTTCAGGGAACAATACATTGATTCCTCTGGTTTCGAGGCCAAGAAAAGCTACGGGGCTGGTTACTTCATGAATAAAGTGACGGTCAATAAATAACACATCCGGGCCGTCTTCGATTTTACGAACAACGTGCGAGTCCCATACTTTGTCGAATAGTGATTTTGGTGTTGACATTTTATATTTAAGCGTTTTTTTCTTTTAATTCATTATTCCATTCTTATAAGTAAGTAATAATAATATTTTACCACAGAGTTTCACTGAGTTTTGCACGGAGTTTCACGGTGGATTCTACTAAAAACTCTGTGAAACTCCCTGAATTTAACCGAGCGTCGGTCGCTTTGTGCAACTCCGTGGTTTAAAATATTAATAACAATTAATATTTTCTCTTTGCTTATAAGGAATTGAACAATACAAAATTGAATAGAATATCTCAATAAGGATTAACGAAATACGCCCAAAAAATAGTGTTTTTAGTTCATTTGTTTTTCTTGGGCGTAAAACCGTATTTTTCTTTAAATGCTTTGATGAAGTGAGAAACGCTCTCGTAGCCTATTTCAAGGCTGATTTCAGAGACGTTTTTAGACGTGTTTTGTAGGAGAAAAGAGGCATATTCCAGCCGTTTGTTTTTTATCCATGACGCAGGAGAGGCATGAAATTGCTGTTCGAAATCTCTTTTGAATACAGAAAGACTTCTGCCAGAGATACGGGCTAATTCTTCAATAGATAATGGTTTCAGGTAATAGGTTTCTAAAAGATACCCTAAATCTATTTTTTGCCCTTGATATATCTTGAATAATGTTCTTTTGAACTGATTGCTGCGGTCAAGTTCGAGTAGATGCAGCATTAATTCTGTGAATTTCAGTTTTAGAAACTGATTCATCAGGTTAGTTCTGGCACTAAAGAAAGGAATCAAAGAATCGACGAATTTGTCAAAATTTTCGGTGCTTTCTAAACTTAATATCTGTTCAAAAGCACCTTCGTTTGAATCTTCAAATAGAGAGAGGTTCTGGGCAACAAATTCTTTTAAAAGGCTTTCGGGGAAGAAAAAAACAAGGCTTCGGTAATTGGTATCAATCGATTCATTCATCGAATAACAACCCCGCTGAAAGAAAAGAATCTGACCTTTTTGTACATGAATATCTTGTGTTGGAGAGATAAATTTTTTCTCCCCTTCTAATACATAAACAATGGCGTGTTCTTCAAAAAAGATTTCGTTGCGAGACGGATAGACATTGTTTCGATAGGCCACGAATGTCATATCCTGAATCTTTAATGATTCAAATTCATTAGAACTTATGGAAGATGGAACCCGAAGCATGGCATGGTTAGCGTTTTTCGCCTCTCATTTTCATTAGCGCTTTATTGGAAAAAACAAACTCTTCTAATTCAGGCACATTAGTATCCAGAATTGTCTGGCTATTGCCTTCCCATACTTTCTTACCTTTGTACAGAAACATGATATAATCACCAATTGAGAGCACTGAGTTCATATCATGCGTAATAATGACAGTAGTAGTGCTATATTCTTCTGTAATTTCTTTAATCAATTCGTCGATTTTAATAGAGGTAAGCGGGTCGAGGCCGGAGTTTGGCTCATCACAAAACAGGTATTTAGGGTTCATCACAATAGCCCTTGCAATACCTACCCGTTTTTTCATCCCGCCCGATATTTCAGAAGGCATCCGGTTGCCTGTTCCTTCCAACCCTACACGTTGCAAACAGAATTCTACCCGGTCTCGTTTTTCACTTTCCGGCATTTCGGTGAGCATATCCAACGGAAACTGCACATTCTGATGTACCGTCTGCGAGTCAAATAAGGCTCCTCCCTGAAATAATACACCCATTTCACGGCGGATAGTTTTCTTTTCTTCTTCTTCGCCTATATAAAAATCACGACCATCGTAGAGGGTAGCTCCATGTTCGGGACGTACCAAATCAAGCATACATTTTAAAAGTACACTTTTTCCGGTACCACTTGCGCCGATTACAAGGCTTGTCTGACCTTTTTTAAATACGCCACTAACATTATCTAATATTTTACGGTCGTTGAAAGATTTCGAAATGTGTTTAATTTCTATCATATTTTCTTAATCCTGTATGCAGGCTGTAAGGAATTGAAGCTACTTTTTGTGATTTACTTATCAGAAAACCTTTTTTCTATGTTAATAACTCTGCCAATAAATAATCGGCTATTAAAACAGCTATACAACTATTGGTTACAGCAGAGGTACTCGCCTGCCCTACTTCTAATGCTCCACCACTTGTGTAATATCCTTTAAACGCCGAGATAGTAGAAATAAGAAACCCGAATACAAAGGCTTTGATAATAGCAATAAAAACGTTGAACGGAATAAAAGAGTATCGGATACCATAAATATAATCTTCAGGGGTGATAATACCTGTTAAAGTACCTGCTAAATATCCTCCTAAAATACCTAAGAACCCAGAGATAATGGCCAATAAAGGAAAAGTGAAAATCGAAGCTAATAGTTTAGGTAATACTAAATAAGAAGCCGAATTAATACCCATTACTTCCAGCGCATCAATCTGCTCGGTTATTTTCATGGTTCCTAACTCCCCTGCAATATTAGACCCTACTTTTCCGGCCAATACTACACACATAAAGGTTGAAGAAAGTTCAAGAAGTGTCATATCCCGCACGATATTACTTACTATATATACTGGTACTAATGGACTTACCAGGTTGGCCCGGGTTTGTACACAGGTTACGGCACCGATAAAGACTGCCACTATAGCCACAATAAAAATAGAGCTGGTACCCACATTTAAGCACTCGTCTAAAAACCTATTCCAATATACTTTGAATGTTTCTCGTCTGGTAAATAGCTTTCCCAGAAATATTAAATACCTTCCTACAACAGATAACATAATTTTAAGCTAAGTTTTTAACGATATTTGCAAAGATAAACAATTGTTTAATAACGCATTTTAGTTGGTGAATTTATATTCAAAAACCAATCCAATCACAAAAAATACTTAATTAATCAGAAAATGAGCCAGAAATTAATAGTTGTTACCGGAGGTACCAGAGGAATTGGCAGAGCAATTATTGAAATATTTGCCAAAAATGGCTTTGATGTAGTCGCATCAGCCCGAAAAAGAAAAGATTTGAATGAATTGCAAAATTTTATCAACACCGAATATAAAGTTAAATGTTTTACTTATGCCGCTGATTTAGCTAAGAAAGAACAGGTAATGGGCTTGGCCGGTTTTATTGAATCACTTAACCGACCTGTTGATATTTTAGTTAACAATGCAGGAAACTTTATTCCCGGAAATATCTATGAGGAAGAAGATGGTGTATTAGAAAATCTTATTGAAACCAATCTGTATAGTGCTTATCATCTCACCCGAGGTTTAGTAAAAGGTATGATTGCCCAAAAAAGCGGACATATATTTAATATGTGTTCGGTAGCAAGTCTGATGGCTTACCCGAATGGAGGCTCTTATAGTATTTCTAAATTTGCTTTATTGGGGTTTAGCAAATGCCTTCGGGAAGAAATGAAACCTTTTAATATCAAGGTAACTTCCATTATGCCGGGAGCGGTATTGACTGATAGTTGGGCAGGCGTGGATATTCCGACAGAGCGGTTTATGAGCGCTGACGACGTAGCTAAAACTATCTGGATGGCTTATCATTTATCAGATAGTGCTGTGATTGAGGAGATTGTGATGCGTCCGCAAAGGGGGGATATATAATTGTAAATGACAAAAGCCAGTTTTAGCTGGCTTTTGTCTATATTTTTCGAGAGTGACAGCGAATAAAATTCGCCGCCTAAGATAACAAAGCGGCCGCCGCGCGGGTATTTTCTATATACATTGCCGGACTTTAAGTCCGGCTCAAATATGTAATTTATTCCATTGTTGTTTTAGCCACCGCTTCGGCGGTCCGACGAATTCCATTCGGTGACCCGAGTATATAGTTACTCTCTCAAGAAAGGATAATCTGATTGCACATAGATATCTTCGAATGCTGTTTCCGGTTTAGGAAATGGAGATTCTTCAGCAAATTTCACTGCTTCTTCTACTTTTCCTTTTACACGGTTATCTATTTCTTCCAATTCTGCTTCTGTTGCAATGCCGTTAGTTAAAATACGGTGGCGAATTAACTCTACCGGGTCACGCATTTTCCATTCTTCTACTTCGTCTTTCGTACGGTATTTTTGTGGGTCAGACATTGAGTGCCCACGGAAACGGTAAGTTTTAAATTCCAGGAAAGTTGGGCCTTCGCCTGCTCTTGCACGGTCTGCGGCACGTTTTACGGCTTCGTGTACCATTTCAACATCCATGGCATCAACTGGTTCTGCTGGCATATCATAAGACTCACCGATAGTATAGAGTTCTCTTACGTTTGAGGTACGGGCTACCGAAGTACCCATAGCATAGCCGTTATTTTCTACAACAAAAACCACAGGCAATTTCCAGGTCATAGCCATGTTGAAGGCTTCGTGTAACGCTCCCTGACGCACAGCACCATCGCCAAAATAACACATACAAAGGTTTTGTGTGCCTTTATATTTTTCAGCGAAAGCAATACCTGCACCTAAAGGAATCTGCGCCCCTACAATCCCATGCCCACCAATAAAGTTTTTTTCTTTATCAAAAATGTGCATCGAACCACCTTTACCTTTGGTTGTACCTGTTTCTTTACCATATAGTTCAGCCATAATCTTGTTAGGGTCTGTTCCTAAGGCTAATGGATGGCCGTGGTCTCTATAAGCTGTAATCCACTTGTCGTCTTTAGTTAAGGCAGAAACAGCGCCCGAAGAACAGGCCTCTTGCCCGATATATAAGTGACAAAACCCACGAATCTTTTGCTGCCCGTATAATTGTCCGGCTTTTTCTTCAAATTTTCTTTGAAGAAACATAGACTCGTACCAATACATATATGTTTCTTTACTGTATTTTACCTTTGGTGCTTTTTCTTTCGTAGCTGCCATCTGAATCTATTTTGCTTAAAATTTAAAATGTTATTTTGCTTAGCAGACAACAAATTCAGTATCTGAATTTACCCTCTGTATTTTCACTATTTTTTATGCTTTTGAAGCATTTTTTTAATAAAATACAAATCTATTGGTACAACATAAGTAAAACAAATCTAAACTTATATAATATCAAAAGATTTCATTTCCTTGGCAAAGTTACCTTTAATCGCACTTTTTTTAAAATATACATAGAAATATTTTTACTTTAAGCTAAGCAGAAATCTACAATACCACCCAAATATGGCAATACCATAGAAACATTAATAGTACTGCTTAGATACAGTAACCTATACTTAATTGTTTTTTAAGAAACTAATTATCTGGTTTCACCTCTATACTATTATCGTTTATCTCCCAGTCTATCAGTAAATAATTAGGGTCTATTGCTGCTCGGGCAGGTTTTTGCGATACTGTTACAATAATGGTTTGCTCACTGGAATTGATGTAGTGTTTTTGCAGATAAAGCAGCCTGCCTGTTTCTTTTCCCTCCTCGGGCTGTGCAAAAACCCCGATTTCTACCCAGTCTTTCATCGGCAGTTTAGTTTCTTTTCCGATGCTATCTATTACATGCTTGTTTGCCTGTACATTAATCGTTACCTGCCATAAACCTGTTTTGATTTTCTTTACTTTAGCTTCCTTTGCCTCCAGTTTCCAGAAAGTATTCTTCTCAAATAGGTCGTGTAGCATATACTGGAGCGAATCAGGAGTTGCCGCTTTCAATTCTTGGTATAGATTCAGCGAAGTAGGTAAAGGAGGTATGCCTGCACTGTGTTTGGATAGTAATTTTTTAAGTGCCCCATTTACTCTGTCTCTACCAATATACTGGCTTAGCGCATACAGTGCAAAAGGGCCTTTGCGGTAGTACTGATACCAGTCGTTAGCCTGTAGAAGTGGTAAAGCGGCACGGGTACGTGGATTTTCATTTTCTTCACGTAAAAAATTCAGGAGGCGCCTGAGATGTACAGCACCGTATTTATCCTCTACAACCCCCAAAGCAGAGTACCAAGCCAGGCTTTCTGAGAGTAAACCTGCACCCTCTACCCGAGCAGGTGTTAACTGACCTCCCCACCACTGATGCGCCATTTCGTGTGCTATCACTGCCGTTACCAAATCAAGTCCTCGTGGGTCATCCTTCGGATTCAGTAGAAAGAAACCCTCTTCTGCCGTAATAGTAGCAGGTGTCGAGTGGTTACTAATGCTGTATCCGGGATACGAAACAAACCGAATCAGCCGATGTGGGTACGGGCCGAATTGTTGGGTATAATATGCCAATGAGGCTTGTACACTCAGTGCCATGCGTTCTATATTCTCGGTTTGACCCGGGTCATAATAGATTTGTATAGCCTCATCATTCCATCGCTTTTCATACACTGCATAATTAGCCGAAAAGAAATTATATTCGTTCCTGATGGGGGCATCGGTAGCATAGTGGAAATATCGGCGACCACCTTTGGTCCATGTCCGGCGCAACAAACCTGGCGCAACTGCGGTCTGGCTACTATCTGTTCCTACAACTGCTTCGAAAGAGATTTGTTCCCTGAAAGGTGCATCTTTGCGTGCGTCAATGTTATAAAGTGAGGGAGTCTCAGGCCGTGAAGAAAGCTTATATTGTTTTCTCTGACCAATATCATTGAGTTCTCTGTATGATTGATACCCAATAGCAGGCAACCATTCATAATTGCGGAAGTTGGTGCCATTAGCCATTACAAAGTTCTCTGCTCCGCTGTTTGTAAAGCCTCGGGCTTTATAACGCACTTCAAAACTGAGTTGTAGTGAGTCGCCGGGCTGAAGGGGTTCAGTAAGTGTATAAATCTGGTAACCTAAATTTTCATCAGCGAGTACCTGCTTTGCTGGTCGGTCAAAAGCAATATCAGTAGTCTGAACTGTTTCAGCGATGGATAGGTAGATAGAATCGATAGATGCTGTACTATTGTTTAACAAATAATACATACCTCTTATTTCTGTCTCCCGTTGCTTCGGATAAATCTCAACATTCAGATTAGTTTTTGTTAACCGGGGTTGTGGTCGGTTCTTGTATTTCGCATAGTGCTGTTCGTACATAGCCCTTTTCTCCATTGTATCTGAAGCGGTAGTATAGTCATTCAGCACATTGGTATTGTAGAAAATAAAACCACCTGATAACAGGATGCTTCCAACCGAAATAGTAGCAATTAACATAGTAGAAGATTTGAAGCGACGACGAGCCAGGTGGAGTCTTGAAGCAAAACTTACCTCACGGCTCCGCACCCAAAGCAGCCTTGCCAACACAGCTAATAGTGATGCCCATGAAACCCAATATAATTTGAACCATAGCCAAGGTGCAAGAGAATTACCAAAACCACCCATATCTGTATAAACCCATGACGGGCTGGCGCCGAAAATGAGAAGTTTATGCTCAATGCCCAGATTAGCAGCAAAAACAATGAAACCATAGACCAGCATTGCGAATAGATGTCCCACGAATTTCTGATTGACCACTACATGCGCAAAAAGAGCTAATAGAGCGAAAAGCAGGCAATCTACCAATTGGAACCCGAAAAGGACTTGCCAATATAGCCCTATCTCAACACTGGCACCGCCTATACCCACTTGCACTACTATTCCGGCTATCATTACAAAAACCAACCACGTTACCAATATCAGACTTAGCCCCAGAAAATTGCTCAGGAAAAAAGTCCATTCCAGTACCGGAGACGCATTGGCAATCTCGCTTAGTCCGGTTTCCCGTTCTCGCCACACCAGTTCTCCGGCATAGTAAATAGTTAGCAAGGCGATAATAATCCAGAAAAACTTCGGTTCTGTCAAGGGAGACGTCAGGTAATGCAGAACCTGGTCGGTTCGGGGTATGAAAGGCACGCCTCTTGTCTTTAGATTTCCATTTCCTGGGGCAGCCAATCCCATCATCAAAGCTAAAGCAGCCAAAAGAGGAAGACCGACGCCGCTTTTGGTAATTTGTAGAAAGGCTTTCCAGGTAAGAAGGCGTAACTGGTACCCATGCGTAGCAAATCCATAAATGCCCCTGACCTGCGGCAAGGCATACGCTGTTCCCCAGTTCAGCTTTTCTCTGGTTACTACCTCTGGTTTTAGGGGTTTAACAGATTTTCGCTTTCCACTTGTTTCCGGTAAGACGAACCGAAACCGGAAATACGTGAACATTAGCATACCTATTGATACCCCAATCCACAGGAGACGATTTATTAAAAATGAGCCTTCTAATACAAACAAGCGGGTATTTCTCTCTATTGGACTCCAATCATTCAGATGCCTCATAATAGGGTTGAAACTCATAGGATCTATCAAATCCACCCATTCTCCTTTATTCTGAAATACCATCCCGAATAAGTAGGCTGTTACGAAGAGAGCCACCCCACCCAGATAAGCTCCCATAGCCCGGCGAGTGAGTACCCCCAGCGAGCACTGAATAGCCGTTGCGATAAAAACGTTTGGTACTATGATGTAGAAAAAGGCTGTGAGATACGATGCCAACCGGAATGGGCCCAGAATTTCTGTTTCTATGCCAGAGAGATACATAGCAAACAGAATGCCCAAAGGTATGGCCAGCATAGTAAGCACATTGAGTGTGAGAGCAGCCAAAAATCGCCCTCCCAGATATTCTGCTTTGCTGACGGGAACGGTATAAGTGAGAGCGTGCATGCGTGTCTGTATATCACGGGCTGCTGCATCTCCCGCCACAGATGCACCTACCGGAAGCCAGTGAACGATACATAAGACCGAAACGGTAGCAATGACAATAGGCGCATTGAGTAAGAAATATCCTGCTCTTGCATCATAACTATAATTCTCTGTTACAACCAAGAAAGCAAAGCATAATACAACTACAAAGTAAAGCCACGTAGCAATATTGCGTAACTGATAGATGAACTCAAAGCGAAAAACTTTAAGGAATTTCATTTTTTACCCTCCTTCTTCGATACATGGGGTTGAACATAATTGCCTGTCATGGTACTAAAATATAAATCTTCTAAATCAGGCTCCACCGACTCAAAACCGTTGCCAGGTATTTCCTGACTGTAAATGTGTACCATAGTACGGCTCCCCAACATTTTGGCAGAAATAACCTTGTATTCCTGTTCTAAGGCAGGCAGTGTATTTTTATCTATTAGTTTGCGCCAGATATAACCTTTAAGAGCAGCAACCGCCTCTGAGGTCTGTGCTTCTAACAGAATCTGGCCCTTATTGATGATGGCCATATTTGTACATAATTCTGATACATCTTCCACGATATGCGTAGAAAGAATTACGACACTGTTTTCTCCTAATTCGCTTAAAAGATTCAGAAAACGCACCCGTTCGGCCGGGTCAAGTCCGGCTGTTGGCTCATCTACTATTAGTAGTCTGGGGTTATTCAGTAGTGCTACAGCCACACCAAAGCGTTGCCGCATACCACCTGAATAGCCACCTAATTTCTGCTTACGCTTGTCCCAGAGATTGGTTTGTTTGAGTAAATTTTCTGTAACTTCCCTTCGCACAGTTCTATTCATAATCCCTTTCATTACCGCAAAGTGGTCAAGCAGTTCTTCTGCACTCGCTTTGGGGTAAACGCCAAACTCTTGCGGAAGGTAGCCCAGTGTCTTACGCAATTCCTCTTTCTGATTCACTACATCAATGTTTCCTAAAAATATTTCCCCTTCATCCGGCTCTTGCAGAGTAGCAAGCGTGCGCATAAGGGTTGATTTCCCTGCACCATTCGGGCCTAACAGCCCGAACATGCCCGGAGGAATATCGAGCGATACATTATTCAATGCCTGAACTCCGTTGGCGTAAGTTTTGGAGACATGGCGAATGGACAAGTGAAAGGATTGGTTTTTCATAATTTTGTTCTGAATTAATCGGTTAATCTTTCGGATAGAAGCACTTTTAAGGATACTTTCTCAGTACAAAGCAATCATTACCGGAATAGAAAGCGAAAAGCGATATGCTGATTCAGTAAAGGAATCGACCAGTTGCTGATTTGCTTCCGCCAAAATGTCGGTAGACCTGATTTGACCTTTCATAGATTGCTATAAGGCTCCGGTCGATAAGATGATTAGAGAATGTCAGGAAAGACTATCTTTGTTTGATGAATCGGGTTAAAAACATATTCTCAGTAGTCCATATTGTTCTCTGGACGCTATTCACCTTGTTGGTTGCTCTCCAACTGGGAGGTGAGGGCGATGCTAACTGGTTAAACACAACCATAGGGTTTACCCTGACCTGTTTGTATGTTTTTTACACGCATTTTTTTCTTCTGACTTACTATTCAGATAAAAAAAAGAAGACAGCATATTGGCGCAGGCTGGCAGGAATTTTATTGACAGGGCCTTTTCTTTTTTCGTATTTCCATTACCTCAAGCAGAATAGCTGGAATCTTTTCATTAATAACTATATGATGGCTCTGCTATCTATTGTGCCGATTTTTATTTTGCTTAGCTGGTTGGCAAGGATTACAGAAAATCTGGTACTTAATACCATCAGAAAAGAGCAATTAGAGAAACAGGCTGTAGAATCTGAACTCTATTATCTCAAATCACAGATTAACCCGCATTTTCTATTTAACACTCTTCATAATATCCATACGTTGGTGTATAAACAAGCTCCGGCTGCTCCTGATGCTGTGATGCAGCTGGCTTCTCTGATGCGTTATATGATATATGAGTCGAACGCCCCTACTGTGCCGCTGACAAGAGAGATTGAGTATTTACAGGATTACATCCATTTGCAGCAACTCCGGTATAAACAGAATCCGGTGGTGGACTTGAAAATAGAAGGAGCAACTGAAAACTGTCATATTGCCCCATTGCTGTTTATTCATCTCCTTGAAAATGCCTATAAACATAGTCCGGCACGGCTAAATCCCGGCGATATAAAGGTGAGTGTAGTGATAAAGGATGTTGTTCTTACCTTTAGTGTGCAGAACCCCATTGGCAAGAATCCGGCTCATACACTTGATGAACCAAGTGGTATTGGCTTGCCCAATGTCCGGAAAAGGCTAACTTTGCTCTATCCGGGTCAGCACACGCTGGAAATCCATAATGTAGTTGAAACGTTTTCTGTCGTTCTCAAAATTTACAGTACTCAATTGCAGCCTCATGAAAGATAAGCTTACCTGCTATATTATTGATGATGAGCCACTGGCGCAGGAGATACTGGAAGCGTATATCTCAAAGGTTTCTTTTCTGGAATTGAAAGGTAGTTTTATGAGCCCACTGGAAGCCGCAGGTTCTCTGGAAAAGGACAAACCCGACCTTCTGTTTCTGGACATCAATATGCCAGACCTTGATGGCCTTAGTTTTATACCGATGCTGAATCCTAAACCTATGATTATTCTGACTACGGCCTATGACCAGTATGCTCTGAAAGCCTTTGAACTGGAAGTGAAGGATTATCTGATGAAACCTTTTTCATTTGAAAGATTTTATAAAGGAGTTCTGAGACTATATCAGGAACAGAGCCCTAAACAGCCTGAAAAGAAAGAAGTTAAAGCAGAAGCAAAGCATGAACAGGAGTACATATTTCTGAAAGTAGGGCATCGCATTCAGAAAGTGGCTATCCGTAATATTCTTTTTGTAGAGGGGATGAAAGACTACCTGCGGATTCATACCACTGAGGAAAAAATCATGACTCTACTGAATTTTGCCAGACTGGAAGAATTGCTGCCTTCAAAGGATTTTGCCCGGGTGCATCGTTCTTTTCTGGTTGCTATTGATAAAATAGACCATATTGAAAAAAACAGAATCTGGATTGCTAATCAGGTTATCCCCATTAGTGAGACCTATCTTGATTCTTTTTTTAAAATGCTGAAAGGTATTCAATAAGAATTTCATCTCTGAATTTTTTCGCTCAAATTTCATTTGTTTGTCTTCACTCTCTGAGGTAGCCTTTGTGTGCATAAAAAAAGCCTCTGAACAAATCCAGAGGCCTCTCACATCAGTATTAAGAGATAACTATACTTTAATCTCTACGTCAACACCACTTGGTAATTCCAGTTTCATCAACGCATCAACAGTTTTCGGGCTTGCCGAGTAAATGTCGATCAGACGTTTGTAAGTACATAACTGGAACTGCTCACGTGATTTTTTGTTAACGTGCGGAGAACGTAATACAGTGAAGATTTCTTTGCGAGTAGGCAACGGAATTGGTCCGCTTACAACGGCTCCTGTAGATTTTACAGCCTTCACAATTCTCTCAGCCGATTTGTCCACCAAGTTGTGGTCAAATGACTTTAATTTGATTCTGATTTTTTGTGACATTGGTTCAAAGATTTTTAGATGAACCCCTCCGAAAGAACCATTTGCTTCAGAAAAGGGGCGAAAAATGCGCCGATTTTTTCAACGCGGGTGCAAAGGTAGGGAAAAATTTTGGAAAAAGGAGAACGGAGAATGGAAAAAGTGAGATAAAAATTGGAGAAAGTAGTACGGAGAAAGGAAAAGGGAATAGCTACACTTTTACGAGTTTACAGTCTTATGCTCAGGAGTAATCGTAAAATACTTTACCTCAGCCTTTACCTCTTCTAAAATCTTCTGGGTACGTTCAGGACGGGCATCTGTAATAAATACCTGCCCGAAGGTATGATTGTTGATACTTTCCACCAGACTATGGATTCTTCTATCGTCTAATTTATCGAAAATATCATCTAATAGCAGCATAGGCTTTGCTTCTTTCAGCGTTTCAATCATTTCAAATTGAGCCAGGCGAAGCGCCATCACAAATGATTTTTGTTGCCCTTGTGAACCGAATTTTTTGATGGGATAGGTACCAATTTCAAATATATAATCATCTTTGTGGATACCCTTGGTTGTGCGTTGTGCCCGCACATCGGTTTGTCTGTTTAACCGGAATTCCTGTGGAAACTCTCCACTTCCTACTTCAGACTCATAAATAATCTCTACTTCTTCCCGGCCTTCACTGATAATGGCATAGTGTTTTTTAAAAATAGGCAGAAAACTGTCTATAAAGTTTCTTCTCTGTTTATAGATGCGTAAAGCTAATTTTACCAAAGGGTCAGAATAAGTATCTAATAAATCCTGATCTACAAAATTCCGGTCGGCAAATATTTTCAGCAGGCTGTTTCTTTGTTCTAAAATCCGATTGTATTGCTGATAGTCGTTCAAATATTCATTGTCCATCTGCGATAGTACGCCATCAAAAAAACGTCTTCTCTCATCACTGCCTTCCTTAATCAGTTCTGTATCGTCCGGGGCAATTAATACTACCGGAAACTGTCCTATGTGGTCTGAAATTTTCTCATAGGGTTTCTTTTCGTGCATCAATATTTTACGCTGACCTCTTTGAATAGAGCAGGTAATCTGATGTGTTCGGTTATTTTTCTTGAAAACCCCGTCAATCAGCATGAACTCTGAGTCATGATTAATATTATGCGCATCCTGATGGTGAATAGAGCTTTTGCTGAGGGCAAGAAAGTAGATGGCATCGAGCAGATTGGTTTTTCCACTACCATTCTCACCAACAATACAATTTACTTGTGAAGAGAAAGTATAGGAGGCTTCCTGGTAATTTTTAAAATTAGAGAGAGAGATTTTTTCTAAAAACATTCTGCAAGTTTCAATGACCAATATTTAACGCCACGGAGATTAGGCGTCCCCTTAATAATCCGTGATACGAATTTACGAAATTTTTCGCAAATTTTTACTTTATTTGTACTCTTACTTTAACTTAACCTATGCATTTATGAACAAGAATACCCTTCTTTATTTCATTGCTGCCGTAGCTGCTACCGGCGGACTTCTATTTGGTTTTGATACAGGCGTTATTAATGTGGCACTCCCTTCTCTAAGAGCTCGTTTTAATCCAAGCCCTGAAACAGAAGGCTGGATTGTAGGGGCAGTATTGGCAGGTGGCATGCTCGGGCCATTCATCAGTGGACCATTGACAGACGTGCTGGGCAGAAAGAAAATTAATATTGTGGCTTCTTTAGTTTTTGTGGTGGGTTCAATTATTACTGCCATTGCGCCAAGTATCGCTTTTCTCATTATTGGTCGCTTATTTTTAGGTTTGGCCATTGGTATTGTGGCATCTACTGTTCCGCTTTATCTGGCAGAAATTGCTCCAACCAATATGCGTGGACAACTGGTAACTTTCTTCCAGTTAGCTATAACCTTAGGTATTCTGCTTTCTTATGTAGTAGGCTATTTCTTTGCCGAGCATGAAGACGGTTGGAGAAGTATGTTCTGGGCGGGTTTTGTTCCGGCAGCTATTCTGTTTTTAGGTATGTTGTTTGTACCTGAAAGTCCAAGATGGTTAATCAGTAAAGGACGAGAGACCGAAGCATTAGAAGTATTAAATCGCTTACGTGAACCTGAACAGGCTCAACAGGAACTGGCCAATACTAAAAGAGTGATAGACAGCGAGAAACATAACAAGGCAAGTTGGAAAATGCTATTCAGCAAGCGCCTGCGTATCCCTCTATTTATTGCTGTTGGCATTTTCTTTATTCAACAGTTTTCGGGTATTAATGCCATTATCTATTTCTCGACTGATATTTTCAAAAACGTATTCCCTGAGGGTAACACGGCCGCTTTAGCTACGGTTGGAGTTGGAGTTACCAATTCATTAGCAACTATTTTTGCCATTATGTTTCTGGATAAATGGGGACGTAAACCATTACTCTATACCGGACTTATTGGTACAGCTATCTGTTTATCAAGCGTAGGTTTAGCATTTTTTCTAAAAGATTCTCTGAATCCTCAATTACAACAAATTATGTTAGTTGGTGGGGTTTATGTCTATATTATTTTCTTTGCCATCAGCTTAGGGCCATTAGGATGGTTATTGATTTCGGAGATTTATCCATTAAAAATCAGGGGATTTGCTTCGAGTATGGGCAGTTTCAATCACTGGGTATTTGATTTTTGCGTGGCTTATACCTTCCCAATTATGGCGGCTACTTCTTTGGGCACTAACGGTGGTATATTCGGAATCTACGCTATAGTAGTAGTATTAGGGCTACTTTTTGCCAGATTTATTGTTTTTGAAACCAAAGGCATGAGTCTGGAAGACATTGAAGAAAAGTGGAAGCATAGCTAATTAGAGAGGTTATAAGTTTTTCTGCGTTTATTTTAATTATTGACCCAATAGTCTCTCGCCTGTATTATACGTTTGCTCAAAGCGAGAGGGCTCTGTCACCATATATATAGTCCTGCAACTGGTAATAGTAGAAGACCTATTAAGTTTGAGCGAACTTACACTATAGAAGGAGCTTCCCTGTCAATAAAGGTTTTGATAATTTATTTAATTTTCATAAAATGGAAGAAATTGTAAATACACTTGTAGAAAAGTGTAAAAGCCGGATTAACTCTGAAAAAAATTGGGATGTGGCCACTTTTATTATAGAATATTACATTAAAGAACCTGGAAATGGTTCATGTTGCTTACAGATAGCTTCTAATGGAGAGTTTTACCCTATTAATATGTCAAAATTAGGAATGTTGGAAATACTTAAAGAAATCCAAGATACTACATATACTAAATGGAATAAAGCTGTATTAACTGTTTATAAGGATGAAACTCATTATTTTAAAACCTGGTGGGATGCTGAACTCCAAAAATCTTTATATGGTACTGAAGATTAGTGTTTAATTCTGGCTTCACTTTATAAATCAACAAGCTGAAAGGCCCCATTCTATTGTCTTGATAGTTGCTATTTGTAAGGCCTATACTTAAAAAGGAGACTTTGAGGTAATCAAGTAGGGAATGCAAGACATTGAAGAAAAGTGGAAAACCGATTAATTCTGAAACCTCCAACTTTTTTACGTCATATTTTAATTCGGCTTTAATACTTTTTTATTCAACGGCTCAAAAGACATTTCTATAGCATTCATCGACAGTTTATACGAGAATTTCTCAATTTTTTACCAAAATCATATTTTGCTTTTATTAATAATAATGTCCTAAAACGGGGGAGCTATCTAAAAAAAATACAAAATCCTTGCGTAAGATTTTGCTTTTGCAAAGTAGAAGTATTAATTTTGCGTCCCAAAACGAGGTGTTGCTATTTCAGGCTTTATTTCGTTTTAATCTATCTAAATTTTAAAATACTCCATAAATGGCTAATATTGGTAAAATCTCACAGATTATCGGACCCGTGGTTGACGTGAGTTTTGAGGGCAAAGGTTCGTTTATCCCCCCTATTCTTGATGCGTTGTCAGTAGAAAAGGCAAATGGTCAAAAGGTTGTCTTAGAAGTACAACAACACCTTGGCGAAGACCGTGTACGTACTATTGCGATGGACGGTACTGAAGGTTTACAACGTGGTATGAACGTTACACACTTAGGATCACCTATTACTATGCCAACAGGCGATGCTATCAAAGGTCGTTTGTTCAACGTAGTTGGTGAGGCAATTGACGGATTGGAGCAAGTTACTACTCCGGGTATGTCTATCCACCGCGCGGCACCGAAATTTGAAGAATTAGCAACTTCAACTGAAGTTCTTTTTACCGGTATTAAAGTAATTGACCTTTTGGCCCCTTATGTAAAAGGTGGTAAAATCGGTTTGTTTGGTGGTGCGGGTGTAGGTAAAACCGTATTGATTCAGGAGTTGATTAACAATATTGCAAAAGCTTACGCAGGTCTTTCGGTATTTGCCGGTGTAGGTGAACGTACACGTGAAGGTAATGACTTACTTCGTGAGATGATTGAGTCTGGTATCGTGAAATACGGTGACGCATTCAAACACTCAATGGAAGAAGGTGGCTGGGATTTGAGCGTAGTAGATAAAGAAGCTTTGAAAGAATCACAAGCAACCTTTATCTTCGGTCAGATGAATGAGCCTCCGGGAGCACGTGCTCGTGTAGCCTTATCAGGTCTTACAGTTGCGGAACACTTCCGTGACGGTGATGGCGAAGGCAAAGGTCGTGATATTCTTTTCTTTATCGATAATATCTTCCGCTTTACACAAGCTGGTTCTGAGGTATCCGCTCTATTAGGTCGTATGCCATCTGCCGTAGGTTACCAACCAACATTGGCAACTGAAATGGGTAATATGCAAGAGCGTATCGCGTCAACCAAACGTGGTTCAATCACATCGGTACAAGCGGTATATGTACCTGCCGATGACTTAACCGACCCTGCTCCTGCAACAACCTTTACCCACTTAGATGCTACTACGGTATTGAGCCGAAAAATCTCTGAGTTGGGTATCTATCCTGCGGTGGACCCTCTTGATTCATCTTCACGTATTCTTTCTGCTGCTGTATTGGGCGATGCTCACTACAACACCGCACAACGTGTAAAAAATATCTTACAACGTTACAAAGAGTTACAGGATATTATCGCTATCCTTGGTTTGGAAGAGTTGTCAGAAGAAGATAAATTAATCGTGTCTCGTGCACGTCGTGTACAACGTTTCTTGTCTCAACCATTCTTCGTAGCTGAACAGTTTACAGGTTTGAAAGGGGTTTTGGTTGATATTAACGACACAATCAAAGGCTTTAACGAAATCATGGATGGCTTGCATGACCGTCTTCCTGAAGCAGCTTTCAACCTTGTTGGAACTATTGAGGCTGCGGTTGAGAAAGGAGAAAAACTGATTGCAGAAGCGAACAAACAATAATCATGAATTTAGAGATAATTACCCCCGATAAAAAAGTCTATACTGGCGAAGTAAACTCAGTTTCTTTCCCTGGTAGCGAAGGTCGTTTTCAGGTTCTGAAAGACCATGCTCCTATTGTCAGTACACTTGCCAAAGGTGATTTGGTGATCGAAGCAAATGGCAAAAAACAAACATTTGTGGTAGATGGTGGCGTGGTAGAAGTAGTAAAAAACAAAATTCTGGTACTTGCCGAGGCAGTAGCATAATTTTATATCATATCTTTAAAAGAGGCATGGGTTTCCATGCCTCTTTTGTTTTTTGTGGGATTGTGAGTAATTTTAGGGGGAATTTAGTGAATGAGCGATTGAGTGATTACTTTTTAATTGCGAATCGTGAATGGCGAATTAGTGAATAATTATGTTACAAATATATATTGTGGCACTTTATGCGAATAAATTCAGTTATTATAGTCTATTCGCTAATTCGCCATTCACAATTCATAATTAAAACAATTACTGCGAAGCAGCCTAATCACTCATTCACTAAATCACAAAATCACTCAATAGCTCATTATGCTCATAGACAATCATGGCAGACCAATCAATTATTTGAGGTTAGCAGTTACAGACCGTTGTAATCTGCGATGCTTTTACTGTATGCCAGAAGAAGGCATTCAGTATCTGCCCAAACCTCATTTGTTGAGCTATGAAGAAATGATTCGATTAGTAACCATATTGGCCGAAATGGGTATCAGCAAGGTACGTATTACCGGAGGTGAGCCGTTTCTGAGAAGAGATATAATGCCGTTTCTGTGGAAACTATCAGAGATTGAGGGGATTAATAAAATCAATATTACAACTAATGGGGTATTGACCGCTCCGCTCGTGCCTGAGTTGAAAAAATTAGGTGTCAATTCAGTAAATCTGAGTTTAGACTCTCTCGACCGCCAACGCTTTTATGAAATAACCCGCCGGGATGAATTTCCAAAAGTATGGGAGACATTAGAGACACTCTTAGCACATGATATTCCTGTGAAAATTAATACAGTAGTAATGTCAGGGAAAAATGATGAAGATATTCTATCAATGGTAGAACTGGCAAGAGACCAGAACGTATCAGTAAGGTTTATCGAAGAAATGCCGTTTAATGGGGCCGGGCTTCGACCTGACCAGATACAGAATTTCTGGAGTTATGGCCGGATAATGGATTTAATACGTTCGGCTTATCCTGAAATATACCGTCTACAAGATGAGCCTAATTCTACTTCTTATAATTATCAGATTCCGAACTTTAAAGGAAGCATTGGCGTTATTGCTGCTTTCAGCCGTACTTTTTGTGGTACTTGTAATCGTCTCAGGGTAACGCCTACAGGCGTTTTTAAAACCTGTTTATATGATGATGGTGTTTTTAATATCCGTGATATGATGCGTCAGAAACTTTCTGATGATGAAATTAAGTTATTGATTAGCGAAGCACTCCAAAGCCGTGCTTTAGATGGTTTTGAGGCTGAAAGAAACCGAAAAAATCTGGTTTCTGAATCTATGACTACCATTGGTGGTTAAAAATATGTTTTAAAATTTATTCCATATAATTCTAAATTTTCAAACGGGTCGCCGCAACGAAACCAAACACATGTTAAAAGCTGAGATGATTACCGATAAGGGTACAATGCTTATCGAATTCTACGAACAAGATGCTCCGATTGCAGTTAATAATTTTGTAACACTTGCTAAAAAAGGATTTTACGATGGTTTAAAATTCCACCGTGTCATTCCTGACTTCATGATTCAGGGTGGAGACCCAACCGGAACAGGTGCAGGTGGCCCAGGCTATACTATTCCTTGCGAGTTAACAGGTAATAATCAATATCATGATAAAGGCGTGCTATCTATGGCTCATAGAGGTCGTAATACAGGGGGTTCACAGTTCTTTATCTGCCATAACCGCTCTAATACGGCTCACCTTGACCGTAACCATACTTGTTTCGGGAAAGTAGTAGAAGGTCTTGATATTGTTGATGCTATCCGTCAGGGAGATAAAATTCAAAAAATCAACATTACTGAAACAGAGGCATAATATTTGTAAAAGTTTTGTTAAAAGCTGCCTGAGATGAAATTTTTCAGGCAGTTTTTTGTTTAATGTTAATAACGGTATTGAACTTGTCTCTATATGATACAGCGAATGAATTCGCTGTCTAAGAAAACAAAGGAATAATTTTAGTATTTAAAGCGGACTTAAGTCCGCTTATGTAAGAAAAAGACCTTTGTTATTTTAGCCGCCGACTTCAGTCGGTGAAATTTAGACAAGTTCATCAACACAAACTACTCTATGCAAGAAAGTAATACACTGATTGGATTTCTACTGACTGCTTTTTTAGCGGGTTTTGCCTCTATTTTCATGCCTTGTATTTATCCGATTATGCCAATGACGGTTAGTTTCTTTACGAAACAGTCACAAGGTACAAGCAAAGCTACATTTTATGGTTTGTCTATTATGTTTGTCTTTGCTATTATAGGTTTGGTTGCTACACTTTTTGGCGCACCTTTCCTTAATTTCATCAGCACACACTGGATTCCTAACCTTATATTCTTTGTTATCTTTGTCGTTTTCGGAATCTCGCTTTTAGGGGCGTTTGAGATTGTGTTGCCACATAACATGGTGAATAATATTGATAGAATGTCAGAAAAAGGTGGCTTTTTAGGTATATTCTTCATGGCTCTTACCTTAGTAGTAGTCTCTTTCTCATGTACAGCTCCGTTTGTAGGTTCTTTATTGATTTTAGCGGCTAAAGGTGAAGTTTGGAGACCTTTATGGGGAATGCTTGCTTTTGGATTACCATTTGCCGTAGTTTTCACCTCTTTAGCAATGTTCCCGCAATGGTTGAAAAGCCTGCCGAAATCGGGTGGATGGATGAATGAAATGAAAGCCGTTTTCGGAATTTTAGAGTTTGCTTTAGCTTTGAAATTTCTGAGTAATATTGATTTAACTTACCATTTCAACCTGATTTCCCGTAATCTTTTCTTGGGTATCTGGATTGTTATTTTTGCAGCTATTGGCTTATATATTTTAGGAATTATCCGTTTGCCTAAAGACAATAAGGTTACCAAGTACAGTGTACAACGTGTGGTTTTTGCGTTTATCTTCTTTGCATTTACAGCCTATATGGCTTCCGGTTTTGTTAAAGGCAGAGAATTAAGCCTTTTATCGGGTTTATTGCCTCCTAAAGCCCTGAACACGACAGTAGCAGATGGTTCTAAGCTCAGAGCCTTGCCGCACGATTTACAGGGCTTTTATGACTATGACGATGCGCTGGCTTATGCCAAAGAAGTAAACAAGCCTATATTTATCGATTTCACTGGTTATGCCTGTGCTAATTGCCGCAAGATGGAAGAGAATGTATGGCCTAAACCGGAAGTGTTAGAAAGACTTAAAAACGAGTTTGTGATTGCTTCGTTGTACGTGGATGATAAAAAGGCATTACCAAAAGAAAAACAATATATCTCGAAATACGACGAGGAATTGAAAGAAACCATTGGCGATAAAAACATGGATCTTGAAATTACCAAGTATAATAATAATGCACAGCCTTATTATGTCATTGAAGATACAAATGGCAAGCTGATTGTGAAACAAGCCATTGGTTATAGTTCAACAGAAGATTTTATTAAATTCTTAGACGAAGGAATTAATAATTTCAAGAAGTAAGCGGATTAAACAGATGTTCAACTTCGACCTCAGTAAATCTGGCTTTGCGGCTGGTAGCTCTTTTGAGTTTTTTCATGTACTCTGCCTTACTGATTTCTATGGCTCCAAAACGTTTTACGTTGTCATTGATGAATTGTGTGTCTAATAGCTCAAACTTTTGTTTTTTGAGCAATTCCATCAGGTAATTAAAGGCTACTTTTGAGGCATTGGGTTCGGTATAAAACATAGACTCACCAAAAAACGCCGACCCTATAGATACGCCATAGAGCCCGCCTACTAAACGATTATCCAGATAAGCCTCTATACTGTGAGCAAATCCAATCTGATGAAGCCTTGTATAGGCATCTATAATTTCTTCCGAAATCCAGGTATCTTCTGAGTCTCTGCGTGGTTTGGAACATGCTTCCATTACCGCCCGAAAATCGTAGTCGATACGGACTTCAAATAAATTTTTATTAATGATTGGTTTCAGAGATTTGGGGGGTCTGTAGGTATCTATGGGTATAATGGCACGGGGGTCCGGAGAGTACCAATAAAGTGTTCCATCAGAATCGGCCATCGGAAAAATACCATTTATATAGCCGTAAATTAAATCATCAGCGGATAGTGTAGTCATTTCTTTGCGTTGCAAGAGCACTAACAAAGATAAGAAAAAAAATGAGAAAAACTAAGAAAAAAGCCTTTTGCTTCTATCAAATTATTTAATTTTTCTTCACTTTCGGAGACTCAAAAACCATCTTCCCGCGCTCGTCATATTCTCTGATTATGTATGATTCAAAGGTAGTATCAAAACAATCTTTGCCATACTGAACTTCTTTTTTACGTCTGTTTCCGGTAGGATAATACTCTACCCACTGGCCTATTTTCACACTATCATCCATCATTCCCTGTTCGGCCAGTGTGCCACTTTCGTTAAACAGAAAGTATTCACCGGTTACCTTATCATAGTTTTTAGGAATCACTTCTTTGATTTTATGTTTTGACTCATCATAGTAACTGATAGTGGCGTCACGAGAGAAGCCTTTCTCAAAATATTCTTTATTAAGCAGGTTATTGTTTTTATCATATAGCTCCCAGCGGCCGTGTTTTGTACCCATATAATACCACCCCTCTTCTACCAATAGATCACCTAAATATTTTTTATAGGGCCCGTGCATCAGGTCATTTCTTTCTTTGTCTCGTCCTATACCTTCTACTATTCTATTAGCTTTATGATCGAACCAGAATAAATGACGGCTGTATAAATCGGGTTGTTTGTATTCTTTCAGCGTATAAAACTCACTATAGGTTAGTCGGCTACCGCTTCCCTGCCGCAGAATCTGTTTTTCTACTTTCAAACCCTCATAATCTCGGCCGTTAAATTCTTTTTTAAGACTTTTCAGTTCTTTCTTTACCTTCTTGAAGCTCTTTGAAATCTTTAATCCCAAATCCGGTAAGGTTTCTGTGGCAAATTTCTTGGCATCATCTACACTTGAAATATTCAGGTTAGGTGAGGCTACAGACCCATCTTTAGAGCCCAAAGCAGAAGAAGAAACACCTCCGGACGCAGAAGCACCAGCCGATACCTTAGGACCACCGCCTATTTCAACGGCATCTTTTAATATATCTTTTGCCTTTCTTTTCTTAGCAGTCGGAACCGAACTTGGTGTCGGGGTTTGTGCCACAGCATGAATACCTGTTAAAAGGCCTGTTCCTAAGATGATTATTGGTAGAACTCTCATTTTTGTTAAACGCCATTTTACTTCTCTATACAAACGACCAATGTCTAAAAAAATTTTACTCTTTTTTCTGACATCTGGAATTTATGTAAAAATAACATGTTTCGTGCCATATTAATATAAGCAGGCAACAAAAAAAGCAGAAGCACATGCCTCTGCTTTTTATCACTACACTTACCTAAACCCTAAAACTCCATGGGAACACTCACTTGAGTGGTATCCCAGGCGATGGTTAAAACCTTATCATCAGTAGTGATTGTTAGCTTTTCAACTGGCGTTGACAATGTTTTTACAGGTACTGTTACTTCTGCTACGTTTTTGTCTTTGATTTTTTCGTAGCCGTAAGCACCCCATTGTTTCAACTCACTGTTTAATATGATTGTCCACTCTTTCTCTCCTAATTTAGAGAAAAGTGTATAAGTACCTGCTTTTACTGCTTTACCACCAAATTTTACATCTTTGGCAAAAGTAATTTCTGTTGCTTCATCTGCTCCCGTTCTCCACACTGTTCCGAACTTTTCTAAGCCTCCGAAAATTACACGTCCTTTTTTAGAGGGTTGTCCATAAGTTACTTTTACATTTTTGCTTTCAGCAGTTACATGTGGACTCGCTTTTTGTGCAAAAACTAAAGAAGTAATTGAGAATAAAAATGAGAGTAGTAATACTGTTTTTTTCATAGTAATAAGTTAAATTAGTTATGGTATTTGATATATGATTATTAACGAAAAAAAATGCCGATTAGTTTAAGACGTCTCTAAAAATTATTCTTTGGTCTTTTCAGCAAACAATTTTGCCATCTCCCGGGGGTTAGTTGGCGTAGCATTCACCTTATCAGACTCTACCAGACCATCGCGTAACCGAACAATTCTGTGCGAATACCGGGCTATATCTTCTTCGTGCGTTACCATTACAATCGTATTACCTTTTGAGTATAGCTGATCAAACAACTCCATGATTTCGTAAGAGGTTTTTGTATCCAGGTTACCAGTAGGTTCATCGGCCAGTAATATACTGGGGTCGTTCACCAAGGCTCTGGCAATAGCCACACGTTGACGCTGTCCACCTGATAATTCATTTGGTTTGTGATGGGCTCTGTTTTCCAGACCTACGTTTTTAAGCGTCTGCATGGCTTTCTCGGTGCGTTGAGATTTGGTGTAGCCTGCATAAATAAGTGGTAGTGCTACATTTTCTAAAGCAGATTGACGAGGCAAAAGATTGAAAGTCTGAAAAACGAAACCAATTTCTTTATTTCTTACTTCGGCTAATTCATTCTCACTCATACTACTCACGTCCTGGTTATTCAATACATAACGTCCTCCCGTCGGAGAATCCAGACAACCGATGATGTTCATCAGTGTAGATTTTCCTGAACCAGACGGCCCCATGAATGCCACGTATTCTCCCTTGTTGACTGAAATGGTAACTGACTTTAAAGCATCAATTATTTCGCTACCCATAATGTAGCGCTTAGAAATATTGGTAGTCTCAATTATTTTCATTAGTAATTCTTAATGAGTGAGTACATGAGTGTATGAGGCATTTAGGTACTGCCTCATTATTTCAAGTTCAAATATATTTCATCATTCAAAACCAACCTTGCTTTTTTCCATCAATGCTTTTTGGGCTTGATAGGTGGAAAGAAACGCTTGGTAATCGGTAGCGCTTGCCAGTAAACGAATTTTTTCAAGCCCCTCTTCGGCATAATTTTCTACCCCGACTTTTAAAGATTGTAATACATACAATTTCCAGAGTTCAACACTGTTATCGTTTACCTGCAAGGCATTGAAAACAAGATTGTATGCCTCATTAGGCTTGTTCAATTTTGTATTATAAAAATCTAATGTTTTACTGATGAGCACAGGATTCAAAGGGCTTCTGCTAAGTGCCTTATCAAAATCCGCTTTGGTTCTGGCATTTTTTAACAACTCTTCTGCCTGTGCCTGTTGGTACTCTGGGATAGAAATCACATAATCCTGTTTCTGCAAGACCTCGGCAGAGGCTTTATCACCTGCTCTTGTCAGGTGTACGATGGCTTTATCAAATACCCCCTGTTGCAAATACCACATACCCACAACCTGATTGTATAATTGCTTTTTTCTGGTTGAATCGTTGGCAAGTATCGTTAACTGCTTCAATCCTTCTATTTTATTTTCTCTGTAATAATTCTGAGAAGCAATGGCAAACTCTAAATCTTCATAAAAGCCCTGATTGGCTGATTTTTGTTGAATTTTCTGTAAATCTTTGCCCGACAAAAGCGACTTTTCGGTGGCTGCTGTAGTATGGTTATAAATCAACGCAAATTGACTCACGTTCAATGCCGAATCACTTCCCAATTTTAGTGTTGCCGTACTTATCTCATTTATCCTTTTAGCTGATTGATTAGCTAAAAGGGTAATAGATATACTGTTTTTTTCTTCTGCTTGGTTTTTCAGCGTATCAGCTTTAGCATATTTCAGACGATAAGCCAACAGATTGGCATCAGCCAAATCGCAATCTGTACAGTTTTCTTTGGCTTTATTAAGATAAAATAAGGTCGAGTCTGTTACTTTAGTTTTTTCATATAGCCAGGCTAAATTAGTTAATAGCTGTTGATTAGCCGGGAATTTCCGAACACCTTCTTGTAGCGTAAACAAGGCATCAAAAAACATATCCTTTTCCTGCAGAACCTTACTTAATCCTGCGTAAGCATAAGGGCTTGGGTTTTTCTCTAAAGCGTTTTTCAGAAATGCTCCTGTATTGTTTTTATCGTTTCCTTCCATAGCCAAAGTAGCCAAAGCATAGTTTGACTTATGATTGCGAATATCGTTATGGGTAGCTTCTTTGTAAAAGGCTTCGGCATAAGATAAATCATTACTTGCCTTATAAAAATCAGCAATCGTGTTATAGTACCCGGCATTTGCCTGATAGTATATATAAAAATTCTTCAGCGAAAACAATGTAACAATACCCACCAATGCCCCTAAACGAAAGAGAGACAGTTCTAAAAATTGTGGTCTGTACAGTATTCTATGTATGGGTAAACCCTTCTGCATGGCTTGTATAAAATTAAGTATCACATACAAGAAAAAGGCAAAACCCATTACCAGATGTACACCTATAATAAAACTTTGAAAAGCATCAATCAGAGGGTCATTACCTGTGGCAAATGCTAAACTGATAGTTGCCGTAGCTATAATTGCCAGCCCCAGATATAACCAGGCACCGATGGTTCTGAAATTGAAACTATCAGATTCTTCGCTTACATTTCTGAAACCCCATATACCCAGAACTGTTGAAATAATATATAATACCATGGGGCTGAGAGCAAGAATATTCCAGTCAATGTACTGGTGTCTTTCTAAGAATATCAGCAGGATATTTAATAAGTAAATACTCGAAACAATCAGGAACTGATTTAGTGAACTTTTGCCCTTAATACCTGAATTTGAAACCACCCAAACCAAAGAAGCTACAATTTCGTGCGCGATGAGCAGCACAAACAGCACGGTAAAAACGATAGCAGACAATAAGCCATACGAGGCAAGTGCTAAGAATGGATGACTTATTTTTGAGAAAGACTGAATAACCCAGAAAGCAATAATAGTCAGTAGCAGAAAACCTGTAAATCTTTTAATGAAACTGGCTTTAGTGGCAAAATTATTCAAATAAAAAGCTAACCCTGCAAAGCCTGCAAACGCCACCAGAAAGCCTGCCTGATTAGTAATATTAAAAACATTTTCTAATCTGAATGTAATGAATACGCCAGCTAAAGCTACCATACCCCCTAAAAACCAATAGCGGGGCAAAGCCGAAAAGGCCGATAGTAAAAGATTAATCCCTATGACAAATAAACCTAAGAATATATAAGTTGCCCCCACATTGGTTTCCATTTTTGAGGCTAAAAAACGCTCTTTTACCAGATAGGCATTTCCGTTAATGGTGTATTTCAATTGCCCGTCTGAAAAACTATTGGTAACTGTAGGTATTTCATCTAATTCACTCAAGACGTCCCAGTGAATAACACTATCAAGACCATGATACCAATAGAAGCCTAAAAACACCAATGAAAACAGCAGAATCAGTAAAATACATACGCTTATGAGTTTCTCTGTTTTAGACCAGTTCTGCCAAAAAAACAATTGATACATAGAAGATTAGAAAGTTTTCCACGTGAAACACCCACTTATCCACAGGTTATTCACACAATATGATAAATATTTGAGCCGTGAAGATAACGCAAAATCTTTGCGTTGATTATATTTGTGGTTCAAAAAACCAGCAGATTAAAAATGACACTACATAAAGAGGGTACAGGAACCATTTCTCTAACAATTATTGCATTAGTAATTCTTAACGGGTTAGTGCGCTACTTCGTACCGGACAATACTCTTGTGCATAATGTACTCATTGGTGTCAGTATTGTTTTTTTGTTTATTATTCTTCAATTCTTCCGCAAGCCTACCCGCACTACCACGGTAAATTCAAAGCACGTAATTGCTCCTGCCGACGGAAAGGTGGTTGTGATTGAGGAAGTAGTAGAAACGGAGTATTTCAAAGAACCGCGCCGACAAGTATCTATCTTTATGTCGCCTATCAATGTGCATATCAATTTCAATCCTATTTCGGGTATTGTTTCTTACTTTAAATATCATGCCGGAAAATACCTGGTTGCGTGGCATCCGAAATCGAGTACTGATAACGAAAGAACAACCATTGTAGTAAAACATGCCAATGGTACAGAAGTACTTTTCAGACAGATAGCAGGGGCTTTGGCTCGTCGTTTATGCTGGTATGTAAAAGAAGGGCAAAAAGTAGAGCAAGGTACTGAATTTGGTTTTATAAAATTCGGTTCAAGAATTGATATTTTCTTACCGCTTGATGCTAAAATCTTAGTAAATATTGATGACCGTCCTGTGGGTGGTGAGACTGTCATTGCGGAGTTAGCTTAGTTATCTGAATAGCTTTTAAAAGTTCGTTTGGTAATATTATTTCTCTGCACAACCGGGGCATGGAAAGGCTTATAAAATCCTGCCGAATTTTGCCGAACCAAAGGTTCGCCCCACAAATTTCTCAACCGATGGCACAACATAATGAGACCGGAAATAAAGCAGAAGAAATGGCAGTCAATTTTCTGCTACAAAAAGGATATAAGATTCTTCAACGAAACTATGTATTTGGCAAAGGAGAAATAGATATTATTGCCGAAAAAGATAACTGGCTGATTTTTGTAGAAGTAAGAGCCCGCACCGAAGTCATTTATGGTTTTCCTGAACAGACAATCTCAAAAGCCAAAGCCAGCCTTCTCATGAAAACAGCCGAAAACTATGTTTATCAGAAAGACTGGCGAGGCAAAATACGTTTCGATATTATTGCTATTATTGTCGGGCAGAATTTTGAAATCCGGCAATTTGAAGATGTATTCTTCTAAAACAACTCGCCCATCCGGTACTTAGGCAAAATATTCAGGTGCTTGTAAGCTTTTTCAGTAGCTTCTCTTCCTCGTGAGGTACGTTTCAGATACCCTTCCTGAATCAGGAATGGCTCATAAACCTCTTCAATGGTTTCGGCTTCCTCTCCTACTGCTGTAGCAATGGTTGATAATCCTACCGGGCCACCTTTGAATTTTTCGATAATGGTTTGCAGAATACGGTTATCCATTTCGTCTAAGCCGTCCTGGTCAACATCAAGGGCTGTCAGGGCTATTTCTGCAATTTCTAAAGTAATTTTTCCGTTCCCTTTTACCTGTGCAAAATCCCGGGTACGTCTGAGTAGGTTATTAGCAATACGGGGTGTACCACGGCTACGTCGGGCAATTTCATAAGCACCCTCATCGCTGATGGGCGTATTTAATATATAAGAAGAGCGTTTGATAATTTTAGACAGCAATTCAGCATCATAATACTCAAGCCGGGAATTGATACCGAACCTGGCACGGAGGGGTGAGGTTAATAATCCTGCACGGGTGGTAGCTCCAATCAAGGTAAACGGATTCAGGCTAATCTGCACACTTCGGGCATTAGGGCCAGAATCAAGCATAATATCTATCTTATAATCTTCCATCGCCGAGTAAAGATACTCTTCCACAATAGGATTCAGCCGATGAATCTCGTCAATAAAAAGAACATCAAAAGAATCAAGGTTGGTTAGTAAACCTGCCAGATCGCTGGGCTTGTCTAAAACCGGACCCGAAGTTATTTTAATGTTAGTACCTAACTCGTTAGAAATGATATGCGAAAGCGTGGTTTTGCCTAAACCCGGAGGGCCATGCAAAAGTACATGGTCAAGTGCTTCTTTTCTTTGTTTAGCAGCCAGAACAAAGATTTTCAGATTTTCAAGAATTTTATCCTGTCCTGTAAAGTCGTCAAACGAAAGAGGTCGCAGGGCTTTTTCTATTTCTTTTTCTATCGGTGAGAGTCCTTCGCTATCTCCTTTTATATAATCTTGTCGCATGAAATCGGTGAGAAATCTCTCTTTTTTATTTATCAAATATACGATATTTTCGGTGTTTTCTATAGAAAAACCATTTAAAGTATCAGTATCTGATATTTTAATTGAACTATCTTGTCAAAGGTTTTACAGAGGAAATGACCTACTATGTATTTTTGAAGAAATCTTATTTTATTAATAGAATACCTCCGGTTTTGGTTATTTTCGGTCGGTAAGGAAAATACAGACTTTTATAACTCACCACAAAGGCATAAAGCATGGGAGCCATTAGTTTACCCTTATAGGTACCGTCCCACAGTTTTTCGGTATCGAAAGATTCAAAAATTATTTCACCCCAGCGGTTATAAATTTTCAGGTCAAAGTCTTTGATAAATTCATTGGGTAATTCAAACCTGTCATTAATACCATCTCCATTAGGTGTAAATGCTTCCGGTACAAATAATAGTGGTTCACACCCCTCTTTTACTATTACCTCATCTTTTGCCGGACAGAAAACATTACCACTTCTTGAAGCAAACTTATTGGCTACCTCAACACTATAGGTTGCCAAAGCACTGACGGTAATGGTTGGAGTAGTTTCAGAAGTCGGTCTCCAGAGATACTGAGGGTCAAAGGTTCTCTGGGCTTTAGGGTCTAAGAGTAAAGTTGCCCCTTTGAGTACACAGACAAAGGCCGAATCAGGGAGGTTAATCACCGGAGTAGGTTTAATATAAACGGTATCTATTACCGTAAATGTATTGCAATTCTCTCTGAGCGCATTACCTAAAAGATTACTTACAATCGGAATATTAACATTCTTACTGATGAAGGTTTCCGAGAAAACGTCAACGGTCATTTTAATAATATACCTACCTTCTTTCTCATAGGTATGAGAAACCTCTGTGCCATTGCCGGTTGCCCCATCACCAAAGTCCCAAGAGACTTTGTTTTTCATTGGACTACATATTCCTTGGGTTTTAAATATTGTTGGCTGACCCTGACAGGTACCTTCAAATGTAGCACTTAACCCTTCGCCGTCCTGTATAGGTTTGGCATGAACCACATTCGGAAATCCGTAACGACTGGTACCTTTTACTTCTGCGCCAAAGCCTCCGGTAAGTGGCACATAGCCCACTTCACTTGCATTACCCACTACTTCGGGCTGCGAAATATAAGGCACTCTATCGCTACCATCTACCGCCATATAGATAGCTCCTCCACCACCTGCATTGGTAGGCCCCATTTGTATGGCACCAAAAATATCGGTTGCTGACGAATCTATTCTGATTTTTGTATTATTGATAACAACCGGATCTCTACGATTCAGATTCAGTTGATATAAATAAGATTTCTTGCCTTTAGAGGGGTCTCCTCTCAGGGTAGTATATAGTTTCTCACCATCCTGCGAAAACTCCAGGCCATACACCATGGGGGGCGCAGTAGTTTTCAGGTCAATAGTCAGGCTTAGTGTCAGATCTCCGGTCTCGGTATTTATATCATATACTTCAATATAGTTTTTCCCATTTTTTACGATGGCCATTGCTAACTTGTCCCCCGACGGAGAAATGCGCATATAGCCTGTTGTATCTGAGGGAATCATTCCTAAGGTCTGCACTTTTTCTGTTGTACCCGTAGAATCAACTTTCAGTATTCTGAACTCGTTTGTTTTACTATCGTGCGAATAGATGTAGTAGCCTACCTCATTCCCACTATCATCAAATGCTACTCTGGTGGCAATCTGCGGGCTGGTTGTAAAACTCACCGGAATATCTTTTTCTACAACGGCTCCCTTACCATCATCTCTGCGTAAATCAACTACACTGTAAGATAAAAGCCCCGTTGTCTTATTTAAAGTATAAACATAGTAAAGATGATGCGGGCACTCATTACAGGAATTCTTTGGAATAATGAGCGAAGATTGCGTTGATGTATTAGTTCCGCCTAAATTACTATCAGTAAGCGGAGGCACAAACGCCAATGGCTGATCGTTGCTACCATATATTGTTACCCCATCGGTATAGAACAACAGACTGCCTTTAGGACCATATACCATAGCAGCGCCCTCGGGTGTATCAAGCGCATTGCTGGAACTTGGTTCTACAGGTATATACGTCGGGTCTTCTTCTTCAGGGTCTTCAAAAAGGTCTCCACTATTGGCCAATGTATCAGGCGGAAGCACTGATGCAGGATTTAACCCAAACTCAAGCGTAGCACCTTTGCCAAAATACCATTTTTCACCGCCTCCGCTACTGGTTTCCTGTAAACAGAATTTTACATTGATTTTTGCTATGCGTGAACACTGACCAGAGGGGTCAAACACTTCTACTGAATAACAGCCTGCCGAATCAACATCAATGGTTGGCGTTGTTTGTCCTTTCGGAAACCACAGGTAGGTTACACCTGCCGGAGGGCCTGAATCTTTATAAGGATTTAATGTGACGGTCTTGCCATCGCAAACAGTAGTATCGGCACTGATTTTTTTGAAGAACATGGGTTGCACAGGCGGCTGGCTGATGGTTACGGTTTCTGTAACCGGGGGCTGCACAACAGCACCTATTGTACGGGTTAATGTAACGGTATAAGTACCAACCGCTGCATAACTATGTTGTGGGTTACGGGTAGTAGCAGTAGCACTACCGTCGCCAAAATCCCATAGCCAGGCGGTTGTATTCGGATTTGTGTCAAAAAAAACGGTTGGCTCATTACAGTCTGCACTCTGCGCCTGCCCACCAGTACCTCCACCCGGCCCTGGTGGCGTAGCAGGAACACTTATACATTTTTTACCACCTACATAGAACTCCTGACAAAAGGATAAAATAGAAGTAGAAGATAATGTGGCTGCAATAAAAAAAATCCTTAGATTAGTACCAATACCACCCCACATAGTTCGTTAAATATTATAAATACTAAACTTATTAAAAATAAATCAAAATTGTAAGACTTTGCTTCTAAAAATTTTAACGAGATTTAAAAGAAAAATATTTGATATTCGAGCTTAAACATTTCGTTATTGGTCAACAATCTACATTTTTTAGTTGATTTACACCAAAACTATATCTATGACGTTATTTTGTAGATAAATGTTACAAAAAACAGTATTTTCGTATAAAAACCTTTTCATAAAACTTAAAACCGTGCTTTGGAATGAAATTTGCTTTAGAAAAACATCATATCTCCTATCAAACATAGGCAATGGAAAAACTTTATTTACGAATTGTCCTTTTGTGTACAGTTTGCTTGAATAGCCTGGCACAAGACCCCCAGTTTTCGCAGTTTTATGCAGCCCCTTTATACCAGAATCCTGCCTTTGCAGGAGGAGCCTATGCACCCCGATTGATTGCCAACTACCGCAACCAGTGGCCTTCTATTGACGCCAACTTTGTTACTGCTTCTTTTTCGTTTGATCATTATATAGAAAAATTGAATAGTGGTATCGGTATTTTAGCGACTAACGACTCTCAGGGTCCGGCCAGAATAAAAAGTACAGAATTCAGTGCTATTTACTCTTATCAGGTAAGAATCAACGAAGAAAACTTCTTACGCCTGGGAGTACAAGGAACTTATGCCAATAAAACACTTAATTATTTGGGACTTACTTTTGGCGACCAATACACCAATTCAGGCTATACGGGTCTTCCGACTGATGACCCTCTGATAAGAGACCCGAGAAATATCAGACCCATCCAATACATAGATTATAGTGCCGGAGCCTTATTTTATAACAGTAAATCCTGGTTGGGGGTATCTACCCATCATCTGACTCAGCCTTCTTTTACTTTCAATTCGGCACTTGGCGGAGAGCAATCATTTGTACCCATGAAAATAAGCGTAAGCGGAGGTTTAAGAATCCCATTAAATAATCCGTATTCAAATGCAGCTAATGTAGATAGAGAGTTTTCGGTATCGCCTGCATTCTTATATAAAAGACAAGGTAAGTTCGACCAATTGGATTTGGGTTTTTATGCTACTTATTCACCACTTACTCTGGGGCTTTGGTACAGAGGTATCCCGATTAAGAAAAAAGACATTACACGTACCAATCATGATGCGCTTATTTTTTTAGTTGGGGTACGGCAGGATAATTTTTCTATTGGTTATAGCTACGATATTACTGTTTCAAGCTTAGGGTTTTCAACAGGTGGTTCGCACGAAATCTCAATAGCTTATCAGTTTGACCCGATTGAAAAGAAAAGGTCAAGAAGCAGAAGAATGAAGAAGGAGTTATCTTGTCCTAAATTCTGATTTAGAAATATATCTGAAAAGCCTGACCGACAATCAGGCTTTTTATTTTTTCAGGTAATTCACCAATGTATCAGCCATTAGCTGGTGCCCCTTGGGTTTGATATGAAAATCAAGGCTATAATAGCATCCATCGCAATTGATGAATTTTGAGGTGTCTATCAGTTCAACATTCTTAAGTTGATGAGTTTCTACCAGTTTTTTTAGTTCCTTGTAAAACTCTTCTGACGTAGCAAATAAACCCAATTCAAAAACGATAATTTTTTTCTCAGGGTAAGTAGCTTGTATGCCTTGAAGAATCTTAAAGAAGTTTATAACTGGGTCATTAGTCACTGCTTTTGCCTGCGGTTGGCTGGTCGTTTTTTTAGCCATCAAATCTGCTAAGGTATAGAGCAACTTCTTGGCGAATAATGAATAGGTATATCTGAAAGGATAATAATGTAAAACCAATTCATTATAAATCTGGGCGTCTTTGTAGTCTTTTTCAGACCTTTTATTGAGTTTGAAATTATTATCAACAAAGGCCTTATTCTCATTATCATCATTGTTGCAATATTGCAATACTATATATTTACAAGAGTCTAAATCGAATCTTTTCAGAAACAATGACTCTCTTGCTGTGCCATAAGAAGGTACTCCAATATTAAGGGTTTTCTTCTGCAATGCTTTTTCTACTTTACTCGAAAAAGTTTCGTCCTGATTTACACCTATTCCGGTAGTAAATGAATCACCAATAAAAATTATCTCCGGCTTCTGCAATGAGGCTTCGTCGTCTCTTGCACCTTTTGAATTAATGCTGTATTCATTATCGAAATTAATATGTTTAAAGCTGAACTGGCTTGGCTCAAAGGTATAAAAGAGTTCTTCGTCATATCTGCTCCCTGTTTCAAAGTACTGAACCGAGCCCATATCTGAGCCAATATTACGGGCTATATTCTGGGCATAATCGGTTATCGGGAAAATGATATTTTTTAAAGTCGGGTATTTATATATTTTCTTAACCCTATCGTTGATTGGGCCAGCGAATGGCATTGTCAATCGTATGAAGGCTTCAAAACAGATACCTACTATTAAAAACCTGATGGGTCTGACACCAATGATTCTGGCAAAGAAGTAGCCTAAAACTAATATAGAAGCAGATTTCAGAAATAGTAATGTATAAATTCCGAAGTAAGAATTAATAAACAAAGTTTCACGGAATAAACTGATACTGAACAGTAAAATTCCAACTAAAAATCCTACCCAGTTAATTTGCTTTTTGGTCATGCGAGCCTTAGTAGTGTTGTAATAATGATAAGATAAAAGTGATTGATAATAGTTTATTGAATGTACTTGTATATGCCTGAATCAATAAAAACATTAAACCGGAGCAAATTAAAGGAGTTCAGAACTTATATTAAAATAAATTTTATTTAATGATGTGTTTTACCGCATATTCCGGTAAAAGATACTGTTAATCAGGGTATCATGAGTGAGCTATATATTCGACCTGATGAAGAACAAAGATAGAAAGGTAGATGAGTCCGGTAAATAATATTTCATATATATAAATATACGTACTACTTTTTTGAAGTAAAAAGACAAAAAATAAAAGAATATTTCGTTTTTTGATTAAATGGTTTGGTAAATCAAGTGTTTTTTACAGTATATTGCAATATAATTCGAAACAAACCAAAAACAACTCTAAAAAGACGTATGGAAAACAGTATTTGGCGTAAGAAGCCAATGTCTGCTTACGAAGCAGATATTAAGAATAACCAACTCAAAAGGATAATGGGTAAGTGGAGTCTTACCGCTATCGGGATTGGTGGTATTATCGGAGGGGGTATATTTGTATTAACAGGTACTGCTGCTCACTACCATGCCGGTCCGGCGTTAGCACTTTCATTTATTATAGCAGGTATAGGCTGTGTATTTGCTGCCCTTTGCTATTCTGAGTTTGCCTCTATGCTTCCGGTTGAAGGCTCGGCTTATGCCTATGCTTACGGTACAATCGGTGAGCTTTTTGCATGGATTATTGGTTGGGGTTTGATTCTCGAATATGCGATGGGAGCTATGACGGTTGCTGTGAGTTGGTCGGGTTATTTCAATAAGTTAGTTCATTTATTTGGTGTAGATATTCCTTTTTACCTACGCAACGACCCTTGGTCGGCTACTACTTATGCCCAAGCCAATGGGCTTGATGCACCTTCATTTGCCCTTAACTTGCCTGCTTTTCTTATCACCTGGTTAGTAACCTGGATTCTGGTAAAAGGTATTAAAGAAGCAGCTAACACCAATAACCTTATTGTGATTCTAAAAGTAGCTGCCGTTATATTTGTGATTATTGTAGGTGCTTTCTTTGTTAATTATAGTAACTGGGAGCCTTTTATCCCTCAACCGGAAATGGTAGTGCATGAAGATGGTATTGCCAAAGAAGCCTACGGCTGGAAAGGTATTTTTAGTGGTGCGGCTGCAATCTTCTTCGCTTATATTGGTTTTGATGTGGTTTCTACCTCTGCCGGCGAAGCCATTAATCCTAAAAAAGATATTCCATTTGCTATCATTGCCTCTCTTTTAATTTGTACTATTCTGTACATTCTTGTATCGTTGGTACTAACGGGTATGATGAATTATAAAGATATTACCGGTGATGCACTGAAAGCACCTGTTGCCATGGCTTTTGATAAAGTTGGCCAGCCCTGGGCTGTATTTATTATTACTGCTGCTGCAACCGCCGGTCTGATTTCGGTAATGCTAGTGATGATGTTAGGCCAAACCCGTGTATTCTTAGGAATGGCGAAAGATGGTTTATTACCTAATTTCTTTAAAGAAGTTCATCAGACATGGCAAACACCGTGGAAAAGCACAATTTTAGTAGGTTTAGTAGTTTCTTTAGTAGCCTCGTTCACACCTATCGGTATATTAAGCGATATGACGAGCTTTGGTACGCTGTTTGCGTTTGCTATGGTATGTTTAGCTGTATTGATTTTGCGTTACAGAGAACCAAACCGTGAAAGACCATTTAAAACCCCTATGGTATATGTTATCGGGCCATTAGGCATCGTTACCAACTTTGCTTTGATGGCATTACTTGATAGCAAGGCACAAAAATTTGCTATTGGCTGGATGTTACTGGGCTTTGTTGTTTATTTCATTTATAGCCGCAATAAAAGCAAGTTAAATGATATGTAAATAGATACTAATCTATATAGAGGCTTTCAACCCTTGGTTGAAAGCCTTTTTTTTTAGCGTTGTGTATCTACCTTTGTTGTACTATAGGCTCTCTTTACCCGTAACTATCCTTTCAATTGGCTTGAAGTATAAAATGTAATGGTAAAATTTCTGAAGTGGGAAATCCACAGTTTCTGGTTAAAATTTTTGTATGTCTTATTGCTGATTATTTTAGTATTTCCTTATTATCGGATTTATGAAAATCCGGCAGGTGGTATTGATAATTCGTGGAGAATTGCCCTTGAATTAGCCAAAGAAAAAAGACTGACATTCGGGAAGGATATTATTTATACTTATGGCCCTTTAGGTACCTTAACACAACGGTTTGCCATCATTACGCACCCCTTTGAACTTTTCCTGTTCGACCTCTTCTTTTTCGCTAATATAGGTCTTTTATTATTTCTATTATTGCCTAAACCTCTCAGGCTTTATCAGTTAGTGGCTCATTTTGTGGTGTTCTTTTTTGTATCTTCCATGTATGGTGAGTGGGTGCATTTTCTTTTGTTTTATTCGTCTATCTTTTTGGGCATACGATTTCTGCAAATAAAAAACCACTGGCTACTCTCTTATGCTGTTTTAGCGGGTATTATTACTTTTTTTGTGAAGGCAAATTATGGCATCATTGGTTTGGGCTTTGTGGGGGTCTTAACTGTTTATTCATTTTTTACCAAACGTCTTTCGCTTACAGAGTTTCTCTTATACATTATCAGTAGTGCGCTTGTCTTATGGGTTTTGTCGCTACTGCTTAAAACAGATTTGTTGCAATATTTTTATTCAAGTATCAAAGTAATCAGTGGCTATAACGAGGCACAGTCTCTTTTCCCCGACAGCAGGCTCCGGTTGGTAATTGCTGCCTTTGTTATCTGGGCTATATTGGTTGCGTTAGGAATAATATACGCAGTCAAAAATCTTATGCAGTACAGAAAGTTGAGTTTACCATTGGTCGATAATCTTTTTGTATGGGGTTGTAGTGTAATCATAGCTTTCATTCTCGTTAAATACGCTTTTGTCCGGGCTGATGATGGGCATATTACGGCTTTTGTTAAACTGGCCAACCTTCCCCTTTTACTCTTACCTTTTTTTGCTACTAACTTATGGCTCAGAGTTGGCGGTTGGGTGTTGGTAGCCTTGAATATTGTTTTTTATCTTATATTTTATCAACCCATCTTTGGAAAGGTTACTTTTTCAATACCTGATAACCTACGCACAAAAACTTATATTTTTCCTCAATACTTTAGAGATGCCTTCTCCACCTACAAGCCTGATTATAAACCTCAAAGAACATACCCGAATGATGTGATTAATACTATAGGCAATAAAAGTGTAGATATTGTACCGAACGAAATTTCAGAAATTTATTTCAACAGGCTTAATTACAATCCTCGCCCTACGCTTCAGTCTTATCAGGCCTATAATGAGTTTTTAGATAATAAAAACCGGGAGAAATATCTTTCAGCCAGTGCGCCTGATTTTGTAATTTATGGGGTTGAAAGTACGGATAATAAATATGCCTGGGGCGATGAAACGCAGACATTGCTGGCACTTTTGCAGCATTATAAACCTGTAAAGATTTGGGATAACCGTTTATTATTAGCCAAACAACCCGTAACAAAAACACTGAAACCCATCAAAAGCGAGCGCAAAAAATTACGATTCGGACAAGATTATAACATTCCTGCGGATAGTTCAGTTAATACACTAATGGTATTAAAAATAAAAACTTCACGTACCTGGTTCGGTAAACTATTAAATTTGTTTTTTCAACCTCCCCATTTTGCTGTAACAATTACAACGGAAGACGGAAAAAAGGCGTCTTACAATAGTGTATCTATTTTATTGGAAAAAGGCTTAATCATTAATTCTAAAATAGATAATGTACAAGATGTAAAACAATTCTTTGATTCTACTTCTGTCAGAAATAAGGGTGTAAAATCTATCAATATTCAGGAAATTGTTAGAGGTCGTGCCGGATATACCCAGGAATTTGAGTTGGAACAAGTGTACTACGAAATGAAATAAAACTTATGAACAGACTTTCACATTACTTTTGTTTACTGGCTTTCTTAGTATTTAACTTATCGGTCTCTTCATTTGCACAGACCCCTCCTAAAAGATATATTGTTCATGGTGTTTTAAATTTAGAGGCAACCATGAATCATGGCATCAGTGCCATGAACAAAATGGTAGGAGCCGGGTGTAATGCGGTAGCCTTGACCGTTATGTGGGACAGAATATACCCCAAGGCTGATTCGAAAGGTGATTGGGCACAGATAGATAACCAGATAAATCATGTTGTAAATAACCTTAAAGTAAAGCTTGTTATAAGAATACATTTAGGTAGGCATATTGCCTTTACGCCGGGCTTCTGGGCTTTAGAAGAGGCCGTAACAGATTTTAAGGGAAAACCCCTGACGCATTATTATGATAACAACCATTTCAGCTTTGCACACCAGCCTTCTATTGCCAAAGCGGCTGGTTTTGTAAAGGAGGTATGCCAACGATACAAGGACTTACAGGCACGTGGGCAGATACTTTTTATATCGGTTGTAAATACGCCACAACAAGAGTTAGGCTATGCCTATGAAAATCAGCAGTATCCCAATCCGTCTTATTTTGCCGTTTTCGACCACTCTAAATGGTCGATGATTAAATGGAAAGAATGGGGAAGAACCAAGTATCAGACCATACGTACCCTAAACAGTTATTGGGGAACCAATTATAAGCAGTTTTTAGATATAGAACCCTATGTAAACTGGTTTAACCCTAAAGACTCTTTCAGAGGGCTGCGGGGAAAAGACTGGTATTTATTCAGACATCAGTTGCTCAAAAGCCATATCGACCAGATGACCGATGCCGTGAAGTCTGTTGACCCATCGTATAAAGTGGCTTGTGAGTTTGGCGGAATAGCCGATAACCTATCTTTACAAAGAGGGACTTTTGCGTTTAAGAACCTGACAGAAAAAGCAGATATTATCAAGACCTCTGTAGATGCTTTTCAAGGAGATGGGATTCAGGCTGATTTAGTAATCAGTAACCTAAGACCAGGGCAAAAATATTATACCGAGATTGCCCACTTCGACCTCTCTACGCCTGAAGCATTAAGAAACTACGTAGACCGTGCCATTGAATATGGGTGTGAGGTAGTGCTGCTTTATACTGATTACGACAACGGCAAAGATGTTGAGAAAATATTACCTGCAGTGCAGGAGGGTGTTTACTGGATGGATAAACCCACCCCCCCGATAGTATTTGCAGACTCGATGAAATACCGCCTTTCGCAGTTGATTGATAACCGAGAAGCAGTAGTGGAAGACTGGCGGATAAGGTCGGAAAATGGGAAGAAGAAAATAAAGATTATCTACGATGAAGATCTGGTACATGATAAGCAGGTAATCGATAATCCATTGCCCGATATTCCTGACCCCGGACCGGACCCTGACCCGGGTCCCGGACCAGGCCCGGTAGTTCCGGACCCACCGAAACCGCCTGTACAGGCAGGGCCTAACGAAGTACCGATTGAAAACTTCAAAGACTTTACACAGCAGATAGTTGTGAACCAACCTTTTATTTTCAGAATACCCGAAAACCTTTATATAGACCCCGATGGATACATTGCTTACATTGAAATAACTGAAGCACCTAACTGGGTAAACTTTAATAAGTTTGAATTTAGTTTTTATGGTAAAGCACCGTCGCTCGGAAAAACCAGAATCAAACTAAAAATTTATGATAATAAAGGAGCGAGTCTTGAATCGCAAATGTATATAGAGAGTATTCCTCCGGCTATTGATTTTGAACTCATTAAGGCCGATTACTTTGATGTACCGATAGAAGGGTGGGGGTTATTAACCAATAACCGGACATTGTACTTAAAAGACCTGCCAGAAAAACTGAATGTACTTGCCCGCTGTAATTTAGATTCGGTGAACTTTCATTTTGAACTGACAGGCCCCTATCAATTCAAACGTATTTCTGACCGCCCCCCTTATAATTTATTCGGAGAGGGCAGAGGGTTAGAGTTCCCTGTGGGTACTTATACCCTAAAAGCAAATGCTTATCAGAGAGATACTTTGATTACTTTTAAAACAGTTCAGTTTACAGTTAAATACTCTACCGATTCATCACAAAATATTATTACTGACTGGGTAGTCTATCCAAACCCTTTTGAAAATATCTGTAATGTCAGATTACCTTTAGAAGAAGATTTTAATGCGCTTGAATTTGTGATGCACACGAATGGAGGGAAGAAAATACCTATCAATAAAGAACGTATTAAACTGATCAATAATGTAGCTTATATTAATTTAAGCAATACTAATATTATAGCCGGAAGTTACATTTTAGAAATCAACAAAGCAGGTACTGTCTTGAAAAGGATTCGGGTTGTGAAGCTATAAGATGAGCCGGAAAAATAATAGTCTTATATACATAACTCAGGATTTTACTGTCTGTACAATTACGACTTTCAACCATGTATGGTTGCTTAGAAAAAAAAGTCTTTTGCATAGTAAAGAAACAGACTTTGGATAATGCCCCATACACAGGCACTTAAAAGCATATTTAACATAATATCTCTTTTATGATACCTGAATGCTAAAGCTAAAATTGCTCCGCCTATAGGGCTAAAGAGTATCGGCGTTAAGAAAGAAATACCCATCAGGCCAAACTTTCTTCTTACTCTTACAGCTAATCTGTTAGAGCGGGTAAATTTTTTCTTTTTCTTAGGTTCGCTGCCCCGTTGAAAAATCCTCGTAAAAAACGTTTGAATATAATTGCCAAAAAACGTAATCAACGCCACGGTTATCATCATGCCTACTACCGAGCAAATGGCAGTTTCTACCCATGTAATTTTCAGAGCCAGACCTGTTAAAGGCCCGCCGAAAAATTTTATCATGCTTGCAAAAATTACTGAAAGATACTTAGCCACCTCCATTGTTTATTTTTATTTTTTGATAATTACTTATCAGCGTTTTGTATGGATTCCATATTTGCATTAACACTTTAATTGACTGCTTGTTTAGCAAAATCAAAAAGATAATGCAATTTTTGCGAAATTTATAAATAAGCGAACACCTATGAAACTAAAATTGCTAATCTTATTTTTTTCTTTATTAAGCGTAACCGTGAAAGCCCAGACTACAGACCCGGATACCCTTAAGCCTGAAAATCTTCCGCCTGTTCAGATGTCTCCTGACAGTAGTACTACGGAAGAAGAACAGGAAGGTGAAGAAGAGGAAAAAAAGGAAGAAGAACCAAAAGATGATTCACCCGCTAAATTCAAGTTCAGGTTATCGGCCGATGGAACTTATACTTCGGGTAACATCAATCGAGCCTTTATGCAATTAGCTTCAGGTATCGACTGGAATTTAAGTAAGGTTCTGAAATTTTCGAGTAGTCCATCTTTTATTTATGGTCAGCAAAATAAGCTATTAAATGAACGGGAGATTTTTGCTGATTTCCGAACGACTGTTTTACCCGAGAACAGATTTTACTATCTGGCCTTTGGTTCTTTTGAAAGAAGTAACCTTCGAAAAATAGGAAACCGTTTAATAGCAGCAGGAGGGGTCGGTTACAAATTGATAGATAAGGGCGTTTACTATTTGTCTATTACGAATGTGCTTTTATATGAATGGACTGACTTTATTAATAATACAGATCTTCCTGATAAAAACCTATGGCGTAACTCTACCCGCTTCTTTGGAGAGTATACACTCAACGAGGGCAAACTTTATATATCGCATATCTTATTTCTTCAACCAGCTATCACAGAGAAAAATTTCCGATGGAATGGTAATTTGAGTGTCCGGTACCAGATTACCAAACGTACTGGTATCAGAAGCACTATTGAAAATTCCTATGAAAGTGTAGTAGTAAGCGGTCGCAAAAACAATGATTTCAGATGGACTTTCGGAGTGGTTTTTGAGTTCCGGAAATAAGAAACTATTTAGATTAATTTTATTGAGTAAAAATTTACTTTTAAAAAGTATTATACTTTTCAATGAAAAATAAAAGAAAATAGCACCCGGCATAAAGGTGCTATTTTCAGCTCATTGAGGAATATTAATTAAGCGTAGCCAAAGCTGCTTTTACTCGGTTCATTGCTTCTATTAATGCTTCGTCAGAAGCAGCCGTTGAAATTCTCAAACAGTTTGGTGCTCCGAAAGAACCACCACCTACCATAGCTACATGTGCGGTTTCTAATAACCACATACATAGTTGGTCTGCATCTTTGATAATTACATTCCCATCTGATTTTCCGAAGTAAAAACTAATATCAGGAAAAGCATAGAATGCGCCATCAGGTACATTTACTTTCACGCCCGGAATATCTCTTAATAATTTAATCACTAAATCTCTACGGCGCAGGTAAGCTAACTTCATCATTTCAGGTGCCGACATGTCTTCCCATGCCACTACTGCCCCACGTTGCGATATAGAGCTTGTACCAGAAGTTACCTGGCCTTGTAGTTTCTCTACACCGTCAGCTATCCATTTGGCAGCAGCAATGAAACCTAAACGCCAGCCTGTCATGGCAAAGCCTTTAGCAAAACCATTCACTGTAATTACTCTGTCTTTAATTTCAGGAATAGAGCCGATACTGAAATGTCCTTCCTCTGTAAAGTTAATGTATTCGTAGATTTCATCAGCCAATACAAAAACGTTTTCGTGATACCCGATTACTTTGGCTAAAGCTCTTAGTTCTGCTTCACTATATACCGACCCGGTCGGGTTGTTTGGTGAGGCATACATTACTACTTTGGTGCGGTCTGTAATAGCTGCTTCTAATTGCTCAGGTGTTACTTTGAAATCATTTTCAAAAGAACCCTCAACAATTACAGATTTACCTTCTGCCAACTTTACCATTTCAGAGTAGCTCACCCAGTAGGGCGCAAGAATTACTACCTCGTCGCCCGGATTTACTAAACATTGTATTACGTTTGCTAATGAATGTTTTGCTCCTGTAGAAACAACAATATTTTCAGGCTTCCAATCCAGATTATTTTCGCGCTTGAGCTTGTCTGCAATTGCCTTGCGGAGTTCTGGAATACCGGCTACTGGTGTGTAGTGGTGGAAACCGTTGTCGATAGCTGCCTTGGCAGCATCACAAATATGCTTTGGAGTTTTAAAATCTGGCTCTCCAACAGATAAGTTAATGACTTTGTGCCCCTGCGCGGCTAATTCGCGCGATTTTTTCGACATACCAAGCGTGGCTGATTCTTCCAACGCATTGATTCTGTCAGCGAGTAGGTTCGCTGTTTCAACTAATGCAGACATGATTTTTTGAAATGAAAAGTATAAAATTGTTTATCTTTTAGCCCTAAGTTTTAGCTTTGATATTGATAGCTAAGTACTTATCACTAAAATTCGGGTGCAAAATTAGCTTCTTTCTAAGAAAAATACCATTTATTTCTGTTGTTTTCGCAATTGTTAGTCTTTTGAAGTTATTGAATGCCTAAATTAGTCTGTGGGGCGAAGTTGTACTTCGCCAAAATCCAATAGGATTTTACAAGCAATGAGCCATTACTATTTATAAAGTGTAAAACTATTTACTCTTATGATTTATGAAAATCTGAGTAACTGCTGATGGTTAAAGTCACCAGTCAAGAAGAAAATAAAGAAACCTAATTGATTATTAAAACAAAAAACTCTTCCCATCATCAAAGACAGGAAGAGTTCTTAAATATCAGTCTCAAGAAAGACTATTGATTCTTCTTCGCCAATTTATCTTTAAATACTTTTTCAAATTTTTCTACTTTAGGTCTTACTACCAACTGGCAATAAGGTTGTGAGCCGTTCAGATTGTAATAATCCTGGTGGTAGTTTTCAGCTTTGTAAAATGTCTGAGCAGGCTCAATGGCTGTTACAATAGGGGAGTTGAAAATTCCTGCTGTGTTTAACTCGCCTTTATATTTTTCTGCTAATGCTTTTTGTTTATCGTCATGGTAGAAAACCACCGAGCGGTATTGTGTTCCTACATCATTACCCTGACGGTTCAAAGTGGTAGGGTCATGGGTTTTCCAGAAAACTTCGAGTAATTCTTCAAAAGATATTTTCTGAGGGTTATACGTAATTTGTGCAACTTCTACATGCCCGGTCATTCCTGTACATACTTCTTTATAGGTTGGGTTCTTACTCGCGCCACCCATATATCCCGACTCCACTTTAGTAACCCCTTCTAATCTTTGGAACACTGCTTCTACACACCAGAAGCACCCTGCCCCGAATGTGGCAACAGCTTTATCTTGTTCTGTTTCTTGATTCATTATCGTTTCTTTTTTGTTGAATTTGTATCCTGATAAGGTAATAACTCCAATAGCTATTCCCATTAAAATAATTGATTGTATCTTCATTTGTTTAACAAAGTTTCTTGATTGAACGTTTTATTGAATAAACGAATTATTAACGGTTTGAGTTTGCTTAAATAAAAGATGGTCAATAAATAGCTTTTTGTAAATACAAACATACTACTTATCAACCATATTCAAATCTATTCATTCACAACTCATTTGTTGTTTAAGCATCGTTTAATCTTCTAACAAAATTGAGTTCCCGAAACTATTAAGGTTTTGTGAGTGCGTCTTTTATTTTCTCACCCGTCTTATGAAGTTCATCATAAATACCGTAAAAGTATTTTCCCATCTCTTTATTTGGTAATGCCGTATTCGTAAATATAATAACGGCTACTTCTTTCGATAAGTCTGCAAGCATTTCGGTTTTTACTCCGGGGTCAGAACCTCCATGGCCAATTCGTGTTGTATTCATCTTGGTAGACCAGAATATTCCGGCATTCTTTTCATTCAATTCTATGTTCTCCGGTTTATTATCTATCGTGTAATGGAATCTTAACATTTCATCTACTGATGCTTTCTTTAAAAGCCTTACTCCTTTGTACTGCCCTTCATTAAGTAAGGCAATAAAGAACTTTGACAACTCTGAAACCGATGTACGAACACTACCATCGGGGTAAGTGATTTCTCCATACAATTCTATTGGCTTAAGTTTATCTGTTGTTTTGTCATATAATTTTGAATGATTAGCCAGGTTTATCTCGGAGAAAAACCAACCAGTATTATTCATTTTCAGCGGTTTGAAAATATGCTGTTTGGTATATACATTCAATTTTTTACCTGTTACAATTTCAACAATATATCCGGCAAGACCTGCACCAATATTCGAGTATTCTCTGTATGTACCTGGCTTATGGTTCAGAAAATTTTCTTTTGAATAAAACTTGCCACCCGGCTCGAAATAGCTTTTTAAGAAACTACCCAATTGTACAGGAGAGTCGCCGCCATAATGATAGACACTATCGTAAGTAGGATAAGCATCTGCAATGCCGGATGTGTGTGTAGCCAGATGTCTTAAAGTAATTTTCTCATTTGGGCAATATGGATTAATTACTTTGAAAGGCAAGTATTGATTAATGTCTTCATCGAGCGAAAGTTTCTTTTCTTCAACGGCACGCATCAGTGCTACTCCTGTAAAAGTTTTGCTGATAGAGCCAATGTTCATGATTGTATTTGTTGTAAAAGGCTTATTGCTTTCCTTATCAGCATACCCATAACCTTTCATCCATACTACTTCTTTATTGACTATAATAGCCGCTCCAAGTCCAACCATACCAGACTCTTTTACTTTATCCTCTATAAAATTATCTAATGATTTTGTTGCGGTCTCAACCGTAGAAGTATTAGCCTGAGAGGTTGCCTGCTGGGCATAGGCAGTACTTGCGCACAGCGCAATAATTGTAATTAGCGTTTTCATTTTTCTTTTAATTTTAAAATAGCTTTACATAATTATACGTGTAAAAAATAGCAAGTACTTTTATTACACGCTGCAAAATTAAGGCTTGTCAGGTATATTTTTTGATTAAATTTCATTACCTGAACGCACAAATTAATTACATTTAAAACGTTAAACAGGTAAATTATGCAAGAGCTGGATGAGTGCGACAAAAAAATTCTGAGTCAGCTTCAGAAAAATAACAGAATAACAGCCGAGGAATTAGGGCAGATGATAAACCTTAGTACGAGTGCTGTGCAAAGAAGACTAAAGAAGTTGAGGGAAGAAAAAGTAATAGAGGCCGACATCTCTGTTATTTCTCCACATGCTGTCGGAATCAGTATTACCTGCATTGTTGATGTAACATTACATGTAGGAAGTTCAAAAGTAGTTGACACTTTTAAATCTCTTATTTCAGACTGCCATGAAGTTACCCAATGCTATTATGTAACCGGAGCTTATGATTTTGTAATTATTGTTAATACCAAAGACATGAAGCACTATGAGAATTTCTCTAAAAAGTATCTGATGGATAACCCGGATGTAAAACAATTTTATACCCATGTAGTAATGGACAAAGTGAAAGCAGGGCTTGGTGTGAATATTTAATGGATTAATGAAAACTATGATTCACAAAAATTGTTTCTATATAAAATATCAGACATCTATAGCAGACTTACACTCTTTACATTTTTAATTCCTTGCCTTAAAATTTAAACACCTTATGAAAAAAATTGACATCGAAGATTTCAAATTTGACGGAAGCGGGAAATTTTCTATTAGTGATACCAAAACCAAAATTAAAGATTTGTATGAAGACAAAGAAGAGTATGAAAATTCTTTAGCCGATCTGAACAATCAGATGGACGAACTTCAAAGTATGATGTATGCGCATAACCGATATGGTCTTTTAGTGATTTTTCAGGCAATGGATGCAGCCGGAAAAGATGGTACTCTGAAAGCGGTATTCTCTGGTGTGAACCCACAAGGACTAAGTGTGTATTCTTTTAAGCGGCCAACTGAAATAGAATTAGAGCATGATTTTCTCTGGCGCACGGTGTTACAACTACCACAAAGAGGAGCCATTACCGTTTTCAATCGTTCGTATTATGAAGAGGTACTGGTGGTAAAAGTTCACCCCGAAATTGTCACGCAAAACCAGCGGCTTCCGGTAGAGTTGACCGACGATATGGATAAACTCTGGAAGAATCGATATGAAGATATTACCAATTTAGAAACTTATTTGCATCGGAACGGAATCAGAGTGGTGAAGTTTTTTCTGAATGTTTCGAAGGAAGAACAGGCCGAAAGATTGATAGAGCGGATACAAGACTCAACTAAAAACTGGAAGTTTGATGAGCAGGATGTAAAGGAAAGAGGCTTCTGGAATGACTACCAACAGGCCTATGAAGATTTGATTAATGCTACCTCAACCCATAAGTGTCCTTGGTATATTATTCCGGCTGATGATAAGAAAAATATGCGGCTGATAGTAGCGAAGGCCATTGTACATGAGCTTAAAATGTTAAATATGAGTTACCCGGAATCAACGCCGGAGCGGCATACAGAGCTTAAAAACCTAATTAGCATCATTGAATCGCAATAATTTAAATATTCGCTATAAAATCTAATATTTAACAAAATACGATATAAGATACCCTAAAAATTGACTTTTAGAGGTAAATTAACAAAGTATTAATACCCCGAAAAATCAAATTCGGGTTTATTTTTTAAATTTGTAGTAAAATTCAGGACGCAGGATATCATTCTGCGTCCCTTTCTTATTTATAAAATTCTGAAAGGTGGAAGTAAAAGACTTATTAAAAATTTACAGTGAAGATAGCTTTGTTTGTGCAGCTATTGAGAGCGTAAAGGCAAATACAGCCATACAACTCAAAGGATTCAGCGGAAGTTTAGATGCCATTTTTGCGAGTGTCAACTATCAGATTAATCCACAGCATAATCTTTTTATATTAAACGATAAGGAAGACGCTGCCTATTTTTACAACGACTTGCAGAATCTCTTAGGAGAAGAAAATGTATTTCTTTTTCCGATGTCTTATAAAAAACCTTATCAATATGAGGAAATTGATAATGCAAATGTGCTTCAGAGGGCAGAAATCCTTAATCAATTGAATAATGATAAGGCCAATCTGATGATTGTAACTTATCCGGAGGCATTATCAGAAAAGGTGATTAACAAGAAATCACTCATTGCCAATACTCTTCAGGTAAAGGTCGGCGAGAACTTCGACATCAATTTTATTTCAGAGTTGCTCATTGGCTATGATTTTGAAAAAGCTGACTTTGTTTACGAGCCCGGACAATTTTCTATTCGTGGGGGTATCGTCGATATCTTCTCTTATGCTTCGGAATATCCGTATCGTATAGAACTTTTCGGCGATGAGATAGACAGTATACGTTTGTTTAACCCAGAGTCGCAGTTATCTATGCAAACGGTTAACCAAATTAACATTATACCCGACGTTCAGAACAAATTAATAGAGGAAAGACGTGAGACTTTTTTTAATTTTATTCGCAATACGAGTAATATATGGATAAAAGACGCATCTTTCTGTTTTGAGGTTATAGAGGAATGTTTTAACGTTGTTGAGCAACATTTCCAGCAGATAGTTAGTAGAAGTGGAGGCATTCAGGTCATTGAATCGCCAGATGCGCTTTTTGAAACACGTAGGGGTTTTCAGAACGAACTCAAGAAATTTAAAATCATCGAATTCGGCACAAAAAATTATTACAAAGATTCCGAAAAAGTAATCTTTCAAAGTAAAAGTCAACCGTCATTTAATAAAGACTTCAAACGGCTGATTGATAATATTAAAGAAAACCAGTCGAAGCATTTTACTACCATTATCTCGGCTGAGTCGGTTAAGCAGTTGAGCCGCCTCAATGCTATCTTTGAAGAGATTGACCCTTTCACCAAATTCAATTCTTTACAAATGTCTTTGCGTGGAGGATTTATTGATGAGCAAACCAAAGTAGCTTTTTATACCGACCATCAGATATTTGACCGTTACCATCGTTTCAAGGTCAGAGACAAATTCAGCAAGTCGAAAGCCTTAACCATGAAAGAGTTGAGAGCCTTACAGACAGGTGATTTTGTAACACATATCGATTATGGTATCGGGCGTTTTGCAGGGTTGGAAAAAGTAATGGTTGGTGATAAAGAACAAGAAGCCGTAAGATTAATTTATCGGGACAATGACATTCTATTGGTGAATATTCACTCCTTACATAAGATAGCCAAATACTCAGGTAAAGAGGGCGCACCTCCGGTGATGAGTAAGTTAGGTTCAGCCGAGTGGGAGAATAAAAAATCAAGGGTCAAGCGACAAGTAAAAGACATTGCCAAAGAACTGATTGGTTTGTATGCCAAACGCCGTATGGCTCCTGGCTTTGCTTTTTCAAGAGATGGTTTTATGCAGGCCGAATTGGAGTCCTCTTTCTTTTATGAAGATACCCCCGACCAGGCTAAAGCTACCAACGATGTAAAAGATGATATGGAAAAAGCGTACCCTATGGACAGACTGGTATGTGGCGATGTAGGTTTTGGAAAAACGGAGGTAGCCATTCGGGCAGCTTTTAAAGCAGTAGCAGATAGTAAGCAGGTAGCCGTTTTGGTACCTACCACTATTCTGGCTATGCAACATCATAAAACTTTTGCCGAACGATTATCTAAACTCCCGGTTAATGTGGATGAGATAAGCCGCTTCAGAAGCACCAAAGAGATTAATGAAACGCTAAAGAAACTGAAAGAGGGCAGAATAGATATACTGATAGGTACACATCGTATATTAAATAAAGACATTGAGTTTAAGGATTTAGGGTTGTTGATTATTGACGAAGAGCAGAAGTTTGGGGTAAAGGCTAAAGACCGATTGAAAGAAATGAAGCTGAATGTAGATGTACTGACATTGACAGCTACCCCGATTCCACGAACATTACATTTCTCGCTGATGGGTGCGCGCGATTTATCTGTTATTTCTACACCTCCACCCAATCGCCAACCTGTTACGACTGAAGTACACATATTTAAAGAAGAGTTCATCAGAGATGCTATCAGCTACGAATTAAAGCGAGGCGGTCAGGTGTATTTTGTGCATAATCGGGTAAACGACATTGAGTCAATTGCCAATATTATATTAAGGTTGGTACCAGATGCAAAGATAGGTATTGCACATGGACAAATGGAGGGTGACAGGTTAGAGAAAGTAATGATGAAATTTATTGAAGGTGATTATGATGTATTGGTTTCAACGAACATTATTGAGTCAGGGCTTGATATACCTAATGCCAATACTATTATTATTAATCAGGCACAAAACTTTGGCATGTCTGATTTACACCAGATGCGTGGTAGGGTAGGCCGTTCAAATCGTAAAGCATTCTGTTATCTGCTTACACCACCAACTTCTGTTTTATCAAGCGATGGGCGTAAGCGTTTACAAACCTTAGAAGAGTTTTCTGATTTGGGCGATGGCTTCAAGGTATCCATGAGAGACCTTGACATCAGAGGGGCTGGAAACCTTTTAGGTTCAGAGCAAAGTGGCTTTATTAATGACTTAGGGTATGAAACTTATCATAAGATTTTAGATGAGGCAGTACAGGAACTGAAAGAAAATGAGTTTAAGGACTTATTTATGAAAGAAATGACGGCAGCTGCCATAGATTTACACCTGCCTGACTGCCAGATTGAAACTGATTTGCAGATTATTATTCCTGAAAACTATGTCAGTAATATTTCAGAAAGGCTCTCGTTGTATAATCAGTTAGATAATATAGAGAAAGAAGCAGAACTACAAGAGTTTCAGAAATCTATCATCGACCGATTTGGCCCAATGCCGCAAGAAGTAGAAAATTTAGTTAAAATGGTGAGAATCAGATGGAAAGCAGAACAATTAGGTTTTGAAAAATTAACTTTAAAAAACAATATCCTAAAATGCTTTTTCGTTTCTTCAGAGAAAACAGAATATTTTCAGGCAGATAAGTTTGGCAGAATTCTTGATTATATTAAAAATAATCCAAAAAGATGCTCGCTAAAGGAAATTAAATCTAAACTTCTTCTTACTGTAGAAAATTTACAAAGCATTGACGATTTAGATAAATTATTGAGTGGATTTGTCGGGAAAGATAGTCTTTCTTAAATTATTGATTCTTAGTACATTAAGATATTTACATCAAATAACCTATTTTTGCAAAACGAATTCTATTAACAAAAATCATTCCGAAAATGAAAAGATTACTTTTTAGTTCGATTACGGGTGCGTTGGCTTTTGCGCTTATCCTGAGTGGCTGTTCGAGCAAAAAAAGAACGAGTATCGATCCGGGTCGCAATAGTACTGCTACCGGAATTGCCTATTCTAAAGACAATAAAGGTAAAAAACCTAAAAAAGGACAAGCTGCACAAGCTGATGGTTTTCAGGTAAACGCCTTTAAAGGTCAGCCGGCTGGTCCAAACCTTGTATATATTGAGGGTGGACGTTTTACAATGGGAACTGTGGAAGAGGATGTAACCTATTCACGTGATAACCTTGAAAGAACTGTAACTGTTTCTTCGTTCTATATGGATGAAACGGAAATTACTAATCTACACTGGCTCGAGTATTTACATGGTATTCAAAAGGATTCGTCGCAAGAATTTTATGAATCAGCACTACCAGACACTTTGGTTTGGGTAAATAAACTATCATTTAATGACCAGTTTACTGAGCAATACCTTCGCTACCCTGGTTTCAGGATGTATCCTGTAGTTGGTGTTTCATGGGTACAGGCATCAGATTACTGTAAATGGAGAACTGCCGCTGTTAATGGTGAAATGGCTGTTCGTTTTGGTCCTAAAGCTAAAACGTCTAAAAAAGACAGAAGTGCACCGACTACCGAAGCACCACAAGCTAAAACCGGGGGTCGTTTAGCTATCGAAACAGGTAATGTATTACCCGGATATCGTCTTCCAACAGAAGCTGAATGGGAATATGCTGCTAAAGCCATGATTGGTACACAATATATGGATGAAAATCAGTCAAGTCAGCGTATTTATCCTTGGGATGGTTCTTCTATGCGTAAACCTAAAGGTGGACAAAAAGGAACGATGTTAGCTAACTTCAAACGTGGTCGTGGTGACTTCGCCGGTATTGCCGGACATCAGAACGACGGTGGTATTATTACTATGGAAGTGTATGAGTTTCCTGCTAATGACTTTGGTCTTTATAATATGGCTGGAAACGTAAATGAGTGGGTTTGGGACGTATATCGTCCGAATTCATTTCAGGACGTAAACGATTTGAACCCGATTCGTCGCAGCGATTATTTGGATGAAGAAAGTTTATACGATAAAAAAGGGTTTAACTCTTTAATAGACAATAAACTACGTGTTTACAAAGGTGGTTCATGGAATGATGTAGCTTACTGGTTATCACCTGGTACTCGTCGTTACTTAGACCAGGATTCGGCAACAGCAACTATCGGTTTCCGTTGTGCCATGATTGCCATTGGGCCTAAAGGTAAACGTAAACTATAAGGTATATAAAATCTTAGTTTATAGAAAGACCCTTTCAGTTGAGAGGGTTTTTTGTTTGATAAAGAGTTTCACATTTTTGGCAAGCAGATAATTCTCTGACCATCAATCTGCAATAGCAATGGTTATCACAGAAACATCTGTACAGCCATTTTCTAATAAAGTTCCGGCAAATGCTTCAATGGTTGCGCCTGTGGTTAAAACATCATCTACAATAGCTATACGCTTACCTTTTATTTTTTCTTTGTCAACTATTTCAAAAGCGTCTTTCACATTCATAAAGCGTTCAAAACGACTCTTTCGGGTCTGTGTTGCAGTATTGAGTACTTTCTTGACAAGAGTAGGGTCGTAAGGCACTTCTAATGCCTTTGAAAGCCCTTCGGCAATACAATTAGCCTGATTATAACCTCTTTGTTTTTCTTTCTGCCTGTGAAGCGGTACGCCGATAATTAAATCTATCTTTTTATCGAAACCTGTTGCCTTTAAATCTGTTCCATATAACTCGCCTAAAAAGCTGCCCAACTCTGGTTTATTTTTATATTTTAGCTGATGTAACAAATGTTGTACCTTGCTTTTCTTTGAAAACCTGAGATAAGCTAATGTATGTGAAACAGCAATTTTACCCCAGAATCTTCTTTGTATTAGTTCATCAGGATTCAGGTGCGTATTTGTTCTCGGTAAACTAATGAGGCATTGCGTACAAATCAGTTTTTCTCCTCCTAAAAGTGGTTCTCTACAGGCTTCGCACGTTTTCGGATAGATTATATCTATTAAATGATTAAACCATTTCATATGCTTTCATTAAGTTTGTATATAGATATTAAAACAGCTAATGGTAGAAGAAGACAAATTAAAAGAAAACTGGCAAACATTATTACTGTTTCTGAAACAAAATCTCGGAAAGAAACCTGTGGATCTGAATGGTGTATTATTCATTATTGGCGTACAGGAATTGGGGCAGGGGAAGAAGTTTTTCTCAAAAGAAGAAAAACAGGATTTAATGCACATTGCTATCTGCAAGGTGCTGAGTTATGGTGGTTATTATGAGTTAGAAGGTAAAGATGAAGAAGGCTGGCCTCATTGGAAAATGATTAACCCTTTACCTAACTTTGATCTATTATCACAGGAAAAACTATTGAAACACTTTGTTATAGAATATTTCAGAAAAGAAGTCGGACTACATATATGAAAATTATCAGCTACAATGTAAATGGCATTCGTGCCGCCATCAATAAAGGGCTATTAACCTGGCTTGAAACCCACCAGCCTGATGCTATCTGTCTTCAGGAAATTAAACTTTCTGAAACCGAATTAGTGAGTCATAAATTTGAAGAAATGGGTTATCACTGTTATTGGTACCCCGCCCAGAAGCGTGGATATAGTGGGGTGGCAATTCTCAGTAAAGTAAAACCTTTGCATGTAGCATATGGTATGGGAATTAAAGAATATGATTTTGAGGGAAGAATGATACGTGCCGATTTTGAGAAATTTTCCCTTGTTTGTACTTATTTTCCCTCAGGTACGTCAGGTGACGAACGTCAGGGTATTAAAATGAAATTCGTTGAAGATTTTTTCGTTTATATTGAAAAACTCAGTAAAACCATACCCAACCTTGTATTGAGTGGTGATGTAAACATCTGTCATCAGGAGATAGATATCCATAACCCGAAGGCAAATGCAAAATCGTCAGGCTTTTTACCCGAAGAAAGGGCATGGGTTGGCAGGTTTCTTGATAGTGGATATATTGATACTTTCAGGTTTTTTAATCAAACTCCTCATCATTATACCTGGTGGTCGTTAAGATTGGGAGCTCGTGCAAAGAACTTAGGCTGGCGTATCGATTACCATTTTGCTTCTAAATCATTACAACTTCATTTAAAGAGTGCCGCCATTTATCCGGAAGTATATTTCTCTGACCACTGTCCGATAGAACTTTGTCTGGAGTTTGCTTAAAAACCAAAGAACTAAGTCTGATTGCGAGTTTTGGTCGATAAAATAAATGATTATAACGAGTTGTTTCAGTAATTATAATGTCTTTCTGTTAAATTTAGAATAGTATTCTATAAAGGCTTATGAGTTATCGGTAGAATAGGTTTCTACCGGATAAGTTTTTAAAGTTTACTCAAACGTAAATTTTCAATAGTGTTCCACAGCCATATGTTTCTATTTACTATAGCAGAAAGAAGGTGTTTTTAATTTATAATGTTTCACTTAAACTATTTCTTACCAGGTTTTTTCCTTTGAAAATCCTTAATCTTTTATAAAATCATGTCAAGTTCAGTTAAAGCTCTTTTTGAGAAGATTGACGAATACAAACGTCAGTACTACAAAAACCTGCTTATCAAAGGTTCTTTGTTTACTTTGGCTTTATTATTATCATCTTTTCTTTTACTCAACACCATTGAGTATTTTGGCCGTTTTAGCTCTGTTATCAGAGGTACTTTACTTTTTGCATTTATAGGCGTAGTGCTTTACTCACTTGTTTTCTGGGTGATTAAACCTATCCTATACCTTTTGCATTTTAATGAACCACTTACTTATGAAAAAGCAGCAAACGAAATTGGAAAATTTTTTCCAGAGGTAGGGGACAGGCTATTAAACACGCTTCAATTAGCCCAGTTCTCTGAAAAAGAAAATGCCTTGTTACAGGCAAGTATCAACCAGAAATCACAGGATTTAAAATTTGTTCGTTTTGCTGATGCCATTAAATTCAGTGAAAACAAGAAGTACCTGAAATACGCTATACCTCCTTTGGTATTAGTATTATTGATTGCGGCGGTTTCACCGAAGTTTTTCAAAAACAGTACTGAAAGAATCGTGTACTTCCAGAAAGACTTCGCTGAAGAAGCTCCTTTTAAATTTCAGATTACTAATGAAGAGCTAAAAGCAGTAAAAAATGAAGATTTTATACTCAATCTTAAACTCATTGGTAATGCTGTACCGGAAGCAGTATATTTGGTAGCCAATGACAGGAAGTTCAAGATGAATTCGGCTGATAACAAGACTTATTCTTTCACTTTCTCAAAAGTGCAGAATGCCGTTGATTTTCATTTTTTAGCTTCTGGCTTTACATCTAATGCTTTTGAACTGGAGTTAATCAGTCGCCCTAACTTACTTTCTTTTGATGTAGGCTTAAACTATCCTTCTTACCTGAATAAAGCTAACGAAGCATTTAACAATGTGGGTAACCTTGTAGTACCTGAAGGAACAACTGTTCAATGGAATTTCAAGGCTGTTAATACTGACTCTTTGTATCTAAGTTTTGATAATGAAGGTAAAGTATTAGCCAAAGATGGATTCGGAGATAATTTTTCTTATGCCAAACGTCTTAAAAATTCTTCTTCTTACCAGATACATCTTAAAAATGAATTTAGCAGTAACCGTGAAAACGTTGATTTTTATATCAATGTAATCCCTGACCGCTACCCACAAATTCTGTTAGAGCAATTAAAAGACTCTACCTTGTTTAACTACATAGTATTAGGTGGAAATATTACTGATGATTATGGCTTGTCTCAATTCAAGCTTTTCTATAAGGCTATCAGAGACAATAATCAGAATCAGCCATTTGCTTCTGCTGATGTAGCCTTTAATCGTTCACAGGTATCTCAAAGCTTTTATTATCAGATGCCTTTAGCAGACTTACAGTTGAATCCGGGCGATAAAGTAGAGTATTATCTGCAACTGTGGGACAATGATGGCGTAAATGGCTCGAAAAGCACCAAAACGCCTACTATGACGCTTGCATTGCCATCAGCCCGAATGTATGATGCTGAAATTGAAAAAGCGACTGAGAAAACAGAAGATATGCTGGAGAAACTGAATGAGAAATCGAAAAAGTTAAAAACAGAACTGAATAATATTGAAAACCGTCTAAAGAGTAAAAAGGATTTAGATTTTCAGGAGAAGAAACAATTGGAAGAATTAATTCGCAAACGTGACGAATTGAATAATGAACTAAAGACCTTACAAGAGCAGTTCGACCAGATGCAGGAGAAGGCTAATCGTTTCCAGCAACAAAGCCCCGAGTTGCAGGAGAAAATGCAACAGTTGAAAAAACTGATGAATGAGTTGATGAACGATGAAACCAATAAGATGTATGAAGAGTTGAAAAAACTCCTTGATAAGGATATGGATGAAAAGACCATTGAACAATTAGAGAAGTTGAAAAACAAAGAGCGTAACATGGACAAAGAGATTGACCGTACGTTGAAACTCTTTAAACAATTACAATTGCAACAAAAGGTAGAAAAGACTGCAAAAGAATTGGAGAAACTGGCCGAAAAACAAGATAAGTTAGGCGATGAAACTCAAAAACAAGAACAGTTGAATAAAGAGAAAGAAAAGGACCCTGCCAACAAGGATAAAGAGCAAGAGAAAGAAAAAGAGCAGGCTGGTAAGGAAAAGGATAAATCTGATGAAAATAAAGATCAGAATAAAGATGGCAAAAAAGACGACTCTAAAGACGGTAAAAAGGATGAATCTAAAGATGGTAAGAAAGAAGACTCTAAGGACGGTAAAAAAGACGATTCCAAGGATAATAAAGACCAGAATCAGGAGGGTAATAAAGAGAAGAGTGACGAACTGAAGAAAGAGCAGGAAAAGCTTACAAAGGAGTTTGAGGAGATGAAGGAGAAAATGAAAGATATTGAGCAATTGAGTAAAGACCTCAAGAAAGACTTAGACCCTCAGAAAGAAGATCAGGAAGAGATTTCGAAAGAGCAGAAGAATGCAGAGAAACAATTAGACCAGAACCAGAAGAATTCGGCCTCTAAAAGCCAAAAGAAAGCGGCTAATAAAATGAAGCAGATGGCTCAACAAATGTCTGAATCTATGCAGAGCCAGGAGATGAAAGAAATGGATGAGGATATTGATGCTTTAAGGGCTATTTTAGAGAACCTTGTGAAACTTTCTTTCGACCAGGAGGGCTTAATGAAAGACTTCAGAAATATGACGGTTTCAGACCCAAGATTCGTGAAACTTTCGCAAGACCAGTTAAAGCTACAGGATGATGCTAAAATCATCGAGGATAGTCTTTATTCGTTGGCTAAACGTGTATTACAGATACAATCGTTTATTACGAAAGAAGTTACTTCTATGCGTAACTCAATGGACGAAAGTGTGAAGTTTATTAAAGAAAGAAAATTGAATGTAGCCTCAGCTAAACAGCAATTTGCCATGACCTCCATTAATAACCTTGCTTTGATGTTGAGCGACACTTTTAACCAGATGCAACAAATGATGGCGAATGCTATGCCGGGTAGTGGCAAAAAAGGAAAGAAAGGCAAAAAACCTTCTGAAATGCCTTTAGGTGAAATGCAACAGAAACTGAATGAAGGCATGGAGAAAATGGGGCAGGGGAATAAGTCGGGCAGACAGATGTCGGAAGAAGCTGCTCGATTAGCACAGGAACAAGCGAAACTCCGCAAGATGATTCAGCAATTGCAGGAAGACTTAAAAGGTACTGAAGCAGGCAAGAAGTTGGGCAATGAACTGAAAGAGTTGGAAAAGAAAATGGATGAGAATGAAACCGACCTTGTGAACAAACGTGTAAATCCTGAGCTGATGAAACGCACAAAAGAATTGCAGACTCGTTTGCTCGAAGCAGAGAAAGCTATTAAACAACAGGAAGAAGACCCAACACGTCAGTCTCGTACAGCACAGCAGTTTAATCGTCAGGCTCCGCCATCTATGGAGAAATTCTTACAGGAGAAAGTGAAACAAGTGGAGTTAATTAGAACAGTTCCGCCTAATTATACTCCATTCTATAAGAAACAAACTGATAATTATTTCAGAAAAATTAAGTAACTGTATTTATTCGTAAATTTGTAAGGGCGTTCTAATGAGCGTCCTTTTTTTATTTTATCAGAGAACCTTCTTTCAGTTTTCATCGTTTTATATTTTTTACGATGCCTGAGTTTGGAAGATTTTTATCCGAAAGTTTATAACAAATTTCTGTTTCACGTGGAACACAATCAATTTTCACAAACCAAAAGTTTCACGTGGAACCATAAACAATTTTAAACAATGTTTCCAGAATATGATGTCATAGTAGTAGGGGCAGGACACGCCGGATGCGAAGCAGCATCTGCAGCAGCCACTATGGGCTCATCTACACTATTGATAACAATGAATATGCAAACCATTGCGCAGATGTCGTGTAACCCGGCAATGGGGGGCGTAGCAAAAGGACAAATAGTTCGTGAAATAGACGCTTTAGGCGGCCATTCAGGAATCATTAGTGACAAGACTATGATTCAGTTCAGAATGTTAAATCGCTCAAAAGGACCTGCCATGTGGAGCCCAAGATGCCAAAGTGATAGAATGCTATTTGCACAAGAATGGAGAGATACGTTGGAAAGTATCCCAAATCTTGATATTTGGCAAGATATGGCTACTGGCGTGCTTGTAGAAGATAAAAGGGTAATAGGTGTGAAAACATCAATGGGCGTTGAAATCAAAGGCAAGGCAGTAGTGTTAACCAATGGTACATTCCTGAACGGGAAGATACATATAGGAGAGAAAACCTTTGGCGGTGGTAGAACAGGGGAGAAAGCAGCCTATGGAATCACCGAACAACTGATAGAGTTAGGATTCGAATCCGGGAGGATGAAAACCGGAACACCGCCAAGAGTAGATGGAAGGTCGTTAGACTGGAATGAAATGGAAGAACAAAAAGGAGATGAAAATCCTGAAAAGTTCTCTTATACAGATACCCCAAGATTAACTAAACAAAGAAGTTGTTATGTAACCTATACCAATGAACAGGTACACCAAACACTCAGAAAAGGCTTTGACAGGTCTCCGATGTTTAGTGGCAGAATCAAAGGCTTAGGGCCTCGTTACTGCCCATCAGTAGAAGATAAAATTAACCGATTTGCCGACAAAGACCGTCACCAGATATTTGTGGAACCAGAAGGGTGGAATACCGTTGAAATGTACATCAATGGTTTCTCAACCTCTTTGCCTGAAGATATTCAGTATGAAGCATTACGGTTAATACCAGGCTTTAAAAATGCCAAGATGTTCAGACCGGGATATGCCATAGAATACGACTTTTTTCCTCCAACCCAACTTAAACTGACTTTAGAAACGCATCTGATTGAAAACCTTTTCTTTGCCGGACAAATCAACGGAACAACGGGATATGAAGAGGCGGCTTGTCAAGGATTGGTAGCAGGTATCAATGCACATAATAAAGTAAAAGAAAAAGAGGCTTTTATCTTGAAACGTAATGAAGCATATATCGGCGTACTAATAGACGACTTGGTAAATAAAGGTACAGAAGAGCCTTATCGTATGTTTACTTCAAGAGCAGAGTTTCGAACACTTCTAAGACAAGACAATGCCGATATACGCCTTACCCAAAAAGGATATGATTTAGGCTTGGCTTCTCAGGGTCGTTTAGATAGAATGATTCAGAAAAGAGAGGAGTCAGAAAAACTGGTAAAGGCATTGAAAGAAATGAAAATATCTCCAGACCAGGCGAATGGTTTTCTTGAATCAATAGAATCGGCCGGATTAAGAGAAAAATCATCCTATTACAGTATTTTGAAAAGACCGGAAATAGAATTAGGTGATATAAAAAACCTTAGCGATGAAATAAAAACCTATATGGATAGTTATGATGAGGAGGTATTGGAGCAAGCGGTAATACATGTGAAATACGAAAGTTATATTGAGAAAGAATTATTAATGGCAGAGAAAATGGCGAAGCTGGAAAACCTCAATATAGTATCTACTATTGATTACGACAAACTCACCTCAATTTCTATTGAAGCCAGACAAAAATTAAAGAAGATGAAACCGCAGACATTAGGACAAGCTTCACGAATAAGTGGAGTTTCTCCCGCCGATATATCAGTACTGATGGTACACCTCGGACGATAAGAAATATTAAATTTTCTTAATTACCCTCAAATGTTATTTGGGGGTTTTATTTTTGAAGTTCAAAGCAAACAAGCATGTTAAAGAAAAATCTATATCGAATAGTAGCGTTTTTAGTTACCTGTAATTTATTATTGAGTTGTGCACAGTTTGTACCACCAACCGGAGGGAAGAAAGATGAGATTGCACCGAAGTTGGTAAGATCTATTCCGGCCAACAAGCAGACCAATTTTAAAGGAAATCAGATAGAACTCTATTTTGATGAACTGATAGATGTTACAAGCCTAAGACAGGAATTAGTGGTTATTCCTGAACAGGATGGATATTTTGATGTGAAACCAAAATCCAATAGTGTAGTACTGAAGTTTGACAAACCGTTTAAAGATAGTACCACTTATACACTCAACTTTAAAAAAGGTGTAAAAGACCTAAACGAGCGTAATGAAGTTCAAAACCTTAAATTAGCCTTTAGTACAGGGCCAAAAATTGATTCATTAGAATTACAAGGAAATATAAAAAATCTGTTCACCAATCAACCTATCTTAGATGCTCAGGTTTCCTTATACGAAGTAAGAGATTCTTTAGACCTTAAAAAGTCTAAACCTAACTACTTCCTGAAATCTGATTCAAGTGGCAACTTTAAATTCGAAAACCTCAAAAAGGGAAAGTATAGATTATATGCCTATACAGATAAGAATAGTAATCTACGATTTGATAGTAAATCAGAAATGATTGCTTTCATAAAAGATACGATTAAACTGGACTCAAATATATCAAATATTAACATGGCCTTATATATGGCTAACAATGATAAACCGAAGAATCAGAAGACCTTACAACGGGTAGAAGACTTTACTGTAATTTATGATAAAAATATCAAGACTTATGAAATTTCTTTCGTGAATCCTGCTGATAGTCTTCCGTACTCGGCACAAAGAAATGAGATTAAATTCTACAACATCCCACTGAAAACAGATACGGTTAAAGTAAATATCACTGTAAGAGACTCTGCCAACAATGAGTTGACCCATTTGCAGAAAATCAAATTCAGAGATCAGGAAAGGCGCACAACACGAAGAACTAAGTCTAATAACTTCTCTTTTCAGACAGACCCTAAAACGAGAGAAGCAGTAGAAAAAAATCTTGTTCTTGATTTATACTTCGATACACCTATTGAGAAAACCGATTTTACTAAAATCAGATTATTAAGTGATACAATAAAGAACGAACCATTAGACGACAAAGCACTCATGTGGAACACCTATAAAACCCAACTAAAAATCATTAAAGACATTTCGGCCACAAGAGAAATAAAATTAGAATTTCTTACAGGGGCATTTATGGATATTAAAGGTGATTCAAGCGAGACAATGGTTTTAAGAAATCCAATTCTGAAACCTGAGGACTATGGAATTGTTGAGGGCGTGATTGACGGAAATCAGGAGAATAAAATCGTTCAGTTAGTAGATGAAAATTACACAATAGAAGTAGAGCAAAAAACAAAAGATAACAAATTCAATTTTATCAATGTGAGGCCCGGAGCATACCTATTCAGAATTATTGTAGATACCAACGGTAATGGCCAATGGGATTATGGAAATGTTGAAAAAGATATAGAACCTGAGAAGGTGTATTTTTCAGAAGAAGTAATAAGGGTCAAAGCTAATTTCGAGCTAAGAGGAATTAAAGTTCCTATATCTGATAAATGACAAGTATAAGTTATAAATCAATTAAAGATGAAACTCTCCTATCTACTGATTTTAATGAATGTTATTATTGTTTCATGTAACCAGCAACAATTATCTGGTGACAATCTAAAATCAGATACTGCTCTGATATTAAGTAAGGATTCCTTGAGTCAATTTTTTCAATCGAATGGAGTGGTTACTTTTATAAATACAGATGATAATATCAGAAAAGGGTTTAAAATCTTTAATGGTGATGGTTCTGATTTTATGAAGATAGTGCCTTTTAATGATTCAATAAATTTCCAAAATAAAGAATTCAGACTGTCAGACTTTGATAAAAGTAAACAATTCTTCCAAAAGCATCACTTTTCTCCTAAAGGCTTCTGGCCTGACTACCATATCTTTCAGTTTGAATATCTCCAATCTAAAGACAACTTTATTGAAATCTATATTGATGAAGCAAAATCTATTACAAAAAAACTATCTCTGGACACTACTTTGTTCAAGGTTGAAAACTGGAAAGAACACATAGTCGGGACAATGATAGACTTTCATACGAAAAAAGACATTATCAGAGTTTCACCCATTGAAGACAGTAAAAGTTTAGGTTACGAAAATTCGGAAGAGGAATTATTTTTTGTTGCAACCGAAATAAAAGGAGATTGGATTTACATTGAATCAAAAGCTATCTGTGGCTTTTCGCAAAACGCTCAATACAATGGTTGGCTAAGATGGAAAAAGGAAGGCAAATTACTAATAACATTTGCTTACGCTTGTTAATCTAATATTACTGCCACTCGTTTTTTAATAATTACGCTACTTCCATTAATCGTTACTATTATAACCAATCTGAATTTTTGAATACCATTGCATAAGTTGGGTATCCACTTCTTAAGCCTTATATAAGGTTATAAAATCTTTACTCCTCTATTAATGTAATTTAGACAAACAAATACTTTCAAACCTACAAGCTAAATTATACAATATACACATTTAAAAACCTCATTTTCTTTACGCATCCATCCATACTAATACCTCATTAGAATCATAATTAAAATCACAGAGGATATGTTCTTTCAACAAAAAGTAAAAGGTCAATTCAAAATAAAAAATATCCAAAAATTTCTGTGGACAAATAGGTGGATAAGATAGGTAGAATGTGAACTACCACGTGGAATGGCTTGTGGAGAAAACAACAGGGTACGTGGAAAGAATAGTAGAACTGTGGAATAACCTCAAAACTATGCCTTTTTCCTCAATTCACACCAAGTGGATTAACGTGGAAACATGGTGTGAATAACAGATAAAGCTATCAACACAAATATTTTTTAACCAATGTAAATAAGTGGTATCAGAATTGATTATCAATAAAATAAGTGTGGATGAGTATACTAAAACTGTGGAAAAACAGATTATTTATGTGAATACTTGGAAACCCATTATCCACAGGTTATATTTATTCACATTTCCACAGGGCTAACAATTTAAAACAACAATAAAACATTAATTAATTTTTATTTTTTTTATAAGACATGAAGAGGTATCTATTACTTGTGGTGATGACTTTCATCGGAGTAAGTCTAAAGGCGCAAGACCTTGAATTGGCCAATGAATATTTTAAACAAGGAGAATATGAAAAAGCCAGAGAGATTTATGTGAAGTTGTCGAAAGATAAAAATACGGTCAGGCTGGTGCATACTAATTACCTGCAAACGCTTTATAAATTAAAGAACTGGGACGAGGCCGAAAAATTTCTGAAACGTGAAATCAAAGCCAATGATAATATCATTACTTATAAGGCAGACTATGCACTATTGTTGGAAATGACCGGAAAAGTTGACGAAGCTCAGAAAGAATTCAACAATGTGATTGACCTTGCAGCAAAATCGGATGGGACACTTTATGAAATGCAGGATTTTCTGTATCGGAATAGTAAAACAGAGCAGGTGATTCAGTTATTGAAAAAAGGCAGAGAGAATGCCAAAGACGATAATAAATACGCCATCTTCTTTGCTCGGGCTTATCTGTATAACGGCCAGAAAGAACCGATGATTGATGAAATGCTGAAGTATGGACTGACCGAAGGGAACACAGATTACGTAAAAGCAACATTTCAGGATAATCTGAAAACCGATGCTGAAATAGATATGCTCGAAAAGACGCTTTACAGCAAGGTACAGAAGTTTCCGAACGAGCAATACTATGCTGATATACTTATCTGGCATTTGATTCAGCAGAAAGAGTTTTACAAGGCTTTTGTGCAAACCCGGGCTTTAGACAGAAGATATAAACTGGAAGGACAACGGGTTTTTGAATTGGCGCAAACTGCACTGGTGAATAAGGATTACAAGAACGCTATTCAGATGTATGAATATGTGATGAAAGAGTATCCACAAGGCCAGTATTACCCTTATGCCAGGCGTAATGCCATCTTCTGCAAAGAAGAAGTCATTAAGACCACATATCCCGTTGATTTAGCCTCTATCAGAACGCTTATCAAAGACTACCAGAACCTCTTCATAGATTTAGGTCAGAATCAGAAAACAATGGAAGCTATGCGCAATACAGCACAGCTCTATGCTTTTTATCTGAACGAAAGAGATACAGCCATTGCCGTGCTTGAAAAAGCCATCAGTATTGCCGGAGGAGATGGCAATTTCAGAGATAAATGTAAACTTGATTTAGGAGATATTTATATTCTGAGAAACGAGCCATGGGAGGCAACCCTATTGTATTCGCAAGTGGAAAAGTCTCAGAAAGAAGACATGCTCGGACAAGAAGCTAAACTGAAAAATGCAAAGCTTCATTACTACAACGGTGATTTCGACTTATCGAAAGAAGTACTGGATATTCTGAAAAAGGCTACTACCCGTGAAATAGCCAACGATGCCATGCAACTAAGTTTACTCATTCAGGATAACATTGGCCTGGATACATCTGAAGCCGCTATGCGCGAGTATGCCAGTATTGATTTATTACTATTTCAGAATAAAAACCAGGAAGCAATAGCTGCGCTGGAAAGTGCTTTCCAGAAATACAAAAGTCATAGTTTAGCGGATGAAATCCTCTGGTTACGTGCCAATACCTATGTTAAGATTAACCAGCCTAACAAGGCTTTAGACGATTTAGAGGCATTACGCAAAAACTATAACTTTGATATACTGGCCGATGATGCTTTATACCTCGAAGCAAAGATATATCAGGAGAAATTAGGCCAGAAAGATAAAGCAATGGATTTGTACCGACAAATCCTGCAGAATTTCCCTGGAAGCATCTACAGTGCCGACGCCAGAAAAAGATTCAGAAATCTACGTGGCGATACAATAAATTAAGGGTTTTCCACATTAATACTGTGAATAAGTCTCATAACCACCGGCTTATGAGACTTATTTGTTAAAGTATTGTTAAGTCAACCTCAACATACCTATTGAAAAGAACTTTCCTCGTTATTCTTCTATATAAGCTAAACAAAAAATCAAACCATGAAAGGTAGGTTATTCACATTGTCCACAATGTTATGCACATTGACCTATGTGGCAAATGCTCAATCTGAACAAACAAGAACTTTTGGCTATAATTACTATGGTCAGCGTATCAACGAAAAGGCTATCTGTAACATGGTGAGTTTTCGCTCTAAAGAAGTAGCAGAGAAAGCAGTAGATGAGATAGTACGCAGAAGTGGATTAAAAAGGAATTTTTATGTGATGGAATGCCCTAATACAGATAACTGCTTTGCCGCAGTAAACGGACAAACCCGTTTAATTGTATATGATGGAGCATTTATGCAAAAAGCCAATAATATTTCTAAAACAGACTGGGGTGCACTAAGCATACTTGCCCACGAAATAGGACATCATTTACAAGGACATACCATTATTGAAGGGGGTAGTGACCCGCAAAAAGAACTGGAAGCAGATGAATTTTCAGGATTTGTGATGTATCAGATGGGAGCCTCATTAAAAGAAGCACAAGCTGCTATCAGTAAACTGACTTCAGATTATGATGGAGGTACCCACCCACCAAGAACCAGACGTTTAGCATCTATTGAGAAAGGATACAGAAATGCGCAGGAGTTATACCCGAATGTGAAGAAAAACGACGGAAGTGTGATTACTTCAACGCCAACTAAACAATTACCTGAGGTACAATATCCACCACAACCACAACAAAGACCTGAAACAAGACCAGTGATTGTGGATAATGTGGATAAAAATGTGAATAATCCTATTGATCCTATCAGAAGAACCGATGGGAATATGAGTGGAGCACCTGAAGTTGGCAGAATAGACCCGAATACTGTGGATAACTCTGCTGTAAGTTCACGTAATCCGGCTTGTCTTGAAGGAGATTGTGGAAATGGTTTCGGAAAAATGATTAATACAAGAACACAGGAAAGATATGAAGGTGAGTGGAAAAATGGTAAACGTGACGGCAGAGGAGTTGAATATTATGCTGATGGGGAGAAAAAATACGTAGGTAATTTTGAGAATGGCAAGTATCAGGGTAATGGAACATACTATTTCAAAAATGGTGATAAGTATGTGGGTAGGTATAGAAATGGAATGATGAACGATGAAAGAGGTTATTTTATTTACAATAATAATATGCGCCTGGTTGTAAAAGTAGAAAATAATAAGAAAACTGGAAGGGCCCTACGATTGTACCCGGATGGACGAAAAGAAGAAACGTATTTCGATAATGACATAGAAAGAAAGACTTATCGGGATGCCAGTGGACGAATTATCAATACGTTTTAAAACAAATCTGAAAAGCTGAGATAAACAAATCTCAGCTTTTTTTATCGGGTTAGCATCAGATTTGTAAAAAATTAAGAAAAAACTTGTCAATCAGACCGTAAGATATTTACCTTTGACCCCTCAAAATGATTTTTTTCTGATATGTCTTGGTTTAAGCGCACTGTCAAAGGAATTCAGACACCAACCGAAATGAAGCGTGAAGCTCCAGATGGTTTATGGTATCAATGTCCGAACTGTAAAAAAGCAATGCATACGCGTGAGCATAAAAATAATGCTTATACATGTATTCATTGTAACTACCACGAAAAAATCGGCTCTGAAGCCTATTTTACTATATTATTCGATGAAGGAAAATTTACTGAATTAGACGCTAATCTGCGTTCGGGCGACCCCTTGCATTTTGTCGATACAAAACCATATCCGGATAGAATACGTTCTACCGAGAAAAAATCAGGTTTAAAAGATGCTGCCCGGTCGGCATACGGAAAAATGTCAGATATTAATATTGTAATTACCTGTATGGATTTTGGTTTTATAGGTGGGTCTATGGGTTCGGTAGTAGGAGAAAAAATAGCGAGAGCCATAGAATATGCCCTGAAAAACAAAGTTCCTTTCCTGATGATTTCACGTTCGGGAGGTGCCAGAATGATGGAAGCAGGTTTTTCATTGATGCAGATGGCAAAAACTTCTGCCCGATTAGCACAATTAGCCGAAGCAGGTATTCCTTATGTATCATTATTGACTGACCCTACAACCGGAGGTGTAACCGCTTCTTATGCTATGTTAGGCGATTTTAATATCTCTGAACCACAGGCATTAATCGGATTTGCAGGGCCGCGTGTCATTAAAGAAACCATCGGTAAAGAATTGCCAAAAGGTTTTCAGACAGCAGAGTTTATCTTAGAGCATGGCTTCCTTGATTTCATTGTCGATAGAAAGGATTTAAAAGATAAATTAGCAAGTCTTTTAAAAATGCTGGCTTAATTTCTATCAGCAGCAGTAGGGTAAATCATACTTATCAATCACCAATAAAGCAAGTATGAGACTTATCAAGCATCCTGTATTATGCAATTACTATGTTACGTATCGCTGCAATGCTACGTGTAGTTTTTGTGATATATGGGAGAAACCCTCACCTTATATTACCCTCCAGAATTTCAGAGAAAACCTCAGAGACCTGAAAAAATTAGGGGTAAAGGTTATTGACTTTACCGGAGGCGAACCTCTCCTGCATCGTGAATTAGATATACTACTGGCTGAAGCAAAAAAGGCAGGTATGATAACCACAGTTACGACTAATTGTTTACTCTACCCCAAATATGCCGAGCGACTGAAAGACAAAGTGGATATGCTTCATTTCTCTTTAGATTCACCTGATGAAGAAGAACATAACCTTTCACGGGGGGTAAAATGCTTTGATAAGGTGATGGAATCAATAGCCATTGCCAGAAAATTAGGTGAAAGACCGGATGTGTTATTCACAGTTTTTGAACAAAATGTGGATAAGGTAGAACGGGTGTGGAAAGAAATTACGCAACCCAATGGCCTCGTTTTGATACTCAATCCTGTATTCGACTATAATAGTGTACAAACAGGCGGAAGTCTTTCTGAACAATCGCTTAATCAGTTACTATGGTGGGGTAAACAAAAGAATGTTTATCTGAACGAAGCCTTCATCAGCCTTAGACAGAATGGTGGAAACCATGTGGATAACCCCGTTTGCAAAGCTGCTTCTACCACTTTAGTTATCTCTCCTGAAAACAAATTGGTACTCCCATGCTATCATTTAGGTACCAAGAGCTTTACTATCAACAATAATCTTTACAATTTATACCAATCAGCCGAAGTACAGAAAATAGTAGCCTTGGAAGGAAAACTCAAAGAATGCGAAGGTTGTGTAATTAATTGCTACATGCAACCTTCTTTTGCTGTAGAAATCAACAAATACTTCTGGAAAGCACTACCAAGTACACTTAAATACAATTATATAAAGAGTACCTGGAAGCAGTTGATATAAAAAGCATTAAACTTTCGAAAGAAAAAACAATTCCGCAGGTTCTGCTAACAAATCTTCAGCTTTTGCCGAAAAGGCTGCTACGTGTTCATTAGCCAGATGGTTCTCTAAACTTTCTCTATCTGTCCAGTTTTCATAGAAGAAAAACAGTTGAGGATTGTCGTTGCTTTGGTGCAAAACATAATCTATACAACCGTGTTCTTTTAAGGTAGGTGCGATTAAATCCAATAAACCACTCTTGGCTTCTTCTACCTTATCTGCTTTAACTAAAATTTTAGCAATGACTGTTAGCATACAAAAGTCTATAGATGAAATATATCAAACCCAAAAATAGGATTTTATTTTTTTGATGTCTGATTTTTTGCTGACAAATTAAAAAATATCTCCTCTACCCTATGTTATTTTGACAATACAACCAAAAAAACTAATTTTAAACGACTGTTTTATTTCAACCAATTCAACCTTAAAATACATGAAAAACACCCTGAAAACGCTTACCCTTATTTTGCTTTCTGTCCTTATGTTCTCTCTAACCCAAGACAAACCAACCAAAGTTATTTTATTTGGTGATTCTATCACACAGGCAGGTGTTGGCCCTACAGGCTATATCACTAAAATGAAGGAAACACTCGAAAAACAAGGCATCAAAGAAAAATATCAATTGATTGGTGCAGGTATCGGTGGAAATAAAGTTTATGATTTATTCCTACGTATGGAAGACGATGTGCTGAATCAGAACCCTGATGTAGTAGTAATCTATATCGGAGTAAATGACGTGTGGCATAAGTCAAGTCATGGAACAGGTACAGATGCTGATAAGTTTGTAGGTTTCTACACGGCTATCATTAAGAAACTACAATCAAAAGGCATAAAGGTAATCTGCTGTACGCCAGCAGTTATTGGAGAACGCAACGACAATAGCAACTCACAAGATGGTGACTTAAATCACTACTCAAATCTTATCAGAGGTATTGCCTCAAAATTTGATTGTCCATTGGTTGATTTAAGAAAAGAATTTGTGGCTTACAATGTAAAAAATAACCCGCAGAATAAAGAGTCAGGCATCTTAACAACCGACCGTGTTCACCTGAATGAGACAGGGAATCAGATGGTAGCTGACTTTATATTAAAAGCAATTGTAAAATAACAAAATTGACTAGCCACTGAGTTAACGGTGGCTCTTTTTATGATGAGAAAACTAAAAATTACTACTTTAAATTTCGCTTTTTTCTTGGTATTAAATGCGAATGCGCAAAATCAGATAGCCATTACAATAGACGACCTGCCTTTTGTTCAGGAACTCTCTCTCAAACATGCAGAGGAGTCAACAGATAAATTATTAGCTAAAATCAAGAAAAACAATATACGGGCGGTAGGTTTTGTCAACGAAAAGTCGGTAGTAAGACTCGGAGAAATTGATAATAGAGTGGCTATGTTAGAAAGATGGCTATTCAATGGTAATCAGTTAGGAAATCATACCTTCTCCCACCCTTCCCTCAATACCACAAGCCTTGAAGATTTTAAAACTGAGTTATTGAAAGGAGAAGTAATCACTTCAGAACTCAACGCAAAATATAGAGAAACTAAAAAATATTTCCGCTACCCATTTTTACATACAGGGCCGGATAGTCTGAAAAAATTCGGCTTTGAAAAAATACTGGCCGAACAAAATTATATCAACGCACCTGTAACAATAGAAGCTGACGACTGGTATTTTAATAAAGTGTATATGGATGCCATGAGGGCAGGTAACAAAGACTTAATGAAAACCATTGCAGAAAAGTACCTCAAGCACAATAGTGATTATTTTGACTATTATCTGAAATTAACACAGGAAATAATAGGCCGACCTATCAAGCATATTTTTCTGTGCCATGCCAATGCTCTCAATGCTGACTATTTTGATGAGCTATGTAAAGTAATGACAGATAAAGGATTCAGTTTTATCAGTTTAGATGAAGCCCTACAGGATGAAGTGTATAAACACAAAGATACGGTAGTCACTAAAGGAGGTTTCCCGTGGATACATCGTTGGAGAATAACAGATAACAAGAAAACAACCTTAAAGGAAGTAGAAATGCCGGCAGACATTAAGGCTTTGTATGAGAAAAAGTAAGAATAGGTTATAGTAACAGTATTATCAGAATAGATTAAAACTATATACGTTGGTGCAAATTTTCAGCACTTTCTATATCAATATCTTCAAAAATAGCTAATTTGCATAAAAATTCATTATCAGACTTCATTGACAGTTATAACAATATTTTTTCTTTTTAAAATTCAAAATACTTACCATGAGTCAATCTTTGATTAAGCCGGGCGTAGTTACAGGTGAAGCACTTGCTGCTTTGTTACGTCACGCTAACGAAAATGATTATGCCCTACCCGCTGTTAATGTTGTAGGAACTAATTCAGTAAATGGTGTAATGGAAGCCGCTAAAGCTGTTAACTCACCAGTGATTATACAATTCTCAAACGGTGGTGCCTCTTTTTATGCAGGTAAATCTTTACCAAACAAAAATCAGGAAGCATCAATTGCGGGAGCCATTTCTGGAGCAATACACGTACACCAGATTGCCGAAATGTATGGCATTCCGGTAGTTTTACATACCGATCACTGTGCAAAAAAATTATTACCCTGGATTGACGGTTTATTAGATGCAGGTGAAAAATATTTTGCGCAACATGGCAAACCATTATTCAGTTCACACATGCTCGACCTATCAGAAGAGCCTATCGAAGAGAATATTGAAATCTGTGCAAAATATTTTGAGAGAATGGCTAAAATAGGCATGACACTCGAAATTGAATTAGGTGTAACAGGTGGTGAAGAAGATGGGGTTGATAATTCAGACGTAGATAGTTCAAAACTATATACGCAACCCTCAGAAGTAGCTTTTGCTTACGAAGAGCTATTGAAAATTTCTCCGAACTTTACCATTGCGGCTGCGTTTGGTAACGTACACGGTGTTTATAAACCGGGTAACGTAAAGTTACAGCCAATCATTCTGAAAAATTCTCAGGATTATATCCAACAACATTTCGGAACAGGCGAGTTGCCGGTAAACTTTGTATTCCACGGTGGTTCAGGTTCTTCTCGTGAAGAAATCAGAGAAGCCATTAAATATGGCGCTGTAAAAATGAATATTGATACAGACGTACAATGGGCAACCTGGGAAGGTATCCTGAAATACTATAAAGATAAAGAAGGATACTTACAAGGCCAATTAGGAAACCCTGAAGGTGCTGACTCACCAAACAAAAAATACTACGATCCACGTGTATGGTTACGTAAAGGTGAAGAAAGCATGATTAGCCGTTTGAAAGTTGCCTTTGAAGATTTAGATTGTATCAACCGTTGCGAAGGTCTTTATTAAGAACTGTTCAATAAGAATTATAGGGAAGCCATCAGTATAAACTCTGATGGCTTCTTTATTTTATCAGGCATGCCATTGCTGAATACTCTCGCTCATAATCTCATATATCTCAAATAAGTCTGTTCGGTCTTTTAGGTAAATCAGATGATTATTCATTGTTGAGTTATCCCCTCTTACAGCCGGGCCTGTCTGCACATCGGCAGGGTGTTCGGCAGCCATAGCTTTTTGAAAAGTTTCTTTGATTAAAGGTTTTAATAAATCAAACTCTAACTCTTCTTCAATGGTAATTTCTTTGGCTAAGGCTAATAAATGATTGGTAAAGTTGCAGGCAAAAACCGCCGCTACATGCAACACTTTTCTCTCTTGTGAACTTATCAGATAAACAGTTTTGCTTAATCCCTGCGCTAATTTTACCAGTTGATTTTCGGCCATTTCTTCATCGGCTTCAATACAGAATGGTACTTCTTTCATTTGTATTCTTTTCTGAATGCTGAAAGTCATCAATGGGTAGAATACAGCACATCTGATAGGTAGATCATGATAAGACACCATCAATTGCTGTAATTCATTTAAACTCCTGGTACCGGATGTATGCGCAAGTATAGCATTTTCTGGTAAAACTAATTTTGAACAAACTTCAGCAATGGCATCGTCAGAAACTGCCAATATAAAAAGTTCGGCTTTGCTTTCAGAAAAGTCCAGGCTGGTTGTAGCCTCAGCCTGATACAACATAGAAGTAATTGCCTTAGCTTTCGAAAGCTGACGGCTATAGATTTCACAAACCTGATGATGATGATTTTCAAAAGCAATGCTCAAATGCCAGGCTACATTCCCTGCACCAATCACTGAAATTTTCATAATGACACATCGTAATTAATCGTTAATAAAGCACTTTACAAAAGTCAGGAAAAAAATGGCTTAATATTTGTAATTGATAAAAAATATCAGTTTTCGGGTCTTTCACGTGTTTTCAGACCCCATTTATTAATAAAACCCATAAAATAATGAAACTTAAAGTGCTGAGTCTTTTAGGAATAGCGCTGTTTACGTTAGCTTCCTACAAAAATGATAAAAAAATTGAGTCAGGTGAAGTAAGATTTTACGATGGCTCTTATGACGAACTTCTACGGGAATCGAAAAAGCTGAAAAAGCCAATCATCTTAGACTTCTGGGCAACCTGGTGTATTCCCTGCCGCAAAATGGAAAAAGAAACTTTTGCAGACCCCGATTTTGCCGCATATATTAACAAAAACTTCTTGGTATATAAGGTAAATATTGATACCTTTGACGGAATGGATATTGCAGACAGGTATAATATTGATGCTTATCCTACTCTGGTTTTGTTAGATTCGAAGAATAAATACATAAACAGATATAAAGGCTTTTTTCCGGCCTACTATTTAAAGAAAGAACTGGAAAAAAATAAATCCCGCACAGGAAAGGATTTTATAACGTCAGATGCTGTAAACAATTAGAATCGAAAAACACCTTAGTAAAAAGAACAATTTTCGGTTGATTACCTGCCATGAGCTTAACTCATGGCTTTTTTTATGTATGGAGTATCCATTGGAGAATCGACCTTTCGTGTTTATCTTTGCGGCATGAAATTACAGAACGATTTGCTTTTACGTGCGGCAAAGGGTGAGCACGTAGAACGTGTGCCAGTCTGGATGATGCGTCAGGCAGGTAGAATTTTACCTGAATACCGTGCCGTAAGAGCACAGGCAGGAAGTTTTATTAAATTAGCTACTACCCCCGAGTTGGCAGCCGAAGTAACCATTCAGCCGGTAGATATTCTGAAAACAGATGCGGCTATTATTTTCTCTGATATTTTAGTAGTACCTGAGGCAATGGGACTACCCTACGAAATGATAGAAGCCAAAGGCCCAATCTTCCCAAAAGTAATCCAATCAAAAAAAGACATTGATTTATTAAAGATAAGCGACCCTGAAACTGACTTAGGGTATGTATTGTCGGCTATTGATATAGTAAAGAAAGAGCTAAACGGCAGAGTACCATTGATAGGTTTTGCAGGGGCACCGTTTACTATTTTTTGCTACATGGTTGAGGGCAAAGGTTCAAAGACTTTTTCAGCGGCCAAGAAGATGTTGTACTCACAGCCCAAATTAGCCCATCTGCTGCTTCAAAAGATAACCGATAGTACAATTAGCTATCTGAAAGCACAGGCACGCCACGGAGCCGATTTATTGCAGATTTTCGACTCATGGGCAGGCATCTTATCACCCGAGCAATACAGAAAGTTCTCGTTACCTTATATCGCCCAGATTTGTAATGCCATTAATGAAGTTCCGGTTACGGTTTTTGCCAAAGGTGCATTCTTTGCCCGAAAAGACATGGCTAAGTTGAATTGCAATGTAGTCGGCTTAGACTGGAACATGGATATTAAAGAATCCAGAAAGATGATTCCTAATAAAACCTTGCAAGGTAATCTAGACCCTTGTGTTTTATACTCATCATTCAAAGATATTGAAAAGGAAACCAAGAAAATGCTCAAAGCATTCGGAACACAACACTACATAGCCAATCTGGGACACGGGGTTTACCCTGATACAGACCCTGAGAAAGTAAAGTGTTTCTTTGAGGCGGTTAAAACTTACTCCGCATAAAAAGGGAAAGCCTTTCAGGACAATATGAAAGGCTTTCCCTTTTTATTAGCTACTTGATAAGACTTATTTAAGAATTGGCTCTAAGGCTTCTCTGTTTTCTGCCAGCCAGGCATGAATTTCTTCTACAATCTGCTCTACACCGATTTCCGGTTTCCAGCCTGTCAAGGCAGTTACTTTAGAATTGTCGGTGATATATAAGCGAATATCTGCCGGACGATTTTCAGCAACTGTATTGATAGGGATTGTTTTACCAGTTATTTTCTGGCAAATTTTAGTCAACTCCTGCAACGATACACTTACTTCTACCCCACCCCCTGCGTTCAGAATCTCGCCATTTACTTTATCTATATTATGTAATTGCCAGTCAATCAAACGGTACAAATCAGCTACGTGCAATATATCACGGGTTTGTTTACCTGTGCCACCATAGCCAATGTAAGCCAATTGTTGTTCAAAAAAATGTTTGGCAATCCAGAGTACCATTACTCCCTGGTCAACTTTTCCCATCTGCCACGGGCCTGTCAAAACTCCACAACGGTTGATAACCGTTTTCAGGTTATAGAACTCATTGTATTCCTGAATGATTAATTCTGAAGCTAATTTGGTGGTTCCATACAAAGACCTTGCGCTATCTAAAGGGAAATCTTCAGCAATACCTCTTGATGAAACTCCTTTTACTTTCTGATTATTAGTTAATTCAAAACGTGTTTCAGATTCAACAAAATCTAAGGTTTCAATAGTCTTTATCGGATAAATACGGCTCGTGGAAAGAAAGATAAAATTAGCTTTACATTTCACGGCATAGTTCAGACAGTTTACTGTACCAAACAGATTGGTATTTATCAGATAATCAGGTGAGCCATTTAATCCTGCCAGTACTGACGGCTCGGCAGAGGCTTCAATCACAGAGTCAACATTGGGTAAAGCATCAAAATCTTCTTTGCTGCGAATATCGCCATGAATAAAAGTAATGCCTTGTTTGCCCAGACGGGCTACGTTGAGTTCTGACCCTTTTCTTTTAAGATTATCTAAACAGAAGATTTCGTAAGAAGGATAATTTTGTTTTAACGCAATAGCTAAAGAAGAGCCTACAAATCCGGCTCCTCCTGTGATTAAAATACGCATATCTGAGGTTTTATGAATGTATTAACCGTTGTTCTGCCAGGGAATACGCTTTAGATTAACGTTTTCGGCCTGACGGATTACTAAAGGTACTTTTTCTACTTTTACTGAGCTACTATCTAATCCAAACCATTTATCTTCTGATGGTGTAAAGCCTTTAATGAAGAAATAAGCCTTCATAATCAGGTTTTCAAAGAAAGAAAGCTGGTTATCATAGGAAAGGAATTTCTCTAATACAACAAAGCGGAAATCACCTATTACATTGTGTTTATTCAAAGACTCATAGCGGCTTCTGATGTCCACCTCTCCACATTTCACCATATCTTCCAATACCTTCTTGAAATAAAGATTTACTTTATTTGGAACACGGAAACCTAAACGGAAATTGACTTTATAAACATCGTCAGGGGCAATGGTTTTTACTTTATATTCCATCGTGTATGGGTCATCTAAAGTATCTACGTGCACAAACCAGTACACATCAGCACGTTTAGGTCGCTTCTGGAAAATGGAATAGATGATCTTATTTTCAATTTCAGATGCACGTGAAGCATTGCTCAAAAAGACCAAGTGCGTTGAATACTTCGGTACAGTTATATCTTTACTAAGTTCCTGCAAAGACTCTACATATTTATCCAGTTTCTCATATTCAGTCAGACGTGCTTTGATTTTAGAAGCACTCAGCCAGATATACATTACTGATATCATAATGGTTGCGATGAGCATTGATACCCAGCCACCATGGGTGAATTTCTGTAAATTAGCAATAAGGAAACAACTTTCAATAAATATAAATAAACAGAAATAGCCCAGAATAATCCACATATTTACCTTCTTGGCATAGAGATAATAACTAAACAGGAAGGTAGTCATCATCATCGTCAGAACGATAGCTAAACCATAGGCGGCCTCCATTAAAGACGATTTCTGAAAATATAATACTACGCCTACACAACCTATATACAACAATACATTTAAGCTTGGTACATAGATTTGCCCTTTCTGGTCTGATGGGAAGTTAATCTTGATTTTAGGCCATAAGTTCAAACGAATGGCTTCTGAAATCAAGGTAAATACACCTGTGAGCATAGCCTGGCTGGCAATAATAGCCGCCATTGTGGCAATACCAATGCCAAAAGGTAAAAACCACTCAGGCATAATATCGTAAAACGGATTACGGGTATCAATAGTCTGGCCTTTTAGGCTCATCACATATACACCTTGCCCGAAGTAATTCAGTAATAAACATATTTTAACAAAAACCCACATGATACGGATATTGGCACGCCCAACGTGTCCCATATCAGAATACAAGGCTTCTGCTCCTGTTGTACATAAGAAAACCGAGCCTAACAAGAAAAACCCACCCGGATGATGTGTTAGCAATCTCAGGCCGTACATAGGGTTAATGGCTCTTAGTACCTCAAAATCTTTTACAACATTTATAATTCCAAAAGTACCCAGCATTAAAAACCATATCAACATAATAGGGCCAAAAGCCTTACCCACTACATTGGTACCTAAAGCCTGTACTAAAAATAGAATCGATAAAATAACGATAACAATAGGAACAGTCTTAATATCAGGATATAATTTTGTAAGACCTTCAACAGCAGACGATACCGAAATGGGTGGGGTAATCACACTATCGGCCAACATAGTACTCCCTCCGATAATAGCCGGAATAGTTAGCCATTTAGCATGACGACGTACCAATGTATATAAAGAAAAAATACCTCCTTCACCACGGTTGTCTGCTTTTAAAATCAGCACTACATATTTAAAAGTAGTTTGAAGGGTCAATGTCCAGAATACACAAGATAGTGAGCCGAGGATAATTTCTTCATCTACTACTTCTGTGCCTGCAATAGCTTTTAATACGTATAGAGGAGATGTACCAATGTCACCGAAAACAATACCTAATGCGATAAGAAGTCCTGCAGCAGAAATTTTGTCGAGATTGTGGTGGTGATGACCACTACCATTACCGTTTAACGGTTGATTCACTTCCATTTGAAGAAAATTTAAAAAAAAGTTTGCAAATATATTGCATCAATGTGAATTACTATAAATATTCAATAAAAATGTTTTGTAAAGTCACATTAGTTGTCAATTTTGTGTGTCTATTTTATAAATAATATAACAATTTTTAGACCGAATAAATTTTATCAATTAATAAAAACTTGACTATCAATTATGTATGCTCATATTATCTATCAGGTTTCAGAAGGTGCTGTAACGATAACACTTAATCGGCCTCAAGTGTTTAATGCGCTAAGTAGTGAATTAATAAAAGAAATAACGCAGGCTGTTGAAACGGCAAATCAGGACGAGACTATCAGAGTAATTGTGTTGACTGGTGTAGGGGATAAGGCATTTTGTTCTGGAGCTGACCTGAAAGCCGGATTAGATAAAGGGTTTACCTCCTTGGGAGATTCGCTCAGAGAAAACTACAACCCTATGATTCAGGCAATCAGAAATGCTGAGAAGCCTGTTATCTGTCGGTTAAATGGTATAGCCGCAGGCGCGGGTATGTCTCTGGCATTGGCTTGTGATATAATTATTGCTAACAAAGAGGCCTATATGAGCGAATTATTTGTAGGCATAGGCCTGATGCCTGATGCAGGTTCTCTATTTTTTCTGCCACGTATAGTCGGGGTACAAAAAGCCTTTGAATTATGTAGCACAGGTCGGAAAGTATATATGGAAGAAGCCGTAAGTTTAGGTCTTGTGAATAAATCAGTAGCTTATGAAGCACTTGATGCGGCAGTAGATGAATTGGTAGCAATTTATAAAACCTCGGCAACCAAATCGATTGGGTTCATGAAAAAAGTATTGAACCAGTCGCTTAATAGTAATCTTAATGAAGTATTAGAACAGGAAGCTGTTCATCAGGATTTATTAGGCAGAACACACGATTTTGTAGAAGGCGTAATGGCATTTTTGCAGAAAAGAAAAGCTGTTTTTAAAGGTAAATAAACTAATAAATAGTTGATAGTCAAATCTTTCGGGTGTGATAATGAAAGTTGCTATGATTATTTTTTTTTGTAATTTTGTCAGAAATTTAATTAACACTGAATATTGTCTTATGAAAAAAACTTTACTGTCTGTGATTATTGCAACTTTATCAACATTTGCCTTATTATCGTGTGATGATGAAGGAGGAATGTTGGCTAACCCTGCTGGTATTAATTCTTCCGACCCAAATGGAAACCCGGGCAATCCGAATAACCCCAATAATCCTAATACTACGCCAAAATGTTATGTAAGTGAAATAAAGAATACAGAAGATGGCACGTCTTATGTGACAAAATTTACTTACAATTCAAAAAACCTACTTGAAAGCAGAGATGAAACAGACGGCAAAACATCTTTTGAATACGATGCCAACAATCGTATCACTAAAATGAATCTTAACTCGCCAGGCATTGAAACTTTTACGTATGAATATGACAGTAAAGGGAATATGTCTAAAATAAAATATTTTGCAGAAGGCGGAGTATTAGAAATAGATATCAGTGAATATTTACTGACCACTAATGCAAAAGGTCAGGTGACTAAAGTACAAGCAATAGGAGAAGATGGTGCACTTGACTTTTTTTTTGAATATGATGCCAATAACAATATAACAAAAATAATATTTGACGATGGAGAGGATAAATATACATTAGTACAGAATCTAAAATTTGATAATAAATCAAATGCGTTTCTGAACACCAATTTATCGAAAGCGCATATTCCACATATAATTATCGGAGCACTTTTTGGAGTAAATACCACTTCATTGTTTAATACAAATAATGTGTTGAGTGATAGTGCATTTTCATTTTTTCAGGGAGAGGAAGTCACCACTACCTATGATTACGGCTATACGGCCGAGGGTTTTCCATCGAAAATGACAGCTATGCGAAAATCGGGCGGCGAAACACAGAAAGAAGAAACTACGTATATATATACCTGTAAATAAAACAAACATGAGTCATCCCGAATTTTGGGACTGGTAAATAAAAAAAAAGAACCTTCTGGTTAAATTTGTGAATCACTACAAACACAAATCAATCAGGAGGCCTTTTTATGTTTACAATATTATCAAAAACTAAGCAAACACACAATAAGACAGGTGCTTTTCTTCTAAGTCAATCCAGTCAATATCTTCAAAGTATTCTCACAAAACTTGATTCTCAAATAGATAAGCGTCTAAGCCGTACATTTTTTGATTTATTTATGGCCATACTGGTTTTCCGCAATCAGAAAATGGGTTTATTATTAAGCGAGTTAGGGGCTTACATCTGTGGTTTTGCCCATGCCCCAGCAGGCACCAAACGCATCAGTAATCTACTTCGGAGTAAGAAATGGGAAAGTAAATTAGTTGACAATTTTTTGTTTGCAAAGGCCAAAGAACGCATCAGAGATTTACAGGCAAGAGGTCTTCGTCCACTGTTATTGTGGGATGATAGTCGGATAGAAAAACCAGAGTCTTGGTTCATGGAGGGCTTATGTAGTGTAGAAAGTAGCAAAGGGAAACGATTAACCAAAATCAAGAAAGGTTTTTACCATCCACCAGCCAGTCGGATTTGTGTACCAGGTTTTCATTGGACAGCTACGATGGTATCAGCTTTGGGAGAAATCCCCTCGGTGTGTCAAATGAGTTGGTGGACCAGTAGAGGTAAATACAAGGAATTGGCTTCGAATATCATGTTCCGAATGCTCAAAAAACTCAACAAGTCACTCATCGTAAAGGTTTTACATGTACTTGACAGAGGCTATGCTTCTGCATGGACTATTGAATGGATGATGCACTTTGAACAGGATTTTCTGGTTCGTTGGAAAAAGAATATTTTGCTCATTCATCCACAAAAAGGTACTAAACAGACGCATCAGATTGCTCGGTATTTAAAATCTTCTGCCAGAAAAGTAGTATTGGATACCCAACGTAAAATTACTAAACACATCGGTATTGCTTTCTGTGCAGTGATTCATCCTGAATTCCCTGATAAAGAACTTTACCTGATTGTAGTAAGAGACAAAAAAGGACGGCAAGCACCTATGTATCTGCTTACTTGTTGTATTGTTTTATCCAACAAAGATGCCTGGCAGATGCTCCATTCTTATATGCATCGATGGAACATAGAACAGACTTTCAGAGTAGGGAAAGCAGAATTGGGGTTAGAATCACCCAGACTTTGGTTTTGGGAAAATAGACTCAAATTAATGGCCATTGTGACACTTGTCTATGACTTCTTACTATCGATGCTCAGAAACTGGAGTAGTTTTATCCCTATCCTGCTCAAAAACTGGTGTCATAGAACAGGAAATCGGTACCGAAATGCTTCGATACCGATTTACAGATTGAGATTAGCCATCTCCAATTGTTTGAATGCATTAATTCATTTAAGTATTACCCAAAATTCGGGATGACTCATGT
>NZ_SEWF01000012.1 GCF_004168285.1 Emticicia agri | reverse complement strand
TGAGTCAGCAGTGGCTATTATCTTACATCAAAGACTTATATAAATCCCTACCCGATGATTTAAACGCTGATTTGACTTTGCCGGATATTGAATCTTATTTAGGAGATAGAATGGATGAAGAAATCGGAAGGATAGAGGTTATAAAAAAAATTCGATTGCATTACAAGAGTACATTCAAGTATCAGATAATGAGGTAGTTATAGAAGATGTAGTTACTAATTATTACTTATCTGACATAGAAAATAACGATTTATTAGTCAATGAATTATATAGTAAACAGAGAGGGGTAAGGGTTGAGTATTATGGTATTCAATTAGATGAGATGTGGACTTTTGTAGGTAAGAGAGCCAATAAACAATGGTTATGGTTAGCACTAAACCCTATTAATAGACAAATTATTGCCTTTCATATAGGCAGTCGTTCAAGCAAAGATGCACAAGTTTTCTATGAAAAAATACCTGCTGTTTTCAAGGGTAATACTGGTTTTTTCTCTGACTACTGGCAAGCATACATAACTACTTTTGAAAAAGAGAATCATTTTGGAGTAGGAAAGGATAGTGGTTTGACGGCATATATTGAACGTTTTAATGGAACATTAAGACAAAGGGTAGCCAGATTAGTTAGAAAATCATTAAGTTTTTCTAAATCTTTAGAAAACCATATAGGAGCAATAAAGTATTTTATTTGCAATTACAATCTTGAAATAAAAGCATTACATTATTAGGATTACCCCCATTCATTTCAGTCAATATAATGGGTTGGTCGGCTGTTACTACAATAGTGTGCTCATGTTGGGCTACGTAGCCGCCTTTGTTGCCCAGTAACGTCCATCCATCGCTTTGGGTATCTGCCATTGTGGAATGGGTGGAAATAAAGGTTTCTACGGCTACTACCGAGTTTTTTCTGAATCGGGTTGTATTATATCTGTCGTAGAAATTGGCAATTTCATGGGGTTCTTCATGCAGACTTCTGCCAATGCCATGTCCGGTCAGATTTCTGATAACTTTATAGCCTGATTTTTTAGCTTCAGTTTCAATCAGTCTGCCTATGTCAGCTATTCTTACACCGCCTTTAATCTGGCTGATGGCTTTTTTAAGTATGCGTTTAGAGGTTGCAACTAAAGCCTGATGTTGATGGGTGTCTTCACCTAATACAAAAGAACCTCCGTTATCAGACCAATACCCATCTAATTCGGCCGATACATCAATATTAATTAAATCTCCTGCTTTTAAAATGGTTTTTGTGGATGGAATGCCATGTGCTACTTCATTATTGACACTGATACAAGTGGCACCCGGAAAGCCATACGTAAGCGAGGGAGCAGGTTTAGCACCTAAATCAGCTAATAACTGAGCACCGAAATCATCTAATTCTTTAGTAGTCATGCCCGGTTTGGCATAATTACGCATTTCTTTCAACGTGAGCGCTACAGCTTCGCTCACTTTTCTCATACCCACTAATTCTGATTCTTTGGTGATGGACATAATTCTTTGTTGTTGCTTTTTAGTGCAACAAATGTAAAATCTTTATGATTCATGGAGAAGGGGGATATTTGAAAAATTTATTATGAAGTAGTAAACATCTTTCGGTGGCTGAGCGTAGTCGAAGCCCGGGGTTCGTATGTTCTTGGTTTTTAAACCTTTTTTTATTGGTAACTAATCCAAAATTTATTGGCAAGTGGCTTCGACTTCGCTCAGCCACCGAAAGTAATATGGAGTGAAAATAAAATACCAAAACCACAAAAAAGCCCCTCTCCAAATCAATAGGAGAGAGGTTTAGTGTATCGCAAAAAAAACTTATTTCGCATAAGCCACACTACGCATTTCACGAATCACAGTTACCTTTATTTGTCCAGGATACTGCATTTCTTTTTCGATGCGTTGTGAAATATCAAACGACATTTTGCTTGCAATTTCATCTGTTACATTTTCAGAGTCTACAATCACACGTAACTCACGTCCGGCCTGAATGGCATAGCATTTCTCAACTCCATTGAACGATAGTGCCAGGTCTTCCAAATCACGCAGACGTTGTACATAAGATTCCATCATTTCACGTCTTGCACCCGGGCGAGAACCCGAAATAGCATCACAAACCTGAATGATAGGCGAAATCATGGAAGTCATTTCAATCTCATCGTGGTGAGCACCAATGGCATTAATAACCTCAGGATGTTCTTTGTATTTCTTAGCCAGTTCCATACCCAACAAAGCGTGTGGCAACTCTTGTTCTTCGTGCCATACTTTACCAATATCATGCAATAAACCTGCACGCTTGGCCAGTTTCGCATTCAAACCCAGTTCAGCCGCCATAGTGGCACACATTTTAGCTACTTCACGAGAGTGTTGCAAAAGGTTTTGTCCGTACGACGAACGGAAGCGCATTCTGCCAATCATTCTGATAAGTTCAGGATGCAGGCCATGAATACCTAAGTCGATAACGGTACGTTCGCCAATTTCAACAATTTCGTTTTCTATGTCTTTTTTGGTTTTACCTACTACCTCTTCGATACGGGCAGGGTGGATACGACCGTCTTGTACTAAACGGTGTAAAGACAAGCGGGCAATCTCACGGCGAACCGGGTCAAAGCTCGAAATGACAATGGCTTCAGGGGTATCGTCCACAATTACTTCAACACCCGTAGCGGCTTCTAATGCACGGATATTACGTCCTTCACGACCAATGATTTTACCTTTTACCTCATCGCTTTCAATATTAAATACCGATACGCAGTTTTCAATGGCCTGTTCAGAAGCAGTACGCTGAATAGTCTCGATAATAATCTTTTTAGACTCTTTAGTTGCTGATAATTTAGCTTCTTCAATCGTTTGTTTGATATACGAAGAGGCTTTTGTTTCGGCTTCGCCTTTCAGGGCGTCAATCAATTGTTGTTTGGCCTGGTCGGCAGTCAGGTTGGCAATTTTTTCTAATTGCTCTACCTGTTGGCCAAGCATTCGCTCGGCTTCTTCCTTACGCTTATTTGCTACCTCAATCTGTTCGTTGAGCTTGTTTTGTAAAGTATCTAATTCGGTTTCTCTACGTTTGTTTTGCTCTAACATCTGGGCAGCCTGTTGTTGCATCTGTTTTACTTTCTGCTCATTCTGAATGATAAAGTTTTTGCGCTTGTTGGCATCTTCATCAAACTCGGCTTTCAACTTCAAAAAGTGTTCTTTGGCTTCTAAAATTTTGTCTTTTTTTACGTTTTCGGCTGTTAACTGAGCGTTTTTTAGCAATTCATTGGCACGTACTTCGGCTTCGGCCTCTTTGGTTTGGAAAGTTTTCTTAATGAATGCCCTGCCAACAAAGAATCCTATTACCAAAGCCAATAGGTCTGAGAAGAGCATAGTCATGATTTCTGACATCAATTTATATGTTTTAAAAAATTAAGAATGATACAAAAACCATTTTTGTTGCATAGAGTCCGGCTATGATGGGACAACAGCCCAAACAAAACCCTATCAAAAATGATTTGATTGACAGATAAGCAGAACAGCTTTGATGAAGAAACGTAGAATATTAATTGAGAGTAAGGCGATTACTGAGGTCTTCTAACCGTTTGTCGAGGTCTTGTTGCAACAAAAGGTATTTATCCTGATTTTTTTGGTTTTCAACTACTCCTTCAATGGCGACAATGATTAGAAAGTCTAAAAAATCCATATCACCCTCTTCATTTTTTTTCATATAAAAATTAAGGCGTTGATTAACGAAGTTACCCGCATTACGAAAATAAGGTTCTAACTCAGGCTGAATTTTAAGCGTAACTACCCTTTGTAGTACCCTTAAATTGATTTCTATTTTTTCACTATCTGCCATTGTTGATTCACCTTCAAGGGCTGTTTTAGGTTAAACTATTCTTCGTTCAGCAACTCAACGCACACATCAATCTCTTGTATTAAATCTTCTATTATTTTCTTCAATTGAGCCTTTTCTTCAGACTGTCGTACTTTATTAGCTACAATTTTAACACTTTCTTTTTTAATTTCTTGTTTTTTTTCAATAAAATCTTGATTTTTTTGCTTTATTTTTAATTTTTTTATCTCCTCGTCCTTGCTTTTTATGATTTTATTGAGCGATTCTATATTCGCTTTCAGCAAAAGTATTTCTTCCTGAGCCTGTGCCTTCTCAAAAAAAAGCGTATTGGTCAGTTTATTAAAAACTGTAAAAGTTCTGATGTTTTCAGCTTTAACTATCTCTGCAATATATTGTTGTTCAACAGTCATAGGGCTTTTTACATACTCTTTTTAGCTGCTTGTTTAAAATCGGCAATTAAATCACTGACATCTTCTAAGCCTACTGAAAGGCGGATTAAACCTTCGGTAATACCTAATTTTACTTTATCTTCTTTCGGTAATTTGCTATGGGTAGTTGTATTAGGGTTGGTAATAATGGTACGGGAATCGCCTAAGTTTGACGATAACGAAACAATTTTCAGTTTTTGCGTAAAACGGGTTACCCGCTCAAATCCACCCTCTAATTCAAAAGTAACAATCGCTCCACCAGCTTTCATTTGTTTTTTCGCCAGTTCATATTGTGGATGAGAAGGCAGGTGAGGATATTTTACATTTATAACGCCCTCCATTTTCTCCAATGCCTTTGCCAATTTAATGGCATTCTCACAATGTCTCTGCATTCTGATTTCGAGTGTTTCCAGGCTCTTAGACAATACCCAGGCATTGAATGGCGACATTGATGGCCCCGTATGTCTGCAAAAGAAACGTACAGGTGCTATCAGTTCTTTTGTTCCGGTAATAACCCCCCCTAATACACGCCCCTGGCCATCCATAAACTTGGTGGCCGAATGTACAATCAGGTTGGCACCGTAGTCGGTTGGGGTATGTATAATAGGTGTCGCAAAACAGTTGTCCACATAATAAATCAGGTTGTGTTTTTTAGCAATACGCCCAACCATAGCCATATCAACCAGTTCCAATCCCGGATTCGATGGTGTTTCCAAGTATATCATTCGGGTATTAGGCTGAACTGCCGCTTCCCATTCGCTTTCTGGTGCAGTTGCATCTAAGTAAGTATGGGTAACCCCCCACTTAGACAATATTTGTGTAAGAATCTGATGCGCAGAACCGAATAATGCTCTTGACGAAACCACATGGTCGCCTGATTTAAGATGTGCGGCAAATCCCGCAAATACGGCTGCCATACCCGTAGCAGTAGCCAGTCCTTCCTCACAGTTTTCGAGCATACAAACTTTGTCAACAAACTCCTGTACTGATGGATTTGAAAAACGGGAGTAGATATTGCCCTCCAGTGTTTCGTCAAACAAGGCCTTTCCCTGTTCGGCATCTTCAAAGCAAAAACTACTGGTCAGAAATAGTGGTGTAGAATGTTCTCTATATTGTGAACGTTTGGTCTGAATTCTTATGGATTGTGTTTGTTTTTTCATTGCACCCGGATGAACCTGCTCATTAATTAATCAATTTATTTAAAACTCCCCTTTTTCGTAATTGGCTAACCAATCTTTTTTTGTACCCTCAATCTGATTGAAAAAAGGAATAAAATATTTTTTCATATCTGCTTCAAAGTCTCCGCTCGTATAAAATGGCTTCTCAACAAAAACGGTTTTTTTGGGATAGTCGAAACCCACCATAACGATAGGGACTTTGGCTGCATGAGCCATATAATAAAAGCCTGTTTTCAACCTTGCTACGTTTTTGCGTGTACCCTCGGGAGCAATAGCCACCAGAAGCCTTTCATGCCTGTTAAAGGTTTCGGCAACCTGTTGTACAAAGTTTGTACTATGCGAGCGTATCACGGGTGTACCACCCAAAGCCTTGAATAGCCAACCAAAAGGCGGACGAAACAGTTCGGCTTTGCCCAGATACTTGATAGATTTCCCTAAATCAGAGCGTGCTCCTACACCAACCAGAAAATCATACCAGGTGGCATGCGGTGCTACGGCAAACATACCCTTTTTCAGGTCAGGCGGTAGATTATCAATTGTTTTCCATCCGGCAAGCCTGAAAATGGATTTTGATAGCCAACTAAGCATTTTGTATAATAATAAATGGCTTTGGTGTAAAGCACAAAATAAAAATCAACAGCGCAAGCCAACCTAAAATCTGCCTTTCTAAGGTGAGCGGTTTCTTGTCGTGGGTTGGAGGGTGATAGATTCCTAAGAAGCGGCCAATCATTAAACCAAAAGCTAAAAATCCTGAGTACCCCTCAACTGTGGGGTAAAAATACGTGATTATTAACTGAATCGCAATAACACTCAGGGTTATCAGAAGATTTGTGATAAGATTTTCCGAAATTCTCGAAAAACATAGGTAGGTAAAGCCAATATAGAGGGCAAATTTCCAGATAATATCTGTATTGGGCATGAAGAACTCATCTACTTTAAACAAGCCTAAACCTGCATAAAATACAAAGGCTGTAAACAGGATAGGAGACACGATATTAAAAGCTCTGTCGCCAATTAAACCATAAAGAATATGCCCGCCGTCTAACTGCCCGATAGGAAAAAGGTTGAGAGCCGTAAAGAAAAGTGATAAATAGCCTGCAAAAATAATCGGATAGTTGGTATAAAGATAGGGGTGAGGAAGGTCGCCGACCGCTATATAATCCTGAAAAAATCTGAACAACAGGCTATCTCCAAGTTTGATGGAAATATAATCAGGTGTGGTTTCCAGAAACTTTCCGTACTCCATGCCGTACTGGTTGAGTTGCGGAAACAGGTTGAAAACATAATCAAGACTTGGCAGGTGGGTAAATCCATACCAAAGCACAACCAAAGCGGCTACAAAACCTGCCAAAGGGCCTGCAATGCCAATATCAAAATATTTTACTCGTGATTGGATACGCTCTTTGATACGGATAAATGCACCTAAAGTGCCAAAGGTAGAACTAAGACCACCTAACCATAAAGGGATATAGAATGGGAGTGTTACCTCTGTTTTATGCTTTCTTGCCACGTAGTAGTGCCCGAATTCATGAATGGTGAGAACCCCCAAAAAAGGAATCGAATAGTTAAGGCCTTCCTTTAATTCATCCCACCCCATCGGATTTGAACCAAAAAAGAATGAATTGCCAAAAATCCATTCAGCCCCGGTAATTGTTGTGGTAATAAGCGTAACGATAAATAGGGTAATTTGTATCAGTAACGTTCGGTTTTGCTTCATTAGCTAAGTATAATTGAAGTGCAAAGAAACGATTTAAAAAATCGTTTTACAATATTCAGTAATACAAGTTGGTGGTTCTACCAAAATTGTTTGCATACCTAAAGCACTTGCTGACTGAATATTATGAGGATTATCGTCTAAGAACAATACTTCGTGAGGTTTCAGGTTAATGGTTTCCAGGACATAATGGTAGATTTCGGCATCGGGTTTCCACATGCCGATTTCGTAAGACAGAAACAACTGGTCGAATAATTCGTCGAGGTGTCGGTAGCCAAATGTTTTTTTTAGGTATGAGTTTGAAGCCTCAATATGAATATTGTTAGTATTACTCAATAAGTAAATTGGATATTTCTTACGGAGTTCTATCAAAAAATCAATTCTTTCCTGCGGAATATCCAGCAGAAGAGAGTTCCATGCTCTATCCACTTCATGGTCACTTAGCGGAAAGCCAACGGTTTGTCTGACAATCTCTCTGAACTCAATATCAGTAAACTGCCCGGTTTCATAACGTCTGAATAGCTGATTTTCTAAAACGAGTTTTTCAATAACTGCTTGTCGTTTGCCTGTAAGACTGGCAAAGGCCTGGAAGGTACGAGGGATGTCGATGTTGATGATAACGTTTCCGAAGTCAAAAATAACGGCTTTTACTTTCATACAGATTTTGGTAGAGATTGAGCATTAAAAAAGTGTCAAACTGTTGTTAAACGTCTGACACTTTCGAAATATTTTGCAGAACAAGACTTCGGAAATAAAAAAAATGACTACACATCAATCAAGGCCATGGAGTCTGAAACTACTTTTTTTGATATGCAATACTAAAAGGGACATTTCACGATATATTTTAAGGCTCAAAATAAATAATATAAAATATAATAAAAGCAATACCAACTATACAAGTAATTAACCTTCTGGTGCGTAATTCGTTATCATTGAATAGATAGGTACCTATGTAATTGAAAATGGCGATAAGCAACAATAAAAAAATCAATGATACTCGTATTTGAAATCTTAAAATAAGATTACTTACTAATATGTCAATTAACAGGTACAGAAAAACAAAGATTATTGTAATAATATAAGGTCGGGTTGATGTCAACCGATAAAAAGCCAATATATTTTTCATAATAATCTGATTAATCTATTATTAACATAGGCTAATCTAAAACATGAATAGCCATTTTCAGTTTATTGAAGGAGTTTGGTTAGAATTTATAGTTCACTTTTAAGCATTGAACCATGAGTACTATAAATCCTAACCAATAAAGATTACTTCTTGAAATATTTTTTATAAAGCAAAGATATAAGACCAAAAATACAAATAGTAAAAACTGCAAAGCCTGCTACCATAAATATTCTTCCTATATCTCTATGATTGATAGAAAATAATGCAATCCCAATAGTTAGAACAACATAACCGGATAAAAATAATATAATAATTAACTTTGGCTTCATAGAAAAATCAATCAAAAGGGTTACATGGACAAGCAGGGCTGCAAGATCCACTGGTACAAGTAGCTAAAGCAGTTGTTAAAAAAGTGGCTTTACACGTTACAGAAGCTAAATCGCAAGCGATATCACAAATTGGATCACTTTCGCAAGCATTCTTCATAATATTGTATCCTGTGGTAACACAAGCATAACATTCATTTTCCTTCCTTATTCGACCATTTTTATTATTTAAAAAGAGTTTTCCATCAGAGTAAACTTCATGGATTATTACAGTCTTTTCAACATCTTTAATATAAAAAGTTCCGTTTTTAGCGTCTTTGAAATTTGACTCAAAAATGAAAAGAGTAATTTTTTCATTATCGTTTAAGTATATAAATAGCGAGTTACTTGAATTTTGGAACGGTATAATAACGTAGCTTATATCTTTTCTGTTCTTTAATATGGTTCGTTGCGAGTGATTAGTATTTAGTTTTCCAAACTCCTTTTCAATTTCATTAAGTTTTATTTTATTCTTGAAATTATCATTTAAAGGATAGGCCTCAACTTTTTCAATTTCAAGTAAATTTGTATTAGTCTGACTTTCTTTTTAAAAATTCAGATTTTGGGATTCTTCAACTTGTTTTAGTGTAGTAACAGTTTGTGTTGGAACATTCAACTCTTTTTGACAACCATTATTAATTAAATTCTATGCAAGTATAAGTAAAGCTCCTATGAAACTCTATGCTAAAACGCATAATCGTTATGCGTTTTAGCATAACTTTTTTATAATCAAAAATCAATGTAAAAATTGCTTTTTTGTAATATCTTTTCGACATTTACATAATACCTCTTTATAAACAATTTTTTGCTATGACATTTGGAACTAAACTTCGTAAACTTAGATTAGAAAGGGGTTATTCACAAGCCCATGTTGCAGACTTTATTGGTGTTGACCAAAGTTCGTATTGCCGCCTTGAGAGCGACAAGGTGCAACCAAAACTTCAAATCGCTCTTAAAATTGCACAATTATACCACATTGATTTAACGATGCTTTATGCAGCTACAATAGGGATATTGTGAGTAGACAAAAAAAGCGAGTAACAGCCCAAACCATTACTCGCTTTTGATATTTTATTATTTGATTCTTACGCTTCTTCAAAGAATCCCATTGAGCAGAATTTTTCGATGCGGGCATCAATTCTCTCTTGTGGAGATTGTTTTTCCAAGGCTTCAATTTCAGATAGGATTCTTGTTTTTAAACGATCTGACATATCGTCCCAATCAAGATGAGCACCACCGAGGGGTTCTTCAATAATGCCATCAATTAATTTATTCTGAAGCATATCGGTTGCCGTTGGTTTTAGTGCTTCGGCGGCTTGTTCTTTATAATCCCAGCTACGCCACAAGATGGTCGAACAGTTTTCAGGAGAAATAACCGAATACCATGAGTTTTCCAACATCAGCACTTTATCGCCAATGGCAATGCCTAAAGCGCCACCGGAGGCACCTTCGCCAATAATGATGCAAATAACAGGTACTTTTAGCACACACATTTCACGCAGGTTTTTGGCAATGGCTTCGGCTTGCCCACGTTCTTCGGCTTCCAGTCCCGGAAATGCACCCGGAGTATCGATTAAGGTAACAATGGGCTTATTGAATTTTTCAGCCATTTTCATCAATCTCAGGGCTTTTCTATAGCCCTCAGGGTTGGGCATGCCAAAGTTTCTGTATTGTCTTTCCTTGGTTTTGCGCCCTTTCTGCTGACCAATCAGCATTACGGTTTTACCATCAATGTCTGCAAAACCTCCTACAATAGCCGGATCGTCTCTTACAGTTCGGTCGCCATGCAGTTCATGAAACTCCTGACATATTTTTTCAATATAGTCTAAGGTATAAGGACGGTCGGGGTGGCGAGATAATTGCACTCTCTGCCAGCGTGTCAGATTCGAAAAAGTTTCTTTCTTTAAATTAAGAATATTTTCCGAAAGACTTCTCACAGCCTCTCTCACGTCCACATTATTTTCATCGGCCAGGCGTTGCATATCATCAAGTTTGGCTTCAAGCTCTGCAATGGGTTTTTCAAAATCAAGAAGAGTTCTCATAAAACGAATTACCTATATAGGCTTTGTTAAATTTCGTAAGTTTGTCCTTTGTCAGGTATCTCAATCTGCTGATACCCCTTTTGTTCAAGTGTAAGTTTAAAATTCTGCATGGTCAGATGCTCGCCATGAACCAGAAATACCTTTTTTACTTTATTTATATCCTGAGCGGCCACGAAATTAGTCAAATCTTTGAAATCTCCATGCCCGCTGAATACATCAATTCTTAAAATAGTGGCATTTACCGGAAATTTCTGCCCTCTAATGCTCAGTTCTTTGCGTTCGCCATTCAGTAATTTCCAACCAAGCGTGCCTTCGCTGGCATAGCCTACCATCAGAATTGTAGCATAAGGATTACTGATATTAGCCTCAATATGGTGTTCAACTCTACCCCCCTGTACCATGCCCGAAGCCGATATAATAATACAAGGCTCTGAATGATTGGAAACGGCTTTACTTGCCTGATTCGACTCCAAATATATCAGATTCTCGAAATCAAACAAAGATTCATTTTCTTCATGAAACGTACGGGCGTGTTTATTGAGCAGTTTTACACTCTTTTCATACACTCTTGAACTGGCCTTTGCCAACGGGCTATCAGTGAAAACCTTGATAGGCGTAAAGCCTTTTTCGGTATATAATTTATTGAGTGTGTATAGCATAGCCTGCGTACGCCCAACACTGAAAGAAGGAATAATGAGCCGCCCAGGCACATCAATACAGGCTTTCTGGATGATTCCGGCTAAAATATTTTCAGCTTCATCCTGGTCAATATGGTGGCGGTCGCCGTAGGTAGTTTCTGTTATCAGGTAATCAACGGGTGGTAGTGGTTGCGGGTCAATTAACAAGGGGTAGTTTTTACGACCTATATCGCCCGAAAAACCTAATGTTTTTTTCTGACCCTCTTCCCAAAACTCAATATACACGTGGGCTGCCCCTAATAAATGCCCTGCCGGAATAAAAGTAACGTAGCCGTCATCTTTAAACTTAAAACGCTGGTCGAAAGCAATCGGTACAAAATTGTCCATTGCTTCTTTCACTTGTCTTTCAAGGTATAATTCTCTCGAATCGACATCTTTTCTCTTTTTCGACCTTTTCTTGCTGTCATGTATCAGCTTAAACTTCCGCTGGTTCAGCGATGCTGAGTCAAGTAAAAGCAATTCGCTTAAATCCATCGTAGGTTTGGTACATAAAACCTGCCCTTCAAAGCCCTCTTTGTATAAATTAGGAATCTGACCCGAATGGTCGATATGGGCGTGAGTAAGGATTACTAAGTTTATTAATGAGGGGTCGAATGGAAAAATGCCATATGCTAACTTAGGTTTTTCGGGGTTGTTTTCTCTTTCTAAATCAGTACCACAATCAATTAAAACCTTATATTCATCATCAAACTCAAGTAGTACCATACTACCTGATACCTGTCTTGCCGCTCCCCAAAAAGTTATTTTCATACGAAAATGCTATCAAAAAATTAAAAAATATTAATGCAGAATAAGTTCTGCTTCATATTCAGTCACAAATTAAGGAAAGAAATCTTTTTTTTGCTAACCATTTCCTTTAAATTCGTTTTTGCCATAATCCCTTGCCTAAACCTGTATTGTCTCTATGAAGCTATTTTTATTTGTTATACTACAACTAAGTTCTCCCCTCCAAAAGTTTCAGCAACTATTAGATAGTATTCAGAACGACAAAGAAATCAGTACCGGAGTGGTGGCGGCTTCTATCAGGTCAACACAGACAGGCGAATATAAAATTCAGTTCAATGCCCGTAAATCGGTCAACTCTGCCTCGACACTCAAATTGGTTTCCACAGCTACCGCTTTATCGGTTTTAGGCCCCAATTATCGATATCAGACCTTTCTTGAATATGATGGTACCATAGCAGACAGCGTGCTGAAAGGGAATATTTATATCAGAGGTACGGGAGACCCCTCGTTGGGCTCTTCAAGAGTTGGAATGGATTTTCAGCAGATAGTCAATCTTTTTGCATTGAAAATCAAAGAGTATGGGATTAAGAAAATTGAGGGGAATATTATTGGTGATGGAAGTATTTTCCCGGATAATACCCTTGCTGATTCGTGGGTATGGGGTGATATTGGCAATTATTACGGGGCTGGTGTAAGTGGACTGAACATTAATGAAAACCTATATGAAATTCATTTTAAACCAGGTAAATCGTTAGGTGAAGATGCTCCTGTATCAAGACTTTCACCATTAGTTCCGAATATCAACTATATCAATAAAGTAACAACGGCTGAACGAGGCTCAGGCGATAATGTGTTGGTTTATAATACGCCTTTCAGTAATACAATCATTTCAGAAGGGACTGTTCCGATTGGGCCTGCCGATTTTGTAGTAAAAGGTTCTTTGCCAGACCCGGCCTATTTTCTCGCTTACCATGTGCAACGAAAGTTTCAGGAAATGCAAGGACAGACAAGTAATGAAGTAATAAGCTATCAGAATTTTAAACCAGGGTTTCAGGATACCAGAAAGCCGAGAAACCTGATTCTCAGTTACGATTCACCCTCTCTTTCTACACTTGCCCAGCACTGCAACTTTCAGAGTATTAACCTTTATGCCGATGCTTTTCTGAAAACGGTCGGCCACACGCTCTCGAAAGATGCGGGTTTTGATGCAGGTGTAAAAGCAGAGAAATTTGTATGGTCGCAGAAAGGAGTAGATTTGCAAGGATTCATGATACGTGATGGAAGCGGATTGTCTCCGTCAGGTGTACTCACAGCTAATAATTTAGTAGATATTCTGTTTGCGATGCGACGGGATAGTGCATTTAATGATTTTTATGCGTCTATTCCTGTAGTTGGTATTACCGGAACCGTACAGAATCTGGCAAAAGGGTCGAAGGCTGTGGGTAATGTAAGAGCCAAGAGTGGTTCTATTGCCAATACAAGGGCTTTTTCAGGCTATTATACGGCGGCTAACGGAGAACTGATGTCGTTTGCTTTCATCATCAACCGCTATTCAGACGGTGCCGACCGCAAAGCAAGAAGATACCTTGAAGAAATGATTAAACTGATGGTAGAACTATAAATGTATCACGATTTTTCAAATCGTTTTTAGAATTATTAACCAATTCTATAGTAAGTTGTATTTGAAGAGAAAATAAAAACTAAAAATTGTATCCTTGTAATGTCATTTCCTATTGAGGCGGACGGCCAGTCTACGATTAAAAATTGAGACAGAAAATAACTATGAAGGGAAGATATATCGAATTTTTAATTGTGTGAGTTTAAATGACACCTGCTTTTTTGCGTTACTTTTTTTCAGGTAAAAAAAGTAACAACCCGGGACTATGAAATAGGATTAATCTTGGAATAGTTTAACAATATGCTATCATTTATTAAGACACCACTATGCCTAAAACACTAATTAACGGAGTAAACTATTATTATGAAGAAACCGGAAGCGGTGATGAAACTATTATCTTTTCTCATGGCCTTCTTTGGAGCGGACAGATGTTTCATAAGCAGGTAGCGTATTTTAAAAACAAATACAGAGTTATCACTTACGACCATCGTGGACAAGGAAAAACAGATGCTCCGACAGAGGGTTATGACATGGATACTTTGTATGAAGATGCCGCCGTGTTGATAGAAAAATTAGTAGGGAAACCTGTGATTTTTGCCGGACTTTCGATGGGTGGATTCGTTGGGATGCGGTTGGCAGCCAGAAAACCTGACCTGATTAAAAAACTCATACTGCTTGAAACAACTGCCGACCCCGAACCTGCCGAAAATGTGCCTAAATATAAAATGCTGAATACCATTGTGAAATACATTGGCTTTTTTCCAGTGATTACTAAAGTGATGCAGATTATGTTCGGGAAGAAGTTTCTGACTGACCCGAATAGGGCAGAAGAGAAAAAATACTGGGTTAACCAGTTAAAATCGAATAACCGCAAAGGTATCACCAAAGCAGTAGATGGCGTGATTTACAGAAAAGGTATTGCTGAGGAGATTCATCAGATTAACTGCCCGACGCTGATCATGGTAGGCGACCAGGACGTAGCTACCAAACCCGAAAAAGCGCAAAAGATTCATTCACTCATCAAAAACTCAAAACTCATTATTTTTGAGGGAGGAGGACATACTTCTTCTGTTGAAGAACCGGAAGTTTATAATAGAGAAATTGAAAAGTTTCTGAATAGTTAGCTATTATTGTTCATTTTGGCATTCATAATCTGACCGATTTCTAATGCTTTGCTTTTGACAAACTCTGCCCTTGGTCCTTCAAACAAGGTATCAGCCGTAATAAACCATAAAGAAAGCCAACGCTCAAATCGTTCGGTGGTAAGCCCATGTTTCTGATTGGCTTGCAGGTGTACCCACATCATACCCCCATTATAGCTTCCTGTCTGAAAAAGCCAGTTTTCCCAGAAATTCACAACCCTTGTGATATGTCTGTCCCATTCGGTCTCAGGCATTACAAAAACAGGAGCAAGGTCAAAATCTTTATGTACTTTCTCGTAAAAACTATTTACCAGCAGTTCTATATCTGCTCTGTTCTGAATATCATTCATCACTATTGAAATTTTTACAAAGATAAAGAAGAAGGCTTTATGAAAAGCTGATAAAAATCATATTCGGCTTTGAATAAAATTTGTGATAAAATAATATCAAATAAATTTGTCAAAATGTAAAGTTTATTTTACTTTTGGTGCGTTATATTTTACATAAACAAAACAATACAAAATTATGGAACCAAGATTCTTATTTCCCCATCGTTACAAGCTCATCGGATGGCTGATGGCTATCCCATCTTTAATTTTAGGACTTTGTGTGCTGATTGGTGATTTCTCTTTCGATTTCCTTACGGTGAAGTTGCCCTTTGAATACATTTTTACAGATACTTTTCATACAGCAAACGGTAGTGGTAGTGCCACTGATACCATTTCTTATTTGAACTTTACCGATGAAATTGCGGCTATAGGTACCATAGTTGGTTTACTTTTAGTGGCTTTTTCAAGAGTGAGAATAGAAGATGAATATGTATCTAAAATTCGCCTTGAATCATTACAATGGGCTATTTATCTCAATTTCGCACTTCTGATTCTTGCTACCATTTTTATTCATGGAATGGCCTTTTTCAGTGTGATAGTTTATAATATGTTCACCCCGTTACTATTGTTTATTATCAGATTCCACTACATTTTATTCATGAAGCCTTCGTTTGAGGCAAATGGTAAATTACAGAACAGTTGAAGCTATGAGAAACAGAATCAGAATCGAACGGGCTATTCTTGACATTACGCAAGCTGACTTAGCCGAACGCATCCACGTGAGCCGCCAGACCATCAACGCTATCGAGAGCAATAAATATGTGCCATCGGCAGTGCTGGCCATGAAAATTGCCAGGATATTCGGAAAAACTGTTGAAGAAATATTTGAATTAGATGAAAATGACTAATAATCAACTAATATTCTGAATCCACGCAGTTTTATCAATGTTTTACACCCATTGATTTAATATACAAAATTATGAAAAAGCCCAGCCAATGCCCTTGCTGAATAAGCAAGGGTTTTTGTTTTATAAATCCAATTCATAATTTATTCTTAATCGGATAGTATAATTCTTTGCCTCTATCGTATATACCTTATGTGTCTGCTAATTGATAAAACTGAACAAATTTCTTTACTGGTTTTACTAATTCCCAGAATTTGTATTTTTTATAGATATTTGGGTTGAGGTATCCGAAGAAATAAGACTATTCGTAGGAATCGGTAAAAAGCGAATTTGGTGTTGTTCCTATCAGTAAATGAGAAAAAGTTTTGTGTGAGTTTGTTGAATTATGAGAATAGTCCTAAAAATTGGAAAAATAATAATATTGTCAAGCGCAAGTGAGGAATATTTTTTATAAATCAATATTTAATTCAATCTATCGTTTTTCGTTTTCATCAGAAGCAACTATTTTTAGGAAACTGTTTGAACCGTTACCATAACACCCAAAGCCAAAACCATTGGTTTAGACAGCATCAGGGTTTCATCCTGATTTTATGTATAAAATCGAATGATAGAACTTATCAGACTTTTCCTGAAACGATTCTTATTCTTTCTGAATATGATGCTGGCGCTATATACTTTATTAGTGTACCAACTGAGTTATTCGGTAAGTGTAAAGCATTGGCTCGGGGGCTTTCTGATGCTCTCACTACCCATTGCCTTTGCCGGAAATATTCTTTTTATTATACTCTGGACTTTCAGAAAATCCCGCAGGGCATTTATTTCCATAGGTATTCTGTTAATTGGTTTTCCCCTTATTCTCCGCACGCTTACCTGGCACCCGATTGATGAATCAGATAAACGAAAAGGAATTTCTGTATTATCCTACAACCTGATGTGGTGCGATATTGATAGCTATAGCTTAAAACGTGATACTGTTAATGCTATTAAATTAATCAGAACTGCGGTAGCCTTAGAGGCAGATATTAAATGTGTACAGGAGTTATTCAACGTTGATTATATTCCTCAGTACCGCATGATTCAGAAATTTAGGGTTACTCATCCTTATTATACTTATGTACATTCTACACCAGGTAACGATGAAGGGCAAGGTTCTATCGGCTTGGCTATTTTTTCAAAATACCCCATCATCAGAAAAGAAGAAAAGCACTGGGCGATTAATCATAACGGACTTTTATCAGCCGATATAGTGGTTGGAAAAGATACCATCAGGGTAATAAATGTACAGTTACGTTCAATGGGTGTGCGTGTCAATCGGGTTTTAGATGCCGGAGACGATAAAGAGAAAGCCAAGAAAGAAGCCAAAACTATTTATCATCAGTTGAAAGAAGGTTTCAGTGATAGAATTATTCAGATGATTGAACTGGAACTCTGGATAAAAAATAGCCCTTATCCGATTATCTTGGTAGGAGATTTTAATGAGGTTCCTTATGGCTACACTTATGGCCGCACCCTTAAATACCTGAAAAATGCGTTTGAAGAAAAGGGGAGAGGGTTTGGTTTTACCTACCATCGCTCACCGGGATTTTTAAGAATTGATAACCAGTTTTATGACGACAGGTATTATGAACTGAAACGTTTCGAAACCTTTTCTGAAATCCCTTATTCAGACCATTATCCTATCTGGGGAGAATATATCCTGAAAAAATAAGGGTGTCCGGCTCATGCTCAATTAATGCTATATATTGTTAGTAAAAGCATTCAGACAGAGTACAATCTATTATTTTATCTTTTCAACCTATGAGACTCTCTGTTATTGTATTAATTACACTCCTGTTCTTTTGTTCAGATTTTGTTTTCGGACAAACCCATTTTGGTAAAGGCACCGACCAATACGGCGTTTTTCTGAACAGCCTGAAAAAGCAATTAACCGAATCTGAATATAGGAAAACACTTCACTTTGGCGGAAAAAGAAGAAACCAGTTTGTGCAATGGATTCGGGACAATGTGCATGTAATGAAAGCCATGAAATACATGGAGCCTGAAATAAGCAGTTTCTGGGAGTTTTTTATGGAGAACCAAACCAAGGAAGGCTTGTATTTTGATTACTATTACCCCATAGCCGAACCTGTCAATCATCGGATGAATCTGTTTGAAAAAAGATACTGGAAAATTCTTTCAAGAGACTCTATACAGATGCACCGCTTGCCTGTTGAAGCTGATTTGGAATACCTGATGGTTGAGGGCGCTTATTATATCTGGCAGTCTACGGGAGACGATAATTATATAAAAAAGTGGTTGCCGAATCTTGAAAAGGGTCTGAATTATATTATGACCGACCCTTTACGGTGGTCGGCCAGGTTTCAGTTAGCCAAGCGTGGCTATACACTCGATACCTGGGATTTTATGCAATTACCCACCTCACGAGAGGAGTACAAAAAACAGGGTTTTGATGTGCAGAATGGTATTTTTAATATTGATGAAAAAACACCTATGGGCATCATGCACGGCGACAATAGTGGCCTGTATGCGGCTTGTATGCAACTCTCGGCTATTTATTCAGCTTCTAACAATCAGGATAAGGTAAATTTCTGGAAAGAAAAGGGTGAAGCTATCAGACAGTGGGCAAATCAGCTTTGCTGGAATGGCGAATACTACGCACATTTTATAGAAGACGACCCCTCGCCCGCCTATCTGAAAATAGACCATAGACACACTCTGAGTTTATCGAACCCTTACGATATTAACAGAGGTCTACCAACCCAGGAAATGGCGCAATCGATTATTGCCAACTATCAGAAACTGAAAGGAAATAATGTAGAAAATGCTTTTGCCGAATGGTTTGGGGTATATCCACCTGTTGAACCCGATTTTGCAGGCTATAAACCCGGGTCTTATATGAATGGTGGCGTAAATACCATTGTAGGCGGAGAACTGGCCAAAGCAGCTTTTCAGCATGGGTACGAGCAATATGGTGTAGATATTCTGGAAAGAATGATTGAATTGAATACTAAACATGGTGATAAATTACCTGTATCATACACACCGGAAGGAAAAGTAGATGCTGGCATACCTGATAACTGGGGGCAGGCCGCCATTATGAGTGCCATGATTGAAGGCCTGGCCGGAGTGATAGACAAAGGGCAATTGTTTGATAAAGTTGAAATTGCCCCAAGATGGCTGGCCGCCGGAAAAAACACAGCCGAAGTAAGGGTAGAGTATGGGCCGACTAAAAAAAATGTCAGCTATACTTTTAATCATGATATGAAAGCAAAAACCATAAATCTGATGTTAGCAGGTAGCCCGTCTAATTATGCTATTAAACTACTCTTGCCTGACTATAAACAGATAAAAAGCGTAAAGATAAACAAGAAAACGGTGGCTTTTAGTATAGATAAAGTCAGAAACAGCCAGTATCTGGTTCTGATGGATATTATGGACATAACACCATTGATTGAAGTCCGATATAAATAAATAGAGAAAGACTAAAAAGTATAGAATACAACACTACATGGAAAAACAATATCAGCTTGCTTTAACATTGGTTGAGGGTGTGGGAAGTATTATGTTCAGGCAATTAATCAGTAGCTTAGGCTCGGCAGAAAATGTATTTAAGGCAAAAACCGATAAACTGCTGAAAACGCCTGGAGTTGGTAAACAAATTATTGATGGATTGAGAGACAAAGCACTTCTGCCGAAAGCTGAGAATATTTTGAAAGAAGCGGAAAAACAGCAGATAAAACTCTACTTTTCGATTGATAAAGATTACCCTGCACGACTTAAAAGCCTCTATGATTCTCCTGCCATTCTCTATTTCAAAGGCAATGGTGATTTAAGTGCTTTACGCACTGTGGGGATGGTAGGTACAAGGCAGGCAACCGAATATGGGAGAAAAGTAACCGAAGAAATAGTGGAGCAGCTAAAGCCTTATGGGGTAAGTATCATCAGTGGTTTAGCCTATGGAATTGATATAGCCGCACACAAAGCTGCTATTGACAACGATGTGCCAACCATTGGGGTAATGGCCAGCGGACTGGATATTATTTATCCGGCGGCTCATAAGAAATATGCCGAACAGATGCTTGATAAAGGCGGACTATTATCAGAAAGTCCCTTTGGAATGAAACCCATCCGCAACCTGTTTATAGCCCGCAACAGAATTATTGCCGGACTAAGCGATGTCAACATCGTGGTAGAGTCGGCTGATAAGGGTGGAGCTCTGGTAACTGCCGATTTTGCCAATAACTACCACCATGAAGTTTTTGCAGTGCCGGGGAGCCTTGCCAATAAATATTCAATGGGTTGTCATAAGCTGATTAAAGAAAACAAAGCCAATATATTTACTGAGGTAAATGATATAATAGAAGCCATGAACTGGGGTTTGGAAAGTACAGGTACAGCCAGAACCAAACCCAGAGAACCGGAGATTGACCTGACACAATTTACGCAGGAAGAAGGACAGGTTATTGCTTATTTGCGCACACATGGCGAAACCCAGATTGATAACCTGAGTTTTCAGACTCAGATACCTATTAACCGACTGGCTTCTTTATTGCTGAATCTTGAGTTTCAGGGGATTATCAAAGCAATGGCAGGCAAGAAATTTGGACTTAAGTTATGAAAATTTAATAATTTTTAAAAGAAGCAAGTAAACGATTAGAGGGCTTATTACGTTATACCTGTAAGCCTTTGAAAATGTAATTAATAAAATAATTGTAGTGAACCGAATTAAACACTTAAACGGCAGAAGCAAAAGATTTGTAGCTTTTGTGGCTCTAAGTATGCTTCTTGGCTCTTGTTTCAGCAGATGGATTATGACCGAATCAGAAATTAAAGAGCACTACCGTGATAAATTTGCCAAGCCTTTGTATCACATGGTTGAAAACGACTCCCTCAAATTGCATTATGTAACTTTCGGGGCTGATACGGCACAACCTGTCTTGTTTATTCATGGCGCCCCGGGTGCATGGGACGGCTACCTGAATATGCTTGATGATAGCGCTTTGCAACATCAGTTTCACCTGATATCGGTTGACAGGCCCGGTTATGGTAAATCACAGAAAAAACCAAAAAAGCGGGTTTATAGCCTTGTTGAGCAGGCACAAGCCATTGTAATGGCATTGAAAAGTAACCATTCAGGCAAAAAAGCGATTATAGTGGGGCGTTCTTATGGTGCACCCGTAGCTGCCGAAATTGCCGCTATGTATCCTGAACTGGTGAAAAAAGTAATTCTATTATCTCCTGCCATTGACCCCGACACAGAAAAATTCTGGTGGTTCTCTAAATACGGAAAGTTTTTCATGGTCAGATGGTTTTTGCCTGAGCGCATGAATACCGCTACTGACGAAAAATATGCCCATGTGGCCGAATTGAGAAAATTAAAAAATGAATGGCCGAAAATTCAGTCAGATGTAACCGTGATGTGTGGCGGGCAGGATTGGATTGTGGACACCACCAACTTTACTTTTGCCAAAAAAATGTTGCAGGGGAATAAAAACGCCAGATTTATCTTTATCCCTGAATCAGGACATTTGATTTCAAGTTCAAGACCTGATTTGGTAAAAAAAGAAATCTGTGGTCTTGAAGATTTGAAAGAGACTATTCAACAACAGGCATCAGCCAATTAGGGTTATATAGTTACTATTTTATTTGCATAAAGATTCAGACAGTATTGTTTTATTGTCTGAATCTTTATTTTTTTGTGCTTATCTTACACTAAACTACTTACATCAATACACATGAAACACCTTTTATCACTCTTTGTCATTTTACTGCTCAGTGTTCATTTATCCGCACAAGATAAAAAAAATCAGATGTTGCAAAGCATTTCGAAAAAAGAAATGTACTATGGCGGTATTGCCAAACAAATCTGGAACTATGCCGAAGTAGGGTATCAGGAAACTAAAAGTTCGGCTTTATTGCAGGAAACGTTAGCTAAAGAGGGCTTTACGATTCAGAAAGGCGTTGCTGAAATTCCTACGGCCTTTGTGGCGTCTTTTGGAGAGGGTAAGCCCGTGATTGGTATTTTAGGTGAATACGATGCCTTACCCGGTTTTTCACAGGATTCTACTTTCGACCAGAAATCTATTGGTAGTAGCGCAGGCCATGCCTGTGGGCATCATTTGTTCGGTACAGCTTCGGCCGCTGCTGCCATTGCTGTAAAAGAATACATGAAAGCCAACAATATAAAAGGTACTATCCGTTTTTATGGCTGCCCTGCTGAAGAGGGTGGCTCGGGTAAAGTCTATATGGTTCGTGCCGGATTATTTAATGATGTAGATGCTGTTTTGCATTGGCATCCAAGTTCTTTCAATACTGCCAGTTTCGGTACATCATTAGCCAATAAATCAGGTAAATTCAGATTCTACGGGGTATCTGCTCATGCCTCGGCTTCTCCCGAAAAAGGACGTTCGGCATTAGACGGCGTAGAAGCCATGAATAACATGGTAAATATGTTGCGTGAACACGTACCTTCCGATTCACGTATCCATTATGTAATTACCAATGGAGGTAAAGCACCAAATGTAGTCCCTGATTTTGCCGAAGTGTACTATTATGCCCGTAATCCTCGCCGAGATATTGTCATTGATGTGTGGTCTCGTATCGAAAAAGCGGCCAAAGGAGCAGCTTTAGGTACAGATACACGTGTAGAATGGGAACTGACAGGAGGTACTTACGAACTATTGGCCAATGAAACACTGACACAAGTGATGCAGGATAACCTGGTTAAAGTAGGTGGTCTTACCTATACACCAGAAGAAAAGTCCTATGCCGAAAAACTATCAAAAAACTTAGGTTTAGACCATTTAAGGTATGAAGATGCCACAGGCATTAAACCATTGGACGTTGAAAAAACCGGAGCTGGTGGCTCAACAGATGTGGGTGATGTAAGCTGGGCTGTGCCAACTGTTGGGCTGAGTGTAGCCACCTGGGTACCGGGTACTCCGGCACATAGCTGGCAGGCAGTAGCCGCAGGAGGCATGAGCATTGGCCGTAAAGGTATGATGATAGCCGCTAAAACATTAGCACTTACGGCTACTCAATTATTTGAAAGCCCTGAAACTGTGAAAAAAGCCAAAGAAGAATTTCAGAAAGTTAGAGGTGCCAACTTTAAATATACATCATTGGTAGGGGACCGTAAACCGGCTCTGGATTACAGGAAGTGATGGAGAACGAAGAACCCCTAACCCCTAAAGGGGAACAAAAAATGTGAAGAAGATTTATTAACAAAAGAGCCATGCCTTTATTTTGATAATTAGTTGGTTTGGCTCTTTTAATCTATAAGTAAGTATTTTCGTTTGCTCCTTTAACCTTTCTCCATATTCCGTTCTCCAAAAGTTATACCTCAAATTTCGTTTCGTTCTTCACTTCGCTCATCACAAAAATACTGTGCGTACTACCGATGTTTTCGAGGGAGGCTAATTTATTCATCAGGAAACTTTGGTACTCCCGCATATCGTCAACTACTACTTTTATCATAAAATCATATTCGCCCGAAATGTTGTGACATTCTATTACCTCGGTCAGTTTTACTATTTCTTCCACAAACTTTTTGCCTGCTTCCTGTGCATGTTCTTTCAGCCGGATATTACAGAATACCATCAGGTCTTTGCCAATTTTTTCCCGGTCAATTACCGCTACATATTTTTTGATGACCCCGTCATTTTCCAGACGGCGTACACGCTCATATACAGGTGTAGGCGATAGGTTCAGACGGGAAGCCAGTTCTTTCGTTGTCAGATGCGCATTCTCCTGTAAGTATTTTAAAATTTCTCTGTCTGTCGAATCCAGTTTTTGCATAGATAAAATCTCGTTTGAAGCAAATATTTAGTTCAAATTTAAAAATAAAACTGATAAGTTTTTTATCTTATTTAGATATTTTATCTATTTTATTAAATGTTTCCAAAAAATCAATCTTTAAATGGTATTTTTGTGAGATAAATTTTGTTGTTAGTACACACGATTAAAGAAATCGTGCTGCAAAACTTAAAAGATAGATTCAAGTGAGCGACATTCGTGAAATTTTAAAAAACAGAATTCTGGTTCTTGACGGAGCTATGGGTTCATTGATTCAGCAATACAAGTTGACCGATGAAGATTATCGTGGAGCAAAATTCCGTGATTTTCCGCATGAAGTAAAGGGCAACAACGATATGCTTTCAATTACCCGTCCCGATGTTATCAAGGAAATACATGCCAAATATTTTGAAGCAGGGGCCGATATAGCCGAAACCAATACATTTTCGAGTACTTCTATTGCCATGGCCGATTATCACATGGAAGACTATGTGTACGAACTCAATTACGAGTCTGCTAAAATTGCCCGTGAAGTAGCTGATGAATTTACTGCTGCAAACCCTGATAAACCACGTTTTGTTGCAGGCTCTATTGGGCCTACCAACCGTACGCTCTCGCTTTCACCTGATGTAAACGACCCGGGTTTTCGGGCCATTACCTTTGATGAACTGGTAGATGCCTACTATGAGCAGATACAGGGCCTGGTTGATGGGGGGGCAGATGTATTGTTAGTTGAAACCATTTTTGATACACTCAATGCCAAGGCGGCTCTTTTTGCCATAGATTTATACCAGTCAGATAAAAGAAAAGGAACCATCCGCCCACTACAAAGCCATTCGATTCCAAAGCAAACGCATGAGAAAGCGGTTCTGGCCGGAAAAGACGTAAAAATTCCTGTAATGGTATCGGGTACGATTACCGATGCCTCAGGCAGAACCCTGTCAGGACAAACTACGGAAGCCTTTTTAACTTCGGTTTCTCACATAGATTTGTTGTCGGTGGGCTTAAACTGTGCTTTAGGGGCTGATTTGATGCGCCCATACGTACAGACACTGGCCAATGAAGCTCCTTTTATGGTGTCGGCTCACCCCAACGCAGGTTTGCCTAACGAAATGGGAGAATATGACCAGTCGCCGGAAGAAATGGCCGATATTGTAGAGGATTTTTTGCAGAACGGCTTTATGAATATCATTGGGGGCTGTTGTGGTACAACTCCGGCACATATTCATGCCATTGCTGAGGTGGCACAAAAATACAAACCGAGAGAAATTCCTCACTTTGAACCGATTCAGAAACTATCAGGATTAGAGCCTCTGAAGATTACCAAAGAAACCAACTATGTAAATATAGGTGAGCGTTGTAATGTAACAGGCTCAAAGAAATTTGCCCGATTGATTCGTGAAAGCAAATATGATGAAGCCATTTCGGTGGCCCGTGAGCAGGTTGAAGGTGGTGCGCAAGTAATTGACGTGAATCTTGATGAGGGGATGATTGACGGGGTAGAAGCCATGAAAACATTCCTGAATCTGCTAATGGCAGAGCCTGACATTGCCCGGTTACCTATCATGATTGACTCGTCGAAATGGGAAGTGATTGAAGCAGGACTGAAATGCGTGCAGGGAAAATCAATCGTAAACTCTATTTCTTTGAAAGAAGGGGTAGAGAAATTCAAGGAGTCAGCAGAGAAAGTAAAACGCTATGGTGCTTCAGCTGTGGTAATGGCATTTGATGAAACAGGACAAGCCGATAGCTACGAACGCCGGATTGAAATATGTAAACGTGCCTACGATATATTGGTAAACGAGGTGAACTTCCCTCCGCAGGACATCATCTTTGACCCTAATATTCTGACTGTTGCCACAGGTATTGAAGAACATAATAACTATGCAGTAGATTTTATCAATGCTACCCGCTGGATAAAAGAAAACCTGCCTTATGCCAAAGTATCAGGTGGGGTATCTAATATATCGTTCAGTTTCAGAGGAAATGAGCCTGTACGTGAAGCGATGCACACAGTTTTCTTATATTACGCGATTCAGGCGGGTATGGATATGGGTATCGTAAATGCAGGACAGTTGGGTGTGTATGACGATATTCCGAAAGATATGCTTGAGCTATGTGAAGATGTAATTCTGAATCGCCGCCCCGATGCTACCGAAAGATTGGTTACGTTTGCAGAGACAGTAAAATCGAAAGGCAAAGAGCAGGTAATTGATAATGCGTGGAGAGAATTACCAGTGAATAAGCGTCTGGAACATGCCCTTGTAAAGGGACTGACTGAGTATATTGATACAGACGTTGAAGAGGCCCGTCAGCAGGCAGAAAAGCCCTTGCATGTTATTGAAGGCCCATTGATGGACGGTATGAATGTAGTGGGCGATTTGTTTGGTGCAGGGAAAATGTTTCTGCCACAGGTAGTAAAATCGGCTCGTGTCATGAAAAAAGCCGTAGCCTATTTATTACCTTTTATTGAGGCTGAAAAAGAGGGCGGCGAAAGTTCGAGTGCCGGAAAAATACTGATGGCAACCGTAAAAGGCGATGTGCACGACATCGGTAAAAATATTGTAGGGGTAGTATTGGGTTGTAACAACTATGAAATCATAGACTTAGGCGTGATGGTGCCGACCGACAAGATTTTAGCAGAAGCGAAAAAGCACAATGTAGACATTATCGGTCTCTCAGGACTGATTACGCCAAGTTTAGATGAAATGGTGGGAGTAGCTAAAGAAATGGAACGTCAGGGTTTTAAAATGCCTTTGCTGATTGGTGGAGCCACTACTTCTCGTATTCATACGGCTGTTAAAATTGACCCGCACTATTCGGGTCCGGTTATTCACGTATTAGATGCTTCCAAGAGTGTTCCGGTGGCTGGCCGTTTGATGCAGAATGCGCAGACCCATCAGGAAATTTATGATGAAATAAAAACACAATATGCCAACCTGAGAACAGAACACGCCAGCCGACAAAAGGATAAAAACTTTATTACTATAGAAAAGGCACGTGAAAACCGTGTGCCGATTGATTGGGCGAATTTCCAACCTGTGAAACCCAAGTTTTTAGGAACGAAAGTATTTGAAAACTATGATTTGGCAGAAATCGCTAAATACATCGACTGGACGCCTTTCTTCCAGACCTGGCAATTGCATGGTAAATACCCGAAAATCTTTAATGATGAAGTAGTAGGCGCAGAGGCGAAGAAACTGTATGATGATGCCCAGAAAATGCTGAAGAAAGTGATTGCAGATAAATCATTGCAAGCCAAGGCGGTAATCGGGTTTTATCCGGCCAATGCAGAAGGCGATGATATTGTATTACACAATTTTGAAGAGTATCATTATGATTTGGCCGGGCAAGGCAGCCTGAAAGGCACAGGATACAGAGTATTAAGCAATACTGCCGTTGCCGAAGATGGGCAGTTAGTAGAAAATACTACTTCTCTAACCGTTTTACACAACCTGCGTCAGCAAAACCAGAAAGCACAGAATCTCCCAAATTTATGTCTGTCAGACTTCATCGCGCCTGTCAGTTCGCATAAAGAAGATTATATCGGGGCTTTTGCGGTAACAGCAGGGTTAGGCATTGAACCATTATTGGAACAATATGAAAAAGACCATGACGATTATAATTCAATCATGCTCAAAGCCATTGCCGATCGTCTGGCAGAAGCCTTTACCGAATTAATGCACGAAAAAGTACGTAAAGAGTATTGGGGCTATGATACTGACGAAAACCTGAGCAATGATGAACTGATTTCAGAAAGATACAAGGGTATTCGTCCGGCACCGGGTTATCCGGCCTGCCCTGACCATACCGAGAAGCGTGCTTTATTTGATTTATTAGAGGCAGAGAAAATAGGCATTGAACTCACCGAAAGTTTTGCCATGTATCCGGCAAGTTCAGTAAGCGGCTGGTATTTCTCTCACCCCGAAAGCAAATATTTCACCATAGGTAAAATCAGCAAAGACCAAGTGATTGATTATGCGCAACGGAAGGATATGAGTGTGGAAGACGTAGAAAAATGGTTAAGCCCGGTTTTGAATTATGATTGAGATTAGTTAAAAAATGATATAGGAAGGCAACTCTTGTGGGTTGCCTTTTTTCTTACCCATTTTTGCCATAATTTTGTGGTTTCAGAAAACAACAAACCATGTTTACCTACCAAATCAAAAATCCGAAAGAGGCTTTTATCAATATTGAGATAGGAGAGGGAGAGTTTGCCGGAAAAATATTGAAATCAGATGAACTACAGCCTTGTATGGAGTTAACCTGTAGCTGCGGAAACATCTATTTTGCAGATGCCGACCAACTCTATGCCTTAGATGTTGCCAATAATCAGGTTTTAAAATACACCGACTCGGAAGTAATAGATAGTACGAAAGATACTTATCTGAAATCGCTTGAAAATGAAATATCAGGTGAGCAATGGGGTGAACTCAATACCTTTTTTAAAGACCTGAAAGGGATGGCTTCTGAAATGGCTGATGCCAATAAAATTGAAGCCAATTTTGCCAATTACAGAAAGGTATTGCAGGAATCTCAGATGGTATCTTACTATGAGGTGCTGCCCTGGTCTTTTGATTTGCATATAGAAATTGAAGGCACCAAGTACTGGATTAGTGATTTTTATTGTGTGCAACCCTCTTGTACCTGTACCAGTGTTTTGTTGTTATTATCATTGAGTTATGACGAACAGCCATCATTAGAGTTGTGGTACGACTATAGCAATCAGGAGGTGTCGATGGGTCAATTAGATGACAAGAAATTACCGGTTACGAAAATCATCAGAGAAATCAGATATACGCAGGTCGATAAGTTCAGAAAAACTTTAAGCAATCGTCATGAAAGAATGACTAAGTTTTTCAATAATTTTTTGCAGAAAAACAAAATTTCTCCTACCCTTCAATCACCGATTATTGGTGCAGAAACCATAGGAAGGAATGATTTATGTAGCTGTGGAAGCGGTAAAAAATATAAAAAATGCTGTGGTGTCTGAGGGGTATCATCAGCATCTGTTATTAAAAATGGGCGTGGCATTTTTAGTGCCACGCCCGTTATTTTCCTGTTATTTCAAAACCACCGAAGTGTTTTCGGCTTCTACTACTTTGGTAATGAATGTTTTAAACTCTTCAAAATCCTTCACACTGATATTCTTTCTTTCTGCCTGATAGGTTCGTTTTACTTTCAGATGCTGGTCGTCTATTTTCGTAAAGGCTAAATCATATACATTCCCTTTGAATGTCAGATGTACATTTTCTGGAACTTCAAGGAACTTGGTCGGATTGTCTAAATTAATGGTAATCGTTTCATCATAATACTCTACGGTTTCGTAGTAGTTATAATCAAAATCAAATACCCGTTGGCCTTCATCAAAAATATCCAGTTTCGCAACCACATCAGAAAACGGAATCTTTAAGGTTTTAAAAGAGCCTACTTTCTTTACTTCATTATCAACGGTGTACTCATACGTATAAGAAGCTGTATCTGCCCGTGGTTCCAGTTTTTGAAAAGTAAAACTGTTGACTTTAATAGTAGAAGTAAAATTGGCTGTTAAATCTTTTTTAAGATTCTCTTTTCTTTTCTCGTCATCGTCGTAATAATAACTTTTCGTAGCTCCACTTGCCTGATTTCCTGTTTTTAATACCTGATTTTTTACGGCAATACTATTGGTTGAGTTTACTTTAATGGTACTATTTCTGATAATCTTGTTCACATACCCCTCATTCAGTTTCAACGTACTTAAACTAATGTTTTTCGGAATACTCTTGTTTGGAATTTCCAGAATCGACGCTTCATTATGGGTATAGTACAAGTGTGCATAAGGTAAATCGGTATCGGTTAGTTCCAGATACTTGGGGCCACTTTTCAGATTGACTTTTACAATACAGTGGTTAAAGTTCAGCGAGGGTAAAAACACATCTTTCTGGCCATTATCGCGGGTATTAATCAGCACCAGATTTACATCAAGCCCGGCTGTTCGGGCAATAGAAGCATAAAGGGTTGATACATCTTTACAGTCGCCCAGGCGGGTATGATAAATAGTTGATGCCTTTTGGGGTACATAGCTTCCTTGTCTGAAATCGACAGAACTGTACTGAATGTTTTTACAGACAAAATCATAAATGATTTTTGCCTTTTGCTCGTCTGTATAGTTTTTCCCATCAAACAGACTTTTAGTAATCGAACGGATTGTAAAATCAGGTTGTGCCTGTTTTTCAGATAAATCGCTATACCATTGGGCTATGTCATACCAGGTATAACCTAAATTAATGTGAACCACCATACCAATATCACTGAATGGTAGGGGATGGGTCTCGCTTTTCAGTACCTCAGGCGAGGTCAGTTTCCAGCTACGCACATGAAAGCCATCTTTTTTACTTAACTCCGGTTTAAGCGTTCCATTGGCTACAGAATCTTTTAGATTGACACCTTCTTCAGCAAAAACGGTGTATTCTCTCTTATAAATGGGCTTATAAGAGCTAAGTGGGAAACTATCATAGATAAACAAGGCAGATTTGCTGCCATCTACTTGCTTCTGGGTATAATCTACATAAATATAGTCGCCTACTTCCAGGTTTGTAAATACGGCCTCGTCTCCATTGCGTTCGGCTTCTATTTTATTGCCGTTCTTTTTAATGGTTTTTGTCTCGTTTACTTGTAGGCTCATATTGGCATCGGCAGTCAGTTCTATTTTCTGCCAGTCTTCAATCGCACTTTCCTGATTTATCTTGATAATGTAAGACCGACGGTATCCGGTAGCTTTTGTTTTAAATATAACCAACGTTTTTTTGTCTATCACAATATCATAAGACTGTTTGCTTTTGGCTACATATTCTTTTTCGTAGGCACCGATTACCTCCGCAGGAGAAATGCTTCCGGCTAAATCAAAAACGGCTTTCTGGTCTTTCAATTCCCGTTTTTTTTCATTGTACTCAAACGAGAAAGGAAAATAACGCAAGGCTTCTTCATAATAGACCATCGCATTTTTCTTGTCGTTTTTCATTTTATACAAAGTAGCCAGGTCTCCCAGGTTTGAATAATCTGACGGTACATTTTTCAGAATTCTCATAGCTGCCTTGATGGCTCCATCATAATCTCTTTTACGGGTAAGCAGGTTTATTATCTTTTTATCTAACAGAGGGTCTTTAGAATAATTTCTTGCCCATTCGAGCGTTTTAATGGCATCGTCTATTCTTCCCTGCGCAATATAGTTTTCACGTAAACTTTCGGCAACGGCAAAGCTGTAGGTTTCTTTCAGGAAATTTTCTAAAAGTTCGTTAGATTTTTGCGGATCAGCATTCAATGCTTTCTGAAGGTTATGTCTGATGAGAACCAGTTCGCTGTTGTCAGGATATTTTTTGGTTATCTCCTCCATCTTTTCCAGCATCTTGTCAAGATTTTCATCGATACCCAGCAGGATAATCTCATAGAGAAGATTATTGAATTCAACGTAAGGATAATTTTCTTTAAATGTGCTAATCAATCCTTTGAGTTTACTTTTATCGGTATCATTAGCTATATCTGATATTTCATTGGCCAATATATCGAGGTCATTCGGATACAATTCTTTAAAGGTGGCATAAGTTTTATTCTGTTCGGTAGTATTTTCCGAATCTTTATAAAACAGAATCAATTGTCTTAATACCAGATAATTTTTAGGATAAGCCACTGCCAATGCACTCAGAATTTCTTCGGCAGCGTATAAATCATTGGCTCTCATATACGCTTTGGCTAAGAGCAATTGAGATAAAATATCATTTTTATCAAATTTTTTCTTTAACCCCTCAACGGCAAAAAACGGGATATGCGTAAAAGAACCCTTGTTTTTCTGATAAGGCTGATAGGTATTCTGAGAATTGAGTGGCAGATGCTTGTCGGCTAAGTCTGTAAATCTCACATAAAAACTGGGGAAAGTTTCTTCATACTCGCCCAATTGAATCAGCACCCTATTATAACCTTTATTCAGATGGCATTTTATCTGAAAATAATCTATTTCGGTTCTTCTTCTTTCCTGTTCGCTATAAGCCAGCGAATCGTTCAGCCATACTTTTAACGAACCTGAATAACCGATTTTCATCAGCACATCTTGCTCCTCTGATGATTCTATAAACGATTGCGCATAGATGATAGAATTGACGCTATAAAAATTATAGGTTTTATAGTAGTAGCCGTCTTGTAAGCCTAATTGGGGTATAAACCATTGAATATCGGCACCATATCTTGACTGAAAGGTTTTTTCAGGCTTCGGATGCTGTAATACGCCAAAGTCTTTATTAAAACCGCTATTCATTACATTATCAAATGGTCCTACCAAAGCCCAGTTTTTAACTGAATTCATTTGCTGGTCATACGCTTTATATTTTTCCAGATTATTGGCAAATGTATAATGCGTAATGAAACGGTACTTGATAATTTCTTCAAATCTGGTTTTTAAACGGGCATCAGATTCGACCTTTTTCATCATATTAAGCTGAAAAGGTTTGTGCTTGGTAGGATAACCTACCACACCCTCATCAAACCACATGGCAAATAATTCGTCACCCGGGTCGGGATTATGGTCGTAAAAATCATTAAAAAGTTCAGAGGCTTTTTCTGATTTGCCCAAGACCGAATAAAGCATGGTAAGAGTTAATTGCGCTTTTTCTTTGGTGGGCTTGTCTTTTACGGCTTTTTCAAAAGAAGCGATGGCATTATTTACATCGGCATTGTTCAGATATTCCCAACCTCTCTGATAATTGGTTTGTGCCAATAATTGTGTAGTGCCGCAGAAACAGCATAGCAAGAATAGAAAAAAGATGTTTTTTTTCACTGATATAGTCACATTTAGATTAAAAATGATTGAAACGGCAGTTTTTTAGCTGTAAAACTTAACAGATAAACCTTATATGAAAAAGAGGTTTTCTAATGGAAAACCTCTTTTTCAATATTAAATTGTAAGTAAAATATACTCAGGCAACTCTTAATACTTCAAAGCGGCGTTGTAACAGATAGAAGCTACCAAATAACAGGCCAGAATAAAATAAATCTCCTAAAATCTGATTTTTCAGAAAAGGTAATCCTGCTTCATACGAGGCTATGATACCAGTCCAGTTATGCGGATAATTTCCTAATGAAGGGCTTGGCACAGCAGCCTCAGGGTATAAGAAAGCAAAATTGGTGATTAAAAAGAAAATCAACGAACTTGCTACTGCAGCACTTACTACCTTCAATATGCTTACTTTTTTCAGAACCATAATGCCTACTAATGTAACCAGTGCAAATGAACCATAAACCACAGGCATACCTGAATGGAACCCATGCCCTGTTAGTAGCTCGTGCATGGTATCGCTGATAAGCATGGCAGAAAAAGGAACCAGAAAAGCCAGCCAGCGATTACTGAAGTAAGCACCCCCAAATAAAGCTATGGCAGCCATAGGCGTAAAATTGAAAGGATGCGGAAAAAATCTTGACAAAGCAGCTAATACAATAATGGCGGCAATTGTCGAATAACGAGTAATATTCATATAAAATTGATGTGTCAGTAACTGGCTGATGATGCACCAGCCTAAGTTACCGCAAAAATACGAACCTTATTGCAGAATCAAAAATAAATGATGCCTTCAGTTTTCTTAATACAGCACCCAGGTATCTTTGCTTCCACCTCCCTGCGATGAATTAACTACTAACGAACCTTTACGCAAAGCCACACGGGTAAGCCCGCCGGGTGTTACATGAATGCCATTGCCATAGAGTATATAAGGGCGCAAATCCACATGCCGACCTTCCAGACCTTCTTCTAATACACAAGGGCTACGTGATAAAGAGATAGTAGGTTGGGCAATATAGTTTCTCGGATTAGCCTTAATTCTTTTCTTGAACAGGTCATGCTCTTTTTTGGTGGCTTTAGGGCCAATCAGCATACCATATCCTCCGGCTTCATTGGCTTCTTTTACTACTAAGTCGGCAATGTTTTCCAATACATATTTCATTGACCCCTCTTCTCCACAGATATAGGTATCCACATTCGGAATAATGGCCTCTTCACCTAAATAATACTTTATAATTCTTGGTACATACGCATACACTACTTTATCATCGGCCACGCCCGTACCCGGTGCGTTGGCACGCGCAATATTTCCTTTTCTATATACATCAAACAGACCCGGAATACCTATCAGCGAGTGAGGATTAAATGTGAGGGGGTCCATAAACGTATCATCAATTCTTCTGTAAATTACATCAACAGTTTTAAAGCCTTTCGTTGTCCGCATTTTTACATAATCACCTGATACTACCAAATCTCTGTAATCTACCAGTTCAACACCCATTTGTTGTGCCAGATAAGAGTGTTCAAAATAGGCTGAATTATAAATACCAGGGGTTAAAACTACCACCGTTGGGTCTGGGCGACCGGATATATAACGTAATACCTCTAATAGTTTGGCAGGGTATTCAGAAATGGAGCGTACACTTGATTGTGAAAGGACATCGGGAAAAGTCTGTTTGGATAATTCACGGTTTTCGAGCATATAAGATACACCAGACGGACAGCGAAGGTTATCTTCAAGTACCCTGAAAACTCCGTCATTTCCACGTATCAGGTCGGTACCTGTAATATGAATCCAGATTTTTTTAGGAGGGGTGAGTCCCTTACATTCTTTCAGAAAGCCTTTGCTCGATTCAATGATTTCACGGGGAATAACTTTGTCTTTCAGAATTTTCTGTTCATTGTAAATATCCTGTAAAAAAAGGTTCAGAGCGGTAATACGCTGAAGCAAGCCTTTCTCTAAACGATTCCATTCTGAAGAGTCAATCACCCTCGGAATAATATCGACAGGAATAATCCGTTCGGTTCCACCTTCTTCTGAATATACATTGAAAGTAATCCCGGCCGAAATCATAGACCGTTCGGCGGCTTTTTGTTTGATTAATAATTCACCAATAGAAAGCTTTTCAATCCGTTCTTTTAAAAAATGATTACCTACTCTTGCAGCAGTTTCGTCAGTAAGCATCTCATCAAAAAAACTCTCGGTTTGGTAGTTTTTGAAGTCGTAGGTCATATAAGTTTCTTTGGTTTTAGGATAAACTAATGGACTAAAATATCATAAGCAATCATTAATTCAAAATCTTCTACCGATTTTGTATATAAATAATTATTTTTGTCGTTCTTTTAGAAACTGTTTAAGTTAAGTTTTATGAATCAAAATGAATTATTTTTTGCAAAGGCAAGACAACAAAACCGGAGTTTAGCAGAGCTAAATGAGCGGACGCCGCGCGGGATTTTGGTGGCGCAGCATTTGCGAATAAGAATCATTTTGAACGGAAAAGATTAACTTAAACAGTTTCTTAGATAAATGGCTATTGATTGAATCCAGTTTCAGGAAATATAATCCTATTATAGATGCGGCTACCCTTTTGCTTTTTTTTGGTATTTATCCATTTGCAAACCTATTCACAACAGTGGCTGGGTATTTCGCCGAGTAATTATGGAGGTACCTATGGTATTTATACCAATCCGGCAAACGTAGCCGATTCCCGCTATAAAATTTTTCTTAATCTTGCCGGAGCCAATATCGATGTTATCAATAATTATGCGGCCTGGGGTGCCCCTTATTCTGTTTTAGGGCTTGTAACCAATACTGTTGCGGCCAGACACCGTGCCGATAACGGGAGTATTCTATATCGGAACAGCTATACCAAAGAATCGCTTGACAATACCAATTCTACTGCATTTTTTGGAGCCGATATCAGAGGCCCTTCGCTCATGTTTACGCTTGAAAAAGCCAAAATGGCTATCGGTCTTACTACCCGTGGGCGGCTCATTGCCAATCTTAATAATACTACTACCCCTGTTGCCCGTGTTTTTGTGAATGGTACAGTTCTGCCAACTACCTATGGTATTCCGCAGAATGATAACCATTTTGCGGCAAACCTGAATGGATATGCTGAAATGGGGCTGACTGTCGGGAAAGTTATCAGAGAGCAGGAGGAACATTTTCTGAAAGCAGGCTTAACTGTTAAACGGGTAAATGCTGTTCTGAACCTACATTATATTGGACAAGAAGTTGATTTTACGATAGACCAGATAGCGAACCGACCCAGAAAACAGAATCTTTTCTTTGAAAATGCGGTCGGAACTTATGGCATGACCAAAATCGGAGCATTACAGATTGCCGGATTCAGCCCGAACTGGTTATTTGGCAATGCACCTGCGGGTATTGGCTATGGGTTAGATATTGGTTTTGTGTATGAATATAGGCCTGATTATAATAAGTACGATATACGTGTCAAAGATGGGTTGATGATGGATGGTACTAAAAACAAGTACCAATATAAGCTCAGTATGGCATTGCTTGATTTTGGCCAGATACGCTATAAAAGTGAACCATTTGTTTATCAGACAGATGTGGCTGAATCGAATGTGCTGATAAGTCCCGGTACTTTTAATAAAATAGATTCGCCTGATAAACTTTATAATCAGATGAATACTGCTTTTGGCTGGACAGACATTAATTACCGACATCAGTTTAACGTGCCGCTGCCAGCCGTAATTGCCACTACTTTTGATTATGCGTTTTCGGAAAGAATATACCTGAATGCTACCTGGATTCAGAGTATCAGAGGTACCAAATCAATTGGCATGAATCAGCCCTCTATGATTGCTTTTATTCCCCGTTGGGAGTCGAAATGGTTAGAGGTATCTGTGCCGCTTGCTTTACAGAATGGGTACCGGAATCTGACAATGGGACTGGCAGGCAGAGCGGGTCCATTGTTTTTAGGGACTGATAATTTACCAGGACTTTTGAATATAGGTAATCCGAAAGGATTGAATGCCTATTTCGGGCTTTTTGTACCTATTCACCGCAAACTGCCAGACTCACCTAATGCCTGTTATTCTGAAATTAGAGAGGGCTGGGGGCAAGGCATCAGAGATATTTTCAAGAAAAGAAAACAACGCAGAAATTGGAGCAGAGTGAGATAAAAGAAATGCCTGTTTTTTGAACAGGCATTTCTTTTATCTCTTTTACACGTTTTACACTTTCACGCCAAAAGGCTCACGCATTTTTCTGCTGAGTTTTTTATTAGCTTCTGCATCGTCAAATTTCTCTGTAACAGGATTCCATTTCAAAGGGCGACGCAATTCATACCCGATATTGGCAATATTGCAGACGGTACAGGTACGATGCCCGATTTCTACATCGCATAGTGGTTTTTGTCGGGTACGTATTGAGTTTAAAAAGTCTTTATAATGATTGCCGCCAACTGGAGACACCAGTTTAATATCAGTTTCTTTCAATTGCACGTCTTTTAGCTTGTCAGGCACATTCAGAAACGAGCGGCTTACTTCAATGATACCATCTTTGCCTCTGAACTGAACAGCGTTGCCTTTGCCAAAATCATGATGTATCATTTTTACGCCATTAGCATATTTAAAAACCATTCCCTGGTCTGCCTCGGGATAGGTAGGAGGATATAGTTCTACCGGACCACTTTCGTCCATACCTAAGCCCCATTGGGCAATATCAAACATGTGTGCACCCCAATCGGTTACATCGCCACCACCAAAACCTTTATAATAACGCCATTTGCCCCAGAACGTATCTTCCAGACGTGGTGCCAGAAAATGGTGATAAGGGTGTGGTTGATTGGGTCCCAGCCACATATCCCAGTTCATGGTAGCAGGTACTGGTTCGGGTTGAAAATCTACTGGTTTAGGCGGGCCGCCTATGGTTACTCTCACTTCGGTAATCTCTCCGATATATCCGTTTCTTACCAGCTCACAGGCCCTTCTGAAACCATCAGCCGAACGTTGCATGCTGCCTGTTTGTAATACCCTTTTATTTTTTCTTACGGCATTCACCAAGGCTCTGCCTTCAGCTACTGTGAAAGTAAGCGGTTTTTCTAAATAGATGTCTTTCCCTTTTTCTGCGGCTCTTATGGCTATAGAAGCGTGCCAATGGTCTGGCGTGGCAATTACTACGGCATCAATATCTTTTCTATCTAATAATTCCAGATAGTTTTCATAAACCTTTGGCTGTGTTTTTTCTTCGCCCAAAAACTGTTTGGCATTTTTTACAAACAAATCTTGTGTAAAACTGTCAGATTTGGATTTGTCCACATCGCAGGCAGCAAGCAGGTTAATTTCTTTGGTTTCTAAAAACCGCCCCTGAAGCCCACGAGCCTGGCGGCCTAAACCAATAAAACCAACATTAATTACATCGCTTGGTGCTAAAAATCCTCTGCCTAATACATTTCTTGGTACAATAGAAAAAGCGGCCAGTGTTCCGGTTGTTTTAATAAAATTTCTACGGGTGGTCATAGTAAATAAGGTTGAATGACAGGTAAATATATATTGAATAGATTACCAAATATAAGCCGGAAACGGGTGTATTTATATCATCAGAAAGGATTTATTTATGTATGCTTATACTAAATCGTTGGGGTCATCTAAGGTATAGGCGTGCGTATGATGTGTCATACCGATACGAGGATAGTAATTAATGGCTTTAGGTGCCGAAAGCAGAATTAATTTAGCCTGTGGACTGGCAATTTTTGTATGACGAATCAATTCCCGACCAATACCTAATTTCTGATATTGTTCATCAACAAATAAATCAGATAAATAAGTACAGAAAACCCAATCAGTAACTGACCTTGCCACACCTACCAGTTTATTGTTGATTCTTGCCGTAATAATCAGATTGGCATTTTCAACCATTGCTTTTATCCGCTCAAAATCGTCCACAGGTCGTCTTTCGCCTAAAGAAGATGCAATAAGGGTATCATTAAATTCCTGCCAGTCGAGGTCTTTTTCGTGTGCGTATTGTACAGCTATTTCCATGAAATTTGTTTGGTTGTAGTACAGACAAATGTATTGAAATACATGGCATTATGCAAAATAAAAGAGGAACTAAAATGCAAGATTTGCAAGGTGTTATCCTATAAGTTCTTCACAAGTAATTTTTTTCGTCTGGACACTTGTATGTGTTTTCCGTTGCTCATTTTAATAAAAAATATTCCCCCTGCTTTGTAAATATCGCTGATGTATTCAGGATTGAGGAGAAATGAGCGGTGTATTCTGAGGAAATGGTTAATTCCGAGCTTGTTGTGGTAGTGTTTAAGTGTAAAGGCGGACAGACTTTTATGGCCGTTTTTGAGATGCAGAATGCTATAATTCTGGTCAGCCTCTAAATAAACAATTTCGTTGGGCAATATAGGCTTGGCGGTATTCATGGTTTGTAGGTTTAATCAGCATTAAAATTACAAATCCAACAGGTGAAGCGGCAATACCCTTTTGAGGGTAGTTTGTGGTTAGTTTTACCTTGAAGCAGATTACATTATTATAATATTCTACCTTACTCACGCCCTTGACTTCATCCAAGCGTTGGTTTTTCAATACCTTTGTATAGTCAGAAAGTAAAATTCCATTCGCATTTATTAAATAGCCTGCAACTCTCACACAATACTTGCCACGAATCGCAATAAAAAATCTTTCTTCCTCGTTCTGATTTTGTTTTTCTTCATTAAATAGTTTTATTAAAAAGAAAATTTCTACATTTGGAACAAGAATCGGGTATAATGAGAAAAATCCTTTTATATGCTTTAATATTGGGCCTCACCGGGTGTGCTACCAATAAAAAAACAAGCACTAAAGCTCCACGTGAGATACGAACTGCTGTAAATACGCCGGAAGTGGTAGCCAAACCTATGGTAGTGGCTATTAAGAGTCGATACATTGTAAAAGATTCTTCTACTGCAAAGATTTTTATGGAGTTGGATGTCGAGAACCTGAGCAGAGACAAGGCCATGCAACAAATGAAAGATGCGTTCCGCATGAGTTGGTTGTTGCAGTCGGACTATGGCGTGAGAGACAGGCTGGCTTTTAACCGGATTGAATTTACAGAGCAGAATTTCTTTTTGAGAGACGATAAACTGGAGATTGTATTTGATGTACAAAGACCCAAGAACGTCAGCAAGGCTTTGTTACTGACTGAAATATTTGAACTGGCAACCAACAAAAAGTCTAACAACGATTTAGTAGTTGATTTTTCGGCTACCCGTTTAAGCGATAGATTCGGCTTGTATGCGGGCGATTTTACCCGTCCGCTTTTCAGAAATTATATCAATAAGAAAGATTCTTTTCAGATTCGGAGTATTGATAACCACGTTCGTGATTTGTTCCTGATACGCTATACCAACGATTTTGACCCTGCTCAGTCGCCTATGGCAACTACGCTCAGACCGGCCATTAAATCGCTGAAAGTTGAGGAAATTGTCAAAGTACAATCAGGCACACCAATCCAGTTGCAGAACGAAGGTTTGTATTTTGCCGTTGAAGATACCCTGAACACAAGCACAGGCTTTGGATTCTTGATTGTGGATAATCGTTTTCCGAAGTTTACAATGCCTGAAAAACTGGTAAAACCACTTATTTATATGAGTACCAGTCAGGAAACACGTACGGTAAACGAAAACCCTGATGCCAAACAAGCCCTCGACCGCTATTTTTTAGCAGTTACAGGCGGTAACCAGACTTTGGCGAAGAAAATTATCAAGACCTATTATAGAAGAATTGAAGAAGCAAACCGTTTGTTTACTTCATTCAAAGAGGGCTGGAAGACCGATAAAGGCATGGTTTATATTATTCTGGGGCCACCTAATAAAGTGCAGCGCAGCCGTGACAGGGAGGTGTGGATGTATGCACAAAGCCAGAATTTCTCAGAAATTATCTTTACATTTAATAAAAAACCAAATCAGTTTACAGATAACTATTATGAACTGGTTCGGTATCCCGAATATCAGGCATATTGGTATCCGTTCGTAGAAGCATGGAGAACAGGAAACGTTATGGAGTAAGTTCAGAATCAGGTAGCCGCACAGACGGAGCCCGTTCTGATTTCAAGAAAAAGCAAAAGTATTTTGCCAAACCAAATTTTGAAAAATCTTCGAAACCAGATATAGTTTTTGGTGTACAATCGGTATTAGAAACACTGAAAGGCCCCAAAGAAATTGAAAAAATATTAATTCAGCGTGAATTCGGTCATGCAGAGGTGGAAAAACTGGCCAAAGAACGTGATTTGCCCGTTCAGCGAGTACCCCTCGAAAAACTGAACCGCATCACGATGAAAAATCATCAGGGGGTAATCGCCTTTGTATCTGCCGTTAATTACGCCAAAACATCGAATGTTATCGCCGATATTTTTGAGAAAGGAGAAGTGCCTCTGCTATTAGTATTAGACCGTATTACTGATGTGCGTAATTTTGGTGCGATTGCCCGTACTGCCGAATGTTCGGGTGTACATGCCATTATTGTGGCATCAAGGGGTGCTGCACAAATCAATGCCGATGCCATGAAAACTTCTTCAGGTGCATTGAATTACCTGCCTGTATGCCGGGAAAATAGCCTTTCACAGGTTTTAGATGAATTGAAACAATCGGGTATTCAGATAGTAGCCTGTACCGAAAAAGCTACCGAACAATTATATAGTATAGATTTTACCGTTCCGACAGCCATTCTGATGGGTTCAGAGGAAGATGGTATTTCTGAAAACCTGCTCGAACAGGCCGACCACGCTACTAAAATTCCGATGGTAGGGAAAATAGGCTCATTGAATGTGTCGGTAGCCACCGGAGTAATATTATATGAAGTGGTAAGGCAACGGATTTAAAGCTCATTCAAAGTTTGCTGTAAAAACGCTCTGATTGTGAGTAACCTCGTTTTCAGAGCATTTTTACTTTTATTGAGATCGGTCTTTTTATTAATCTTACGTTCGGTACCTTTCAGCGTAAGCGTACCTTTGCTTTTTACCTCTATAATCTCCCGAAGTTTGTCAATGTCTTTTTGTGTCAGTTTTCGGTCACGCCCATTACGCTCAAACCTTAGTTTGAATTTTTTTTCATAAAACCGGATCTTTGATGCCGTAACACCTAAAATCTCGGACACTTCGTTGGTAGTATAGAAAAGTTTCATCAGCGTACTAAAATATCTTTTTTCTCTAAATCAGTTACCAATTTAGCTAATTCTTCTTTCTTCTCAGCAATTCTGTTAAAATCATTCTCTACAAAAAAGACTCTTTGTAATTTTTCAAACTTTCTTAACTGAACAGGTACTTCCATAATCTGGTTTTTGCTCATGTCAATTTCAATGAGATTTTCTAACTGATAGATTTCTTCAGGAACTCTTTTAAACATATTATAACTGATATGCAGCAGCTTCAAATCAGGCAGCGTAGGCAAATCATTCAGTCGGTTGTGGTGCGCATAAAGGGTTTCTAAAGTCCTGATTTTGGCTATGTGTGCCGGAAGATTCCAGAGTTCGTTATTAGATACTGCCAGGGTTTTCAGCTTGGGCATATTACATATTTCGTTGGGTAATTGTTTCAGATTATTATAGTAGAGGTCTAACTCTTCTAAAGCAGGCAGTTTGGTTATATTAATAGGTACTGCTGAAAGATTGGCATTGTATAAGTTCAGGGCTTTCAGATGAGCCATCTTTCTGAAATCACGTTTTCTGAAACCTTTATAGCGGTTATTACCTAAAAATAATACTTCTAAGTTCCGATTTTTAGCGAGGCTTCTTGGTAGGTAGGAGATACCTGTATATTGTAAATTAAGGTCTTTTATGTGGGTATTTTTCTTAAATTTCAGCTTGTTATCATAAATGGGATTGTTGCTGATACTCAGAAATTTCAGATTCTTTATTTTAGATACAGACTTTGGTATTTTTTCGATATAGTTATCCGATAAATCTAATTTTTCGAGATTCTTAAACCTGAATACCACCATCGGAAACGACTCAAGAGCCAGATTATTCAGCATCAAGGTCTTGACAGTATCCGGTTTATCACAGGCTTGTGCCATTTCCATGTTGTAAATATACATTTTGCTTGGCTTTTTAGGCTGACTGCCCAGAGTTATTAAGAAAGACATACTAAACGGCTCTTTACTCAGATTATCAGGTAACCGATAAGTTTTGCAGAACTCTTCTACGACTGCATGGAATTTTTGTCTGTTTTCAGGATTGAGAGAGTCATTAAACATACTCGGTCTATTATTATTAATCACAACAGAACCCTGAAACCCATACACAAAATAATCAATTGTGCCATTGGGTTGAACCATTAATTCAACAGGAAAAGATTTCGCTTCGTTAAACTGATAAAACTTTACATTGCGTTTGCTGGCGAAACGGTAAAGGTCAGTATAGATTTTTTTTACTTCTACATCTAAAATGACCGTTCTATTTTTATCATCGGCAGTAGTAATATTCAGACGCTTATAGGGGGTTGTCGATTGACGGATAGTGGCTTTACCCTCCTGTATAATTTTTGGTGGAAATATGTCTCTTTCAAAATCTTTAGCCTGATACACTTTTTGTTGCCCAAGCGAGTAAAAAGAAACAAATAAGAGGAGGCAGAATAGGTTTTTCATAGATTTAGTTTTTTTATTTACAAATATAACTAAGTTTTTAGTTGTATATTTTATTTGCTGGAAGAAAATTTTTTAACGGTAATTTTGGAAGATTAATTTTCTCTAAAGTCAGTATGCAGGCATAAGAGAATTAACTACATTTGTTTAACAAATCAGATACGATACTATGGAGTACCACGATATAATTGTAGAAGAGAAAGAAGCAATAAGTATCATTACCTTAAACAGACCTGCTTCGCTCAATGCCCTTACGCCGCTGATGATAGTAGAATTAAAGCATGCTTTAACCGCTATAGCAAAACGTGCCGATATAAAAGTAGTAGTGGTAAAAGGGGCAGGCAGGGCTTTTTCGGCAGGAGTTGATTTAAAGGCATTGAATGAAGGTATTCAGGGCGGGCAGTTCAAGGCATCAGATATATTGCAAGATGGCAACGACATTGCACACATCTTACGTACCATGCCCCAACCGGGTATTGTATTGGTGCATGGGTATTGCTATACAGGGGCAACCGAACTGATGCTATTTTTTGACTTGATTGTGGCCGCAGAAAATGCTAAAATCGGAGATACACATACCAAATGGGGCATATTACCCAAATGGGGAATGACCCAACGTTTACCAAAATTGGTGGGTTTATTGAAAGCCAAAGAACTTTCGTTTACGGCTAAACCCATTACAGGCAAAGAGGCAGAGAGCATAGGATTAGTAAACAGGGCTGTACCTTTGGAAAAATTAGAAGAAACCGCTTTTGAGTTAGCCCATGAGATTTTACAGAATTCAGCCCAGACCATAGCTGCCATGAAGCACCTTTATAACGAAGGGTTTTCTAAAACTTTAGAAGAAGGTTTAGCTATTGAACAGGAGTTCCTGACCGAAATCACCGACAGGGCAGAGTTTTTAAAGAATTTTGAGAAGAATAAGTAGAGTAAATTATTTTATTTAACCACGAAGTAACACGAAGTTTTGCACAGAGTTACGCTGAGTTGAAACCTCCGTGAATCTCCGTGCAAAACTCGGTGCAACTCCGTGGTAAGAATGTCTTTTTATTATTGCACATTGATTGTATTTACTCGTTCGCTGTTATAAAAATGTCATGAAACCGACTTTAGCAGGTAAAGCCCCCTGCAATACTATTGAAATTTATTTTGAAACTTTCGGACAGCAGGAAAATCCGGCCATTCTGCTCATTATGGGGCTTGATGCGCAAAGCATCATGTTTACCAACGATTTTATTGAACCATTAGTAGAAGCTGGGTATTATGTGATTCGTTTTGATAACCGGGATATTGGGCTTTCAACCTGGTTAAACGATACCTGGCACCGGAAGCGGCCCTATACGCTCGAAGATATGGCAAAAGACAGTATCGGATTATTAGATTACCTGTCTGTCAGCAAGGCGCATATCATTGGGGTATCCATGGGGGGCATGATAGCCCAGCGTATCGCCATTTCTCATGCTGAAAGGGTATTATGTCTGGTTTCTATTATGTCGTCAGGTTTTATATTAGACCCTGCTGCAGTACCTTTTTTCAGAGGAAAACCATTTGTGCGATTGATTCCGTTTTTTCTGCGGAATTTTACAATTAAAAGTAAACTGGCATTTCCGGCCATTACGGTTGAAGGTTATGTGAAAACCTATCGCCGACTCAACGGCAAGACATTCCCGTTTAACCATCAGCATTTACGAACTATTTTTATTGAAGGAATAGAACAAAGAAAAGGGCAGAACCCGAGAGCCAGATTTCAGCAATTCTGCGGCATTGCTGCGTCTGGTTCACGCTTGCATGAGCTACCAAAAATCAAAGCTCCCACTCTGGTGATTCATGGCACTGAAGACCCGCTTATTCCGCCTATACATGCTACCATTTATGCACCTAAAATACCAAATGCAAAAATGCTCTGGGTAGAAGGCATGGGACACCAGTTGCCTAAACCTGTGTTAGAAACGGTGATGCCTGCCATTATTACGCACTTACAAACCAATAAATTTAACTGAAAACCTGATAGCTATGCAAACCATTGACGAAGTAACAGAAGGCATCAGTACAGCCGAAGCGTATATCGAAAGTCTTCGGGGTCGTGCTTTGAAAGTCTATCTTTTTGGAGAGTTGGTAGCCGATATTGTAGAACATCCTATGATTCGCCCTTCTATCAATGCGGTTGCCGAAACTTTTCAGTTGGCATTACAGGAGCCTGAATTGGCTACGGCTATTTCTCCGTTTACAGGCAAGCGGGTCAATCGTTTTCTGCACATAGCCCAGAAACGTGAAGATGTAGTTTTACAAAACAAAATGCAACGCCGTTTAGGACAACTGACAGGTACTTGTTTTCAGCGTTGTGTGGGTATGGACGCCTTCAATGCCTTATATTCGACTACTTTTGAAATAGATGCCTGTTATCATACCAACTATCATACACGCTTCAGAAAGTTTATTGCTTATACCCAGAACCATAATTTTGTGATTGGTGGAGCTATGACTGATGTAAAAGGAGACAGAAGCCTTGCACCACACCAACAGGCAGACCCTGATTTGTTTGTACATATTACGAGGCGAACCAGTGAAGGAGTATATATCACGGGAGCTAAAGCACATCAGACAGGCTGTCTCAATTCTCATTGGCTTTTAGTAATGCCAACCATGCGCCTGACAGATAATGACCGGAACTATGCTATTGTAGGCGCAATTCCGGTAGATGCTAAGGGTATTACCTATATTTATGGCAGGCAGTCGTGCGATACACGTAGTATGGAGACCGGAGATATTGATTCTGGCAATGCACACTATGGCGGACAAGAGGCAATGGTGATTTTTGAAGAGGTGTTTATACCCAACGAACTGATTTTTATGGACGGCGAATATGAATTTGCCTCTATGCTGGTAGAGCGTTTTACCTGTTACCATCGCCGGAGCTATGTCTGCAAAAGTGGAGTAGGCGATGTGCTGATTGGCGCAGCAGCTACCATCGCCGAATTTAACGGGGCAGACAAGGCCAGCCATATTAAAGATAAATTAGTGGAAATGACGCATCTGAACGAGACTATTTATGCCACAGGTATAGCGGCCTCTTATCAGTCAAAACCTACGCTATCAGGGACTTATCTGGCCGATGATATGCTGGCCAATGTGTGCAAGCACCATGTAACCAGACTACCTTATGAAATCAGTCGTCTGGCGCAGGATTTAGCAGGTGGATTGATGGTTACGCTGCCATCTGAACAGGATTTCAGAAGCGAAACAGTAGGGCATTTGTTAGAGAAATACCTGAAAGGCAGAGCAGATGTGCCGACAGAACACCGGATGAGAATTCTACGACTGATTGAAAACATGACATTAGGCAGAAATGCTGTTGGATACCTGACCGAAAGTATGCACGGCGCAGGTAGTCCGCAAGCCCAACGCATACAGATAGCCCGGCAAATGCAACTGGATTTTAAGAAACAATTAGCCAAAGAACTGGCAGGCATTAAAAAGCGACAAAAGGACATGCTGATAAAAGAAATAAGCGACTATTTCGGTCGTGTCTTTGATACAAATGTTTAGGCTTCTGTCTGTAAGTATTAATAATTGAAACTCCTGTGCTGTTTTTATTAAAAGAACGCTTCAAATAGTCTGTAATTTAGACTAAATTTGCACCCTCAATAAATAAAGCAAAATATTTATCGAAAAAAGGAGTTTATGGGCAAATCTCATAGACTCTTAAGTTGAATGAATGAATTTTTACTATATGGCTTTAGCCATCTAATCACTAATTCACTCATTCGCTAATTCACTAATTTATCACAGATATGACTTCGCACGAAATTCGTAAGGCTTTTTTAGATTTTTTCCGTAGTAAAGGGCACCTGATTGTCCCTTCGGCTCCATTGGTGGCAAAAAATGACCCAACCCTGATGTTCAACAACTCGGGTATGGCACAGTTTAAGGATTTTTTCTTAGGCAATGGTACACCACCCGCCAAGCGTATTGCGGATACTCAGAAATGCCTTCGTGTAAGCGGTAAACACAACGACTTGGAAGATGTAGGGTTTGACACCTACCACCACACCATGTTTGAGATGTTGGGTAACTGGTCGTTTGGTGATTATTTCAAGAAAGAAGCCTTGACATGGTCGTGGGAGTTATTGACAGAAGTTTATAAATTGCCTAAAGACAGAATCTATGTATCGGTTTTTGAAGGGAGCAAAGAGGACAACGTCCCTTTCGATCAGGAGGCTTATGATATCTGGAAAGAATTGATAGGTGATGAAAACCGCATTATTTTAGGAAATAAAAAAGACAATTTCTGGGAAATGGGCGATACAGGTCCATGTGGCCCTTGCTCAGAAATTCATATAGATTTACGCAGTGAGGAGGAAGTAGCCGCCAAAAGCGGAAAAGAATTGGTGAACAATGACCATCCGCAGGTAATCGAAATCTGGAATAACGTATTTATGCAGTTTGAGCGTAAAGCCGATAAATCGTTGGTTTTATTGCCTGCCAAACACGTAGATACTGGGATGGGCTTTGAACGCCTATGTATGGCTATTCAGGGCAAACAGTCAAACTACGATACTGATATTTTCCAGAATACTATTCAGGTATTAGAAGAAATGTCGGGCAAGAAATACGGCGAAAACGGCACATTGTCGTCAGATAGTTATGTAGATGTTGCCATGCGTGTGATTGCCGACCATATCCGTGCTGTGGCTTTTACCATTGCCGACGGTCAATTACCTTCCAACAATAAAGCCGGATATGTTATCCGTCGTATTTTACGTCGTGCAGTACGTTACGGCTATTCATACTTAGGGTTTAAAGAGCCATTTATGAATAAACTGGTGCCAGTATTAGCCGACCAGTTTGCTGATGTTTTCCCTGAGTTGAAATCTCAGCAGGATTTTGTGAGTAAAGTGATAGAGGAAGAAGAAAAAACATTCTTACGTACGCTTGAAACAGGTTTAAAACGCCTGGACATGATTATGAGCAGCGCAAGCGACCAAGTGATAGCAGGAGACCAGGCATTTGAACTGAGTGATACCTACGGTTTCCCGTTAGATTTAACGGCACTGATTGCTAAAGAAAAAGGCTTTAGCGTTGATAATGATGGTTATACTAAAGCCTTGCAGGTGCAAAAAGACCTGTCGAAGAAGGATTCTGCCAAAGAAGCTACCGACTGGGTTGATTTGAATGAGGGAGAGGATTTTGAGTTTGTAGGTTACGACCAACTATCAACTGAAGCACAGATTGTAAAATACCGCAAGGTAAAAACTAAAGCAGGACAGGAGTATCATATCGTGTTAGACAAAACCCCTTTCTATGCAGAAATGGGTGGACAGGTAGGTGATACCGGAACCATTGTAATTGGTAACCATGCCATTAACATTGCCGATACCAAGAAAGAAAACGATTTATTCATTCATATTTCAAGAGATAAAGATTTAGAGGAGATTCTGAATACTGCCGATGTGGTAGTGGCGCATGTTGATGAAGCTCGCCATCGGAAAATTATGGCAAACCATACGGCCACTCACTTAATGCTGGCGGCTATGCGTCAGGTATTGGGTAGCCATATTGTACAGAAAGGCTCTTATCAGGATGATAACGTAACCCGTTTTGACTTCTCGCATTTTGCTAAAGTAACAGACGAAGAACTGGCAAAAATTGAAGACATAGTGAATGAAAAAATCCGTCAGAATATTGCCTTAGAAACTAAAGTAAATATGCCCATTAACGAGGCCATTGCTTTGGGTGCTACGGCTACATTTGGCGAAAAATATGGCGATTTTGTACGTGTCGTAATTTTTGACCCACAATTCTCGGTTGAATTGTGTGGGGGTACACACGTGCCATCAACGGGCCAGATTGGTATCTTCAAATTTGTTTCAGAGGGTTCGGTAGCCGCAGGGGTGCGTAGAGTAGAGGCATTGACGGGCGAAAAAGCAATTGAGAAAATCAAGGAAGATTTAAGAGTAAAAGATGAAATAGCTACGCTGCTTAAAAATCCATCTGATTTAATAAAAGCTATCGAAAACCTGCTTGCTGAAAAAGCATCTTTGCAGAAGAAAGTAGAAGTTTTAGAGAATGAGAAATTGCAGGATTTGAAAAAACAATTGCTTGAAAAAGTAGAAGCGATTAATGGCATCAATGTATTGACTGCGAGAGTAACGATACCATCGGCTGATGCTTTGAAACAATTAGCTTTTGAATTGAGAAATCAGGTAAACAGTTTCTATGGAGTATTAGGTGCAGAAATAGGAGGGAAGCCACAAATTGCCGTAATTATTGATGAAGCGGTTATGAAAGACAAAAACCTGCATGCAGGCAATATTGTTAAAGAATTAGCCAAAGAAATGAAAGGCGGCGGCGGTGGGCAACCTTACTTTGCTACTGCCGGAGGAAGCGATTTAAGCGGTCTGGATAAGGCCATTGAAAAAGGGAAAAGTTTAGTATAAAATAGCTTAGTATAAACGAAGAGGCGAACATCACGTTCGCCTTTCTTGTTTCATAAATTTGTATGGGTGTGTGGAATAAAATTATGGCTAAAATCAATCAGCCAATCTTACCATACATTTTACGGTATCGTTGCTGATATACCATTCAATACAGGCACCGTTAGGGTCTATACGTGGATTTTCTAAAAGCTCATTAAAGGTATCTCCAATAGCTGATGTATCTTTCATATAATCATGAATATCCACGCTTGTATAAGTCCCTTTTCTGATAAGATACTTCTCCAGGCCTAATTTCTCTGCCTCGCCTGCAGTCAGTTCTTCTGCACCTGCTTTATAAACAATTGTACCGTCAATCGGAAAAGAGATACCAAAGTATTTTCTTTCCGGGTTATCATTCATAGGTACAAGGCTGTGCAGTTTCTGATGTGCCGCCAGCACACCCTCAGGAAACGAACTGGCGGTTATATACATCGCTGAAATGTCGTTAAGCAATTGATACTCTTCCATGTGTTACCGATTCTTGAAGTTTGTGGAAATAGACATAAGACACCATTAAAATAGCCAAGATGAAAAGCGGGAATACCGTTTGTTCATTGAACCCATCAATAGCCCAGTGGCTGATAAAAGCTGAAATCAGCGAAAAACTCAACCCGGCATACGCCCATTCTTTGATACGGGCCGGAACTATCGGTAAAATAATGGCAACAGAGCCTAATACTTTATAAATGGTTAGCATAACAGCAAAGTAGTCGGGATATTGCAAGTGTCTGACACCTTCTTTGCCTAATTCTGATTGCGAAAACAAGGCGGGCATTAAACCTTCCCAAAGAAAAATGATGGTTGTTGCTACCCAAAAAATGATTTTGTTCTTTTTCATGATTGTAGTAATTTAAAAATTAAAAGGTATGTGTTTTGATAAATTAAGTGAATAAATGATTGTGAATCAGCGGATTTCCGGTGCTTTAAGGCAATAGATTCCCTTACTGATACCTGTGGCGTCAGTCAGTTTACCATTCGCTGATTCACGTTTTTTTTACTATTCTTGCGGAAAACCATTAGGATCCATCCAGAAGACTTCCCATTTGTGGCCATCTAAGTCGGCGTAGCTATCCTGATACATCCAACCCATATCTGTCAGGTCTCTGTATTTGGTAGCACCTGCCTCTACTGCATTTTTTACTATCTCATCAACTTTCTCTTTGCTTGGCATTTCGAGCGAAAGAATTACCTCAGTCGATTCGGTGGCGTCGGAGATGCCTTTATCAATAAATGTTTTAAAATGTGCATGGGTCAGAAGCATGGCGTAAATGCTCCCTTCTTCAATAATCATGCAGGTTGCGTTCTCATCAGTAAATTGCGGATTGAACGTGTACCCTAATTTTGTGAAAAAATCAATTGACTTTTGTAGGTCTTTTACCGGTAGGTTTACAAAAATTTTAGCTGCCATTGTGTTGATTGTTTATGTGTTGTTTAATGGATTGAGTAATCATCTTATTTAAATCTGCTGGTTGATTACAATACAAATTTACGGCAAAGAAACCGTATATAGAGAGGGTAAATACGCCAATAAAAGGGTTATTTGCGACAAGTTTTTTAGGGCTATTTACGACACACAGAAAGTAGAAATTTGCTTAAAGACAATGTGTGAAATTTGGCTTAAAATTAGAGATTAGTATTTGAAATGAGAGAATACTCACCTTGAGTATTCTCTCATAAAAAACCACTATTTCAATTGTGTATCGGCAAAATGAGCCATTGCTTTACTTAAAAACAAAGCGTATTCTGGTTGCGGTGTGCCATCAACCATGGTAAATCGCTCGTCATTTACATACAACTGTCCAAGCCCTTTATAGGCGTCTGCCTGTTTATCTGCCGAACCAAATGTGCCCCAGAAAATTCGGATGATTTCGTAATGACGGGCAATCAGTTTCTGGACAGACTCATTGGCAGGGTCTTCGTTTTTCAGTGCTGCTAAAGCGCTTGCGTTTTCTTTTAAATCGCTTTTTAGAACTTCAAACTGTTCTTTGCTCATACTACCCAATGCTTTTTCTGAGCGTTCTACCACTTCCTTTCCATATTTTTCAGAGGCTTCTGCTCTGTAGGCTTCGGCTGTTTCTTTAGCCATGCCTGCATATAATTCTTCTGGTTTTAACATAATCGTTCCTGTTTTTAAATGATTAACTGTTTTGTCAATCGTTTCCAACAGCGTGCTTATTCTGTCTTTACGTGCCTGTAAGGATACTTTATGACTTAGCAGCGCTTCAACTAAATCAAAAGCGGGGTTATCAAGAATACCCTGTATTTCTTTGAGCGGAAAATCCAGTTCCTTATAGAACAGAATCTGCTGTAATCTTAATAACTCCTTTTCGCCATACATTCTATACCTGGCCTCGGTACGGATAGATGGTTTCAGTAATCCTATCTGGTCATAAAGATGCAAGGTGCGTATGCTTACCCCTGCTATTTTTGCCATTTTTTGCACAGAATAACTCATCATTTACTGTCTTTATTGATTGACCATGCAAACATAGGCTATGACGTAAGGTAAGAGTCAAGTGTTTTTTGAAATATTTTTCAAAATTTTTTCAGGCACGTGTTTGTTTGGGTTTTAACCTTGGTTTGTGGGATGATTGTTTAGCCTTAATTATGTTTTAAGTTCTTTAGAAATTGTGCATGGTTTTGGCTAAAGCCAAATAATGATTAATTTACTGTTACCCCATTTAAAAATGGGGGCTATTGAATGAAAAAAGCCTGCTGATTCAATAGCCGCCAGCTTTAGCTGGTGGAATATTAAATTATATCTTCATATTTGGCTTTAGCCAAAACGAACTTTACTTCTTCAATCATAATAAACGAGATGCGCTAATCACATTAAATCGCATATTTCCCACGATTAATAATTATTTTCTGAGTTTTTGCGTCTTTCTTCTCACTCAGTGGATAAATAATTGTAATGGTTTTGGCATTTACAATTACCTGGCTGATAATTTGCTCAGGCGACAAGGCTTTAATAGCAACCCCTATTGCATTTAATTGTTTCTGGTTTGATGGAATGGTAACGGTCTTACCTGTAACAGGATTTATTACCTGAATGGATAAATCTAAAGGTTTGCCACTATACATTTTTTCATAATCAGAGTCTTTAAACTTCACTATAAGCGGGTCATTGGCTTTTTCAGAAAAATATAAAATCTTGCCATAGTCTTTCAACAATTTCCCTGTTCGGCTATCATGGGCGAAAAATATAGGCGGGGTGCAACAACCCGAAATAATTTCGTGGCGAATCAGAAATAGACGTTCATACTCAACTTCAAGGGTGTAGCCTATTCTGGGGTCTATTAGCGTAGAACTATAAATTATTCGCTTCTTTTTATACTTGTTCTCAAAGGTAAACCATACTGAATCACAAGTGTAATTCCAATAGAGTTTACTACCCGTTTTAAGCTTAATAGGGTTACAGTCATATACCTTTTCTATGTAGTCTTTACAACTGCATTTTTTTTGCGCCATTGCATGACAGGCACAAACAAGCAATAGGCTGATAGTGAAGAAAACCTTCATCTTTTAGTCACACTTTAATAGATAGCAAACTTACTTTTTTGGGCTTTAAAAGCATTACAAACCGTCAAGGTATTTCATCAGAGCCTCTTTGGTAGTAGGTGTGAGTTTTAATTCGACTTTATGCTTATCGGCTACAACCACTTCCTGTAGAAACGAATGGTATTTTTCATCTTCGGTTACGGCATAGGCTACAATTTTTACATTTCTGCCAACCGGAACCTGTCCGGAAACACTTTTATATACCTGCATCACTGATTTTAAATCAGGGAAATAAAGAAATACCAATATTTTATCGATGGATGGCGTTTCAGATGTAAATGAAATAGTGGTTTTAGCCTCTGTAAAATCGTAGAACTTATCACAGTTTATCCAGCCAATGCGGCTTGGAAAAATAGTATATTTATCTTGTTCGCCAAAAATAACACCACCCTGGCCATCTCTTGAAGTATCAGCCGGAACCCAGTCTACCACTCCGTTTTTCAATTCTTCCCCATAGAAAAGACCCATGAAACCATCCACTCTGCCGCCTTTGGCAGGTACATTTATCTGGGTACTATTCACTCTATTGGCAATAGATAATTCCTGGCCGTCTTTATAGGCTTTAATCAGAAGCTCTCCGGCGGTAGTGAGTAATCGGCCATTAGACACTGTTGGCATCTGATGCAGAATCATATCTTTAGGCGTGAACAACTCTAATACCTCAATCTCAAAAGGATAAGTAACTGCACCCCCGTTAGGTAATTTCAGGTCTCTGGTATAAAGCCAGACTCTTGTGCCCTGTTTGCCGATAAAAGGCAAATCGTTATCACTTTTAATCGTTTTCTTTTCGGGTTGTGTACCTAATTTATCAAAAGTAGTAGGGTCGGGTGCTACAAAGCCATCTTTTTGCTCAACAGGGTCTGGTTCAGGATTTCCGTCGCCAAGCAGGATAGACCTGTCTTTAGAACAGGAGGCAGCGAACAGAATAACGGATAATATAGCAATCGTAATTTTTTTCATGACAGAGTGGTGTTACGGTTTAGGACAAACGTTTTTGCGTGATAACCGGTCGTTAAAAGGGAAAAACAATACGCCTACTTCCCCATAACTTTCGTTCCAGAGTATATTATACTTTGCTTCGGCAAACAGGCGGATAAAGTTACCTCCGGCAGATAAACCCAATCCTGCTTCGGGTAATACATTATTCCGGTTGGCTTTTGTATTCACCGTTCTTTCATAATTTATCCATCGGTTATATTCTACTCCTGCGGCCAGATAAAGCACCGGGCGCTTAGGATTAACCACTTTTTTATGTCCTAAAGAAAAAGTATTGTTCAGAATAAAGTAATGCAGGTTAATGCCGCCGTAAGCCTCATGAATGTTGTTGAATGAGGGCATATACTTGATTTGAGGAACCAGAGCGAATCTGTTGGCAACAGGCATCTGTATTCTGAAACCTGCACCGACTGTCTGCAAAGGGAAATTATAAATAGCCGAAAGACCAAAGGCGGTCTTATCCTGTGCATACAGATTGATGCTGATTAATAGCAGCACGAGTGTTTTAAGGTAGTTGTTTTTCACACAATAGCGTTAATTAGAGATAATCATAGAGTATCTTCAAATATACTCTTTAACAAATATCTCTAAAAAAACACGATTTTTCAAAAATATACTCTTAAATGATTTCCCACCAGGGTTTTTCATCATTGTCAGGCTTAGGTGGGGTATCCTGAATAGTTGGAGGAACTATCTTAATTTCAGGGGCAGGAACTGGTTTCACTTTAGCCCTCACTCCAAAAATCTGATCTAATTGCGCCTTGAATTGAATGCCTTGTTCGGGTTTTACCATGCCTACAAAGCTGGCATAACCTCGCATGGAGTTTTCTAAATCAACCCCGTTTCTCCACGATTTTCCCTCTGTACCATTAAGTTCAATCTGATGTAGTAATGCTCTGAATCTGCGTAATTCTTTGCGGTCTATACCAGGTTTATCATTTACTACTATACCTGTTACTTCCTGCTGTCTGCCTTTGCGCATCACAGCCAGTTTATCAGGGTGAATCTGGAAACCCTCGCTTTCAATAATCTGACGGATAGCCCATAATACCTGACCTACCAGTTTTTTACCGTCTCCTTTGGCTGAAAACGTAATATCATCGGCATAGCGGGAATAGTTGAAATTGAATTTACGGGCAATACCCTCAAAGCGATGGTCTAATTTGTAGCAGATAAGATTAGTGATGGCCGGACTTGTGGGTGCTCCCTGTGGGAGTTTTCGCTCGGTATGGGCTACATAATAGGTTTTCTTGTCTATGTCAATCATGTCCACGTCTGGCTCTGCACAGACAAGCGCTAGAATAGAGGCAATCTGTTTTGAATAGCCTAACGCAGCAAAAAGACCTTTAATGCGTTTGTAATCTATTGATGGAAAAAAGTCTTTCAGGTCAATATTAATGACTACATCCTGCCCGATATGATTGCTGGCATTGGTAAGGATTGAACGCTGAGGCACAAACCCATGCGCCGAGTCGGTATTTTTGAGTTTATACAGAATGTTATCCAATATCCAGTACTGAGCTTCTTTCAGCTTAGGCATAGGTGCCGAAATCAACCGTTTGCCACCCGTTTTTTTTGCCAGATAAAATCTTTTGTAATGGGTAGTAGTAGAAACTTTGCGGTTGTAGGCTAAAAAACGGAGTTTCCCTAAACTGATATTCATGGCAGTTGCCAAAGCTAAAGCATCTGCAAAATGAGGTAGCCCGAATTGAGCCAGTTTAGCGGTATCTGCTTCGGTGTTGTTTAATTCGTGTGAAACATCTTCGCCCAGGTAAACAATCTCATTTTGCTTCTGCTGTTTCCATTGCTCGGCTTTGTCTTTCCGCTTCTGCTCGTTTTTTTCTTTGGTTTCTACACGCTTTTTCTTGGCAGCCGCCATTCTTGCCTTCCGCATTTCAGCAAGCATAGCCTGTTGATTGTCAAATTTTCTTTGTTTCTGAGAAAGCTCCTGCAATTCACGGCTGAGTTCGCCTTCATGTTTGATTAACTGTTCGGATACGCTGGGCTTTTCTTCATCAGAAGGCCAGAATCCTAATTTTTTCATTTCTGAAAGGATAAACTCATCTCTGGAGGTCGCACGTATGCGGTCGTAGATTTCCTGGCGGGTAAGACGTTCAGTCATAGCAGGGTTAATTTGGCAAAGTGAGAAAACCTTCGATGGTACTCCAGACTAAATCAATCAACTCCAAGAGGGGGGCTACTATAATACCTTTTAAGCTCCCGGAGCTTTTACTGTAAAAGGTATTATAGTAGCCCCCCTCACAGTAAAGATTGTATTTAGTGATGCGTGTGAAGTCTTGTGTCATGAACGACGATACATCGTTCTTTCCTTTCGGAATGCAAGGTATTCAGTACTTCTCACTTTGCTGTTGCAAAATAGTTGAATTGTTTTTGTTTACAAATAGATTAATCTAATTTATTTATTGCTTTTGCCTTTGCTCAATCCGCAAGGCAATAATATGCTCGCAGGGTCCTTTGTAAAGTTTGTTTTTGATATAAAACTCACAATTGCAGGTAGCCTGGGCAATCCGCTCGTCGTTATCAATGAATACCGACGCATTGAAATTACGGTAATGTCCTTTGATGTTTCCGGTAATAGATAAGCCTTGAGCGGTCTTTTCTGTACTGATTTGTACTTTTTTTTCTTTTACCAGCGTATTCGCCTGCTCTTCTCTGGGGTTATCAAAGCGTAACTGATGAATTGGCAGAGGTTCTCTTGATAATTCTCGGATTCTATACACGCCTTGATTTAGGTCATAAATGGTTTTACCTGCCTGTGTGAATGTCCCCAAAGCTCCGAATACAGTTTTGGTATCCGTATTCAGTCTTTTAGCCAGAGCCTTTGGTTTTTCAAACCAGTTTTCCCTAAGTGCATTATAGATATTCTGTGCTGTAAAACCATCTACCTCGGCTCTTGGAGCCATCAGGTCAAAATTGCCGACTCTTGACCAGTCGTTGGCTGACCAGCCCGATAAACCCAATGTATAGGTCATATCGCCTAAATCTGCAATATAAAAAGAGGGGAGCCCCGAACCTACCAGATACACCGTGAATTTTCTGGCAACCGGAATCAGCCTTTCCAGAATCAACAGGCGTCGTCTGCCCCAGATTCTGATAGTTTTAACTTCGTTTCCGGTATAAACAGACCTTGCACAGATAATTTCTTTATTAAAGGGTTCAAAAAGCAGGGTTACGGGTTCGTTTGGTCTTAAAATAAATTTGATTGAGCGAGGCCCTACTTTTTCTTTGAACCGCCGTAATAAAAGACAGATATTATAAACATCCATCGGATGAAGCTCAAAACTGGTAGTGGGTAACGTCATAGCCGAACTTACCTGTAAAAAACCACGTACCCAACTATCGGGCAAATCAATTTTTACCTCTTTATATTCTTCTTCGTTGGTGGTTTTTACCGTAAACCCTGAAGGGTCTATCTTGAAATCAGTCTCTTTATATTCTCTTATCTTCTGAAACTCGTTATATAAGGCTGATGAATAATCAATATTGGTTGTGCCACATTCAAACTCATTGATTTCTTTAAAGACATTATAATTGGTTTCTAACTTCCCATAAGTCGATTCGTCCTGACTGAAACACTCGAAGAAAACCTCGTCAGGATGAACCGTAATTACCGGGTCTAACACAAACCAGCGGTCTCTGTCTTTCTGATAAAGAAAATCGAAATACTGTCTGGTAGCCGTCTGAAAAGGGCCTGTTACTCTGCTTCTTTCTTTATAGATTTGTTGCAGTTCTTCTCTTACTACCGCCATGCGCTCTTTCACACTTTCTATCTGCAAATCGGCTACAAACTCCGAAAGCCAGATTTTTTCCTGTTGAGCCGCCCATTCTTTATAGGCGGTTTTATCTTTAGGCTTAAACCGCATATCAGATACCACCACATCGTGCAATGCTGATATGGCTTCTCTGAATGCAATTTTTTTATTCAGTTTGCCTACAAAAAAAGTAGGTTCTCTTAAGGTGTCAGGCGCAAAAGACATTCCGACGGAATTTGCATTACTTACTACCGAAGTAGTACCGCCGTATTTATAATTGAATAGCATAATTAATTCTGGTTATATTTTAGGATATTCCCAAAAACTCTATAGAATCCTCCCTGGGTGGCTTCTCTTAAATCATCAACAATGTAAATGGCATTTTCTTCCCGAAGGTTCTTAGGGAACTGTACGTACCAGTCTTTATGATACCCATCACTCAATGGTTTCACCCGAAGGCTGCTACCTTCTTTTATACATTTCACCAATATACCTGTGGCATTGGCGGCAGCTGTTTCTACAATGGCCGTATCGCTCAAAGCCATTGCTTCTGACAATTGTGTGGCAGCAATTTTCACATCTTTTACTTGCGGTAATACACCTGCCTGTGCCTGTGTAATAGATTCCTGTCTGGCATCAATACAAGCAATAGAGCCGTCGGTAGTTACAATGTACAGATGCTCATTGAAATATTGCATAGATAAGGCCGAACCGCAACCCGAGGCTAATTTCCATAGACGATTGCCTGCTTCATCAAAACAATAGATAGAAGAATAATTGTCTCCGGCAAAAATATAAGCACCGTCAGGCGATGTAGCGCAGGAATATACCACTGCATCAGTACGATAGTTTTTCAGATGAGTTCCATCTTTTGAGAAAGCCTGCACCATATTACGCCCTGTGGCAGCATAGATATTGTTATTCTGAATCCAGCCGAATAATACTGCCCCTTCAGTAGGAGTTTTCCATTCAAATCGTCCGTCAGGGCCATTATAGCACACAATTCCCACCGAATCCCCACAGAATACTTTGCCACGGTCGTCGCAACGCATCATCCAGGCCGCTGTGCCATCTTGTTTGTTGCTCCATTGCTCCTCGTCTTCGTAGTTGATAACAGTGGCCGAACCATTGGCACTTGATACTCCCAACAAACCATCGTTAATATCTAACCAGTAGATTTCTATTTTCTCCTGAATTTCGTAAGATAACCTTGGCCTCTTTCCGGTCAGGTCATATACATTGCCATCATCGCAACCTATATAAATCCAGTCGTTATCGGCTACAATACATTTTACCCCATCAGGCAGGCGGTGGTGTAAATCTACTTCTCCGGTATGATTCAGCCTGAACACGTCTCCTTTTTCATTACCTACCCAACAACTTCTTTCGTCAACATACACGCCAAAAGCCGATGATTCGGTTTTAAAACGCCAGACAATAGGTAAGCTATATTTGATTTGCGCAGGGCGACTCTCCACGGCTCTTCGGGTAATGGAACGTTTCTGACCTTGCCCCTGAACAGCAACCGCATAGCCTTTTTTCTGTTTATCTTTTATTTTTTTGTCGGCAAAAGCCTGTGCTTCAGTAAGGGTAGCAAACGAACTGCTTTGCGATTGTCCGCTATCGCCGATTCTGCCAAATCTGACGGATACAGTATTGGCGTCGTCGATGGTTACTTCATAAAATTTATGGGCAGAGCCTTGCTCTTCCGATAATTCAAGATAGGTTTTGGTCATAGTTTATGTGGAATTTAATGAACGTTTACTGCTTTTGTCGGGAAATCAAGTACCTTAATCGGCACAGATAAATTATTGTATTTTTTCTGCAAATCTCGCATGATGGTTATACAAATGGCTTTGTCTTCTATTGATACGGTTGCAGAAATATCCCTTAGTATATCGGCAACTATCTCTGCTGCTTCGGCTGACTGCATGGCTTCCTGATGTAAAAAAGCAAATATTCTTGCTTTAGCACTTCTGCCTTTGTTGACCCTTGTGAGGGCAGAACGGAAATAGGTGGCAAGGCCGGCTAATTTACTGGCATCTCCTGTGGCAAATCTTTGCAGGTAATTAGTGGCAAATAATTGTACACTGACACTTGGGTGCTGGCTGAGTTTAAGCAGATATTCTTCTCCCTGTTCTTCATCAAAAAATCTGCTGATTAACTCCCGACCAAAGGCTTCAATATCTGGTTTCACACTATCAACAATACCTGCCAATACTTCAGGGCTCCAATCGTCCTGTGTGAAATTCGTACGGAAGAAATGAATGGCAAAAGCACGGTTATCGTCCCATTTGGAGTCTAACAGGCGAATAGCCTCGTCTCTTTCATATTTAATGCGAGCCACAGACTCGTTAAAAAAGCTCCATACCCATTCACGGTAGGCTATCATTTCATGATTGCCAATGTCGATAATATGTCTGATAGTGAGTATATCCGGGTTTATATATTGTCTGAGCAACACCAGTCCCAAATCCTGCGCAGGTCTGTAATTGGCATGAATCAACCGGATAATGGTAGTACTATCAACAGACTGGAGGTAATTCACCAGTTGATGAGTCAGAATTTTTCTGATGTCTTCATGCAGCCCCTCATACGGCTCTTTGCGGGTCATGAAAGGGACAAGGAAGTTGACTAATCCGGTAGCGTAATCCTTATTTGTAGCCAGTACTTCTTTTAATTTGCTCAACAATTCGGCTCCGGCTTTGCGTACCTGTTCAAACGGGCTTATCAGCAATGAAGATAAAATTTCGGCAGGTGGCTGTGTATTTTTTAGGGTGATGATTTTTACGGCAAAAACCTGTGTAGCTTCTACAGGAGTTTTGAGCAGGTCAACTATCATGGAGTCATTGAGTCCTTTCAGTAAATCTGCACAAACGTTTAATAATACTGCTGTACCATCTTTAATAATAAGATTGTTCTCTTCCGTATTTTCCTGTAAGGTATTTATCAGACCTAAGCCTCTGCCAACCAATACCTGTTTCTGGCTATCAGAAAGCGGATATGTGCTTAGGGTTTTATTTACCCATTGTCTTACATCTGAATATTTAGAGAAAATCAGGTTGCTCAACAGAGTTGTTTCATTGAAATAAGCCGCTAAGTCTTTACTGATATATCCCTGTCCCAATTCTCTTGCGGCCTGAAAAGGGCTGTTCAGTAACGCAAGAATAATGCTTCTTTCGGCGTTCTGTTCCAGTTTCTCCTTAACAATCTCTAATCCATAGGTAGCCGGAAGTGTATATTTTGACGAAAGAAGCAGTTCTAATAATCGCCAGTCTATTTTAGCTTTTATTTTTTCGTAATCGGGGTGCTGTGTAAGGTTTTTATAAGCAAACAGGTGTATATTATCAACCTTAGCTTTCAGCAAAAGCTGAATATAAGCCTGCGGAAATTTATCCCATAATTCAGGATAGAGTTCTTCCCGACGTATTTTGGCAACTTCAGTTTTCATAGGTTCCAATTGTTGATCTATAGACGGGCGATTGGAACTGTCATTGGGTTGGTCAGGCTTTGAAAATAAAGAGAAGATAGAGTTAAAAACCCTGTTCACCAGGTTGTTTTCCTGATTGGGCTGAACTGTATTTCTGACTAAATTCGGTTGGCTTGAACCAATCAACTGTTTTTCTGAAAGTGCCCAGGCATTTCCGGCAAAGGTCAATCGAGTGCCACCACCGTACAGAATGAGATTCATTAAAACCGCATTGGCATAAGGCGGGTAAAAAGTACGGACATTTTCCCAGTTCTGATAATTGTTTAAATATCGGAAATTGTCTCTTGAATACCCGTCTCTATAATCTTTTTCTGAATCATAAGAGAGTAAAATCGCTAAGGCTAATTTTATATATTCGTCTTGTTGATTAGCCCCCGATTCTTTCAGTAATCGTAAGGACTTGCGAATCAGATAGCCCCTTGTTCTGTCTGAATAAGCCAATCGGCTGTCATTTTTTTTGAGTTCCGATTTTACCTTTACAGATTTGCCAATTGCTGTTACGTATAGGGTGCTCTCACGGCTTTCTTCATCGTCATACCCGTAGCTCACAGGCTTATCAAACATCTGCAGTGTTCTTTCAAATCGGTAGGAAAGCAGACCCAATACCTCAAAATCGTCTCTAAGTTCAGCTATTTTCAGAATATGCCTCACAGCCCTGAAATAGCCTGGCTTCAATGGAATTTCTTTCAGTAGGTTTATTAGGATGGGTTTAATAGCCGGATACTCAACCGAAATCAGATAGAGGTCTTCCAGAAAATCATAAGTGGTTTGTGTTTGCTGTAAGACTTTCTGAGGAAGAATTTCCTGTAAAATTGCCGGATTCTGAATCGCTGTTTTTAAATCTTCCGGTAAACGTTCGGTATAAAAAGCAATATGTTCTTTTCGTTCATCGCCGGTGAGCATCTGCAATAATGATGCACCTGCAATGCGACGGACTTTATCAGAGTATTTGGGATTAGAAAAGTAGAATTTCAGGGTTTGAATGGCCGCTGCATCGCTTATGCGACCTAAAGCCCACAAAGCGGTATATCTTTGCATTTCGTCGCCTCTGTCGGTCAGTCTTATAATATAAGGTACTGCTTCTTTGAGTTTTAACTCCCCGACTTTCCAGATAACCCTTGAGGGCTTCCATTGAGATTTGAGTGGGTTTCTGCCATCAATAAAACCCTGTAATCTTTTCAGCAGGGCATTTTCAATACTGGCTGTAGAAGCTAATTCTGCGAGCGTTGGCAATGCCTGAAACATTTCCTGTTCTGACTGATAACCCTTGCGGCGTTTTTCAGCTTCCAGGGTGTCAAAAACCTGTTGGGCGCTATTCAGACTAACAGGTTTATCTGTCTTGGTACCTTCTTTCAGGGTACTGCCACGCTTACCAAATCGAAAATTTACGACGTATTGATTACTTCCAACCTCACATAAGTCTATTTCATAAACTTTATCAGAATTGCCTTCTTTGAAGAATAACTTTGACTGCTTGACGAGCTTCATACTAAGAATTTATCCGTGTCACATTGTTGCGGTGGCAAAATAATTATTTTCAAAAGAACCACAAAACTTATCTACTAAATGTTTTTTAGTGGCAAAAAAAGTGTGGTTTAACCACCATAAAAAAAGCTACCCAAACTGGGCAGCCTTTCCAAACTAACGAATATGAAATAAGAAATTTAAGAACTGTTTGAGTTAAATTTTGAAGGTAAAAAAGAGCGGTCCGCCGCGCGGCGGTTTTTGCTTCAAGACAAGATTTAAAAACCGGAGTTTAGCAGCCGCAGTGGAACTGAGCTAAATGAGCGGACGCCGCGCGGGATTTTTAAAGCGCAGGATTGAACAAAAATCGCCTTTTTTAATTCAATAAGATTAACTCAAACAGTTTCTAACGTGCATTGACTTTGGTAACCACTCCTGATACCGTAAAGCTGGTGTTTTTAGTACCTGATGTATAGGTGCCTTCGGTGTACAAACCATCTTTTTCTGCTCCTGTTGAGCTACCCCCTAAAAATACATTATATGTACCATTTGCCAGTTCTTTCGACGAAAAAGCGATAGACTGATACCGCTTGGCAGGTTTATAAGTTACTATTGATTTTCCATCTGCATTCTGAATATTGATTAAAGAACCCGCATTCTGGGCGGCCGTAAAATTAACCAGTACAGAATTTTGTGTAGAAGTAGTACCGGGTACCTGCGCCATGCCCGAACTGCCAACAGCTATCAGCAAGCCTCCGGTAATTTTAAACGAGCCATCATAATCTAAAGAAGCGTTGTTATTGGCAGTAGGGCCATCTACAATGACAGTACCGCCTGTCATGGTAATAGAGCCATTGGCATCTAAGCCATCGCCTCCGGCATTCAGGTATAAGTAGCCGCCATTAATAAATAGATTCAAACCACTTGATGAGGCACCACCACCCATACCACCAAAACCGCCTTCATTGCCAGTGCCATCAGCTACATTGACCCCGTCATCACTGGATACAAGATGGATGGTGCCATCATTAATGGTTATTTGTTTTCCTTCAAGTCCTTCGTAAGATTTTGTAATATTGATGGTTCCACCCTCAATAGTCAGTTTGGTTTCTGCGTGAATCCCGTCGTCTCCGGCAGCTATGGTGTAAGTACCTTTTTCAATTATGACATAGCCTAAGGCAGTATCAGTATCGTTAGAAGATTTTAATCCATCTGCTTTCGAATTAATGGTTATGTTTCCATCTTTCAGTATCAGGTAATCTTTGCCTCTGATACCATCATCGGCAGCATTTACGGTTATATTACCACTTTTAATAATCAACCCGTCTTTGCTGGCTATGCCATCGGCAAAATTTCCATTGACGGTTAATGAGCCCGAACCATAAAAAGATAAGTCGTCTTTGCTGAAAATAGTAGCATTGGGTTCTTCTTCTGCCACATCATCATACACGTAAGAAGTGCCGTCGGTTAGCTTGTTCTGGGTGTTTTCTGCCAGTACAATCAGCGTTTTTTCTGATTTTTTGATGTAAATAGGCGAACTGTTGGAGGTGGTAATATCCACACCATTTAAAATCAGTCGGACAATGGTTTTATCCTCTGTATTGACAATGATTTGTCCATTGCTTAAAGTACCGCTGATGCTGTAATTTCCGGCTTTTGTAATGGTTACTTTAGTACCAGATACGGTTGCGCCTGTGCCACCTACGATAATAGAACTACCATTGAGCGTAATAGGAACTACATCTGTACTTGCCCAGGTATAATCTCCTTCGGCTTCATGAACTTCTGCACTCTCTTCTTCATCTGTACCCGTAGGAGATGGGTCTGTATTTTTGCTGCAAGCCATAAAAATTAATGACAATAGGAAAGTCTTCAGCAGCAGTGCCAATTGTGGTTTTTTCATCATTATCCTTGATTCAATCTGGTGTTTAATTATCGGTGTTTTGTCTGAATGACGAATGAAAACAATAGAAGGGTTGCACACTTTAGCTAAAGAAAAGTGTAATGCAATAGGAAAAGAAGGGAAAATGAATTAATAAAGATGTGTAATTGAGGGGTTTATGAGCAAAACAAAATTACAGCAGGTCTATTTCTTTCTGTATATTTTGTCTGGCTTTGGCTTCATATTTATCAAAAAAATAGGGGGTCTTGAAGATTTGTTCCATGTCCAGAAAATGGCGTAATACTTTTTTTCGGCCCGGTTTATAAACCATATCAGGGAAAAAACTGTACTCTTTTCTTACCCTTTGGGTATATTCTTCATAATACAACCAATCCTTACCTAATATTGATAAATCAGCATCAATAAAAAAGTTGGTATCACTTTCCTGACTGAGGATGTGTTTTTTAGTAGCAATAATCTGTTTGTAACAGTTTTCAATTACAGTTGTGGGAACTGACAGCGCCTGCAATCTTTTTTGTGCCAGTTCGGCACTTTGTTCTTCGTTATTACTCTTCATTACATGATACACAATGTCATGATAATACAACGAAAACAGCACTGTGTGCCAGTCATTCATCTGGTCTTGAACTTCTGTCAGTTCTTTGAGCATATTTTCCAGATGTGCCAGTGTATGGTAATGGCGGTCTTTATTCATATAGGCTTTCTCAATTTCACTCCAGTACGTATTTATCAAATGCGTATCTGAAGTATAATTCTGGAGCAAACCGATGTATGTCTCCTTTACAAGACCTAAGCCCATTCCCATTTTTCTGAATGATTGGTAATTGCAGATGTTAACTTGAAAGAGCGGCAGGCTTCTTCTGAGCAAAGAGGAAACCTGCTTTCAGACTTTTATTTAACCGATACTAACTCGATTTCGAAAATTAAATCTTTTCCGGCTAATTCGTGATTGGCGTCTAATTTTACTTTGGTAGCAGAGATTTCTCTGATGATTACCGGAACGGCCTGATGTCCGTTGTGCATATTCAGGGTGCCACCTACTTCTAATGGTATATTATCTGGAATATCCAGACGGTTGAAAGTGAAAATCATTTCTTCTTTTACCGGACCGTACGCCTCTTCTGCCGGAATAAAAACTGTCTTTTTATCACCGATTTTCATGCCTGTTACGCCTGTATCGAAACCGGGAATCACCATTCCACTACCCACAGTGAATTGTAAGGGCTGGCGTCCTTCCGAACTATCAAAAACTGTTCCGTCGCTTAATGTACCTTTATAATGTACCTGTACTGTATCGCCTGATTTTACCATAGTTGTATTTTTGCTTATATCTTACGTAATAATCTGAATTATATGTACACCAAATTAAGCGACAAAGTTCTATAAATGTTTTTGTTTTTAATGTATGCCGCTGGAAAAATACAGTTTTATTTATAAGGGAATTGTGTAATGGGTTGATTGTCAGTTATTTATAAATTGCTCTATTTAATTGTCTGTTAAGCTGTATTTAACGCCTGTTTAATAAAGTCTTGTCAATTTTGAGGTTTTCAAATATGAGCTAACTTATCACACGCATTCTAAAAAAATATTAATAAAAAGCATTTAATTTAGAGCAAAAAACTGGACACTACATGAAAAAACAACTGATAGAGGATAGCAAACCTCTTAGCTTTGGCGATAGAATGGCTGATAAAATTGCGGATTTCGGTGGTAGCTGGACTTTCATTTTATCTTTTATGGGCTTCCTATTAATCTGGATTTTATTCAATATTTATTGGTTAAGCAACAAGGGCTTCGACCCATATCCATTTATCCTGCTGAATCTTATTCTGTCTTGCATAGCAGCTTTGCAGGCACCTGTGATTATGATGAGTCAGAACAGGCAGGAAGAAAAAGACAGGGAACGGGCCAAAGAAGATTTAAGAATTAATCAGAAGGCAGAAGAAGAAATCAGAAGCCTTCATAAAAAACTAGATTTACTGATTAAACAACATGAGGAGTTTCGCAGGGAAATGCGTAAAACGGAGTGATACTCGTCAGATAATTCAACGGAATAGTATTCGATAAAACATTCTAAATTTTATTAAAATGAATAGTCCCCTTATTTTAATTAATGTATTTACTGTTGCACCTGAAAATCAGCAGCGACTAGTAGAATTACTAACAAAAGCCACAGATGAAAGTGTGAAATTCATTGAAGGTTTTATCTCCTCAACGCTTCATAAAAGTATTGATGGAGCAAAAGTGACTATGTATGCGCAATGGCGTAGCAGAGAAGATTATGAGAACATGAGAAAAAATACAGGTGCCTCGCCTTATCTTGAAGAAGCGTTACAATTTGCTAAATTTGACATGGGAATGTATGAAATAGTTAAAGTATTCAATAAAGAGTAATCTTTAGTTGCCACCGTAAATATTATTTAGCCTTAAACAAAACACCCCCGAAAGTCTTTTCAGGGGTGTTTTGTTTAATATTCAAACTTTGTATTAATATGCTCTGGCAAATATTACTCGCTTGCCAGATGGTTTGCCAGTCAGGATACAAGTTCCTTCTTCTTCTTTGGCATCTAAAGGAATACAACGGATAGTTGCTTTGGTCAATTCCTTTATTTTCTCTTCAGTTTCAGAAGTCCCATCCCAGTGGCAATGTAAGAACCCACCTTTCTCGATTTGCTCTAAAAACTCATCCCAGGTATTTACCTCAAACGAATTTTCTTTTCTGAAATTTAAAGCTTTGTTATAGATATTTACCTGTATTTCTTCCAACAAATCTTTTACATAAGCAGCAATGCCTTCAATCGGACGAGTTTCTTTACTTAAAGTATCTCTGCGGGCTACTTCAATTACACCATTCTGTAAATCTCTCATCCCGATAGCCATACGTACTGGGACGCCTTTCAATTCGTATTCAGCAAATTTCCAGCCCGGACGTTGCGCATCGCTGTCATCAAATTTTACGGTAATGCCATACGACTTCAATTCTTTTATAATCGGCTTAATGGTTTCGCTAATTGTAGCCAGATCTTCTTCTCCTTTATAAATAGGTACAATTACCACATGGATAGGAGCTAATTTAGGAGGCAATACAAGGCCGTTATCGTCAGAGTGCGCCATTATCAAGGCACCCATCAAACGGGTACTTACACCCCATGAGGTACCCCATACATGGTCAAGTTTCCCTTCTTTCGACTGGAATTTTACATCAAATGCCTTGGCAAAATTCTGTCCTAAAAAGTGGGAGGTACCCGCCTGCAATGCTTTGCCGTCCTGCATCATCGCTTCAATACACATGGTTTCTTCGGCTCCTGCAAAACGCTCATTGGCCGATTTGAAACCTTTCACTACCGGCACAGCCATAAACTCTTCGGCAAAAGTGGCATATACCTCAAGCATTTGTTTGGTTTCGGCAATGGCTTCCTCACTTGACGCATGAGCCGTGTGTCCTTCCTGCCATAGGAACTCCGCCGTACGTAAAAACATACGGGTACGCATTTCCCAGCGAACCACATTGGCCCATTGGTTAATCAGTATAGGTAAATCTCTGTAAGATTGAATCCAGTTTTTATAGGTACTCCAGATAATAGCCTCACTTGTAGGTCTCACTACCAGTTCTTCTTCAAGTTTAGCATCCGGGTCAACCATCAGTGTACCGGGTTTTTCGGGGTTGTTTTTCAGACGATAATGTGTTACCACCGCACATTCTTTAGCAAATCCTTCGGCGTTTTTCTCTTCTGCTTCAAACAAACTTTTGGGTACAAAAAGTGGGAAATAGGCGTTGGTATGCCCGGTTTCTTTAAACATATCGTCTAAAGCACGTTGCATTTTTTCCCAGATTGAATACCCGTAAGGTTTGATAACCATACATCCTCTTACCGCCGAATTTTCAGCTAAATCTGCTCGTTTCACTAATTCGTTGTACCACTCCGAATAATTCTCACTACGTTTTGGAAGCCCTTTACTCATAATTGTTGATAATATTAAACTTTTTGACCTGCGATGAATCTAATAGATGTTATTTTCGTTAATATCTATGAAAAGCACAATCCTGTCTGATTTTAATCAAACTTTCATTCAGATTGGCTTGCAAAGATAAGTTTTTATATTAAGTTTGTCATAGATAATTCTGTTACTTTTCGGTAGCAGGGCCATCAGCAAACAAATGCAAGGGTAGTAAGAAGAGGTCAGTAAAAAATTTGTTATTTTTTTTTAATACTCATACAACCTTTTTCAAGGCTCACGCATCATTTACATAAATGATTGTATTTTTAGTTCACAATTAATTATTCAGAGATAAAATGAACACTTTCAAATCTTTCAGGTACCTGTCGGTCGCAGTGCTTTTAGGTACCTGGGGTTGTAGTCAAAAGCAAGTTGCTACGAAAGGTGATTACGATGACCTTTACGGCTCGTCGAAAGATGCGCCTCAGGTAACTTACAAAACATCTACGCAGCCTTCAACAACTTATCAGAATCCTGACTATACCGATAACCTTCGTTATCAGAGAGAAGAAACACCTGTTCAGACTGAAGGGACAGACGAGTATTACGACGAGAACTATGTGAACTCACGTAAAGTACAACGTAGCTATTCTTCAGACCCGGGTTATTCTTCTGGTTTCTCAGATGGCTATCAGTCAGGTTGGAACGATTACGCATGGAGCCAGCCAATGGGTTGGGCAAGTCCATTCAACCGTTTCGGTTATTATTCACCATTTGGGTTTAATTCATTCGGCGGTTTCGGTAGTGGTTTCAGCATTGGCCTTGGTTTAGGATACGGAATGGGCTACGGTGGTTTTGGTAATCGTTTCTATGACCCATTCTGGGGCGGTGGTTTCGGCAATCGTTTCTATGACCCATTCTGGGGTGGTGGCTTCTACAGCCCTTATTATAGTTCATTCTATAGCCCTTGGGGTTATAATTCATTCTATAGCCCATACGATTACTATGGTTACGGTTATGGCAGATTCGGATATCCGGGTTATGTTTACAATGTAACCTCTGGTGTAGATGGCTTGGGCAAAACCCGTACGTATGGCCCACGTGATGGTGGCAGAGGTTCAGCGTTCTATAACGACCGCTTCAACAATACTGCTATCAGAACTAACGATGGTGGCCGTCGTGCTGATGGAAATGTAAGAACTACAGGTACAGGTACTGGCAGAAGCTATTCAGGTAATGATGGCTACTATGCTACACCAAGAAGAAACGGTTCGAGCAGTAACTCATCTTTCAACAACACACCAAACAGTTCTCGTGCTTCAGGTTCATCTAACGATACTTACTATGCACGTCCACGCAGAAATGGTGGGTACGATAGCGGTAACAGCAACGGTGGTTCATCAAGATCATACGATTACAGCCGCCCATCAAGTAGCTCAAGCCGTAGCAGCAGTGAGTATTCAAGAGGTAGTGGTAACTCAAGAGGTTCTGATAGCTGGTCAAGAGGTTCGTCATCTTCATCTAACTCAACCTGGAGTAGCCCAAGCCGTAGTTCGAGCAGTAGTAGCTCAAGCAGCAGTGGTGGCGGTTCTCGTGGAGGTAGCAGCAGCGGTGGCGGCGGTGGTAGCCGTGGACCAAGATAAGAACAGCATTCTGAAACAATTGATGCCACTGGTTTGTTAAGCTCATAAGAGTAAACGTAATTACGTTATTTATTGCAAAAATATTCAGAAACCTCGCTGAATCATCATTGTTTGGCGAGGTTTTCTATTAAGTACAATGAATGGTTACGCTATTACTTTAATCCTGCAAAATGCCCGGCATGATGACATATAAGGAAATAGTTTGAAGTTCAGCAATTAAAATTACAGTACCTTTAAACAGGAAGAATGATTAAACAACTACTCGGATTTTATCCCGGTTTCAAATTCTTCAATTATAAAGATTAAATAAAAAAATGAAAATCTCACGCATTCTGATTACCACCTCTTTACTGTTGGGAGGAATCGGAGCTAAGGCGCAATTGAATTTAGGTGGGCACTTTTATGGTGAAGATGCCTTCAGATTCTCTGAAACAAAAATTTCCGGCTCTGCTCGTATGCAGGGTTTAGGTGGCGGATATGTTTCTTTAGGTGCCGATGCTACAAATAACTATACCAATCCCGCAGGTTTAGGATTTTATAACCGTTCTGAATTGAGCATTACGCCTGTGCTGAACTCAGTTAATACTTCTTCAGTATATGCTGGTTCCCAATTCAGCAGAAGTACTACAAGCCCGAATATAGGCCAGTTAGGTTTGATATTCAGCAATAGTGGCACCGGAACACGCAAAAAACGTTCGGCTTTTGCCATTACGTATTCAAGACAAAACAGCTTTTTGTCTGACTACCGTTACTCAGGTGTCAATCAGCGTAGTTCAATGGCCGATTTCTTTGCCGAAAGAGCTACCCTGAGAGGCGCAGACTCGGGTATGCTTGACGAGGAGTTTGACCCAAATTCTGGAACCGCCGCTACCGCCACAGCTATGTATTATCAGGCTTATCTGATTGACCCTGTGTCGGGTGGTGGAGCGCCTTATACCAAAATTGAAAAAGCATTGCCGGTAGAACAAACAGGAGATATTTCTTCAACGGGCTCAACCAGCCAGTGGAATTTAGGGTATGGAATTAATTTTGACGACAGAACCTATATTGGCTTAGGCATAGGGTTTGTTCGGTTGAATTATGAAAATATAAACACCCATAACGAAAGATTTGCCAATGGAGTAGTCTTTAACGGATTTGAATACGGCGAAGATTTATATGTGCGTGGAAGCGGAGTGAATTTCTCATTGGGAACTATTTTTAAAGCTAACGAGAATATCAGCATAGGTGCCAGTTTAACTACACCTTCGTGGATAAGTGTAACCGAGCTTTATAATTCTCATATTATTATTGACCCTAAAGCAGGTAATCCGGTTGTGCCGACTTCGGCCATTACCAATATTGCTACCGATGAAAACCTTTTTTCGTATTCATTAACCACGCCTTTGAAAGCCAGTGGTGGAGCAACATTTTTCTTCCCTAATAAAGCCGGGTTTATTACAGCAGATGCCGAATATGTAGGTTACAGAGGCATGGGTATAAAAGACCCTGAAGATAATGCCTGGGGCGAAGACCAGAAAAGAGGTATTCAGAGTACCTATAACGATGTGGTAAATTTAAAAGTAGGAGCAGAGTATCGTATTCAGAGCATACGTGTAAGAGCAGGTGCCAAATATATGCCAGACCCTTATAAGGAAAAATCTGATAACCTGAGCCGTTCGCAAACCTTATTTACAGGTGGTGTAGGGTATCGTTCAGCGAAATTCTTTATCGATCTGGCAGGGGTCTTCAACCAGTTTAAAGGCGCATTTACGCCTTATCAGTTAAGCAACCCTCAGAATTATGGTTCAGCCAACCTGACTACCAAAGGCACGAGCTTTGTGGTATCAATTGGTACTTTCTTCTGATAAGGGGCCTGCACAAAGATTTGCCTTAACTAATGAAATACAAATAGATTGAAAGTGAAATGACAACCCAATCGAGTTGTCATTTCTTTTTTTATAGACTTCCTGAGAAAGTAATTTACGGCTTAAAATACTTTGGCAAGACGACTAATGAATCTTTCTTGCAAATTCTGCCTCCAGAATCCACAGTATGGCAGCGGGGTCGGTATCGCCCTCAATGGTAATATCAGCCTGCGTGTAGAAAGGCAGACGTTCGTTGTATTTGTCTGACAGTGTGCTTAATAAGTCTTTATTTTCGAGGTCATACAAAGGTCGCTCGTTTTTCTTCGACACCTGCATTCTTTCAAGCAGCCTGTCAGGTTTTACGTCAAGAAAAATACTGATACCATTGTTTTTGATGTATTCTAATCCATCAAGAAAGCAAGGCACGCCCCCTCCGGTTGCTACTACCAAACGCATATCTTTCTGTATTTTTTTCAACTGTTGATTCTCAACTTTCCGAAAATACTCTTCACCATTCAAGGCAAAAATTTCCGAAATTTTCTTCCCTTCTGCAATTTCAATACGGGCATCTAAATCAACAAATTCGTATCCTAAACTCTTGGCTAACTGCCTCCCCAGAGTGCTTTTACCGGAAGAAGGCATACCAACTAAAAAAATATTCGTAGTCATTCTGTCTGTTTGGGCGTAATTGAATTAAGTATATGTGTCTATTTTAATGTATCAGCGAGTGTTGCTTTATCCGGTATGCTATGATTCCCCCATTTCCCTTTTACTACTCCATTTTGTAACAAAATCACGCATGGATTTGTTCGTGCCATTGTCTTTAAAACTGTGGCATCTGCCGTAAAATAGGGAGTTGTGATGGCATTGGCCTGACGAAACTGTTCAAATTCGCTTTGAATAGCCGAAGTCATTATAATCGGCTCAATATTACTACCCTCTACACTTTTTGCCAACGCCTTTATTTCGGCAATTTCATCGGCATCTACATCTTTGATATTTTTAAAGATAAGCAACAGTTTATTGCCTATAAAAGTAGAATCGGTATAAACATTACCTTGCGCATCATTCACAAAATAATCGGTAATTTTGGGTTTTACCTTATCATCGTTGAGCGTGATAGATGACACATATTTATAAGTGGTGGTATCTAACAAAAACTCGCTCGATTTTTCTTCTTTGTTGGTTTTCTTATTCAGAAAAGTATATTCGAAGATTGGTTTTATGCCGGTAGGCTTCATTTGCTCGGGAATACTCTTGCCAATTGCGTAAGGCAAGAAGTCGATAGGAGGCAGGTAACGGATAGCATAGATACCAATACCAAACGAAACCAGACTCACAACAGCCATAACCGCATGGAGGTTTGAGTCTTTGTATTGTTTTCTGAATATAAAAATAACAATGATAAGAATCGTCAGAAATATATCTTTATTAAAAGACGTCCAGGGCTTTAGTTTCAAAAAATCACCGAAACAACCGCAATCGGTTACTTTATTGAAATAAGCCGAATAGAAAGTTAAAAAGGTAAAAAATACGATAATGCCTAACAATAGCCATGAAGTAATTTTCATGCGATAAGACAACAAAGTAGCTACCCCTAAAATAACCTCTAAAGCACAGAAAATAAGCGAAAGAGTAAGGGAGTTATGGGCAAAGAACATAAAAAAGCCTTGCAAGGCAGGAATATCCTGCGAGAAAACCTCAAAATACTCTTCTAATTTAATGCCTGTTCCGACAGGGTCTACCACTTTAACAAAACCGGAAAAAATGAATATGACACCTACAACGATGCGTGAGATTTGTGCAATGAGTTTCATAAAATAATAAGGTGATGTTTAAAGACCAGGAATGGATTTGTGTATATATTGCAAATATAGTGTCAGACCCAAACGCCTTTTGTTAATTACTTGTTAAAGCAACGGGTATTACTGTTGTGCTTGTGCCTGTCCGAGCTTGATTAAGCAAAAAACAGCATAATTGATAATATCCTGATAACCGGATTTGATTCCTTCTGAAACAATGGTTTTACCCTGATTATCTTCTATCTGTTTAATTCTGAACAGTTTCATCAGAATAATATCAGTCATGGAACTCACACGCATATCCCGCCACGCTTCACCGTAATCATGGTTTTTGTTGAAGAGCAATGCCATTACTTCTGCAATTTCCTGATTATACAACTCGTGCAACTCATTAAACGGAATCTCAATTTTGGTATCGTCAATGAGTTTTTGCTGTATCAAAGCCATGACACAATAATTAATAATGCCTATAAATTCAGGCACTTCTCCTTCTTCTACTTTACTGAATCCGTTATCCTGAATGGTTCTGATACGCTGGGCTTTGATAAAAATCTGGTCGGTGATGCTGGGCAGCCGGAGTATCCGCCAGGATGTTCCGTAGTCTTTGTTTTTCTTCTCAAAAAGGTCCTGGCAAATCTGTATAATCTTTCGGTATTCTATTTCAGTTTGGTTCATGCACGCAATCCAAAAAAGGATAATTTTAAGGAATTCTGAATATTATATTCTATTATTGCAAAACTATAAAACTTCGGCACTATAAGCAAATGACATTTCAGATTACCCCAATAAAAGCCTGTCAATTGAAGCTACCAGGCGGAAAACTCATGGATTTATCGAGACCTGTTGTGATGGGAATACTGAATATCACACCGGATTCTTTTTATGCAGCAAGCCGCTACAAAGCCGATACACAAACCATTGCAGACATAGCAGGAGAAATGCTGAAAGATGGTGCCAAAATGATAGATGTAGGGGGGTATTCAACCCGTCCACAGGCTAAAGAAATCAGTATTGAAGAAGAGATTGACAGGGTTTTGCCGGTTATTGAAACAATCAGGAAGCATTTCTCTGATGCGGTTATTTCTATCGATACTTTCCGCAGTAAGGTGGGTAAAGAAGCGGTGAAGGCAGGCGCAACTATCATTAACGACATTGCCGGAGGAAATCTTGATGCTGATATGTTTCAGACTGTTGCGGATTTAGATGTACCTTATATATTGATGCACAGCCGAGGAAACCCGGAAACCATGACCAACCTGAATCAGTATAACGACCTGATGATTGACATTATCAGTGAATTGCAAAAGAAAGTTTTTGAACTTAGGCAGGCAGGCGTAAAAGATATTATCATAGACCCCGGTTTTGGTTTTGCCAAAGGCCCGAAACAAGGCTTTGAAATGATGCGTAAGCTGACAGCCTTTCAGGTATTAGACCTGCCTTTACTGGTGGGTATTTCAAGAAAATCAATGATTTATAAAACGCTCGGTATTTCGGCCAATGAAGCTTTAAACGGCACTACAGCCCTGAATATGATGGCACTGATGCAAGGAGCCAGTATATTAAGAGTGCACGATGTAAAAGAAGCCGTAGAAACCGTGAAGTTGTTTGAAGCTACCTACTTGCCACAATATTCCTGATAAGGCGTATCACAATGCCGTAGAAAATAACAGCCCCGATAAAGACAAGCCCCCACGACACAAGTCGGCTTTCGGTGAATGACAAGAAAAATACAGTACCTGCAATGCCTACCCAAAAGAACAAACGAGCCGTGAAACGCTGTAACCGTTTGTAATTTTTCTCCTCAAAACCTCTCGAAAACCACCCATTTCCGGCAAATGCACTGCTTGGGTGCAGATTAGACTGAAAATTACCACTGGCAAACAAGAATAAAGATAAAGCTACCCCTAAATAGCGTGGCGGAATACTCTCACCTTCGGAAAAATGCAGGATATAATAAAAGAGAATAAAACCCAGTGCTGATAAATAAGAAGACCAGATAAGCCTGATGCGTTTGTCGCTCCGTACCAGAAATTCGGCATTAGGTTTCTTGCTGTCTAAATATTGCATAATTAAAGGCAAAAAGTAGAAAAGCAGTGCCGCAAAGCAATACAAAAGAATCACTCTCGTTTGGCCGGATAATGTTTCAGGATTCCAACTGACAAACAAATAAATAAAAGGAGCTAATGCAACGCCAATAATTAGCATTTCGAATAATAATTTGCGTTTCATGACAGACAACACTTAAATTTTGGTTTTTCAATCAATCGTACGAGGATTTACTTGAAGACGTATTCTTGGTTTTTCGGCAGGAGTTGGTTTAAACTGGATAAACCACGCCAGAATTTCATCCATCACAGTCATATTCAATGAATAATAGATAAACTGTCCTTTTTTTACAGAAGCTACCAGGTCGGCCTGTTTCAATAAATCAAGATGGTGCGAAATACTTGGTTTGGTCATGTCAAAGCGGTCGGCAATGTCGCCTGCAGTCATATCGCCATCTTTCAGCATCTCTAATATTTCGCGACGAGTAGAGTCGTTTAAAGCTTTAAATAAATTATTCATTACCTGAAAAAGTAAATAAGTTTATTGAACAATTGTTGTAAGTACGAAGTAATGAAAAAAAAAATCGGATAGCCAAATTTTCTTGATTAAATATTTAGATAATCTTCTAAATGATGAAATGTTAGAAACCTCAATCTTTGAAAAACACAATTTTATCGCAATATCTGTTGGATTCGTATATAAATCATTATATTTGCAGACACTTCATTGATATACAACCCCATTCTTAACAGAAGTGGGGTATTTTTTTAAGAAATAAAGAAATAGTAGTTAATTATTCTTTGGTGAAATAGATTTTCTTAATATATCGTCCCTACGGGACTTTACACTGATTTTAATTGCTTTTTCTACCGATATATTATCCCTACGGGATACTTTTATCATCGACTTGAAGTCCCGTAGGGACGATATATCAGTAGAAATTTAGCAATTTTAAAGTCTGGTATCCCGTAGGGATAATATATTCTACAATTCTATACAAAGAGTGATTCTATTTTCTAACAACTAATTCGTCACTTCGGCGAACGTTCAATCGCTCAATAATTTAAGAATAATGAAAGTTTTAAAATTTGGAGGTACTTCAGTTGGTACAGTAGAAAGTATAAATCAGGTCATTCAGATTATCAAAGAAAACCTTGACGAAGGTCGTAAAATTGCAGTAGTGTATTCGGCAATGGGAGGTGTAACCAACCGCCTGATTGAAATTGGTAAAATGGCCTCGCAGTCTGACTCTGAGTACCTGGAACAGTTAAAAACTGTAGAAGAACGTCATTTCAATGCCATAAGGGGCCTGATAGATATAAAAAACCAGAGTGGGGCTATTGCCAAAGTAAAAGGTTTATTCAATGAATTAGAAGACCTGTTAAGAGGGGTTTATCTGATTAAAGAATTGTCGCTGCGTACCCTTGATTTGATTGTGAGTTTCGGCGAAAGATTATCAACCATTGTAATAACCGAAACCTTGAAAAACAGAGGTATTGATGCTGAATTTCTGGATGCCCGTAAGGTGGTTAAAACTAACGATGTATTTGGTTATGCCGATGTAAATTTTGAACTGACCAATGAACTGATTCGCAAGCATTTTGCGCAGACCAATAAATTACAGTGTATTACAGGTTTTATCGGCTCTACCATTGATGGGGTTACTACTACCCTCGGGCGTGGAGGTTCTGATTATTCAGGCTCTATCTTTGGCGCAGCGTTGAATGCCGCTGTCATTGAAATATGGACAGATGTAAATGGGATGATGACCGCCGACCCCCGCAAGGTAAAAAACGCCTTTACGATTCCGACCATTACATATGCTGAAGCGATGGAGTTGTCGCACTTCGGGGCAAAAGTCATTTACCCGCCAAGTCTTACACCTGCTTTTTATAAAAGTATCCCAATCAGGGTTTTAAATACCTTTAACCATAAGCATCCGGGTACTTTTATCAGTAAAACTGCCGAAACCAAAGAGTATTCAATTACGGGTATTTCGTCTATTGACGACATTGCGTTGGTGAACCTTCAAGGAGGAGGAATGATTGGTGTGGCAGGGATTTCAGCCAAATTGTTCTCTATACTGGCGAAGAATAAAATCAGTGTGATACTTATCTCTCAGGCATCTTCTGAACATTCAATCTGTTTTGCGGTTGACCCTAAATCGGCTTATGGCGTAAAAGAGATTTTAGAAGAAGGCTTTGCTACCGAAATTTCTCAGGGTTTATTAGATAATATTTCCATAGAGCAAAATCTGTCGGTATTGGCGGTAGTAGGAGAGGGCATGAAATCAAGCTCGGGTATATCAGGCAAATTGTTTTCAGTCTTAGGTAAAAACGGTATCAATGTAGTGGCTACTGCGCAGGGTTCTTCCGAACTGAATATTTCGGTAGTTATCTACAAAAAAGACATTGGTAAAGCCTTGAATGCTATTCATGAGACTTTCTTTCAGGTAGATGGTCTTACGCTTAATCTTTTTTTAGTAGGCGCAACAGGTTTGATCGGCAGTACATTGCTGCGTCAGATTCGTGAGCAGAGAGATTACCTCAAATCACGCAAAAATCTGAATATCAGGCTGGTTGGTATTACCAATACCCGAAAAATGTTGTTAGAGGAAGGCGGTATCAGCCTTGAAAACTGGAAAGAAGAATTGTTAGAAAACGGCGAGATAGCCAATATCGGTTCGTTTGTATCTGATGTGCAGGACTTAAATATGCCTTACAGCGTGTTTGTTGATTGTACTGCTGATAAGAATATAGTGCAGTACTACTATTCGTTACTGAGTGCGAGTGTATCTATTGTTACACCTAATAAGGTAGCCAATTCGGGTAAGTTTGACCAGTATTTTATGTTGCAGAAAGCGGCACAAAAGCATGGGGTAAAATTTTTGTATGAAACCAACGTAGGGGCAGGTTTGCCGATTATTAATACTCTGCAAGGGCTGATAACCAGTGGCGACAAAATACATAGCATTGAAGCCGTTTTATCGGGTACACTGGCTTACATCTTCAATAATTTTAAAGCCGGAGATAGATTTGTGGATGTGGTGAGAGAGGCAAAAGCCAAAGGATATACTGAACCAGACCCAAGAGACGATTTAAGCGGACAAGATGTAGCCCGTAAAATCTTGATTCTGTCGAGAGAATGTGGCTTGAAACTGGAACCGGATGATGTAAAAATTATCAATCTATTGAACGATGCTTGTTTGCAAGCAAAAACAGTAGATGAGTTTTTTGTGGAACTGGAAAAAGACAATGAGAGGTTTGAAAGACTACTGGCAGATGCAGAGGCTAAAGATGAAGTATTGAGATATATTGCCACTTTAGATGACGATAAAGTAACCATAGAACTGAAAACTGTGGGTCGTAAACATCCGTTCTTCAATCTGGCAGGTTCAGAAAACATTGTTTCGTTTACTACCGAGCGCTACAAGCATAATCCATTAGTGATTAAAGGCCCGGGTGCCGGAGCAGAAGTAACTGCCTCAGGCGTTTTCGCCGATATTATGAGTATCAGTAGCTATCTGGTGTAGTAATTGTGAATGAGTGAATAGAAGTTTACTGCTTATTCTATCGGATGATAATTGCTTTGATTAAGATTCAACAATAAGCGTCCTTTAAAATTTGCAAATACATTTTGGCTAAAGCCAATTAGGATTATACAATTTAATATTCCACCAGCTAAAGCTGGCGGCAATTGAATCAATAGCCCCGCGCGGCGTCCGCCCATTTTCAAATGGGGTTAACAGTCAGTCAATCATCCATATTTGGCTTTAGCCAAAATTTATTTCTTGAAATTTTGTAAAGCCAATTAGTTAATAAAAGATTAATATATAATTGAATTATTTATGCCGCAAACGGAGGACGAACGCTTCCTGTTTACGGTATTATCAATTCTTTTACAGTAAATTTTATTATGACAGAGGTACATAAGAATGGCTAATTCCAGAATAATTTCAATCAACAAATCACTCGTCAATTTATTAGTGTGCACTTTACAATGTCCAAGTATATTACCGTCATATTTTTTGTTTTTTCCATATCTCTTACTGGCTGTTCTCAAACCAAAAAGCAAGCTGAAGCTTTAGCTCAGCCCTATATACCTGAACGGTATACATTTAATATTACCAAGCCGAATGAAGATACACTGATTTTTAAAAGTGAGCTTTTTGAATTGAAAATGAAGCAATTTACTATTGCAAAAGAAGTAAAGGAATCAGAGGTAATATTCAGGAATATAGACGAGAAAAATAAAAAAGCAATTACGGTGCGTGCCTTTGACATTGGTATTTTCACCAACCCTAAAAGCCCTATTAGCGAAGAAGTAAAGCATGATGCCAATGCCGGAAGTTTTAACCGTGGTGTTTTAAGAGGTATTGCTCCCTTTTTTATTAATCCCTGGTCTGACTCAACTACTTATCGTTTTATTCATAAAAGCATTTTTAATGCAACAAGCAGGAGAGATACTATTATAAGAACTACGAAATTCCTGATTATCAACGGAATTAATCAACAACTCAATCAGCAGGAGACTTATTTTTTCTTTATCAAAGAGAACTTTTTATTTATTATCAGCTACTTGAATATAGATGAAAAGGAGTTCTTGACTAATATTATTCCGGTTGAATTTGCTGTAGATACAGCTGTTCCACTTGTTAAAACAGATACTACAATCACTAACCTCAGATATACTTCTTTATTTGAGAGACAGCCAAATAAATCGTTTATTTCTACGGTGTTCAATACTACTTATCTGAACAAAGATGGCTTGGCTATGAAAATAAAATACAGCCAACAAGTAAACGACAATGGAACAATTCGGATAAGAGAAGATGAAGAACTTTTCTTCTACGATAAGCATTTGAATAAGACAAAGACTATTGGTGGGCCTAAAGGTGTACCAAATTATACCTTTTTATTTCAATATGATAGTTTAAAAAGAAAGATTAATGACCGATTTATTTCGAGTGAAGGTCAGTTATTTGTTGAGACATCAGTAGTGTATAAACGGGATGATACATTTATAGAAAAAAAATACTCCGGTAATGATTTTTATACCAAAGTGCTCAGCGAAAAATATTCGGGAGTTATTTTTCGTGATGCCTCAGGTAGAATAGAAAAAGAGGTTACCTATGATGGTGGTGTAGTAAGGAGTGAGAAAATATATGATACTAAAGGCCGGGTAGTGAGTTATATGACTTTCATATTTGCAGCCCGCAACAAAACGTATTATTTTTATGAGGGTATTCAGCCAGGGTTACCTATAGAAGGAAATCATACAGAAGAATATTTTGATAAGAATGGTAATATGTATTTAATGAAACGTTACAACACCAAGGGTGTACTAGCTTCTTATACCATTGTTGAAGACTGTCAGATTAACGAAAAACCTTCTTTCACTCCATACTAATTTTTCATCACTAAATACCCAAAAGCCTCCCCGAAATCAATCAGAGAGGCTTTTATGCTTTTATATATATATATCGATAGTTATTTTCTTGTATTATCGTCTCCGAAGAAAACAAGGGTTTTGTCAATGGTTTCGCTTAATATCATCCATTCATGACCCTGCTCCGGATAGAAATTGTAAGAGTTAATCACCGCATTGGCTTGTAACTGTTGTCTGAGTACTTCGCCCTGGTCTGATGGAATAAACTCATCTTTACCACCATAGAAAAGTATAGTAGGAGGGGCTACTCTTGTAACCTGATAGCGTGGACTGGCTCTTTTAAAGGCATCAGGATTGCTGCTATATGGTTGACCGATTAAGTTTTCTATATCTTGCCCGAATTCACCTACACGTATTTTATCCGAAGTTAAATCGGTTGGTGCGGCAATTACCGAAACTCCTTTTACATTTTTAGATTTATCAACGGTATAAGAATAAGCAAGGGCTAAATGTCCGCCTGCACTGGCACCTATAAAGTAAATTTTATCTGAGAAGTTATATTGCTGACGCATTGAAAGAACTTTGGTGATAAGCGAACCTAAGTCCTGTATCTGCTGGTCGTATCTGATACCATTCTGGAAAGTCAGACGATAATTGGCATTCACAATGACCCAGTTATCCCCTTTAGATTTAATCTGGCTTACATAATTATTCATGAACCCTTTGTCTAACTCTTTCCACGAGCCACCATGCAGAATAATTACCACTTTGGTTTTGGTTAGCGACCGTCTGGCTGGAATATGAATGTCAAACTTCTGTAATTCATCAGGTCCATACGACTGATGATTTAGATCCTGTGCGGTCGCTTCAATATAATCTGACTCGGTTGGTGTAGTCGGATTCGTGGGAGTAGTCGGGGTTGTCGGATTGGTAGTACCGGTAGTAGTACTATCGGTTTGTGTCTTGTCTCCTGATGAGGGTTTCAAGTCTTCTATCACCTCGCATGAACTGAATAACACAGAGATGATGATTGAGCAGGCATATATGAGATTTTTCATAAAGTTATTGTAATTGTGTGTAAGTGATTCTAACAGTAGTATTTAAAAATTTATTCCAATATATAATCTGAAAGCAATAAATAAAAATTTTCAAATAATTGAGGAAAATTTTCCCCGAAAATTGTGTGATTACCATAAAATGAGTCGAGAATAAAGCATAAGAGATAATTTCACAATTATGCTTCTGACATTTAATAGAAAACCCTACTTTTGCAGTGAAATCAGATTAGAAGACAAATCAGCATATATTTTGGAAAAAGTTACCCTCTACAAAAACTCTCAGGTATTTGACGTTAAAATCCAGTTAGCCTCCTCTAAATCAGAAAGTAACAGAGCTTTAATTATCAACGCTTTATCAGGTTTTAAAGGAGATTTACAGAATCTTTCTTCTGCCCGTGATACACAAACCATGATTCGCCTGTTGCAATCGAACGAACCGATAGCTGATGTAATTGATGCCGGAACAACCATGCGTTTTCTTACGGCTTATTTTACAGCAACCGGACAAAGCAAAACCATGACAGGCACTGCCCGTATGTGTGAGCGCCCAATCGGGATTCTCGTAGAGGCACTGAAAACTATCGGAGCAGAAATTGATTATCTGCAAAAAGAGGGTTATCCGCCCCTGCAGATTCATGGACTTAGTGAACAGAAAAGCAATGAAGTAACCATCAGAGGCGATGTAAGCAGCCAGTATATTTCTGCCCTTGTGATGATAGCCCCGACACTGCCACAAGGATTAACCATTCATCTGACAGGAGATTTAGGTTCAATACCTTATATTAAAATGACACTTGCCCAGATGAAAGCCTTTGGCGTAGAAGCAAAAGCCGAATGGGATAAAAAAGTAATCAGTGTTGCTCCGCAAAGCTATGCGCCAACAGCCTATCAGATAGAATCTGACTGGTCTGGTGCGAGCTACTGGTATAGTATAGTAGCATTGGCTACTGATGAAGCGACCAAAGTTGAGCTATTGGGCCTAAAAGAAAACTCGCTGCAAGGTGATAGTGCCATTGTTGACATCATGACGCAATTGGGTGTGAAAAGTACTTTTACCAAAGAGGGGGTATTATTAACAAAAATTCCTGCGCAGGCATCACTTAACTGGGATTTTACCAATTGCCCAGACCTGGCTCAAACAGTAGCTGTTACCTGCGTTGCTAAAGGAATAGAGGCTACTTTTACGGGTATTGAAAGCCTTAAAATTAAAGAAACAGACCGTATATTAGCTTTGCAGAATGAACTGAGGAAGTTTGGAGGTAGCCTGACCGAAGTAGTAACCAACACCGAATATAAAGTTGCAGGTTCAGGTTTTGAATTTGGGAGTGCACCCATCAGCATTGCTACCTACGACGACCACCGGATGGCTATGGCGTTTGCCCCATTAGCTATGCTGACCGATGTAACCATTGAAGAGCCACATGTAGTAGTAAAATCTTATCCGAGTTTCTGGGAGGATTTGAAAAAAGTTGTTCAAATAGAACAACAGCCCAAATGATTTTCAGAAACTGTTTAAATTAAATTTTACGATTCAAAATGAAATATTTTTTACAAAGACAAGGCTCTACAACCGCAGTTTAGCAGAGCTAAATGAGGATTGTAGTAACGCAGTATTTGTGAAAAATAGTCATTTTGAACGAAACAAGATTAATTTAAACAGTTTCTTCCAGCCCCTTTTGTGTATTGGGGCTTTTTTTTATAATTTTGCCAAACATACTTCTCAAATTAAGATGCAATCATTGAGTACCAAACATCTACTCGGTATAAAAGACCTTTCTACAAACGATATTCAACTTATTTTAGAAACAGCCAAGGAGTTTAAAGAGGTAATTAACCGACCGATTAAGAAAGTCCCCTCATTGAGAGATGTAACGATTGCCAATGTTTTTTTTGAAAACTCTACCCGTACCCGCTTGTCATTTGAATTGGCAGAAAAGAGACTTTCGGCCGATGTTGTTAATTTCTCTGCTTCTGGTAGTTCAGTAAAGAAAGGAGAAACCCTGCTTGATACGGTCAATAATATTCTGGCCATGAAAGTAGATATGATTGTGATGCGGCACGCAAGTCCAGGTGCTCCTCATTACCTGTCTAAAAAAATCAAAGCCAATATTGTCAATGCAGGAGACGGTACGCACGAACACCCAACGCAAGCCTTGTTAGATTCGTTTTCGATGCAGGAAAAATTAGGCGATTTGGCAGGTAAAAAAATTGCCATTATCGGCGATATTCTTCATTCAAGAGTAGCCCTTTCAAATATATTCTGTTTACAGAAATTAGGTGCCGAAATTACCATTTGCGGCCCTAATACCCTTCTGCCGAAATACATAAGTGAGATTGGCGTAAAGATTTCGCATAGTGTAAAAGATACCTTGCAATGGTGCGATGTAGCTAACGTATTAAGAATCCAGTTAGAACGTCAGCAAATTAAGTATTTCCCCTCATTGAGAGAGTACTCGCTGTATTTTGGTATCAACAAACAGATGCTTGACGAATTGGATAAAGAAATTGTATTGATGCACCCTGGCCCTATCAACAGGGGAGTGGAATTGTCGAGCGATGCCGCAGACTCACACCACTCAATTATTCTCGACCAGGTTGAAAATGGCGTGGCCGTAAGAATGGCAGTGCTTTACCTCTTATCGCAGCAAATATAGGTATGTAAATAGGTAAATATAGAAGAATTGACTCTAAAGTATCTCAGATATTTGTTGTGATTCAAATATTTTACGTAATATTGTAGTCAAGAAAACAAACCCGTGATAACCGGAATAAATTCGCTGTGACTGAGTTTGTCCTCGTATGCTTCACGTTATGATAGCCAAATTATAATTTTTTTGATATGAGATATTGCTGTTGCTAAAACTTCTCTGTATCAAAACCACCAGTATTTATTGAAGCCTGAAAACAAAAGAAATCCGGATATAGGTATATCCGGCGCTGTGTTACTATGAACCTGTTTAAACTTTTAATTTTATAGCGAAAATGAAAAATTTTTTGATTAGAGGGGAAGAAAAATTGAGTTCGTAGTAGAACTACGGACGAATTTTTTCTTCCCTTCTAATCGGAAAAGATTCATTTGCAGCCAAAAGTAATAAGTTTAAACAGGTTCTATATATCTAAACCTTTAATTGCTATTATATGAAGCAACTCTATGTGATTCTGTTTACAGTTATTTCTTTTGTTTCTCCTGCTCAGAAACTCCTCAAAGACATTGTTACCAGCAATGCAAGTTCTCATCCGAGAGCGATGGTGAATGCCAATGGTAAGTATTTTTTTATAGCCAAGGGAGCTCAGTCAAATTCTGAGCTTTTTGTAACGGATGGCACCAATGCCGGAACAGTACAATTAACCAATTCAAGTTCTAATTCAGGTCCTTATCTGGACGGAGCCCTTTTTAGTTTTGGTGATAAAATCTTATTCAGTGCTTATTATTATTTGAACAATAACTATCAGGGGAGTGAACTCTGGATTAGCGACGGAACAGTAGCCGGTACAAAACTGCTGAAAGAGATTAATACTAATAGTAATAGTAGCTCTTATCCGGGCTCTTTTATTAAATTAGGCAGTAAAGCGATTTTCTGGGCGAATGATGGAGTAAACGGAACCGAACCCTGGGTAACTGATGGTACACCAGAGGGTACATTTTTATTAAATGACCTGAATCCAGGTTCCAGTAGTTCGTTTGTTAATAATCCGGCAGATGTAGTAATCCTTAATTCTAAATTATATTTCAGTTCTTATTCTCCGAATAATGGCTATGAACTTTATGTGAGTGATGGAAATCCGTGGGGAACATACATGATTAAGGATATTTATCCCGGTAGCAATTCGTCAAGTCCAGGCTATTTTACACTTCTTGGCAATAAATTCTATTTTTCAGCCAATGATGGGACTAATGGTACTGAACTATGGGTGAGCGACGGTACAGATTATGGCACTACAGTATTTAAAGACATTTATTCCGGGCCAAATTCCAGTTATATATCTAATATTATGGAATTAAACGGGAAACTCATTTTCAGGGCTGATAATGGTGGCACTGGCTATGAATTATTTGTATCAAACGGAACCAACGCAGGTACAACCTTACTGAAAGACATTTATCCGGGTTATGCCTCTTCTTCCCCGCAGGATTTTATTAAGTCTGGTAATAATATTTTTTTTAGTGCAACAGATGGAGTAAACGGTAGAGAACTTTGGAAAACCAACGGTACAATCGCAGGTACAAGTCTGGTAAAAGACATTAACCTTACCAGCAGTTTAGACGAGAGTTATACGTTCAGTAGTAATAGTACTCGCAGAAAATTTGTAGATGCTAACGGGAAACTGTTTTTTATTGCCAATAATGGCCCTGACGGTTTTGAGTTATGGAAAAGCGATGGTACTACCGCAGGTACATCAATGGTGAAAGAGTTTGTACCGGGGCCGGTAAGTTCTGAATTATATAATCTCCAGGCTTTCGGTTCAAATCTGTATTTTTCTGCTACTGATAATGCAGGGAAATATGTTTATTATAAAACCGACGGTACCAATGCCGGAACAGTATCGGTTTCTGATATGAACCCGGGTTTGCCTGTTGAAAGTGTGTTCCCTTTGTTAAATCTCTCAAATACCTATTTATACTTTGCTGCCTATAACAAAGAGGTGGGCTATGAGTTATTCAGAACCAACGGCACTACCATCAGTCTGATAAAAGACATTGAGCCAAATTTTTATAGCAATAGTGCCGACTTCAGCACAAAAATAGGTTTAGGTGATAACCTTTTATTTACCTATAACGACAACCTGCATGGGTTAGAACTCTGGAAAACCGATGGTGCGAGCAATACAGGTATTATCAAAGAAATGACCAAATACCCTACGATTGGGTCTTCTTATTATTCAAATTCGAGCAGCATCAGTAGCCTTGTTACCTTTAAAAATTATTCCTATTTTCTATCAAATGGTTCAATCTGGCGTACAAATGGGCAGAATATGGAAATTTTTGCCGGTAGCAGTAGCTACATCTATTCAATGATTTTGTCAAATAACAAAATCCGTTGGGTAACCACTAATCAGTTGTACGAAAGCGATGGTGATGATATAAAACTGATTGCTTCGCTCAACGACTATAATTATTACAGTAGTTATCTTGCGGCCGATATAAACGGAATTACCTATTTTTTATACAGTACGTATAGTAATGGTACTGAATTATGGCGAACAGATGGTACTGCCGGGGGCACCTGGATGGTAAGAGATATTAACTATGGTAGTAGCCCAACCAGTTTTGGCATTTTCAAAAAAGTAGGGAATAAGTTATTTTTTACAGTATATAGCGATGTGAATTTCGGGACAGAACTATGGGTAACTGATGGTACCGAGGGAGGTACTTATCTGGTAAAAGATATTAATCCGGGGTTTAATAGTTCGTCGCCTTATAATTTAACCAACCTGAATGATAACTTACTGATATTTTCAGCCTATAATAATTCGTATGGTAGCGAGCTGTGGAGAAGCGATGGCACAGAGGCAGGTACTTACATGGTGGCAGATATTAACAGTGGAAGTTCAGGTTCGTATCCATCATCTTATGAAATGGGAGAGTTTGCTATACTCAATAACAAAGTTTACTTTGAGGCATACGGAAACTTTGGTTTCAGGCTTTACTGGACTGACGGTAATACTGTTTCTATGTTTAATAGGGCTATAGACCCCGAAGCCATGATTAAGTTTAACAATCAGTTGTATTTCAGAGGGGTAGATTATAATGATCCACAAGGTTATGAATTATGGAAAAGCGATGGAACGGTTGCCGGAACAAGTATGGTAAAAGATATTTTTAAGGGCACTTCCAGTTCATACCCATCAAAATTCTTTGCCTTCAATGATGTATTGTATTTTACAGCCAACGATGGCATACATGGCATTGAATTGTGGAGCCTTACCCCTTGTGCTGATAGTCTTTACATCAATAGTGCTTTGACTGGTACTGAAAAATATCAGGCAAGTAAAATTATTGTTGGGGCAGAAGCCAACACCATTGATGGTACGGCAAACATTACTTATGATGCGGCCAATTATGTTTTATTGCAACCCGGTTTTAGTACCAACGATGGCGCAGTTTTTCAGACATTGCTTGAGGGCTGTGGTAACAATGCTCCACTAACGGGAAATGCAGATAATACCACTACACAAAAAACAGATAACCGAACAGAAGAATATATACAAGATATGCAGGATGCCCCGAGCATTGATGATTTTATAACCAAAGGAAATAACAGCGATTTAAGACAGATATGGGCAAAATATCTTGAAGACAGCAGAGTGTTAATAGATAAAGAGCAACAGTTAAAAAACGAACTTAAAATCCTGAATGAACAAAAAAGCGAAGTAAAAACCAACAAAAATCAGGAGGCATTAGTAAACCATTACAATGCCAGCAATAGCAAGGAGCAAGCATACGAAATAGCCAGACAAGAGGCAGGGAAGTATAATTATTTTATTAACCCAGTCAGAAATCAGCAAGGCGAAAAATTGGGCTATGACCTGACGATTTATGCGGCAGGTAAAAAGTATGAGTCGGCTATCAGGTATTAAAATGCTACAAAAAAACGAGAGCCATTCCTACTTTGTGGATGGCTCTCGTTTTTATAGACAGACACATGCAAATTATTTCTTTCTACCTCTCATCTTGTCTCGCATTTCTTCTCTTCTTTTCTTGGTGTCCTCATGCAGCTTATTCATTTGCTCTGGTGTAAGTACACTTTCGTAGCTTTTAATTATGGCTGCACGATTTGCTTTTAGTTGCTCACGGTTAGCTGCCATTTTTTCTTTTTGCTCTTTTCTGGCTTCCTCTCTCTTTTTCTCCTGGTCAAGGTTGATGGCTAATATTTTCTGATACTGGTCATTACTCAAAGCAAGCGATTCCTGCATGCGTTTGGTTCTTAATTCGGCGCGTTGTTCAGGTGTTCTTTCTGTCCTCTCTCCACGAGTTGCTTTATCATTCTGGGCAAAAGCTCCGGAAATCAACCCACCTACAAGCGTACACACTAAAAGGATTTTTTTCATTGTTTTAATAAGATTGATTGTATTAACTGTGAATATTTCTACAACGTTGTGGTTCTTAGAACGAAATGTAGGCAAAAGGTTTAAAACCCTAAATAAACTTATTTGTTTTCAAAGATAACAGAATATGTTTTACCTTTACTATCGATAATGTTTTTTTGAATAAATCATTGATTTTTAGAAATTAAAGTGATTAGTAAGAATAAGTTTCTGAAAAACTTGTACTTGATATTTAAAATCACTAAATCACTAAATCACCGGGCCGCGTAGGCTCATTCACTCAATTATTACTATGGATTTTGACCTGATAAGACTGTTAATTATAAGTATGTTTGGCGATGACGTAGTTCTGAAAGAAGATAAAACGTCTCCACAGCCAAGCCTGACCGTACCAGCTGATAAGATATTAGAAATCTGCCAGTTTTTGCATGTACAACCTAAATTGTATTTCGATTACCTAACTTGTATTACGGGCATTGATAACGGTGCCGAGGTAGGTACCATAGAAGTGATTTACCACCTTACCTCTATTCCATACGGCCATAATTTTGTGTTGAAAGTAGAAGTGCCTCGAAATGCCGAAGGCGAACCTTTACCCAAAGTGCCTTCTGTAACACCTATCTGGCGCACAGCCGACTGGCATGAGCGTGAAGCCTACGATTTGGTAGGAATTGATTTTGTAGGACATCCGGATTTAAGAAGAATTTTGTTGCCTGCCGATTGGGAAGGGCACCCATTAAGAAAAGACTATCAGGAGCAGGAAAGATACCACGGTATCAAAGTGAAATATTAAAAATAATGCCCCTCCGAAAAGGGGCATTTATATAATCAGTCTAATAAGCCATTACGGTCTTAAACTCGGAGGTAGTATGAAACTGAATATCAGGGTTATTCTGAATATTCATTCGCAGAATCCAGTCGGTTTCTGCCAGAAAAACTGGGTTCTGGTCTTTGTCGTAGGCAATAAAATTGCTTTTCAAGCGGATAAACTCGGCCAGTTTAATTTTGTCTTCTGCCGTAATCCAGCAGGCCTTTGAATAGGGGCGGGCATCAAACCGACAACTTGCCCCATACTCATTTAATAATCGGTATTGAATTACCTCAAACTGTAACTCACCTACGGTACCGATAATCTTTCTGTTACCCGGCTGAATCGTAAACAACTGCGCTACACCCTCATCAGTTAATTGTTGTACACCTTTTTCCAACTGCTTCGATTTCATCGGGTCATTATTAATTACCTCTTTGAAAATCTCAGGCGAGAAACTCGGAATACCCGTAAACTGTAATTCTTCACCTTCTGTCAAAGTATCGCCGATTTTAAAAGTGCCTGTATCATACAAACCAATCACATCGCCCGGGTAGGCATCTTCTACCACATCTTTTCTATCAGCGAGAAAGGCAAAGGGACTTGAGAAGCGCATTTCTTTGCTTAAACGCACGTGTTTGTAAAATTTTCCACGTTCAAACTGCCCGCTACAAATTCTTAAAAAGGCAATTCTATCACGGTGGCGGGGGTCAATATTGGCATGGATTTTAAATACAAATCCACTGAATTTCTTTTCTTCCGGCTCAACCATACGTTTGTCGGTCATGCGATGTACAGGAATGGGCGACACATCACAAAAGGTGTTCAGCAATTCCATTACCCCGAAATTACTTACTGCACTGCCAAAAAACACAGGTGCCAGATTTCCGGCTAAATAATCTGCCTGATTGAAATCAGTATATACGCCTTCAATCAGTTCTACATCTTCACGCAGTTGGTTGGCATCTTTTTCGCCTACCTTTTTATCTAATACTGCTGAATCTAAGGCTATTACTTCAATATCATCTTCCAGACGTGTTTTATTGACGGCAAAATGGTTCATTTTCTTTTCAAGCAGGTGATACACCCCCTTGAAATTAGAACCACCGTTAACAGGCCAGGTTATCGGACGAACTTTGATATTGAGTTTTTGTTCTAATTCATCTAACAAATCGAACGGGTTTTGGCCTTCACGGTCGAGTTTATTCACAAAGATAATGACCGGAGTATTGCGCATACGGCACACCTCCATTAATCGCTCTGTTTGTTCCTCCACGCCTTTCACACAGTCAATTACCAGAATTACACTGTCAACCGCCGTCAGGGTTCTGTAAGTATCTTCCGCAAAGTCTTTGTGGCCGGGCGTATCAAGGATATTGATTTTCAGGTTACGGTATTCAAACGTCATCACCGAGGTTGCTACCGAAATACCTCTTTGCTTCTCAATTTCCATGAAATCGGAAGTAGTAGATTTCTTGATTTTATTAGATTTCACCGCTCCGGCAGTCTGAATGGCACCTCCGAAAAGCAGGAGTTTTTCAGTCAGTGTAGTTTTTCCGGCATCGGGGTGAGCAATGATAGCGAAAGTACGACGTTTGTGTAATTCTTGAAGAAATGACATTTTTATCTAATTTTGTGAACCCTTGCGTTCAACTTAATATGATTTGTATTCAAAAGTATAGTTAAATTTCAGAGAATTTAGTGGGATTTTGATCACTCAATCACTCATTCTCTCAATCACTAAATTCATAAAACGGGTGCAAAAATACGCATAAAATATGGAAGAAACACTGGCATTTTCATTTGAATCTATAATTTCTCAAATAATTGAACACGGATACGGCATTTTAGATAACTTTTTGACGGAAGAAGAAATTACTGAACTGAATGAAAGTTTTTTAGCCCACTATCAGGCACAGGAATTCAGGCAGGCAGGTATCAGTAAGGAACATGAAGTAGTAAAAAATATTCGTGGAGATGAAATCCTGTGGTTAGAAAAAGAACAAGCTAATGCTATTGAGATTAAATTTTTAGAGCGTTTAGAAGCGTTTATGAGTTATGTCAATTATACCTGTTTTCTTGGGTTGCGTTCTTACGAAATTCATTACGCCTCTTATCCGGTGGGTACTTTTTACAAACGCCATTTAGATAAATTCAGAAACGACTCAGGTCGGAAACTCTCATTCATCTGTTACCTTAACCAGAACTGGCAGGCAGATAATGGAGGCGAGTTAGTCTTATATTTGCCTGATAAAGAAGAAATTGTATTACCCATAGGGGGCAGATTAGTGGTTTTTGAAAGTGACAAAATTGAACATGAGGTGTTACCTGCCAATCGTGAACGTAGAAGCCTGACAGGCTGGTTGCGCAATATTGACTAAGAGCATATTTAAATATTGTTATTCTGACCGAAAAGTTCAGATTTTTAAGCTAAACAAGGCGCATTTTGCAGATGTAGCCAGGAGCTACATCGAAAAAATGCAACGCAGTGTAGCTTAAAAAGATAAGCTTTGTAGGTCGAATCATAATGTTTAAACATGCTCTACAGCGTAACATCATAATCATACCCGTACTCATGCCAGTAGTCACGGGGTGGAGTGTCTGAAAAATACATTTTGCCAATGCGTTTCAGATTTTTAACGCCATATTTTACCGGAATAATCAACCTCAAGGGGGCACCATGCAATTTAGGCAATGGTTGGTTATTTACTTCAAAACATAGCAAGGTTTGTGGGTGTAAAACACTTTCAATGTCCAGACCCACATAGTATTTGGCATCCGGTGTTTCCAGTCCTACATATTTATACCATTCGTTGGTACCTTCTTTTTTGCCTAACTTGTATTTGTTCAGAAAGTCTGAAAACTTAATACCGCTATAGTGCACAATCTGGTCCCAGCCCTCAATACATTTGAAATCAAAAATAATTTCTTCTTTGGGTAATGCCTGTATGTCTTTTAACTGAAAATAGATAGAAGGCTTACCCGTAGGGCTTACTACTTCTAACCGCCATTTTTCTGTGTCGATATCATCTTTAATGCCAATAAATCCATTCAGTCTGGGTTTTCGGGCGGCTCTGGCTTTTGGATAGGTTTTAGCTAAATGCTTATGACTGAAAAATTTATCCTTTATGCGCTCATTAAAACTCAACACATCTCTGGTAAGTTCAGGTAATCGGTTATTGGTGGGTGGTAACCCGCTGAACCATTTCCATGAAAACCATCCGCCGACGCTGGCCAGCAGGAAGCCTGCAAAAGAAAAAAATGTTCTTCGCTGTATTTTTTTATCCGACCATTGTTCGGTTTTCTTTTCCATGATAAAGTTTTTTTAAGGTTCAATAACTGGTGTGGGTTCTTTTTCGGGCTTTGGCGTTTCTACTGTTTTCTTTACCTCAAAACCCGTAATCATCGACTGAAAGTTTTTCCAGCCTGCCCTGATAACCTGTATGATATGAACCAGGAAGAATAAAACATAACCGATAGTTAAAATAAAATGTAAAAAACGGGCAAACCCATAACCACCCAACAGCCATGTGAGCCAATAAGCCTGCACGGGTTTGTAAATAGCTATACCTGTTATGATAGAGCCAAACCCCATGATAATGATTGCAGTATAGGCTATCTGTTGGGCACCATTATATTTTTTTACAGGAGGATGGTATTTGCTGATATATAAATCGTGCAGAAGTACCTGCCAGGCTTCTTTAAAAGAGTGTTTGTTGGGTATTAAATACCGCCACTCGCCCGAAATGAGGGTATACAAGACATACAGAAAACCATTCAGAAAGAATATCCACATAAAGACAAAATGCGTAGCCATACCCTCTGCCAACCGATAAGGTACTTTAAGTGCTTTATAAAAGCCCGGCGGAAAAAACTTGAATAGTACCCAATCGCCCAACTGAATTTTATACACGCTGTTAGCCCAATAAATAAGCATACCACTCCATATCATAATAAGCAGTATAGGAAAATTTATCCAATGAAACCACCGGATAGCGAGCGGATGCTTTTTTTCAATTTCTTTCATCTGAACAGATAAATAGATGGAATATATGTCAATTTACACTATTTACGGCTAATAACAAATTTGGGATTTTGTTCTTTTTCCACCTTCCTTACAGGGTGCAAAGAGAACCGAAGAAGAAGGGTATTGCAGGGCAATAAATTTCTTTTGATAGCTATTTAGAAATTTTTAATAAATTTGTACAAAAACGTGAACCCATGACATTTGAAGAGTACTTAATCAGCAAGAAAATAAGCAAGGAAAAATTTGCCAAAGCCGAACCGGAAATGTTTAAAGAGTGGAAGGTGTTATTCGACCAGATGCACCCCGAGAGTTTTACCATGCACAAGAAATTCTACTTAAATCCTATCAGACGAAAATACTATTTATAAGTGTTAATCTACTACGTATATAGGTGATGTTTATCAGCATCGGCCGTTTTTTGTTTTTCTCTCATCTACTTATATCTACCTTTCATCTACTATTTTGCGGTACTGATATTTTTTATAAATCTTTTAATGGGAATTGATGTATTTAATGCAGGATTAGATGGTAATTTTGTACAAAATCAAGATTATTTAGCTATTACAACCACAGATATAGATTAACATTTATTTACGAAAATGAAAAAAAGAATTTTACTTACAGTCCTTTCACTGGGCTTACTTACCACAACTTTTGCCCAATTCCCAGGTGGCGGCGGCGGTGGTGGCTTCGGTGGGGGTGGACGCTCAAATGGTGGTTTTCAGAGACCGAATCAACAACAGGAACAACAAATCCCACAAGACGAAATTCCGAGAGGTTCAGCCAAAATCAGTGGCAAACTAATCGACTCAACTACCAACAAACCGGTAGAATTTGCCTCTATTGCCGTATATGACAAAAACAATAAAGTCGTAGAGGGCTCAATGACCGATATGAACGGTGCATTCACTATTAAAAACCTTGCCAAAGGCAGCTATAAAGTAGTGGCTTCTTTTATTGGTTACAAAAATGCAACGGTCAACAAAGTGGACATTGCCAACAATAAATCTGATGTGAATATCGGTAACCTGATGATTGCTACTGATACTAAAATTTTAAATGAAGTAACAGTGGTAGGTCAGGCCGCTTTGATTGAAGACAAAGTTGACCGCCTGGTATATAATGCTGAAAAAGACATTACCAGTAGGGGAGGTACCGCAGAAGACGTATTGAGAAAAGTACCCATGCTGACAGTTGATATGGACGGCAATGTGCAGATGCGCGGAAGCAGTAATATTAAGGTATTGATAAACAATAAGCCTTCAAGCATTTTGGCTTCGAACATTGCAGATGCCATCAAGCAGATTCCTTCTGATATGATTAAGTCGGTAGAGGTAATTACTTCGCCATCGGCTAAATACGATGCAGAAGGAACCGCAGGTATCATTAATATCATTACAAAAAAGAATACTTTACAAGGGCTGACAGGTTTTGTGAATGCGGGAGCCGGGGTGCGTGGTGCCAATGCTTTTGGTAACTTGAATCTGCGCAAGAAGAAAGTTGGAACTTCTTTAAACTTTGGAGGTAACTCGGGTTATAATACGCCAAGTGATGGCTCAACTACACGTGTGAGCTCTGTAAGAGGGGTAAGTACCACACTTGCCCAAACAGATGCCAGCAGGGTAAGACGTTTATTCGGAAATACTCAGTTGAGTGTAGATTATGACATTAATTCTAAAAACTCATTGAGTCTGACGGGTCGTCTGGGTGTTGGTAATTTTAATACCAGAGGCACACAGACTTCGCTATTAACCGGGGCTGATAATGTGGTTCTGACAGAGTTTTCTCGGTATGTGAAACAATTGCGTAGTAACCGCAGCATTGATTTTGACTTCAACTATACCAGAACCTTCAAAGAGCAGGGGCACGATTTTCAGTTTTTGATTCAGCATGGTAGAAATCTGCGTAATACCGACTTCACAACCGACCAGAATAACCTGCCTTTCAACAAAAGTAACAATGATGGCAAAAACGCTGAAACTACTTTTCAGGCCGATTATAACCTGCCATTGAAAAAACACATTTTTGAGACAGGAGCAAAATATGTGATACGTGATGTAACCAGTGGTTATGATTTCTTCCAGTTCAACGAACAGGCAAACGATTATGTGATTGTTCCGGGCAGAACCAATAACTTTAATTATGAGCAGAATGTAGCTTCAGCTTATGCTTCATTTACCTTAGCATTACCTAAAAAATGGGGCTTAAAAGCAGGAGTTCGTTATGAAAATACACAAATTACTGCCAAATTCCAGAGTTCAGACAAACCAACTACCATTGACCCTTACGAAAACATTGTGCCTACAGTGGCTATATCGAAAGATTTTCCAAAGAACCACAAAGTCAGATTCAGCTATGGGCAACGTATTCAACGTCCTAATCTTGACTTCCTGAATCCGTTTGTAAACTACGCAGACCCCTTGAATATTTCGTATGGTAATCCGTTGTTAAGACCAGAATTGAGCCATAATTTTGAATTGAATTATAATACTTACTTCAAAGCCAACTCAATCAACGTATCGGTTTTCAGAAGATTAACCAACAACAATATTACTTCTGTAAGGTCTATTGACGAAGCCGGGGTAATTACCACAACTTTTGATAATATCGGTAAAACCAATTTCTATGGGGCTAACCTGTTTGTCAATATTCAACCAACCAAGAGTTTCAGATTAGGCGGTGGTGCCAACTTTACTTATAATATGCTGAACGGCTCAATTGTGATTCCGGTATTACAAAACGATAATACTTATAAAAACACAGTAGTAGGAATCGAAAACAAAGGCTGGAATTCCAACTTTAACTTCAATGCTTCTTATACCTTTACCAAGGGTTGGGGTGCGCAGGCGTTCGGGTTTTTCGGAAGTCGTCAGATACAGTTACAAGGGTACCAAGGAGCGTGGAGAAATTATAATATTGGTATAAAGAAAGATTTCAAAAACAAAAAAGGTAGCTTTAACTTCGGTTTAGATAATCCGTTTACAAAATTCATGACTATCAAGAGTTTTGCCAAAGACCCTACGTTTACGTCTAATTCGGTACGCCATATGTATAACAGAGGTTTACGCTTCTCTATCAATTATTCATTTGGTAAAATGGATTTCAATGGTGGTGGTAGCCTTTTCCGCAACAAAAAGAAAGTGAATAACGATGATGTGAAAGCTGGCGAAAGTGAAGGTGGTGGACAAGGGCAACCGCAAGCACCAGCCGGTGGTGGCGGTGGCCGACCTCGTTAATCGATTCATTTATCAGTTAGTATAAATTGTTAATAAATAAAGATTTCTGATGAAAAGCCATACCGAAAAGTGTGGCTTTTTCGTTTTTTTTGTACTTTCGCAAATCACACATTAAAAATCCCAACCATGCAGATCAGCTTCCTTGAAATTAAGTGGACAGATATATTAGACGTTGTATTAGTGGCCTTTCTGTTGTATTATATTTATAATTTGGTCAGAGGAAGTGTTGCGAGCAGGGTATTTATGGGGTATTTGCTCATTTATCTTTTTTACTTAATTGTAAAAGCCATTGGTTTAGAATTACTCACCCGCATACTCGAATATTTTATGGGGGTTGGCGCCATTGCTTTGATTGTACTCTTTCAGCAGGAAATCCGGCGGTTTCTATTGTTGATAGGCAAATCTACTTCTCTGACCAATAATAAATTTGTAGCCAGATTATTTGGCAATCAGTTAGAAACCGAGAATACTTCTCCGTTAAAAATAGTAGCAGAGGCTTCCAAAACTATGTCGAGCGAGTTTACCGGAGGAATTATAGTGCTGCAAAAAGAAGACGATTTAAGCAAATTTGTTGAGTCAGGCGATGTAGTTGACGCCATTTTATCTAAAAAAATGCTCATTACTATTTTTAGCCAGTATAGTCTGTTGAACGATGGTGCAGTCATTATTAATAAAGGGCGTATCAAGGCGGCTCATTGTATCTTACCCATTGCGAGTGGCGACGATTTGCCTTCTAATTATGGTTTCCGTCACAGGGCAGCATTAGGGATTTCAGAAGCTACGGATGCCGTGGCTATCTGTATTTCGGAAGAGAATGGTAAGATTTCATTAGCGATAGATGGGAACATTAAAATCTTAACGGCTGTTGAGTTAGAAAGAGAATTAAGAAGATATTTTCTGAACGAAATCCAATAAAGAAAATTTAGTGATTGAGTGATTTATTTATTTACTTTAGGTACTCTTTAGAAGTTTTAATTATTAGGAAATAGTATCTCCAGTATAATCACTAAATCACCGCAGCGGCGGCCACTAAATCACCAATTCACTCATTCACTCAATGATAACGTATGATTACCTTTTATCCCGGCCCGTCAAAAATTTATCCTCAGGTAGCCGAATATTTGCAAGATGCAGTAAAGGAGGGTATTCTTAGCCAGAATCATAGAAGTCAGGCATTTATGGATATGCTCAAAGAGTGTATCAGCCTGTTTAAACAAAAACTCAATATCCCAACCGATTATCAGGTTTATTTTACCTCATCCGCTACCGAGTGTTGGGAAATCGTCGCACAGTCTTTTACTGCTAAAGGGAGTTTACATATTTATAACGGGGCTTTCGGGCAGAAATGGTTTGATTATAACCGGAAAATGGCAGGCGATAGTGCCTTTGATATCTCCTTTGATTATGAAGATACTATTCCCATTTTAGAAACAGATACATCCAAGTATGATATATTGTGTATCACCCAAAACGAAACCTCTAATGCCACACAGGTAGATGTAAATCAGATACCAATGGCAGAAGATGCCTTAATTGCTTTTGATGTTACTTCTTCTATCGGAGGTATTGAATTAAACTGGACAAAAGGTGATATATGGCTGGCATCAGTGCAGAAATGCTTGGGTTTACCGGCAGGATTAGGTGTAATGGTTTGCTCACCAAGAGCTTTGCAACATGCCCGTACGGTAGGAGAGAGGAAGCATTATAACAGTTTTTTGTTTATTCACGAAAACTTTGAAAAATTTCAGACACCTTATACACCCAACGTATTGGCTATTTATCTGCTCAAAAGAGTAATGGAACAAGTGGCTGATATTGATGTAATCAGTGCAAAACTGAAAGCAAGAAATCTGGATTTTTGTCGGTTTATCGAAGAAAAAACCATCTGGAAACTCTTGATTGACAATGAATCAGTGAGGTCTGATACTGTGATTGCCATTGAAGGAGTAAGTGAGGCCATTAAAGATATTAAACAAAAAGCCAAAGAAGCCGGAATAACATTGGGCAATGGTTACGGCAACTGGAAAGAAACCACCTTTCGTATAGCCAATTTCCCGGCTATTGAAGATTGGGAATTTGAGGCATTGAAGACATGTCTTGTATAATCATTGAGTAATTTAGCGGCCGTCGCGCGGTGAATGAGTGATTTGTAAAATCGCGAATTAGCGAATAAACCAATTATAGATTACCTTTCATCCTCTAATTCCTCATTCAAGATTAATCACTCAATCGCTAACTCACTCATTCACTAAATATACTATTCGAATGAACTTTAGTTTTAAGGAAATTATTTCTGTTACCATTATTTTATTTTCTGTCATTGATATTCTCGGGTCTATTCCGGTAATTATAGATTTAAGAAAAAAAGCCGGAGATATTCATGCCGAGCAAGCTACTATGGTGGCAGGTTCGCTCATGATTGTATATCTGTTTTTAGGTATCAGTATTCTGAACCTGTTTGGCGTGGACGTAAAGTCGTTTGCCGTAGCAGGTGCCATCATTATCTTTCTGATAGGCATGGAAATGATTCTGGGCAGAAATATCTTCAAACATGAAACCTCTTCGAGCAAGGCTACCTCTATTGTGCCGCTGGCTTTTCCGATTATTGCCGGTGCGGGTACCATGACCACCATTATCTCTCTAAAAGCTGCTTATCAGCAGGAAAATATTATTGTTGGTATTTTGCTGAATCTCCTGATTGTCTATCTGGTTTTACGAAGCTCGGTATGGATTGAAAATAAACTGGGGCAAACTGGGGCAGATATTCTGAGAAAAGTATTTGGGATGATATTACTAGCAATTGCTATTAAACTTATTAAAACCAATCTGGTATAGCCATAAAAGATGAGGGCAAGACAAAGTCTCGCCCTTATACTCCCTAAACTAAATTGTATGATTAAAATCGTTTCATTAACCTTACATACTCTTCATGTTAATAGCTTCTTCAAAAAGCCGAACCCACCCATTACCCATCATATTACCGAAACACTTGCCCTGAGTGGGGTCGACCAGTACGAGACCAATGCTTGGTTTACCTGAAATTAGATTAAACTTTATCATTAGCCTCCTAATCAATATCCTGTTTATAAACAGGTACTTATAAATCTCTTTTTTTAATTATTGGTAGAATTGATATGATAAACTACTACATAAAAGACACTTATGAGATGAAGTATGTTGCATCAAATGCCAATAATTTACAGTTATTTCTTCTTCCGCAGATAAATATTCCCATGTTCTGATTTCAATTCAATGGGCATACCACCGCCATTCAATGCCGCAGTCAGAATATTCTGTTTGTTTTCATACACAGGTAACTGAAAATCTGTAAATACATCGTTCCACTCTGAAACTTTTATTTTTAAGTCAGCTTTTACGGTGGCAGGTACTTCTAAAAACACTTTCCCATAAAGGCAGGACAGATAAATACTGCTTGCCTGAATTAAATAAGCATTGACAGAGCCATGACGACTATAGGCCTTAATATTCCCTGTCAGATTCTGTAAATAGATATGCCCGAACTCACTACTGGCTTCAAAGCTACCTGTCATGTCTTTTACTGCCCAGCGCTGCCCGTGTTGCGGATAGTTTTCATAGAGTGTCAGGTTGAGTTTATTAGGCAGGTAAATGGTATAGGTGCCATTATAGCAATTACATATATCACGTATAAGCAAGGTGGTATCTTCTTGTGAAATATTGATACCTAATTGCGTATTGTCTTCAAAACCTTTAATGGTTACTCGTGTCAGCCCATCGGCTTGTTTCGGAGGTTTGATAGGCTCATTAATCTCAATTCTGATTTCATTACCTTCGTAGCCCTGTATATTGATATTGTTGCGCTCTATTAAGACAATAGCCTGTCGGGAGGTACTCTTGAGAGGGGTAGCAAACCTCATCTGGTTTTGACTGAAGGTTATTTGCCACCCAACGCATAAGAGTAGTAAAGTCAATAGTTTTTTCATAATCAAGTAAGGATGTGGTGTAAAAGTTTCATAATTTTTCCTCACCCCGCGCGGCGACCGCTCTAAATCTCCCTCTCCTGAAAAAGGAGAGGGAGACTTCAAGCCCTTCTCCTCCAGGAGCGGACGCCGCGCGGAAGGGTTGGGATGAGGTGAAACATCCCTTATTTTTTCTTTCTTATATAGATATTACCATTGCTCGATTTCAGGTCAATTACCACGCCACCGCCGTTGATAGTACCTTCAAAGGCATCACCACCTTTACCTGTAGCAGCTACATATACAAACTGGTCTCTTTTAAAGATGTCTCTTTCGTCAGAATTATCATCGCTTCGGGTATAAACTTTTGCTTTGGCCATACCCGGCTCTGCTGCTGATTCTCCTTGTCCTGTAATGGTTTTGGTGCCCGAACTGGCTACACTTTTATTTTCTTTTTTGGTAGCTGCAATGTCCCAGTCGGTAAACAAGTCGCCATAATAGCTGCGAACTTTCAGATTAGCTTTGGCATCAGTCGGTAAAGTAATGTCAATAGCCCCTGACGCACTGATAGAGCTTGGTGAACTTTGTGAAAGTTTTGAGTAGGTAACAAAAATCTTTCCATGTCCGGTATTAGCTACCAATGGGCCTGTAATATCATTCAGATAAGCTCTTGAATTATTGGTTTTCAATTCAATTTCTCCGGCAATATCGCTGATGATGATTTTTTGCTCGTTCCAGTTCTGGCTTTCAATTACGGTTAAATCAAGAGATTTAGGAATTTTAATAGTTAATACACCTGTGTAGCGGTTTTTCGGAATCATAATTTTCAGAACATTCCCTTCTACTTCGGCACTGGCACCAACCCCCGTGTTATCCACTACGCCACCTGTAACCAATCTTAGGCCTTCGGCTTCTTTAGGCAATTCTTTGCGGTTTTCTCCGGTTTGTTCAATCGTAACTTCGTTACCATCAACACCCTGAATATTGATAGATGCCTGCTGAATAACTACCTGTACTTTTTTTCCTTGTCCACTGAATGCCACTTTATAAGGCTTGGTCTGCCCGAAAGACGCTGCATAGGCCATGCACGCTAAAACAATTACAACTACTTTTTTCATGTTTTTTATTGGTTTATGTATTATATTTTAAATTAAGTGCTTACTGGTTGACGGGATTGATTAGTAAAAATGAGGCCTGTTGCAGATACTATCGGGCAGAAACATCACCCTTTTAGTTATCTCCGCCTTTTTTGTCGTCATTGCTAATGCTTTTCTTCTGACGTTGTGGCTGACTGCTCATTTTTCCGAACTGATAAGAGAAACTGACTCTCCAGCCCTGGTTATAATATCTTGATTTACCTGTTTGTGTAAAAGTTGGTCCCGAAAACTCCATTTTCTGTGTAAAATATGGGGCAAGGAAATTGTCGAAACCTAAGCCTATGGTTGCTTTTTTCTTCATGATTTCTTTCTGGAAAGCAATGTTGTAGTAAGCAAAGCCACTGATTTTTCCTTGCAACATCACACGTGGTGAGTTAAAGAAACCAAAGAACTGTGCTTTAAAGCCTTTGCCAAAATCATAGCTTGAGTTCATATTGATACGGTACATCCAGTTTTCGTTTTTGGCCTGTAAAGCAGGGCTATTCAGAATGTTGTAATACACATTAATGGCTCCGTTGGCTGTAAATTTCTTTTTAATTTTCGTGTTACCGCTTATCGACATACCATAAGACGTGTTCTGGGCAATGTTCTGAAAATTTATAGACGCTACCCCTTCTGCATCAAAAGTTCTGATACGCTCAATGGCATTGTTGGTCTGACGCATGAAAAGCGAGGTATTAATTGACGACTCTTTGATATATACATTATAATTGATTTCGGCACTATGGGTCAATTCCGGTTTCAGATAAGGGTTTCCTGAATAAGTCATCAGAGGCTCACTGGCATTGACGTACGGATTCAGAAACCATAACATCGGGCGTTGGATACGTTGCGTATAACTCAGTTTCAACTTCTGATTTTTAGGCAGATTTCTTGATAAACTTACATTCGGAATCAGGTTGCCGTAATTATTTGAGAACGGAACTGTACCTGCCAAAAACTCAGCCTGAATAAACGTGTGTTCATATCTCAATCCGGCATTGATACCCCATTTGTTTTTTGAAGTGCGTGAATAAGTCAGGTAAGTGCTGGCAACCTGTTGGGCATATTCAAACACATTGGCTAATGCCGGAACATCGACAAAATTGGTAGAGCCATCAACGGCATTGGCCACCTGATAATCGCTTTTTACATTGCGGAAAATCGATTTCACACCTACTTCCATTATGCTTACACTGTCTAAAGGGTTGGTAAAATCTACCTGAACAGTTCCTTCATAATTGGCACTGTAATTAGTGCTTTTCTCCCGGTAATTAATTACGTTGCTTTCGTTGGCCTGGTCGAGCGTGTAAAAACTGTCTTCCCCTTCTTTCGAAAACATGGTCAGTACATTAAATTCTCTTCTTGGCTTTTTAAAAGTTCTGGTATAATCAAGGTTTAAAGTATTTCCGTCCCAGTCGTAAATACGATACAGGTTACGGGTAAAGAAAAGGTTGGTGATGCCTTGTGTGGAGTAATCGTTCAGATAATCGAAATACATGCCGTTTTTACCATCGTAGAGGTTCAGGCTTGCACTCATACGGTTTAATGAGTCAATATCCCAATCGGCTGTGATAGTGCCATAGCCATTTTCTCCGTTTCCTCTGAAAGAGGTAGTTTGTAACAAAGCACTTGAAATACCCTCAACATTGGTAATACGATTGGTTTCGTTGCTACCCTGGTTGCGCCAGCGGTTGAAGCCTCCTCTGGCCGAAAATCCGATAGATTTTCTACGATAATTCAAAGAACCATTCAATCGGTCGTTCCATCTACCAAGTGATAAATCAGCATTTCCGTTAACACCCTGTATGCTATTCTTCTTGGTAATAATATTGATGATACCTGCTGTACCTTCGGCATCGTATTTAGCCGATGGTGAGGTAATCACTTCTATCTGCTTAATATCATCGGCCGGAATCTGCTTCAATACATCGGCAATGCTGCGAGCCATCAGGTTTGAAGGTTTGTTATTAATCAGAACCTTGATATTAGAACTTCCTCTTAATTCTACGTTTCCGTCGAGGTCAACTGCTATTGAAGGAATTTTTCTTAATACATCGCCTGCATTCCCACCCTTGATAGTGATGTCTTTTTCGGCATTATACACCAGCTTGTCGGGTCTTTCTTCAAATAAGGCTTTTTGCTCTACTACTGTTACCTCCTGCAATTGTTGTACTGATTGCGAAATCTTAATGACACCTAAATCAAGGTCTCCGTCAGTTACGCTGACATTATCAATGAGTTTGTCTTTGAAGCCAACAAATGTAATTTTGATTTGATAAACGCCCTGACTTGCCTTTGTCAAGGTAAATTTTCCTCTGTCGTCAGCAGTAGTACCTTCTACAGGTTTACTGTCTTTCAGGAGTGAGACCGTGGCAAACTCAACAGGTTTGTTAGCTGTTGAATCAAGTACAAATCCGGTAATTTTGCTTTTTTGAGCCAATAAGATTCCGTTTACTCCCAGGAGTAAGGTTAGTAGTAATAGCTTTTTCATAATTATAGTTTAAAATGTGATAGCCTTTTTAAAGAGTCTCCGGTCAGTTCCCGAACGTTGCAGTTTTTAGTAAAAAAAATATTTTTGATACTGGGCTAACTGCTTGCAACTCTCCTCAAAACTATTGGTAATCTCGTTGGTGGAAACTCATTTGTGATGAGTCGATGGAAAAATGTTTCCAAATGATGTTATCAAAGGGTTGTAGTCAGGCTTAGGATTACAAACTCAAGACCTTTACACTCTCCATAGCTTTGCGTTTAACAACTTCTTCTGTGTCTGTATTCTGTAATAGCTTCTGCATGGGTTTTACGGCTCTCTTATCGCCCAGATTTGCAAGTATATCAATCACGGTAATCTGCAAGGTTGGTTCTTTTTGTGTCAGCAATGTCTGAATCAGCGCATCTCTTGCTATTTTTTCATTTCCGAAATGTGATAGTGCCTCTGCCGCTGATGTTCTTACATTGATATTCTCATCAGTATTCATTGTTTTTATCAATGCTTTTAATACTTCATCGTCGGGCTTATTAATGTCATAACTATAATTTACTGCCTGGATTCTTTCAGAAGCTGATTCTCGCTTAAGCATGGATAGCATGACTAACTGCTTGGTTTCTTCAACATCGTTCTTAATCTTTGCGATTTCCGATAAATCATTTAAATCCTTATCTGATGTTTTTCTACCTATCCAGAAGATGCCTAAAAGTAATACTATTCCTGCCGCATATTTCAAAATAGGGGAGTTAATCCAGCTTACCCTCATTTGGCTCTTCTGCTCTTTTGCCTTCTTTTTCTGTTCAGCCCCTTTTTCTTTTTCGAGCATCATATAGAAGCCTAAATCTAAGGTCGCTGTCGGGTCAAGTTCTGCGGGTTTTTGCATATCGGCATAAAAAGCCTTCAAATCCTCAAATTCATCTCTCAATGCTTCGTCATTAGCCAGTAAAGTTTCTAATTCTGTTCTTTGTCTGGCGTTTAGTTTATCTTCTAAATAATCGGCAAATAATTGTTCCATAACCACAATCCTCCTGTTTTATTAATTGAGTTTTACTTATTTAACTTTCGCTCTTCAATATCCCGGAGACTGGGCGTCCCCATATCATTCCGGATTACTAATTAAGTTTTAAATATTCTTCTTTTAACTGTTTTAACCCACGATGTACTCTGACTTTGACTAACGACACCGAAATATTAAGTATGTCGGCTATTTCTTCATATTTCAGTTCATCATATCTACTCATGGTCAGTACTTCCTGATACTCCTGTGGTAGTTTTTTTAAGGCTTTCTGAATTAAAAGGTATTGCTCATCATCATAATTTTCTTCTTCTGCTAATTCAATGTTTTCGTGTAAATCTTTATGGTTGTGCGAATGGTCTTTCAGGTAATCGTGGTAAATATTTCGGGCTATCCGGTAAATCCACGTTCTGAATTCGTATCCTTCTCTGAAACTGCTTCTGTAATGAATGATACGGTAGAAAACCTGTTGCGTTAAGTCCTGACTGGAGTCTCGCTCTACACCAAACCTTAAATAAAAATTGTATAATGGGCGTTTGTAGCGTTCGTACAAAATCGCAGCTTTGTCCAGGTCGCCACCGGCTACAAATTGCATAGCTGCCTCATCAGTCATATAAAAGCTTTTTCGTTTTAGGTTTCTGACAATGATTACTTGAGGAAAAACAAAAGGTTACAAATAATTTTAAAAAATGTATTTATTTTTTTAAAAGCCATTTTTAGACGCCATTTCGTAGTTCTATTAGCATAGACGATTGCGTACGGAGATTGTTACAAGAGAAGAAGTTTTTTGAACTACTATTTTGTGTATATCCCCCAAATTAGGTGATGTCCCCAGCCAATAAAAAGTAGAAATTTGTGGTTTGGTCTCAATTACAAATTAATTCATCAATAAACTAACAAGTATTCTACTGTTTACCTTACTTTTACGAAGTTTTTTCATCAAACTATTAAATTTTAATTATGAAATTATTACGCCTATCACTAATTCCCTGTGTACTTTTGGGAATGACCCTTACGGGATATGCTCAAAAGAAAGACGACAAAAAAAAACCTGAAGAACCAGTAAAAACTACCCCTCCGCCTACAACCGCTGCCAAACCTGCTGAAGCACCCAAAACAGGCCCGAAACCTTACAAAGAGGTAATCACAGACAAAGCAAAAACCAGCAAAGGATTAATTACTGTTCATAAAATTGACGAGAAGTATTTCTTCGAAATTGCCGACACCCTGTTGGGGCGTGATATTATGACAGTTACACGTTATTCTAAAACTGCTGCCGGTGGTGGTATTTTTGGTGGTGAAGAAGTAAATCGTCAGATGATAAGATGGGAGAAAGGGCCGGATAACAAAATTTTCCTGCGTTCAATCTCAATTATCATGACTTCTGCCGATAGTACCAAGCCTATTTTTCAGGCAGTAAGAAATTCAAGTGCTGACCCAATCATTGGTTCGTTTGATATCAAAGCCTTGAAAAAAGATACTGTATCAGTAATTGAAGTAACAGATTTCTTCAAAGGCGACAATCAGGTTTTCTCGCTTGACCCTGTGAACAAACAATTCCTGAAAATAGCTGCTTTACAAGCTGATCGTTCGTATATTCAACACATCCGTTCGTATCCCATCAATACCGAGATTCGTACAGTAAAGACCTTCAGTGTAACCCCACCAATGGTTACTTTAACTCCCATTCCACAAATCGGGCAGTATTTACCTGCTTCTCGTGATGCCGGGGTAGTAACCATGGAATTTAATACTTCTATGATATTGTTGCCAAAAGTACCTATGCGTAAACGTTTCTTCGACCAACGTGTGGGATACTTTGCTAACCAGTATTCGGTTTTTGGTGAAGAATCTCAGAAATCAGACCAGGATGTATTTGCTGTAAGATGGAGATTAGAGCCTAAGAGCAAAGAAGATGCAGAACGTCAGAAACGTGGTGAAGCTATTGAGCCTAAGAAACCAATTATCTATTATATAGACCCTGCAACGCCTGTGAAATGGCAGAAATACCTTAAATTAGGTGTTGATGACTGGCAGGCAGCTTTTGAAAAAGCAGGTTGGAAAAATGCTATTCGTGGCGAATATATGAAAGAAAGCGATAGCCTTAGTCTGGAAGATGCCCGTTTCTCGGCTATCCGTTATTTTGCTGCCGATATTCAGAATGCTTATGGCCCTAACGTACACGACCCTCGCAGTGGTGAGATTTTAGAAAGTCATATTGGCTGGTACCATAATGTTATGCGTTTGTTACGCAACTGGTACATGATTCAGACTGCCGCTGCTGACACTCGTTCAAGAAACAAAAACTTCAGTGATGAATTAATGGGCGAGTTAATCCGTTTCGTATCATCACATGAGGTAGGTCATACTTTAGGTTTACGCCACAATATGGGTGCAAGTTCGGCTACTCCGGTAGAAAAACTACGTGATAAAAACTGGGTGGCACAAAACGGACATACGTCTTCTATCATGGACTACGCCCGTTTCAACTATGTAGCACAACCGGAAGACGGGGTAACCGATTTCTTCCCTCGTATTGGTGATTATGATAACTGGGCTATCAAATGGGGTTACTCATACTTTGCTGATGCAAAAGATGCCAAAGAAGAAAAGAAAACACTGAACGAATGGACAAAAGAGGCTTATAAAGACCCACGCAAGCGTTTCGGTACTGAAATCAGCCCTTACGACCCTCGTTACCAGACAGAAGATTTGAGCGATAATGCCATGAAGGCTTCTGAATATGGTATCAAAAACTTACAGAAAATATTGCCTAACCTGACTGAATGGAGCAAGGAAGACGGTGAGTTTTACAAAGAATTAGCCGAATTATATGGAAACGTAGCCGGACAATTCCGCCGATATATTGGTCACGTTACCAAAAACGTAGGTGGTATCTATGATGACCCTAAAACCTATGATATGGAAGGTGGCGTGTTTACAGTAGTACCAAAAGCTACACAAAAAGAGGCTGTTGCCTTCCTGAATCGTCAGGTATTTGCTACACCAACCTGGTTGCTTGACCAGAATGTATTGAATAAAATCAACATCGAAACAGGTGTTGAGGCTGTGAAATCTATTCAAGAGGCTACATTGAATAACCTTTTAGCGGGCGACCGTGCGGTGAGATTGATGGAAACAGGTGGTACTAACCCTGCTAACTATAATCTGGATGATTTAATGACTGACTTGCGTGGTGGTATCTGGGCTGAATTGAAAACCAAAAAGGCAATTGATGTATATCGTCGTAATTTGCAAAAAGTGTTTACAGAGAAATTAATTACTTTGTTGACACCTACTACTACTACTGTATTGTCAATTCCTCCGGGAGTAACTTACGGATACGATACCCGTGTAGTTGATTTGAAAAAAACCGACTTACCATCAATCACCAGAGCACATTTAGAATCATTGAAAACGGAAATTAAGGCCGCTTTACCTTTAACTACCGACAAAATGAGCAAATACCATTTGCAAGACGTATTAAAACGTATTGAAAACGGTTTAGACCCTAAGTAATTAGTGATAGAAGTAGATATGAGAAGCGGAGAGGGTGACTCTTCGCTTTTTTTGTTGGGGACTGAGGACTACAATTTATAGTTTCTAAATGCTGTACAAAAGGTCTTCTTCCCATTTTGCAGGGTTGTTGATAATATAGTTAGCAATTTTTTGGTAATCTTCTTCTGAACGGATGATATGTTCGTAGAATCTTTCCTGCCAATCGAATTTTATGTTATTCTTTCGGGCATAGGTGGTAACGGCTGTTTTATAGCCACGGATGATAGAAGCCAAATCTTTAGCCGGAGATTTAAACTGACTTTTAAAACTAAAATTATAGGATTGATTAAATTCATTCCTACCAATAATCAAAATTCCGTGTATATGGTTAGGCATCACTACAAATTCAGCTAATTCGATATTCATATCAGGTCGCAATTCGATGGTTTTATGCCATTCCTCAAAAGCGATTTTGCCCATTCCGTTAGGAATAAATTTTGACCCAATAACATCACCAAAATAGCAGGTTCTATCTTTCGTGCAGATAGTAACAAAATAAAAACCTTCATTGGCATAATTCCACGACTGCAAACGAACTGATGGCACACGGTATTTATTATCAAATAATTCAGTCATCAAATATAGGTGAGGGATAAATGATAGTATCGAAATTAATAAAAATTTGTAGAAATATGCAGCAAAATATTATTCGTGTCGTAGAGACGTATTGCGATACGTCTCCGTGGGCCTGTCTAATTTTTTGAATAGATTTGGTGAATAATTTTGAAATTATTAATCAATTTATACCATTAATCATTTAAAAAACAGATTCGCTGACAGGAGTCGTATTGCAATACGTCTCAATTGGCCTGTCTAATTTTTGAATACATTTTGGTGGATAATTTTGAGATTATCAGTCAATTTATACCATTAATCATTTAAAAAACAGATTCGCTGACAGGAGACGTATCGCAATACGTCTCTACAAAATTGCTGAAATATTCTTTGTTTTTACCTCTGAAAATCTTTATATTGTGGACATGTTGATAAATTAAAATTATAAAATTTTTAAACTAAAACACACAAATTTTATGGGAGCTTGGGGAACAGGTTACTTTGAAGATGATTGCGCATTAGACTTCGTAGATGAGCTTGAAAGAGAAGGAAATCCAAAGGAAACGATTAATTATGCTTTAGATATTCCGATTGATGTTGAATATTTAGGCGTTGAGGAAGGGTGCGCTATAATTGTGTCAGCTACTTACATTGACCGACAAATAAACGGAACTATCTTTACGCCTATTGGCAGAAATGATACTTATTCCGTTGATACTTTTGCAGATAGACACCCAGAGGTAGATTTATCAGACCTTCGTGAAAAAGCAATACAAGCCTTGCATAGCGTTTTATGCGAAAACTCAGAACTAAACGAGCTGTGGTCAGAAAATGAAGATGATTATCCTCTATGGCGACAAGGCTTAGAGGAACTGATTGGGAGATTAAACCGATAGGGGAAATGATATAAAATATTCTTCACCCCAACTCCATATGCAAAATAGGAAATGGCTTACCAGTCCCATCTAATTCAGAACGGCTGACAGTCTTAAATCCGTGATGCAGATAGAAGCCAACGGCCTGAGTATTTTGTTCGTTTACATCAACTTTGGTTACTTTCAGGGTATTCAAGGCATAACTCAGTAAGGCTTTACCTACGCCTTTGCCAATGGCATCGGCATGTACAAATAGCATTTCGAGGCTGTCGGCATTGGTACCTAAGAAACCTAAAATCTGATCGTTGGTATCTTTTACGCAAGCCAATTCAACCATTTCAAAATACTTATGTTCGTGAATGGTCTGCTTAAAAAACAGAATGTTTTCTTCTTTCAGAAAATGATGGGTGGCTCTTACTGACGATTCCCAGATGTCCAGTAATTGGTCGTGTTCTTCTGGTTTTACCTCGCTGATAGTGAAATGAATGGCGGTCATGGTTTCAATACTTTGGTCAGCATAAGCATGTGGCGACACTGTATGCCGTTTTCGTAGAGGGGTGTTGGGTAATTATCAGTAAAGAAATTCATTTTTATAGACGAAATCTCAAAACCTTGTCGCTGATAAAGGTATAACTGTCCGACACTGGCATTTGAAGTGCCAATAAGCAGACATTTGTATCCGTCATCAATGGCTCTTTGAACGGCATCTTCTAACAGCGCCTTGCCAATTCCCCGACCCTGAAAAGCATCATCCACGGCAATATTTTTTATTTCAATATCCTCTGTATTATGCGGATAAAGCACATACTCAGCCACAGGCAAATCGTTAAGATGTGCCAGATAAAGCGTAGAATAGGGGAGATATTGTTCAATAGCCTCTTCCGAGGGGTCGGCCGACAATAATAAATCATGAGGGAGAATGTCTCCCTCGGTAATGGGTCTAATCATTAAATTTTTCATGAACTAACAGGCACAAAATCAGACGAAAGCGTAGTTTTTACTGTCTCGTCAATCATTTCTTTCAGTACATCAAGATTAATATCAGTCAGTTTTTTGACATAAATACAGCTTTTGGCGGCTTTATGCTTACCAAACCTTTGTAAGGTAGCTTCTCGTGTCTCAGGGTCTAAGCCCAGATAAAGGCTAATGGCATCTTTGCGGGGCGAGAAACCTACTACTGGTGCATCGCCTTCGTGGCCGCTGGCATATTTATAATGATACGAGCCAAAACCAATAATGCTTGGCCCCCACATTTTTCCTTCCATTCCTGTTTGTTCCTGTATGATTTCAAGCAATCGGAAGCCGTCTTTTCTTTTGTTTTCGTCCTCAATCTGATTCAGAAAATCTTCAACTTTTACAGTAGTTTCAGTAGTTTTATTCTTTGCCATGTGTATTTATAGTTTAGTGTAATTTAAACAAAGATACAAAAAATGTCTTGAACTTTGCCGTGACGGCGTACCATTTTACCGGATTAATCTGATTATTCAGAATAATTTATCATTAGCTAATAGCTACTTTTAAGAATCATATAAATCATAAAATCAGCTAAATCAAAGTTCAAGACAATCACTCAATTCTTCCTATCTTTGCCGCTTCAAAAAAACAACTACAGCATGATTAAATTGATTGTATGCGATATGGATGGGACGCTTCTTGATAATCAGGGGCAACTGAATGAAGAATTCTGGGAACTGGAACCCAAATTGGCTGAAAAAGGAATCAGGTTTGCTATTGCCAGCGGCCGACAATATTATAATTTAGTTGATAGATTTGACCGTATCAAAGATAATCTGATTTTTATTGCAGATAATGGGTCTTATGTGGTTTATCGCAATGAACAGGTGCATATTGATTCACTGGACAAAGTATCAGCCGATAAATTTATAGAAATTGGCCGCAAGATAGAAGGAGCTTACGTAACGGTAAGTGCCAAAAACTCGGCTTATGTAGAGAGTACAGACGAGCGTTTTCTGAAAGAAGTTGGAAAGTACTTTAAACGAATGGAAATCGTACACGATTTAACCAAAGTTGAAGATACAGTACTGAAGATAACTATTTGTGATTTCAATAATTCAGAAACCAATAGCTACCTGCATTATAAACAATTTGAAAAAAAGTATAAAGTAGCAGTAGCCGGAAAACTATGGCTTGATATAAGCGATTGGGGAGCCAACAAGGGTACGGCCATCAGGAAAATGCAGGAAAAATTCGGGATTTCTTTTGATGAAACGATGGTTTTCGGTGATTACCTGAATGACATGGAAATGATGGGCGCAGGCAAATACAGTTACGCCATGAAAAATGCACACCCGAAAATTATAGAAGCCTCCAGTTATATCACCAAATACTCAAATAATGAAAATGGGGTACTGGCAACAATTAAGGAGTTGGGTTTGGTGTAGGTAGCAATTAATTTAATGTGGTTTCAGCCTGTAATGCTTCTGACCATTGCAGGTTGGCAGGTAAAGTGATTCTGCTGAATTCAATATGTATTACACGTCTTTTGCGGTGGTTACTTGTACGGTTAGAGGCATGAAGCAGAAGTGGTTTCATAAACATGATTCCACCTTTTTGAACCGGACAGGTAACTTCTTTTTCCATATTCCAGTCAATCGTTTCAGGTCGGTATATGCCTTTCAAGTGTGATTGAGGAATTACTTTCAATGCACCGTTTCCTTCGTCGGTATCATCTAAATGGATTCTGATAGTGAAATTATCCTGTAAAATTGAAAGAGGAGGTTGCACGGCAAATTGCTGATGCTTCACTGTCCACGGACCAAAGCCATCGATATCCAGTTTTTTATCAACAGAAATAGTAAGGTCCTGGTGATAGGCTACAAACCAGTTAGAATCTTCCGGTTTATCAAAATAGATAGATTTAACTACAAAATAGTTTTCTCCGAAAATAGAATTGATGAGTGCTATCAGGGTTTTATTAAAGATAATAACAATTGTTTCCGGTACTTCTTTCAGAAACTGTCTGATAGCAAATAAATCATTTGTTTTGCGGAAGGTAGGTTTTGAAATATCAATGTCCGCAATAGTTTTTAGCAGTGTATCAATTTCGCTTTCGCTGAAAACTTCGTTTACGACGGCAAAACCGTCGGCTTCTATTTTATTCTTAATGTTTTGACTCATTGATATTTAACACGAATCCTTATCAATCAACATTTATTTTGCCACTACCTACTGAAATACCTGAGCCATAATACGAACCTCCGTAAAAATACCATGCTGCTCTTTCAATATGCTCAAGTGCATTCTCTACAGTTAAGCTATCTAATACAGTATCGTCTATGATTGCCTTAAACCACTTAATATTGCCCGAAAATCCTTCTATCTCAACAAAATAATGCAGCCATATAGTTTGGCAATGCTTACAGTTCTGAATGCTTACTTCTGCAAAGCGTCCATTAGTTTCATCAATACCCAATTCAACTGTGTCATAATTCAGGTACGAGAATGGGGGATTTTTACAGGGGCAATTATGAGTAGTCATAAGTATAGCTGACCTATGATTTAATTTCAGGAAAATCATAGGCCAGTCGATAATGTTTTACACCTCAAAACTATCCGATTCAATATAAGCCTTTATCAGTGCCTGTTCGCCTTCTTTACCCGGTCGGGCATTGCCGTGTTCCATACCCCAGATAAAGGTTTTGTTTTCGGCCATGCCTTTTTTATAGACATGCTTAAAAATATTCTTGTAATTGATTTCTCCGGTAGTAGGTTCTTTTCTGCCCGGATTATCCCCAATCTGAAAATAGCCTATTTCATTCCATGCCCAGTCAATGTGTGGGATAACATGACCTTCATTCTTTTGCAGGTGATATATATCATACAGAATCTTACATGAAGGGCTGTTTACGGCACGGCATATCTCGTAAGTCTGGTCTGATGTTCTCAGAAACAGGTTCGGGGTATCGCTTAAAGGTTCCAACACCATTACTATTCCGTGTGGCTCTAATATTTCTGCGCCTCTTCTTAGTGCATCAATTACATTTCCGGTCTGGATACCAATAGGTAAATTACGGTCAAAATCCCCCGGAACTACAGTAACAAATTTGGCATTACAGCGTTTGGCTACCTCAATGGCACGTTTACAGCCATTCAGAAAAATATCCACGTGCTCTTTTTTCCCTGCGGCTAAAGTATTGGCACCATTTCCTCCTTTATCAACCACAAATACGCCCATTGCCATACCTAATTTGGTCATGGTTTCACCAATTTTGGTTTGCATTTCGGGGGTACGTCCCATCATGCCATTGTCTTCTAATGCAGTAAAGCCCACTTCTGCCATAAACTTCAACTGGTCCATCAGGTCTTCTCCGGCAGAGTTTTTAAACATGCCAAAGTGAGGTGCATATTTGATTTTGAAGTTATTCTGCCCTGCAATTGTACGATGGTCTGAAAAAATATCGAGTTTATTGGCAAACGGGAGGGAAGATACCCCCACCATTCCGGCCATTGAAAAAGAGTTTTTAAGGAAATTTCTACGTTTCATAAGTTAATTTGAGTTGAATATGATAGGGGTTGAATAGGAGAATTAGTAATTGATTGATTTAGTGAATGAGTGATTAAAAAATTATGCTAATGAAAAGAGAGTTAACTGTATTGTAACAATCAATTTTAATCACTCAATCGCTCATTCACTAAATCACTTAATCACTCTGATTGAATGGCAGCCTCTTGGCAGGAATAGTTTAAAGTCCTGTTTTTGTAAACTGGGTTTATCACCCTGTGTTACTTTCCAGAATTCAACGCCACCGAAGTGTTTGCCATAACTAAAGTAATCATACACAGATACCGCCAGATTTTTACCGCTCTGGTCGAAAGAAAGGCTTTTAGGAAGAATCCCTTCAAATTCATATTCGCCATGAGGTAAAAGGCTGCCATCAGGTGTCAGTCTGAGCAGGCTTAAAGACGCCTTTCGGGTCAGGTCGGCACTTTCCCAGGCGTAGTAAGTCTTTTTGATATTGGCTACTACAATCAGGCTACCATCAGGACTTATGGCAAATCCTTCAGGATTCTGTCCTACTTTAATTCTGCTTAATGGCGAATGGTCTGAAGCGCCATCAAGGTTAAACTTTATCACAAATATTTCGCCGTCGGTTCCTTCTTCTCCCTGTTTTAAATCAGGGATTATATAAAATTTACCATCAGGTGTAAACTGACCTGCCCCCGGCGAGGTGCCTATTTTTACAGGCTTGCCTTGCAATTCCAATCTGATAATTTTGTTTGTTGGTCCGTCACGGGTGGTTTTCAATAATCCTACTTCTTTGGTTTCATCAAAGGTAAAGGCAATGAAATTATCGTTAGGGTGCCAGCTTACGTCTGAAATTTTTCCGGCCGGTAAATTCTGCGGACGGTGAATAATGCGGATGGGCTTGCCTGCCGGGTCTAATTCCAGTACCTGTAATTCTTTGCCTTCTTCTTCTGTACAAAGCACGAGGTATTCTCCTTTCGGGCTTATGTCTATGCCGATAGGGTTTTTGCCTGTCGGAAACTTATACAATACTTTCGGGTGCGCTATATCGGCTATATCTACTACTGTTATAAATCCGCCTGCGGGTAGTTCTCTGTTGAGGTTGGTCAGTTCAGATACATTGTCAGCCACCATGCCTCTGGTATCAACTACATAAGCCAGATGATGTGTATTTGAAACCACCATAGCCTTGGTATGATTGGCTGCCGAATTGGATACAATCGCACTTTTTACTTCATCATACGACTTCTCTAAAGGCAGTTTGATGGTAGTAAAAGCGTCTTTGGCTCCTTTTTCTTTGTATAGTTTTCCATCTGCAAAGGCAGATGCCGCCATATCGGCATCAGAAATAGCAATAATTCCTTTGGCTTCAAAGGATAAATTCTGTGAAAAAGAAGTAATACTAACGAATAAAAATAGTGGGACGAAGAATTTTTTCATGTTTAGTATAACCTGGTTTAAAATGCGAATGTCTGAAAAGCAGTTTGTTAAAAACCGTTTCTTAGCTTTCAGCATCATAAACCTGAACTCTTTCCCACAAATGTGAGCATTTAGCTACAAAAGCGAGATGGTCGGGGTGTGTCTGATAATCGGCTTGTTGTTCGGGCGTATCAAAAATAAAAGTGATAGAAAACTGATAGGTAAAATCAATAACGGCACGGTTGGTATTAGCAGGCGTACCTACATAAGCTGTCTGAATCAAATCAATCTTTGATAGCTCCAACAAACCTTCGTGCAATGCCTTATGGTCGGCTTCGTTGTTTTTATCTTTTAACCAGAAAAATACGGTGTGAACAAGTCCTTTTTTTAAGTTAGCCATGTCAGGAAACGGTTTAATTGATGTTTAAATATGAATTATTGATTGGTAGCAAAAAAAGAAATGGTATCTAATAAATATCTTTGAATAGTAGAACCGTGCGTGCCATTGGTTACAAGATTCAGTCTTACATTGGTAGCACCTCGTTTTGCCATCGCATCATAAGCTGTTTGCGTATTGAAAGACGGTACATAGGTATCTGCCGTACCGTGAGTCAGCATGGTAGGCGTTTTGGGTTTCCAGTCAAAAATATCGTTATCTTTTACCGCATTAGTCAATGCAGCATCTGAGTCATTAGCCAAGCTTTGTTTAATGGCATCTGAAATAAGGGTATTGAAGCTGCCCTGTATTCTTACATTCTGTTTGTCTTTCTGAATCTGACTTGCGTAAGGTTCTTTAAAATAGCTTGTCATATCTCGATTGAGTTTATAAGCCCTATCATAAGTAAGTATTACCCAGATATAAGAAGCATTGTGGGTAGGGTCGCCTGATGAACCCTCGCTGGCAATGGTTTTAAAACTCAGGGTTTTGTTATAGGCGCCTGCACCACAACTGGAGGCTTTCAGCGTAAATTCGGTTGGGGCTTCTTCTTCTATTTTCTTTTGTAGGGCTAAGGTAGCAAAACCGCCCTCAGAATAACCACCTAGATACACATTTTTATTCCAACTGACATTCTCTTGTATAATAAACTCTTTTACGGCTCGCAGCATATCTAAACTGGCAGTGGCTAAACCCTCGCGGTGTTCGTAGGTATGCGGCAGGTTGTTGGTATTGCCATAACCGATATAGTCAGGTGCTGAGACTATATAACCAAGGGTTGCCAGTACTGAAGCAAGCGTGCCTTCGCCATTAGCATTGAAATAAGATGGAGCCTCACTATCTGAAAAAATGGTGCCGTGCTGATAACTGGCTAATGGCAGGGGGGTGGTAAGATTAGGAATTGACGGAATTACCAGTGCACCCGAAGCCTGAATTTCGGTACCATCGGTGTTTTTGGTTTTATAAATGATTTTATATTGTTTCACACCGCCACGTATAAATAAAGCGAAGTCGGATGCCTGTGAGCCAAGTGAAGCTAATAGCTGTTCTTTGGTATATTCGTGTACCAAAGTGGCTTTTACTAAGACAACAGGTTGTGGAATTGGTTCTGTAGGTGCTTTATCGCACGACCATACAAATACTGTTAGGGTAATTGATACAAGAAAATACCTGAAAAATTTGATTTTCATAGTGTTCGGTGATTGTAATGACAAAGTTATTAAATTTATTGGATTACAGACCCTGTAAAAGTTCTTTTTTGGAAGAATGAGAGTGCCTGGTTAAAAATAAAATCAGCCTTATAGAGGCCTTTCTATAACGAAATCGATGGGATAATCTTTTGAAGAAAGCGGAGAATTATGAGCGAAAGGAAAGAATAAACAAAAAATGTGATGAAACACACGAATGAGAAGAAGTGGTGTTCCATCACAAATAGAAGAAATCTTTATCCATCTTTCGATGTTTAATCATTATCGGTTGATTTTGGTTTTTCAACCTCATCTTTTATATCTCTCGAATCAGGCCGCTCATCTCTGTTACCCGAAGAGGTATCTCTGGCGGCTTTATTTTTACTATCCGGCTGATATACATTCTTAATGTCTCTCTGCCTATTCTGTACTATTCCCATAGTTTTAATCTGTTAATTTCAACATATCTGAGTAATTAACTCTGTTACTATAACTACTAAAAAAACTATTCCTATATCGAAAAATACATGCCTGAAACCCTTTTTTAAACCATTTGGGGCAGAATCTCCGCACGTATAAGTAGAGATTTATGGACGATTCAGTCTTTAAATGCTTTCCATGTGAAAATAATGGGTAAGGCTTTTTGCAAAACTGATAAGGCATTAATGACATAAATCTGAAAATAAACCTCAAACATAAAACAGATATAAGAGTCAATGATACACCAGACTGTAAAAGCCACTATAATGGCATTTCTTGCCCATTTTTCTTTCCGCTGAAACGGGTACCAGGCCATATAGGCGAGTAATAAATAGCAACAGGCAATAGAGCCACCTAAAGGCCCCGCCACAAATTGCCGGAAATCTTTCACATTGGCAGGAATCACGTTTGTCTGCCAGAAAATTCTGGCGATGGCGTGGTCATAATACTTAAAAAACGGCAAATCGGTCTTCGAAGCAAACAAAATTCCCATTAATGCAATAAGCAGACTGCTGTAAAAAAGCCATCGTTGCCAGAAAATAAAGGAGTTTTTCAAAGGAGGATAGTTTGCTGATTATTCCTTTTTGGCTTTGGTATTGCTCTTGATAACTGCCTGTATCACATCCCACATTTCATTGGGAATAGCATTCAGATGATTAAACTCTCCGGCACCATTCAGCCATTCGCCACCATCAATGGTAACCACCTCACCATTGATATAAGAAGAAAAATCTGATAGCAGATAAGCGGCTAAATTGGCTAATTCCTGATGTTCACCTACCCGTTTCAAGGGGACATTGCCAAATTCAGAGAATCGCTCTCGCAAGTGTTCTGGGAAGGCATCAACCGGAAATAACCTATCCCACGCACCTTTAGTCGGGAATGGCCCCGGCGCAATGGCATTGAAACGGATACCATATTTTGCCCATTCAACAGCCAGGCTACGTGTCATAGCCAAAACCCCCGATTTAGCCATTGCTGAAGGTACCACAAATGCAGAACCTGTCCATGAGTAGGTAGTTACAATGCTCAGTACAGTAGCTTTCTGTTTTTGCTCAATCCAGTGTTTACCAAAAGCCAAGGTACAGTAATAACTGCCTTTTAATACAATATCAACCACTGTATCAATAGCACGATGCGAGAGGCGTTCGGTAGGGGAGATGAAGTTCCCTGCGGCATTGTTCAGCAAGCCATCAACTTTGCCAAATTCGGCAATAGTTTTGTCTTTCATGGCTTCAATGGCGCCATAATCCCTCACATCGCAGGCAATGGGTACTATTTTGCCACCTGTTTCCTGCGTGAGTTCATGGGCGGTTTCTTCCAATACCTGTAATTTTCTACTGGTAATTACCACATTTGCACCTAATTCAAGAAAATATTTGGTCATTGATTTGCCAAGTCCGGTTCCACCCCCTGTTACCACAAAGGTTTTTCCTTCTAAAGCACCTGCTCTTAGCATCGGTTCATTATAGGCCATTATCGATTTTGTTTTAATTGTTGAAGATAATTTGGACGATTTCAAGAAAATTTTGCTTGAAATCATGGGCGTAAAGCTAAAATAAAAAAGCCACAGATGAAATATTCATCTGCGGCTTTTTAGAAAAAGGCTATTTGTATAATTTACGGTAGCTTAAACTCCGGTTTTACCAGCAGCCAATTTAACTTCTACTGTAAAGTTGTCATAAATGGCTTTGTCGCCAATGGTATCAAAAAATGATTTAGACGCATATTTGCTGCCGAATTTGGTGCGGTCAACTTCAAATTTGGCCGTTGCACTTGCCGAACCGTTTTTATTGATGTTGACAGTGGCAGGGAACGAAATAGGTTGCGTTACGCCATTGATGGTAAGATTACCCGCAATGTCATAATTGGTACCGCCTTTAGGCGTAGCTTTGGTAATTTTGAATGTAGCTGTCGGGTATTTGGCTGCATCAAAGAAATCCGGTGCTTTCAGGTGACCAACTAATTTGGCATTGTATCCTTCATCTTTCACATCTAATACCTTGATACTGTTAATATCAATCACAAAATCACCACCTGTCAATTTATCTCCCTCTACAATCAGATTTCCGGTTTTAATATCAATTGTACCATTATGCTCACCTGTAATTTTTTTACCAAGCCAGTTGAAAGTACTTGCTTTGGTATCAACTTTTAAACTTTGTGGAGCCTTTTTGCCATTATCAGCCATTGCTGAAACACTTACTAATCCTGCGATTGCTACTGTAAATAAACTTTTAAAAATTTTCATTGGTTTTGATAATTTGGTTTACGCATTAATAACTAAAATAAAAAAAACTCTTTATAGTCAATAGATTACATAGATTATTAAAACCTACCTAACCTAATCTGGAAAAATCCATTAATTACTGCCTCGGAGCTTGTCAAGCAGGTTGCTTAAACTCTCTGCTTCTTCGGGTGTCAGGTTAGAAAAAGATGTTTCCCAGTTTTCCTGTAATACATCAATTTCTTTCAGCACATCCAGCCCCTTCTGCGTAATTCTTACATCGCATGCCCGTCTGTCATCTTTGTTATCGCATCTCGAAGCCAAATCCTTGGTTAATAATTTGTCAACAAGACGAGACGCATTTGACATCTTATCCAACATCCGCTCGATGATTCCGTTCACCGTAATCGGATTGGGATATTGCCCTCTTAAGATACGCAACACATTGTATTGCTGTGCCGTCAAATCAAACGGTTTCAGAATATTCATGTGGTCGCTGTTCATCCAGTTATTGGTAAAAAGTATGTTTACTACCAATTTCTGATAAGGACTCTTAAAGGGTTTTTGTTGTTTTATGTCTTTTTCAATCGACATATTTTCGTAAATAACTAATGAGGTTTATTATACACTAACAATATATGTTAGTACATATAATACAAGTGTCAATGAAAGATAGTTCCAATGATTGAAAAAAAATTACCGGAGCGGAATAATAGTAGGCGCAGAAATATCAAAATCACGCAAGCGTAGGGGTTGAATACTATCAAAGCCAAACCGGAAAAGAGAATTGGTATTAGGAAGATTCGGATAGTAGCCTATCCGTATCTGGAATGTTTTAAAGGTAAGATTCTCGTTTCTGATTCTTAAACCGATGCCGTATCCCTGATAAAGTGTACTGTTAAAAAGCGGTACACTCCGCAAACTAACAAGCCCGAAATTAGCAAAAGTAAAATAAGCAATACGAAACCCAACGAGGCTTTTCTTAGAAAACAAAACCGATTCAAAACCTAAGGTTAAGCGTTTGTCGCCAATGAGCGAGCTATTATTAACCCCCACAATACCGTCTGACCCACTTATGTTCAGGTAGTCAACAGGGTCGCGGTTGATGCCGTAAGTAAAGCCCAGATTAATAAAGTTACGGGTCTGCGCATTGCCTAATTTCATGAGCGGACTGAAATAAAAACTTTGCAGACTTAAAATTCCTTGTTGGGCTTCTTTCTTTTTCAGATAAGTGCCTGCACTGGCCAAATAATACAGATAGCCTTTATCATTATTCAGATAAGTTCCATTGGCATATTGTAACCCTGCATAATTTCTTGCCCCAAACTCTGTTTGTTCTCGGCCAAATGTAAATGATATTAAACTACCTGTGGGCACGTCTTCCGTACGTCCAAAGCCGTAGATAAGAATATCTCGTTTGTAATAACGGGTTGAATAGCCCACACTCCCCAGAATGGTAGTGCGGTTCCAGTAAATTTTGTTGGTATCAGGCCTTACCTCTGGTCGGGTGCCATATTCGTAACTTGTGCGGCGACCTGCCACTACCAACCGCTGGCTGGCACGTGCGCCCTTTAGTTTAAAGGCATGCCCATACCAGATGTCTGAATAATAATAGCCTGTCTGATACACCAGTTCTTTACCCAATAAGTCGAGCCGTTTGTATTCTCTGATTTTATAATATCCCAACTCAACCGCTCCTGCATCTTTGGTATCTACCGTAAGGAAAGGACGAAAAGCCCTGACAGAAAACTGGGTCAAATCCCGTTCGTGAATAGCACTGATTTGTCCGGTAATAAAAGTTTTGCCAATGTATGGAATGGTGTAGATGCTTCTGGCACCAAAATCCTGATAAGGGTCATCTTTCCGCCACGTTACCTTATTAAGAAACGAATGCCCGTTACCCTGAAAATTACGGTCTTCAATACCTATTTTAAAGTCTTTAAGGCTACTGGCTCCTACATCAAAGTTAATAGACCAAACATCTTGTATGATAACGGTTATGTCCACTATCCAGGGGCTTTCTTTTCGTTCATTTACTAAAATACGCACATCGTGAATAATAGGGTTGGCTCGCAGAAGGCGCTCGGTATCTTTTAAGGTTTGCGAACTGAGTTTATCCCATTCTTTGAATAACAGAAAAGATTTACGGATAACTTTTTCACGGGTATTGGTATGGAAATTCTTGCTTGCAAAGCGTTCGAACCGATTGCCTCTGCGGGTGGTATCGTTTACACTTGGTCCGAAAATATCTAATTGCCTGATAATGATTTTACCGATGGTCTTGCCTTCATACTGGGCAAACGGGTTAGCCTCTAATTTACTAATCTCATTTTTCAGTACGTTGGAATTATACACATCTCTGAACAAAAAACCATATATCTGTCGGCCAATTTTAGTTTTGCCCATTTTGGCCTTCAGTTTAGTGTACATTATGCTGTCTTTGGCAGACTTGTCAATATCAAATTTTTCGTAGTCTGGATTTTGTCCGAAACTGAAATGCGTTAGCAGTAAGAATATAATAGACCACTTAATCATGCTGAAAAGATACGATTTTTTCACAAAATCGCAACATTAATGGCTTATATTAACAAGCATGTTAACAAAAGTATCATTGCCGGATTCAGTATAGCTATAAGCAGAATGAGAGGCATATTGTTTATAAGCAACCAAAAAAAAGCGGATACCGGTGTGAACCGATACCCGCCATTGGTTTGTTTGAACTGAAGTTTTACTTTTTGAGTTACTCAGACCTGACTATGGTGATTGGTACGCAGACCTTAGGAGGACAGCTTGAACAGGCCGCCGGAGGACTGACCAAGGTACTTAGTGCACAGGTATTACTATCTGTAATAATTAAAGTTTTACTACCAGTAGAGATGAGTCCGGCTGAAATTGGCGCACTTGCCACCCCATAGGTAAAGGTACCCGGTACTGCCGAACCATTGAGTGTAACGCTGTAATTGCCACCACTACCACCCGATGGATTCAGGATAATGGTAAAGGTATCATCAGATGCATCTCCGGTTGTGCCATTGTTATTACAAATAGCTAAGGCATTAGCCGATAACGGAGCAGGGTTTGATGTTACTGTAACAGTATCGGAATTTGAACACCCGAGCGCATCTGTAATCGTAACGGTATAGTTGGTAGTTAAAGTAGGAGAAACGCTGATAGTAGCAGTAGTTGCCCCGGTATTCCAGAGGAAAGTACCTGTACCTGTGGCAGTAAGTGTGCTGGTTGTACCTGCACAGGCCGCAACGTCGGCTCCGGCACTGATACTCGGTAAAGCATTGACATCTATAATAACCGGGCAACAGTTTCCGGAAAGACAGCCGCTCGTTGAGGTAAAATTGACTGTATAATTACCGCTTGTGGTTACAATCAGAGAATCGTTGGTAGCACTTACTATCAGAGTATCGTTTCTGTACCATTGATAAGAGCCTGCTAATGGTGCAATAAGTGTGATAGATTGCCCCTGACAGATCTGAACCGGAACCGAAACGCAGGCGCTTGCAATATGGTCTTGCACCGAGGCATTGTCGGTATCAGTTTCGTTTGAGGCTGTTATCTGTGCCACGTTTGATAATACGCCTACTGTATCTACTGTTGCCGTAATGGTGAGCGCAATGCTGTTGGTTGTACCACCCAAAGCACTACCAATGTTCCAGATGCCTGTTCCCGGTGTATAGAATGTTCCGGTTCCGGCACTATGCGAAACGTAAGTCAAGCCGGCAGGTAAAATATCCGTTACCCTGACCCCTGTGGCATTTTGTGTTGTGTTGTCACGTGTAGCTGTAATCGTGAAAACCACTGTGCCACCTTCTGCCGGCGTTGAGTTATTAACAGTTTTAGCAAGAGATAAATCAATAGCGTTGGTATCGCAACCATCGGGCGTTCCATCTCCGTCAGTGTCTAATAAATCACTGCCTGACGCACATTTATCAATACAATCAGGAACACCGTCATTGTCGGTGTCAAGTTTAATGTAAGCATAATAGATATTCAAGTCAGCTAATACTGATACACCACTCACTGTTATTCTTATCTGATTAAACGCCAGAGTAGTTTTAAACCCTAACTGATACATAGGAGAGGCTCCTGACAATGCCACAGCAGAGGCCAGCGAAGCACCTGAAAAACTTTCACGCAGAGTGCCACTCTCATAAGTGCTTATGGTGATGCCCCCTAAGAGTGTAGCACTTAGCAAGGTTCCTGCATTCTGCACCACAAAGCCCGCAAAAGTTCCTGCCGGATAAGTGGAGGCGGCAGTCATCTGTATATAACGTGTACAAGCCACACCTAAAGGAATAGTAATATTGGCAAAATTGGTTGAATCGGCATCTGTGAGAAAATTGGGATTGTTGGTTGAAGCACCAAGACAAAGCCCTGATGAACCCGTTGTTGGCGCACCTGAAGCCAACGACCCTGTAAGGTCAGTTGTACAATCTATTGCGCAAGAGGCAGGCCCTTCAAAAGCCTCATAGATACGAAGGGTTGTCAGCAATGAAACTGTGCCGTTGGCAACTAATCTTACTTCGTCAAAATCGGAGCTGGTAATAAAGCTCAGTACCTGTTTTCCGGTAGAAGTATTTTGTAGAACGGCCAGATTAAGTGCAGGAGACCCTCCAACAGTAGCTGTTTGCTGAAGTACACCGTTACGATAAGTCTGAATACTAAGGTTGCTTAAAATGGCTGTATTTAACAAGCCTGCATCAGGACCGATGATGAAACCGGCAGCATTACCAGCCGGATAGTATTGCAATGAGTCTCTGACAATCATCATATTGTAATTACTTAGCACCTGAGCACCGAGGGTTACAGTTGCGTAATTACCCAGATTACCATCTACCACGTTACCGGGATTTTGTATGTTACAAAGGGCACATACACCGCCGCCTAATGGGGTGCCTACATAAGCACCTGTACCCGCAATGGGGTCAAGACAAATTCGATTGTTTTCAATGGTTTGCTGGCCGAATGCCATACCAGAAGCCAGAAGTACAAGTAAGAGTAGCTTGCATGTAGTTTTCATTGTTACCATGTGCAAAAGTTTTTAAATGAATGTTTAGCAAAAGATTTAACGGTGCCTGAATAAAAACACAACCTAAAGGCTTGTGTTGCCTATTCTGTGGCGATTACAGCAAAAATTACTTTAGAAAACCGAGCAAAAGTTTTTAATTGATGCAATAGCATGACATAGCAATTCCATGAGCGTCTTTTTCAAGACCCTTGATTCACTATTTTTATACATTAGTAAACAGGAAGCGTGGCGGTCATGTAAAGCATCTTACAGCAAATAATATTCAGCAAAAGTCTTTAGTGTTAGATACATAAACCGGAATATGGCAGTTCTCTCAGAAACTTTTAACTAAAAGTTTCTCAGTTCTTAAATCATTAAGAAATAAATCGGGAGATATGACAATCCATTCGGGCATCCGACAGCAAAAGTTTTGTTTTTAATGAGCAAAAGTTTTTAAAATTCAATGCACAGTACAGACAAAATAAATCTTCACAGTCTCAGCTACAAGACTTGCGTTTCTTTAATTAAAGAAATACAGGAAAGATATTTTGGTTGATACGAGCATTTTTCAGCAAAAGTTAAAAATGGATAAACATAGTGCAACAGATTTCCCCGTGATTTCTCACGCAAACAATTCCTTGAAAAAGGAATGTAAAAGGAGATATGTTTTTTTACCAGGTTCATCGGTTCGGCAAAAGTTGTTTCAGGTTCATCAAACCTATTTGGAGAAGAGGATACAAAATAACAGATAGCAGATTCGGCCTTAGCTTAAACCAAGTAAACATTAATTGGTTACTATGTTAAGGATTGAAAACCCGGAAAATGATATTTTATCAGTTTGTAGCATACTACTGCAAATGGGGTTTAATTCTTTACAACAAAAGTTATTTAAATATTAGCAAAAAATTGTTTTTAATGGTATATACTCTTTTATGATTAGTTAGAAGATTCAAGAGTATTTTTATATTCTACTATGATACAAGAAATAATTATGCCAATTTTTTTATTGAATGGTATTATGTTACTTAAAAATTGTATTTTTATTACATATAATGCCGTTAGTTAAGAAATTTATTGAATATTTTTTTTGAAAAATTATCCAGTGGATACATGATAATTTTTTGATTTTCAGCTAATTACAGTTTAGTACGAAATTTGTTAATAAAATTAACCCATTTAATCAGGTGCCTGAAACCAATGCCAAAAACGAATGAACTAATTTTTTTTATTGTATGTATTAACATATATATACGTAAGCTCATTCAATGTGAAATTTTTCCGAATGTTCGTAATTCTAAGGCAGATTTGTTTATTTCGCATTTCAATACTTTTGTCATGCAATTAGACAGACCACTCATATTAGCTTCCAATTCACCACGTCGTAAAGAAATCATGCACAATGCAGGATTTACGTTTTCAGTAAAAGTAATACCTACCGATGAAACATTTCCGGCTGATATGCCCGTTGCCGAAGTGCCTGCTTTTCTGGCCAAAAACAAAGCACTTTGTTTCAGAGAAAATTTAGCCAACGAAATTATTCTTTGTGCTGATACGGTAGTGGTGGTAGCTAACGAAATCATCAATAAACCTGTGGATACAGCAGATGCCCGGCGAATGCTCAGATTGTTAAGCAACAAGGTACATAAGGTTATAACCGGAGTTTGTATCATGACTCAAGAAGAAACTATTACCTTCGCAGATACCACCTATGTTACATTCAAGGAGTTAAGCGATTGGGAAATTGAATACTATATTCAGAAATGCCAACCGTTTGACAAAGCAGGCAGCTATGGCGTGCAGGACTTTATCGGGATGATTGGTATCACTAAAATTGAAGGCTCTTTCTATACAGTTATGGGCTTACCGATTCATAAAGTATATGAAGAACTTGAAAAATATATGATTCGTTAAGGGGAAAATGATAGAATACATTAATGACCATAGCGTAAAACTGACTTTTAAAGCACCATATAAAAAATCGGTTCATGTAGTAGGGGAGTTCAACAACTGGCAGGTTTCTGAGGAATATGCAATGACTAAGGAAGCTGATGGAGAAACTTTTAGTATAATTATCGACGAATTAGAACCCCGAAAAGAATATGCTTATCAGTTTCTGATTGATAAAAAAATAGTAGTGGCTGACCCTTATACCGAAAAAATACTTGACCCTCAGTTCGATTCCCAGATTTCGCCCAATGTTTATCCTGACCTAAAAAAATATCCTTCTGAAAATCCATTCAAAGGTAGTGTGTCTGTTTTGCAGACCGCACAGGAACCTTATGACTGGAAAATTCAAAATTTTATACCACCTCCGGCAGAAGAACTGGTAATCTATGAGTTACTTATCAGAGATTTTGTTGAGTCTCGCAAATACAGAGATATAGCCGGATTTATTCCTTATTTTAAGAATATAGGCATCAATGCCATTGAATTGCTTCCTGTACAGGAGTTTACCGGGAATGACTCCTGGGGTTATAACCCGACTTTTTATTTTGCGGCTGATAAGGCCTATGGTACTAAAAACGACCTGAAATACCTGATAGACAAATGCCACGAAAATGGCATAGCAGTTATTTTAGATGTTGTATTTAACCATGCCGATAAGAAATTTTCATACTACAAGGCTTACAAGGGGCATAAGACTGTAAACGGAGTTCACCCATTTTTCAACGAAAAAGCCACGCACCCTTATTCTGTTTTTTTTGATTTTAATCACGAAAGTAAATATACACAGGCGTTCTTTGACGAGGTATGTCATTTCTGGCTCAACGAATATAAAATAGATGGTTTCAGGTTTGACCTTACCAAAGGATTTACACAGGTACAATCTTACCCTGATGTATTGAAATGGTCGAGCTATGATGCCAGTCGGGTGAAATTGCTGAAACGGATGTACAATAAAATCAGGCATTATAATCAGCATTGTTACCTTATTTTAGAACATCTTTCGGCCAATGATGAAGAAACCGAACTGGCCGATTATGGGTTTTTATTGTGGGGGCATTTGAATCATCAGTTCAGAAATCTGCTGAAAGGTAAAAATGATAGTATATCGTGGCTTAGTGCTGAAAACCGAGGTTGGGAAAAAGCACATCTGGTTGGCTATATGGAAAGCCATGATGAAGAAAGGCTCATATATGATGCCCACCAGAAGTTTAAAGATACTGCCCTGGCGTTGGCCAGGGCAAGAGCGGCAGCAGTACTGTTTTTTGCTTATCCCGGCCCTAAGTTATTCTGGCAGTTTGGTGAATTTGGGTATGATATATCAATAGATTACAATAGCCGCACAGGTGTAAAGCCGATTAGATGGGAGTATCTGAAAGACCCAGACCGACAAGCCTTGTTTGAAGTTTACCGACAAATGATTCGTTTAAGAAAAAATATTGTTGCTTTTAAAGAAGGGAAATTTGTAGAAGTATCAGAAAGTCTGGTGAAGAAAATCAATATTAATCATCCAAGCCTTAATGTAAGAATTATTGCCAGTTTTAACCTGAAAGAAGTAGAAGTAAAAAGTAGCTTGGAAGCAGGCGTATGGTATGAATTTTTTAGCGAAACAATCTGGCATGTAACTGATAAATACCAACGCATGACACTGAAAGCCGGACAATATTACCTGTTTACTTCTAAAAAGATAGAGAAGTTTTAATCAGAGCAGACCCTAAACCAAAGAAACATGAGAAAAGACGAATTAGTGATATTTTATAACGAACCCGACGAAAAGGTATATGTGAAAGTGCCACCCGGTATAGAAACCCATTATCAGTTGTCAAATCTGGCGGGCAAGATATTACAAGAAGACGTACATACAAAAGCCCTGCATGATTTTGATTTAGCAGGGCTTCCGGAAGGTATTTATTTTGTAATCGTTAATCAGGACGACATTATCCGTTCTAAGAAAATTGTCAAAAATACCTGAGATTATCTGTTCATTGTCAGCAGGAACTCCTCGTTGTTACGGGTACCTTTCATTTTGTCTAATAAGAATTCCATTGTTTCCATAGGATTCATATCAGCCATATATTTGCGTAACAACCATACTTTCTGCAAGGTATCTTTATCCATCAACAAGTCTTCACGACGGGTACCCGATGCCAGAATATCAATAGCAGGATACACACGTTTGTTTGATAGTTTCCGGTCAAGCTGCAACTCCATGTTACCTGTACCTTTAAACTCTTCGAAGATTACCTCGTCCATTTTAGAACCTGTATCAATCAGGGCAGTAGCAATAATGGTTAATGAACCACCATTTTCTACATTACGGGCCGCACCAAAGAAACGCTTAGGTTTGTGCAAGGCATTAGCATCTACACCACCGGAAAGTATTTTGCCTGACGATGGGATAACGGTATTGTAGGCACGGGCAAGACGGGTAATGGAATCTAATAGAATCACTACGTCGTGTCCGCACTCAACCAGACGTTTGGCTTTTTCCAAAACTAATCCTGATACTTTTACGTGTCTGTCGGCAGTTTCGTCAAAAGTAGAAGATATTACCTCGGCACGTACACTACGTTGCATATCAGTAACCTCTTCCGGACGTTCGTCAATCAGCAGGATAATCAGATAAATTTCAGGGTGATTCCGGGTGATGGCATTGGCTATTTCTTTCAATAATACCGTTTTACCTGTTTTAGGTTGCGCCACAATCATACCCCGTTGACCTTTACCGATAGGGGCAAACAAGTCTAATACCCGTGTTGAATAAACATCTGGTTTACTACTTAATTTGATGTGCTCTTCAGGGAACAGAGGCGTAAGGTACTCAAACGGAATACGATCACGAATCTCTTCGGTAGTTTTGCCATTTACCGAAAGTACTTTCAGTAAGGCAAAGTATTTTTCACCTTCTTTGGGCGGACGGATAGCACCTTTAACGGTATCACCTGTTTTTAAACCAAACAATTTTATCTGAGATGGCGATACGTAAATATCGTCAGGACTGGCTAAGTAGTTATAATCGGCCGAGCGAAGAAAACCATATCCACCTTCCTGCATGATTTCGAGTACACCTTCGTTTTCAATCAGCCCGTCAAACTCTTTGATTAAATTATTGAATTGCTTTTTGATAACCTTGGTGTAGTCGTCAACAAATCTTTTATCTTCTTTCGGCTCGGTAATATCCGGTACGATATCATCAATCAGCCCTTCAAATTCGCTCATTTCTGCATCGATTTGTGATAAATCAAAATCTTCTGCTTCTTCTAAATTTAACAGGGGTTCCAGATCTGGGTCAAAAGGAATATCGGTATTGAGGGGAGGATGCGAATCAGTTACCGGAGCAGGAGGAGTTTCACTGAAAATTTCTTTGGGTGGTTGTTTTTCAAAAGGCTTTTTCCCTCCGACCTTTTTTACAGGCTCTTTTGAAAACGGGCTTTCCTCTGTTTTGGTATCTCCGGGTTTCGACAATCGGGTGCGGTTTTTAGGTGCTTTGTTACTATTATTAAATAATGGTACTTCAAAATCTGTAGTTGACGAATGAGCAGCTACTTCTTTTGGCATGTTAAAAGTGGATTTATTGGCTTGATGCTCTAAAATCTTTTCAACGAGCTCATTTTTTGAGCCATTGCGGACATCTTTTATGCCCAGTTCTATACAAATTTTTCTTAACTCTGATAAAAGTTTCAGATTCAGTTCTTCTGATGTGTACATACGTGAGAATTAACGATACGTTTTTATGCGATGGTTAGCGATTATTATCGATGCTGAAAATAAGAAATGGATATTATAAGTTAGTGAACAGTTGAAAGTAAACCACAAGCAGTAAGCGAAACTATTTGGTTATAAGTATTTTACTTTAACTGGAGCTTTTTCTTTATACCTTATGCTACATTTAAATTTTAGGAAAACTCCCGGAATAAGAAATTAGCAAGCTATTTATGGATTGTAATTTCAGAAACAATTGGACTGATTCAAAGAGGGTGATTTCTTACTACAGAAAGCCTATTGAAGTTTTTACTCGGATTTGAATGCAATTATATAACGTTTATTTTTATTTGTCAATATATTTTGACAATATTTTTTTTACGCATATTTCAACAATTGAAGCTGGATTTCAATCGGATAAACTAATGCAGACATTATTTCATCACCTGACAGTAACATAACATAAGCACAGACAGATAAAGTTCAAACGAGCCTTTTTATTTTAATTGATGACTTTTGGCCCATGAATATTAACCCCCGAAACATAGGCATTGCAGTGAATACTGGCTTTTTCAAAAGCTGTTTTCATAGCCATCGCAACCTTTTCAGCCGTAGATTGTCCTTTGCTGAACGCAAATACAGAAGGGCCTGCACCGGATATACTACACCCCAAGGCGCCTGCCTCTAAAGCAGCATGTTTTACCTCCCAGAACTCAGGAATCAATATGGCACGCACGGGTTCGATAATAAAATCAACCATTGAGCGGGCAATCAAATCATAATCTGACTGCATCAGACCTGCTATCATACCTGCCACATTGCCCATCTGCGCAATGGTATTTTTCATCGATACCTCATTACGCAATATATGGCGGGCATCTTTTGTATTGACTTCAATATCGGGGTGAACGATAGTAACAAAAAGTTCAGAAGGAGTAGGTACACTGAAAATATCGAGCGGGTTATAGCTTCTGATAACCACAAAGCCACCCATTAGTGCCGGAGCCACGTTGTCGGCATGAGCCGATCCACAGGCTATACGTTCGCCTTCCATCGAAAACGGAAGCAAAGATTTGGTAGTGCAGGGCTTACCTAAAATTTCGTTGACAGCAAATACACCTGCTACCGAACTGGCCGAGCTACTGCCCAGACCACTGCCTAATGGCATTTTTTTATGCAACTCTACATCAAACCCTTGCTCGATGCCATTTTTTTTAAGAAAAGCTATAATAGGAACCGTAACTGCATTTTTACTGGCATCAAGGGTAAGTTTGCCTTCATCTCCGCTAATTTTCGTAATGACAATCTGTTTATCATTACGCTTTTTTACAATAACCTCATCACCGGGAGCATCTACTGCAAAGCCGAAAATATCAAACCCACAGGCAACATTGGCAACAGTAGCAGGAGCGAAAACTTTAATTGATTCCATTAAAAATAAAAACGGGTTTTGGTTTGCCCAAAATTACTGTTTTTGATGGATTTTAAGAAATTATTTATTTTGTGATTTAATCGTTATTACCAAATTTTGAAGTCATTAACCGCTTTTTACTAAAATTATAAAGAAAACCTATACAGATGATGGTTGTTTATTTACTTTTTACTACATTTCCCCTCCCAAAACTATTGAATAGATTATTTACCCAAACCCGGCAATCAAAATGAACAGACTCCTTATTTTACTACTGATTCTGTTATGGTCTCTGGCTTATAGCTGGTTCTGGAACTGCCATCGTAAACCCTATTGCTACAGTGGTACAGTGGTTTCATTAGACAATACCCCTGTGATAGATAGTGTGGATACTCCTGCCAGTCAGTCGCCTGATACCGTTCAACTGACACCCGAAGAACAGATTCTCTTTAAACCGCTCGACGTCTATTTTGTATCAGGACAAACGGGTATTCTGCATACGCCCGAGGTTGACACGTTTCTGGTAACAGCCAAAAGGTATCTGGCTAAGTATCCTGAAAAACAATTACTGATTACAGGCCATACCGATGGTGATGGAGCCGAAGACGCCAACCAGAAACTATCAGAAATACGAGCCACTAAGGTAAAAAGCCTGTTGACAACGGAAGGCATAAGCGCTACCCAGATGGCAACCGAAGGTAAAGGCGAAAAAGAGCCGATTGCATCTAACGAAACCAACGAGGGCAAAGCCAAAAATCGTCGGGCAACTATCAGGCTGAAGTAGTGAACCGAAGCTGAACCCCAATCTTAAATTATTCTGAAACGATTAAAATGCTTTTTATATAATGGAAAATTTACATTGTCTGTTTAATAATTTCCCCTGGGATATATTTCTTTTCTGGCTTTTACCTTTGTTATTGCTGGCTTTGTTGCTTTGGTGGTTGTTGGGTAAAAAGGTTAAAAATTTAGAAGCCTATAATACAGAATTGCAGGACAGAATAAAATTTCTGGAAAATGAATTAGATGCCTGTCGCAAAAATAGAGTATCGGTAGCTGTTGAGCCAAGCCCTGTGGCAGTAACAACCGGTGTAATTGCTGGCGTGGGTATTACACCTGTACCAGTTGTTCCGCCTGTAAAAGACGACCTGAAAATTGTAGAGGGTATCGGGCCGAAAATTGAAGAATTATTTAATAAAGCAGGGATTTATACCTTTGCTCAACTGGCTGATACGCCTGTAACCCGAATGAAAGAAATATTGGATAAAGCAGGAAGCAGATTCCAGATTCATGACCCGACTACCTGGGCAGACCAGGCTGTACTTGCCCGTGATGGCAAATGGGATGAACTGAAAAAATGGCAGGACGAACTTTATAAGGGGAAATTGTGATATGCCTTTATCTTAGAAAATAAGCGCACGAAATATTATTTGGCGAGGCTTTGACCCCACACCCCAACCCCTCTCCCCAACTGTGGGGAGAGGGGCTTTTTTTTTCCCCTCCCCATTGTTGGGGAGGGTTAGGGTGGGGTTACCTCCAAATATTATTTGGTATATAGATTTTTCAGGTTACTTTATTTTTATAAGTTAAAAATTCCTACTTTAAAAAAAAATACCGTGATTCGCACTTTGTAAGCCTTGCTGTCTGTATAGGCCTTGTACATAGAAGAGTGTTAGCTATTTGCCGGAAATTATCAGCTGAAAAAATGAAACGTATTGCCATATTAGCCTCGGGGTCGGGGAGTAATGCCGAAAAAATTATTAATTATTTTGAGAACAGTGAATCAATTCAGGTTGATTTATTATTGACAAATAATCCGCAGGCAGGTATTATTGAAAGAGGAAGAAGGCTTGGTGTACCGATTCTGATTTTTGATAAGAAATCATTTGCCAAAACTGATAAAATTGTTGAAATTCTGCAAAAGCAGGGCATTGACTGGGTGATTTTAGCTGGTTTTTTATGGTTGATACCAACAAATCTGGTAAAAGCCTATCCGAATAAAATTATCAATATTCACCCTGCGCTTCTGCCAAAATATGGCGGCAAAGGTATGTGGGGGCATTTTGTGCATGAGGCTGTTCATGCCAATAAAGATACCGAGTCGGGCATTACGATTCATTACGTGAACGAAAACTATGATGAAGGCGAGGTGATTTTTCAGGCAAAGTGTGAATTGATAGAGAGCGATACGCCTGATGACATAGCGGCAAAAGTGCAGGTATTGGAGCACAAGCACTTTCCGGAAGTGATAGAAAAACTGATTTTAGCGTAGGCAGCCTCTGCCTATGAAACTAATAAAATCTTTGACTCATGGTACGTTTTTTTTATAAAGAAGGCAAACAAGTCAAGAAAGAAACAGATGTACGAGAACTCGGACATCTTAAAAACCTGATGTGGGTCGATTTACAATCTGCATCGCAGGAAGAGGAAGAATGGATTGAAACCAAGTGTGACATCAGTTTTCAGACCCCACAGGAAATTGTAGAGATTGAAAGCAGTGCCCGGTACTTTGAACAGAATAATACCATTAATGCCAACTCCAATTTTTTGAAATCAGACCAGGACGGTTATCACTTTTATCCGGTTTCGTTCATGATTCGGGATAATGTGCTGTTCACCTATCGCCAGGGAGACTCCCGTTCATTTGCCGATACTGTAAAGAAAATCAAATTAGGCGAAGAGGTATTCAAGGATGGGGTGGACATTCTGCTGCTTTTGCTTGAAACCCGTATTGAGTCTGATGCTGATTTGCTGGAGAACATGACCAAAGAGGTAAAGAACATCAGCAAGGCATTGAGCAGAGAAAAGAAACCCAAGCAGGCATCGTTGCTGAAAATCAATAATCTGCAGGAAAATACGATGCTGATTCGGGAGAGTATCATAGATAAACAACGGGTATTGTCTCAGATTTTAAGAAGTGTCTATTTTCCTGAAGACCGCAAAGAAAGGTTGCGTATTGTTTTAAAAGATATTACCTCATTGCTTGAATATACTACTTTCAATTTTGAACGTTTAGAGTATTTACAGGATACCTTTATGGGGCTTATTAATCTTGAACAGAACGAAATTATCAAGATTTTTACGGTCGTAACCATTATATTTTTACCTCCGACACTCATTGCCGGGATATTTGGCATGAATTATCAGGTAATACCTTCCTCCAATCATCCTTATGGTTTCTGGATTGCCATCATACTGATGGTGCTTTCATCAATGATATTCCTGTTTTTCTTTAAGCGGAAGAAATGGATTTGATAAAAATGCTGTTATAGTGTTAAGTCCGTCACTAATTGTTGGGATGTTTTGTCTGACAGATTAATTTTTATAGTGTTATGCCAGTTTTACCACTCAATACCGATTATCGTCCTCCAAAATGGCAATTTAATGCCCATATACAAACCATTTATCCAAGTCTTTTCCGAAAAATACCTGTTAAGTATCAGCGTGAGCGGGTAGAATTAGCCGATAGTGATTTTCTGGACCTCGACTGGTCGTATGCAGGTAAACAACCCGGCAAAAAGCTAATTATAGTTACGCATGGGCTTGAGGGAGACTCTACCCGTCATTATGTAACAGGCATGATTAAGAAATTTAATGACAATGGCTATGATGGGCTCGGATGGAATTGCCGCAGTTGCAGTGGTGAAATGAATCGCTTGCCAAGATTTTATCATCATGGCGATGTAGAAGACATCAGGTTTGTAGTGGAGTATGCCATTCAGAAACATCATTATGAAGAAGTGATACTGGTTGGCTTCAGTATGGGTGGCAGTATGACCTTGCGATTATTAGGCGACCAACCCGAAAGAGTACCCAAGCAGGTTAAATGCGGTGTGGCAGTATCAGTTCCGCTTGATTTGTTTTCCTCGGTTTTTGAGTTGTATAAACCTGGCCGACGCTTCTATATGACGCGCTTTATTAATAAATTAGGTAAAAAAATAAAACAGAAAGCTATTCAGCACCCCAATAATCCTTTGCTGAATCACGAGGGCTACGAAAGGATAAAAAACTTTGAAGAGTTTGATAACCGATATACAGCCAAGCTCTATGGTTTTAAAGATGCCCACGATTTTTATAAAAAAGCAGGCGCAAAACCTTATCTGAAAAACATTCTTAAACCCACGCTGATTATACAGGCAAAAAATGACCCATTCCTCTCGCCCGAATGTTTAGATTTGGGCGAAGCCGAGCATAATCCTCACGTTTTTCTGCAATTGCTACATTTTGGCGGCCATGTAGGTTTTATGCTGCCTGATACCAACGAAACATGGGTTGAAAAAAGAGTCAGTGATTTTGTAAAAGATGGTATTGATAGTTTGTGGTAAAAGAATCAAGCTGAAAGATTCATAAATAGTGTTGTAATGGATAAATTTCTTAGAAGTAGTTTTTTATATAATAGTGCCGAAAACTGGCTGTGGTTTTTTGGAATACTCATTGTAGGTTTTTTGTTTAAGCGGATTCTGTCGGTAATGGTAAGCAAAATAGTTTACCGACTGATGAAAAAAGAGACCAAAAACGTACCTGTGGCCGACTTTGTAAACCTGCTCAGGGGTCCGGTAGAGTTTTTGCTGGCTTTGTTTATTATTTATGCGGCGGTTAATGAAATCGTTTTTCCACGCAAGTGGCGTATCATTCCGTTTGGCAAAATGCGTGTGGCTGATTTTATCGACCGTACTTTAGATATGCTGTTTGTGGCCGGCATTACCTGGCTCATCATTCGTCTGATTCGTTTTTTTGCCTTGGTTTACCTTAAGAAAGCCGAAGAGGCAGATTCAAATAAAGAGAAACAATTAGTCCCTTTTTTCCGTGATATTATTATTGTTTTAATAGCCTTCTCCTCATTTTTTCTCATTTTAGGTTTTGTCTTTAAACAAGACGTTATCAGTCTTATTACCGGGCTTGGTATTGGTGGGGTTGCCTTGGCTTTAGCCGCAAGAGCCACCCTCGAAAACCTTTTTGCTTCGTTTACACTTTTCACCGAGCAACCTTTTATTGTTGGAGACGATATTGAATTAGGGACAATGGTCGGGAAAATAGAAAAAGTAGGTTTCCGTAGTACACGCATCCGGCATGTGGACGGAAGCTTAGTGGTAGTACCGAATCAGATGCTTGTATCGCAATCGCTCAATAATATTTCGCAGCGTATGGAACGCAGGCACAAGTTTTTTATCCGTTTAAAACTGGAAACCACCATACAGCAGATTAAACAGGTGGTAGAAGATGTGCAGACCATCTTAGATAATCAGGAGTCAATCAGTACAGGAGCTAATGTAAAGTTAGATGCCATTGGCGATTACTCAATAAATATTTTAGTCGTATTTATGGCTTCAACCGCAGATTATTGGGAAAGTAAAAGTATAAGAGAACAGGTAAATGTGGCCATACTGCGAGTACTCGAAAAAAATCAGGTAGAATTAGCGCAACCTGCTACCACACTTTTTAGTTTAACAGATGATAAAAATATAGATAATGATTATTAATTATCACACCAAACCATAACAACAGAATATGTCTCGTATCGCACTCATCACCGGCGCAAGTTCAGGTATTGGTAAAGCAACTGCTACAGCTTTTGCCAATAATGGTATTAATCTCATTTTATGTGGTCGCAGACAAGACCGATTAGATAGTTTGCAGGAACAGTTCTCAAAAAAGATAGAAGTAACTACGCTTAAGTTTGATGTAAGTAACAAGGTTGAGGTGGTAAATGCCATTAACTCATTAGCGGACGAATGGAAAAGCGTTGATATATTGGTGAATTGTGCCGGAAATGCACATGGATTGTCACCTATTCAGGATGGAGATACAGACGACTGGGATATGATGATTGACGGAAATGTGCAAGGACTGTTGTATGTATCCAAGGCAATTATTCCGGGTATGGTAGAGCGGGAGAAAGGCCATATTATTAACCTGAGCTCGGTAGCCGGAAAATATACTTATGCCAACGGAGCGGTTTATTGTGCCTCAAAAGCGGCAGTAGAAGCATTGAGCGAAGGGATGCGTCTGGATTTGACTCAACACGGAATTAAAGTAACCAATATTGCACCGGGAGCTGTAGAAACCGAGTTTTCGCTGGTAAGATTTAAAGGCGATAAAAAGCGTGCAGAAAAAGTATATGAGGGTTTTGACCCATTACAACCAGAAGATGTAGCCGATGCTATTCTTTACGCGGTAAATACTCCGGCAAGGGTAACTATTGCGGATATTGTTTTATATGCGGGTGTGCAATCAGCACCAACGGTGATTCATAAGAAAAAACATGAATGATTTATTACAGCGGGTTAAGGAGGTAGACATCAGACAGGTGGCAAGAGATTTAGGATTTGATGTGATTCAGACCCGTAGAATGCTTTGCCCGTTTCATGTGGAAGATACTCCGTCGCTGGTATTTTATCCTCCACCGCAAAATGAGTTTCATTGTTTTGGCTGTGGCAAACGTGGCGACGTAATTAATTTGTATGCCGATGTATGCCAGATAGATTTTAAAACAGCTCTTGAAGAACTGGGTAACAGGTATGTACCAAACTACGAGGGATATGGTTCTAAAAAAACAAGGAAAATAGATATAAAAAGCATTTATACCCGAAAGCCCGTAGAAGAAAAACCATTTGTATTTCAACCAGTATTTAGTGCCATCTACGAAGATTTTCAGCGATTCTGTCTGAATCTGCCAGCTACTGAATCTGCAAGAAAGGCTGCAGAGTATCTGCGAGGCAGAGGTATTGACGACTGGACTATCAGGCTTTTCAGGTTATTTGTATTAAAGAATTATGGTTTGGCAAACGATTACCTGAAAGAGAAATATAGCATAGACGACCTCATGGCCAGCGGAATTGTTAACGACAGGGGGAATCTCGTTTTCTTCAAGCATCCGATTATTATTCCCTATTATCAGAACGGCCGCATCACCTATCTGCAAGGCCGAACCATTGGAGAACCATCGGAAGGAACTAATAAATACCAGTTTCTGACAGGTATTCCCCGTACTATTTTTAATATAGATTCTTTGAAAAACCTGCGGGGCAATGCGGAAGTTTTCGTTACCGAAGGTGCTTTTGATTGTATGACATTGGTCAGACATGGCATGGTTGCTGTGAGTCTGGGAAGTGCCAAGACTTTTAAAAAAGAATGGATAAAGGTTTTTAAAAAGTTTAAAGTATGGATATGGTTTGACAACGACCTTGCCGGACAAAACGGTACGAGAGACCTCATGGAAGAAATGCACTTAAATGGTATTTTAGTTGGCAGAAAGTACCTGCCCGATGGAATTAAGGATATAAATGAGTACTTTCAGAAGCGTTGACAAAATACATTGTAATAAAAAAGGAATTGAAACCCTTGTTTTCTACAAATTCAAGCCCCATATTTGCACCATCAATTCAGTCAGATACATTCTGTAACTAATGGGTTGATTTATACAGACGAGAGGAGAGAATAGGCTCTGTGAACCTCGGGCAACCTGTCCCGCTACTTGCGATAAGGTGCCAAAACCTACCGGAAGGGTCAAAACCATTCGGACTTATAAACCAATCATAGACAAATCGTTTTAAAATTGGTTTTGTTTGCCGTATTACCGAGGGGTATGCGTTTTGTGTTATCTGATTTTCAGCCAATCAGGTAGATTTTGTAAGTACTTTAAAACGATGGAAAACCAACAGATATTTCGCTACGACGAACCATTTAAGTTAGAATCAGGCCAATGGCTACCTGAGTTTCAGTTAGCCTATACAACTTTCGGACAGTTAAATGCCGCAATGGATAATGTGATATGGGTTTGCCATGCTTTTACGGGCAATGCTAACCCGACTGACTGGTGGAACGGCCTCATTGGAGAAAAACGACTCTATAACCCAACCGAGCATTTTATTGTTTGTGCCAATATCATCGGTTCTCATTATGGTTCTACCAATGCTCTGAGCAAAAATCCTATCAGTGGCGAGCCATACTATCACGATTTTCCGTTTATCAGTATCAGAGATGTAGTAAGGTCATTAGATTTACTACGTCAGCACCTCGGTATCTATAAAATCAATACCATTCTGGGTGGTTCTCTGGGTGGGCAACAAGCCCTTGAGTGGGCGGTGTTGCAGCCTGATTTGATTGAAAATATGATACTGTTTTCAACCAATGCCATTCATTCGCCCTGGGGTATCGCTTTTAACGAGTCGCAACGGATGGCTATTGCCGCCGACCCGACCTGGATAGAAAGAAGCCCGAAAGCCGGAATGAACGGCATGAAAGTAGCCCGTTCGATAGCGCTCTTATCTTACCGTAATTACGCTACTTATAATCGCACGCAATCGAGAGACGAGGGGCAGATTGATTTCTTCCGTGCCAATACTTATCAGAATTACCAGGGTGAAAAATTAGGTAAACGCTTCAATGCCTTTTCTTACTGGACACTCTCAAAAATGTTCGATTCGCATGATGTAGGCAGAGGCAGGGGGAAAGTAGAAGAGGTTTTAGGTACCATAAAATCAAAAACACTGGTGATTGGCATTTCTTCTGATGTATTATTTCCACCCGAAGAACAGGAATTTATTGCCAGACATATTCCTGACGCAAAATATGCTTTAATCAACTCGCTTTACGGCCACGATGGATTCCTGATTGAGTTTGAAGCCATGACAGACACCATTAAAAACTGGAGTAAGGATTTGATAAAAGGGGTTTTAAGTGAGTAAGTCTTGAAATATGCCGCGACGGCGGACCGTTTTATCTTGAACTATGCCGCGACGGCGGACCGTTTTATCTGATCTGTTTGATTGCACTGATAAAGAATCTTTCATAACTGAATATTTTCTTCGAGATAATTCTATTTGATTAATAATATGAGTTTGATAAATCATACTTATCAAATAAAATAGTACGACGTCGTAGCGAAGTTTATTCAAAAGCATTAAAAACTTTGAAAAACCCTTAATCGGTAATTATCTGTTAGTTTTTTGCTTCTTAATCCATTCTGGAGTACTGTGAATAGCGGAGAGGCGGCAGTCAGACCTGCGGCCAATATTAATTTCGGATTAGTGATAGGGTCCACATTCCAGGCTGCCCACTCTATAAGGATGTAAGCAAATGGTGAAAAATTGGCAATCCCAAAACGGATAGGTCTTTTCGGGTATTTATAAATCCGTTCTACATCTTTTAGCTTTATTTCAACATATTCGTAGCGGTTCATTACTTCGTTTAATGAGGTAATGACAAATGATGAATCCGTAATGTCGTACAGATTGTCTTCATAAACCGTGTTATCTCTCGTTTTGAACCTGAAAACATCGCCTTTATAAAACTTTGTCCGCTTACCACTTCTTACTTTTTCAAGCACCAGATAACGGTCTTTATTAAATATACTGCGGGCTTTAGAAGGGTCTTTTTTATACATCAGTTCTTCTACCGATTGTGCTTCTCTCTGATGCACATCCTGAGAAAAACTACCAAACGATACACAAAGAAAAAACAGTAATATACAAAATCTTAATTGAGTCATGAGATTTATGTGGTAACACGGAATGGTATTCCGTGAAAAGCTATGAAATAAGGTCAGAAATTTATGTGGTTTATTACATCTTTTCGTTGACAGATACCCCTCCCGAAACAATCAGTTTCATGATTTCGGCACTTGGCAAATCAAGCATCTGTACGTTTTCTCTGGGAACAAGTACCAGATTTCCTGAAAAGGCATAACTATGCGGAAAATACACAGCTACCAAATCACTAACGCCTAAATTGCTTAAATCATTTTGTGTAATAAAACCAATTTTATAAACTTGTGCTTCTTTATTTATCAGCACAATGGCTCCCTGATTAAATTTCCGTTTGTCTCCGACAAAGGCCGAAATTAAATCTTTGAATGCAAAATAAAAAATCCGTACCAGTGGCAGATGACTGATGGCATTTTCAATAATATTCTGAAGAGTCTGAGGCAGTAAAACCGAAAAAACAAAGCCTATCAGCATGGTGCCCGAAACAACAATTAAAGAGCCTAACCCGGGAATAAACAGGTCACGGTTAGGGTCGCTCGTCGGAATCCTGATACGTATAAGGTTATCAACAAAGTCAAATGCGCCTAATAAGATAAAGAATGTAAAGCCAAGAGGTGCTACAAAAAGTAATCCACGAATAAAATAGGAAAATAAACGACTAAGAATAGATCTGCCGGACATAAAGAAAAGGTATTTAGTAAATAGCGTAAAGCCAGTAGTAGCTCTTAATTGAAACGCTAATGTAAAAATAAAAGTTTTTAAACCCCGTAAAATATGATTCAATTCGGTGTTGATGTGTTGTTGACGCAAAATCCTGTATGGAAAAATAAACGTATCGGTTTGGTTACCAATCATGCCGCTACTACCAGTTCTCTGCAACCTTCAAGACAGGCTTTGCTGCAAAAAGGCTTCAATATAACCCAATTGTTTTCTCCTGAACATGGGCTGGACGCCAAAGGTGCTGATGGTGCTAAAATGGCTGATGGCATAGATTGGCTTACACAGTTGCCAGTTACCAGCCTTTATGGTGATAAATTAGTAGCACAGGCAGAAGATTTGGCCGATATAGATATAGTACTCTTTGATATACCAGATATTGGTTCACGATTTTACACGTATTTATGGACTTTGACGTATGTAATAGAAGCCTGTGCTAAATTTAACAAACCTTTAATGATTGCCGACCGGCCCAATCCGGTGTCAGGGAATCTGAGTAGGGCAGAAGGACCTGTTCTTGACGAAAATACCTGTTCCTCATTTATCGGTCGCTGGGCTACCCCTTTACGACATAGCTGTACTTTAGGCGAATTGGCTTTGTATTTGAATGAGGTAAAGGGTATTCACGCCAATATTGAAATAATCAAATGCCAGCATTGGCAGAGAGATACTTTTCAACCTGACTGGGGAGTGCCGTTTGTTCCGACCTCTCCGGCCATGCAAAGTTTTCAGTCTGCCTTGTTATATCCCGGTTTAGGACTATTGGAAGCCACCAATATCAGCGAAGGAAGAGGCACCGAAATGCCGTTTACAATTATTGGTGCGCCTTGGTTAGACAATAATTTGCTGATAGAAAAGTTATTAAATGCGATGATGGAAATAAAGCCGATAACTTTTGTGCCGACTGAAAGCAAATATACAGGAGAGTTGTGCTATGGTATAAAATTATCAGTGAAAATTAGTACTGATTTTGAAGCTGTGAATAATGGATTGATGCTGATAAAACGGATTAAAGACCAGCACCCTGAGCATTTTAGCTGGAAACCTTATCCTACAAACGTTAATCCGAATGGTACAAATCATTTAGATTTATTGCTGGGCTTTCCGCAGAGCGAGTCATTATTTGAATTACCAATAAAAGATTTTGCAGAGCAAATAAAAAACCTTACTCTTGCAAAAAACTGGCAGGAAAACATCCGGCCATATTTACTCTATTCCTGAACTTTAATAAATATCAAAACCAAGTTTTAATTCAGTATAATTTATGAAAAAGATGAAAAACCTGCTGCTGCTTTTGCTCGTGACCTCACAGACATTTGCACAGAACCTCAACATTCCTATTCCGAATAATCCGGCAGTGAAGACCGGCACACTGAAAAATGGAATTAAATACTATATCCTGAAAAACGCTGAACCTAAAAACCGTATGGAGTTGCGTCTGGTCGTAAATGCCGGGTCAATTCTGGAGACCGACCAGCAGTTAGGAATTGCCCACTTTATGGAACACATGAATTTTAATGGTACCAAAGAGTTTCCTAAAAATCAATTAGTTGATTTTCTGCAAAAGTCGGGGATGAAATTTGGTGCTGATTTGAATGCTTCTACCAGTTTTGATGAAACTATCTACCAGTTACAGGTACCCACCGATTCAGCCAGATTGTTTGAGCGTGCTTTTCAGATTTTAGCCGACTGGTCGCAATATGCTACCTTAGATACTACCGAAATCAATAACGAAAGAGGCATTGTATTAGAAGAAGAAAGAGCCAGATTTAAAAATGCGCAAGGTCGTGTGCAACAAAAGTTGCTTCCACTTTTATTAGGTGATTCAAGATATGCACAACGGATTCCAATTGGCAAGGTTGAGGTACTGACATCGTTCAAGCCGGAACAGATTATCAAATTCTACAAAGACTGGTATCGCCCCGATTTGATGGCGGTGGTAGCCGTAGGCGATTTTGACCCGGCACAGGTTGAGAACCTGATTAAAGAGAAATTTAGCGGTATTCCTGAAAATAAGAAAGGACCTAAACGTGTAACTTATGAAATTCCATTATCTAAAGGAACGCAAACGGCCCTGATTGTTGACAAGGAAATTCCTCAGACAAGCTTTCAGTTTATTACGAAGTTGCCACGTGACAAAACCAAAACACAGGCCGATTATCGCACAGATGTAGCAGAGAGCCTGTTTAATCAGATAATTTCTACACGCTTACAGGATATTACCAAAAAACCAAATCCGCCATTTGTGTTTGCTATTATGAGCTATAGCCCTTTTCTTGCTGGTTTAGATGCTTTTCAGGTCATAACCGTGCCAAAGAACGCCGATGGCCTTGAAGCGGCAATAAAAGCTGTATTAGATGAGAAAGAACGTGTGAAACGTTTTGGTTTTACCAAAGGCGAATTGGAAAGAGCCAAGAAAGACTATATGCTCAGTGTAGAAAAAAATTATAAAGAAAAGGATAAAACCAAATCTGCAGCTTTTGTAAACGGAATGATTCAGAACTACCTGCATGGAAGTGCCTATACTGATGCTGATTTCAGATATAATTTTGTAAAAACCCACCTCGAAGGCATCACATTAGCAGAAGTAAATGCGATAGCCGCCAAAGTGATGAAGGAGGATAACAGCGTAGGTATGGTAATCGGTTCAGAAAAAGACAAGGATAAATTGCCAGATGAGAAGAAAATTCTTGAACTGATTAATACGAAGAACCCAGATTTGAAACCTTATGAAGATGAAGCCGTTGCGACTTCAATTTTAGAACAGGTACCAACCGGAACCAAAGTAGTAGCAGAAAAGAAGATTGAGGAAATTGGCGTAACAGAACTGACTTTTGGCAATGGTATTAAAGTTGCCCTGAAACCAACCAACTTCAAAAACGACCAGATTTTGTTCTCAGGGGTAAGTAAAGGCGGTACCTCTTTATATACCGATGCAGACTATTTTTCGGCAGAACTGGCTACTACGGCTGTTTCACAAGGAGGGATTGGTAAGCTATCAGATGTACAGTTAGATAAATTTCTATCGGGTAAGGTAGCAAATGTATATACCTATATTGATGAATTAAATGAGGGGGTTTCAGGAAATACAACACCAACAGATTTGGAAACCACTTTGCAATTGATGTATGGGTATATTGTGCAACCAAGAAGAGATGATGAAGTGGTAAAAGGTTTTCTGAAAAATCAGAAAGAGTTAATTGCTAACTCCTATAAAACGCTTACCCCTGAAAAAGTATTTAACGATACTATCACAACAACACTTTATCAGAAGAACTTCCGTCGTATGCCAATTAAACCGGAAGATATTGATAGGGTGAACCTTGACCGTGCCTTTGAAATCTACAAAGACCGATTCAGTGATTTAAGTGACTTTACCTTTGTTTTTGTGGGTAATTTTGAAGTAGAAAAAATTAAGCCTTTGTTAGAGAAATATATTGGTGGGTTGCCGTCAACTAAGCGTATAGAATCTTATAAAGACCTGCATATTGATAAAGTAAAAGGGAAAGTAGAAAAAACAGTTTATAAAGGATTAGAAGAAAAAGCGTCGGTAAACCTGCAATTCAACGGTACATTTAATTTTACTGATGAAGAAAAAGTTAATTTAGATGCATTGGCTGAGGTATTAGATATTAAACTGACAGAAAAACTACGGGAGGAAGCTGCGGGAGTGTATTCGCCAAGTATCAGTGCCTCTTATAATAAATTGCCAACTCCAACCTATAATCTTACCATAGCCTTTGGATGCTCGCCTGCCAATGCAGAAAAACTGGCTAAAATTGCATTGGACGAAATTCAGAAAATCAAAACCAATGGTCCGGAATCGACAGATATTGATAAGGTAAAAGCCGAAGAAAAACGTTCAACCGAATTACAGGTAAAAGAAAACAGTTTCTGGAACTCCTATTTAATTGACCAGTACTTTTCTGGCGAAGATTTGAATTTTATCAACCGTTACAGCAAAGAAATGATTGATAAAATAAGTGTAGAGAGCGTGAAGAAAGCCGCTAATCAGTTCTTAAACGATAACTATGCCAAATTTGTATTGTTGCCTGAGAAGAAGTAATTGTAGATGATAATAAAACGAAATGGGGTTGTCTCGAATATAAAATAATTTTTGGCGAAGCCTCGACCCCACACCCCAACCCCTCTCCGCGCGGCGGCCGCCCCAACTGTGGGGAGAGGGGCTTTTTTCGTCCCCTCCCCATTGTTGGGCGGCCGCCGTGCGGGAGGGTTAGGGTGGGGTTATCTCCAATATTATTTGGTACAAAAAACTTTTAAGACCCTATTTAGTTTATATCAATATCTTTAAAAAGTACTCAATTTATTCCTCAAACGCCACCAAACAAAGAAGGCTCTCATCGCTAAAATCAGCACAACCGGAATCAAAGAATAATTAATTTCCTGTGGCAGAAATGCCCAACTTAGCAAAAATAGTATTTGTATAATACCATAAGCTAACAAATGCTTAGCTAACCAGGTACGAGTAGTATCTTTTTTGATAAATAAGGCCATTGGAAACAAAAGAGGATAGGCCCAGATGATATTCAGATTATATTCTGTAACACCATGATTGGTAAAGAACCACAAGAAAACAATTAACCACCCTACAATGCCCGTGATGGTAAACAGTATTTTATCAAACAAGAAGTTTGTATAGTCTTTTTTCAGTTGAAAAAAGGTAAGTCCACCTGTTACTATGAGAAGGCCCCAAAACAGCATATTCGGAGTAATGGCTTCTTTTTCTTTCACCACATCATTCAGAACCTCCGGATTTATTACTGTTTTTTGTGCGACTAATGGCTGCCACACCCCATTTTTTTTGATTTTTGCCTTATCAAAAGCGTCTTTAAGGTTATCAGGCAAAAACATGGCACCATTCGCTCCTGTTACACAATCAGACGGTTGCCCGATTGCTAAATCCATGCCGAAATCAGCCCATAGCTTATTGTTTTTGCGGGCATACACATCAATCCATTGCCGGTAACTACTATCGGCATGTAGTTTGTTTGAAAAACTTAAACTATCTCCACACACCTTTTTCAATACATCTCTCAGGCGACTCGAACAGTTGTCGTAAAAGAATTTATAGGCATACTCTCTGTTTTCCGGCAAATAATTAGTTGCCAAAAAATCGCTTACTCCCTGTTTTTGTTTTTCTGATAAATTTAAAACCTGTTCCTCTACAAGCCTTTTTTCCTGACTCCACCCCGGGTATCTTCCATACCCATTCAGTTCAATCTCAAAATCAACAAGACTTATTTTGTAAGGTAGTGTTCCTCTTAAAAATTTAATATAAAAACCTTTTGCACCAAAATCAAAAGCACCATAATTATATACAACGTCTATTCCTTGCATAGGGTCTTTTATTCTGATACCACTATGTCCAAACGTAGAGTATAGCTCATCGCCGGGGGCAATAGTCAGTAGGCTAATGGTAGCATCTGGTGAAAGGGTTTGAGCAGAAGAAAAAACAGAAATAAAAGCAAAGAATATAAACAGGGTATATTTTTTCATGTAAGGGTTGTTTTCTTACAAAGGTAAAATAAAAGCACACAGGTTTCAAAACCTGTGTGCTTTTTCATTGTGTTAAGTAATCTTAATAACGTACAATCTTGATTGATGATAAACCTGTATCGGCATCAACCTTGATTTTTTTGGTAGCTTTATCGAAGCCCGGTGTTTGCCATACCCCGCTTCCTACTTTTTCAAAACCATCAAGGTCTTTCGAACTCAGGGCACCGTCCATTCTTAACTCACAACCTACGCCTTCAGGAACACTCAGTTTTACGCTTGTTACGCCAGAGTTAATATCTACCTCTACATTATCTACTTTATCGCCTAATTTTACATCAATATCGGCAGCACCCGAATTCATGTTCAGTTTTTTTACTTTATAATCACTGAAATCGAAATCTACCTCTCCGGCACCTATACCTAAATCAATATCCCAGATAGGAGCTTTATTCAGCCTGATAATCACATCATTGTCAAAATTCTCATCGCTGTCAAAATGGAAGTTGCCTTTTTTGCCTTTTTGCTCAAATTCAATAGTTTTTACACCATTTGCCAGGTCTTCGGTCAATACATAACCACTTCTGTATTGTAGGTGAGTAGAAGCTTCAAAAAGATTAGAAGTTGATTCTTCGAGGTCAAATTCTGCTGCTCCGCCACCAATTTTTAATTTGGTTTCGGTTATTCCGGTGGCAATCGGAACAGAATAAAAGTTTTTATAACCATTTCCATCAACTGTATCTGTGCTTGATGATTTGTGGTCGAAATGATTATCGTTATCATCGTCGTCATCATCATCGAAATCTACGTGCCAGTCGTGGCCATCTTTCCAGTCATTCACGCCATCGTCTACACAGGTAAAAATTCCTAATGGGATAGCAAAGGCAATTAAAAGCGCCGAGGTGGCATTGTAAATAGTTCGGCGGCGATTGAGAAACGCAAAGACACCTGCCAGAATCAAGAGAAGAGGCCAGAAGCGGGCGATACCGCCAAATGTCCAATGCAAATCAAACCAGTCGAGATTTGTGCCTAAAAACAGGATACCCACCACAATCAGGATAGCACCCCAGAAAATATTACTTGTTCTTTTTTCCATTGTTTTAAGAGTTTAGAACTCCCTGTATTACCCGTTTATCGGTTAAAAAGGGTAATAAAAACCCTTTCCCATTTTTGGGCGAACCTGAACGAGAAAGGGAGGGAAGTGGGGGTTATTAAAGATTTGTGTCTATATCGTTTTTCGGATAATCAGGGAAATTATCGTCTTTGCGGTCTCTCACAATTAACCAGACACCCAAACCAACCAGAACCAATGGCCACATCTGACCAATGTATCTCCATAGATTAATGTGAAAGAAAGTTTTAAAAGAGAAAATAATACCTAAAATGATGAGGACGGCTCCTCCAACCAAATTGTTGTTTTGATTGCGACTGCTCATAGTTGTAAAGTTTGAGGTTTCAGAATTAATAGTTTCGTTTATTGGTACATCGGCATAACCGTATGTTTCTTTTACAGGTAATACTATCCACAAAATAACATATGTGAGAATTGATGGAAACGGAGTGAAAAATAATAATACAAAAATTACACGAATAAGTGTTACATCTATATTAAAATATTCGGCTAAACCTTGTGAAACTCCTCCCAGGGTCTGATTTTGTCTGATTCTATAAAGTCTCTTTTCCATTTTCTTGTTGGTTAGGGGGCAAGCCATCTGCTTGCCCCGTTTATGTGTTTGCTTGATTCAGGCCGCTGCCTGTCAGTTTGTATTATACCCGCTCGGGGTTAATAATAATTGTATTGTTTGTCATCAACGATTCTTTTGTTGGCATAATCACCCACAAAATGATGTAAGGAATAATGGCAGGGATAGGAGCAAAGAAAGCTACTACAAACAATACCCTAACCAATGTTACATCTATGTTGAAATATTCGGCAAATCCGGCGGCTACACCACCTAACATTTTGCTGTTTTTAATTCTATACAATCGCTTTTCCATTTTCTTAAATATTTTTATGTTTTGTTTTTCTTACTATTTCAACCACTGCTGTGTGATTGATGAAACAAAGATATAGGCAAAAGACGGTACTATGTATAGCAAACTACATGAATGGAAAATTTTAATGTCAAAGGGAAAATTTATAGGACGATTTACAAACGCTGAATCCTTCAATTACCTTTTGAGCGGTGCCGGAATCAAATATTGGCTTAACAAATATAGGATTTAAAGCTGATTTAAGAAATTAAATAGCTGATTATCAAAGCATTAGTTTTTCCGGGACTTTGTAAGGCATTAGATAAGTCTATTCAACTTCTAATTGTTCCAGAATCTCGCTCAACTCATCATAATCTTTATAACCGGGGCGGATTTCGTGTGAGCCTTTCAGAGCAATGCCTTTGATAGGTATTTCTGATAAAACCTGTTGCAGATTGTCAGTATTAATGCCAAAACCTAAAATAACAGGATTATCAAAGGCATATTCTTTCAGGTTATACAAAAAGAACTCAGTCATTTCCTGCCCATCAATCAGAAAATAGGTAACAAAAGAATTATAAAGCTTCAGGTAATCTTCCAGATAAGTACTGTCGCTGTCCAGTTTAAGAATAATGGGTTTACCTAAAGCACTTATTTTGGGTAGTAAAGCAGGCTCAGAGATTTGAAGCAGGTCTATCTGGTAGGTTTGGAGCAATGCAGCTATCTCGTCATAATCTGAAGATTGTGTTTCTCCGACAATCTGCACACCTGCCAGCCACGATTGAATCTCTTTCAGTTTTTCGGCAGGCATATAATCATCAGAAAATTTATCCATCACAAAACCAACCAAATCAACGCCCATACCTGCACAATAACGTGCATCAGATAAATTGGTGATATTACTTACTTTTACAAGAGTTTGAAGTGCCATTCTGAAAATTATTGAAAATAGAGCCTCAAAATTAGCTCAGAACTATTCAGAATCAAATTCTGTTGACTAATTTTGCATATTATTTCACAAAAACGGCAGACTTTGAATCTGCGGCAGTTATACACATGAGCAAACACGGACGAATTTTAGTCGCCATGAGTGGCGGTATCGACAGCTCCCTTGCAGCTGTACTTCTACATGAGCAAGGATACGAAGTGATAGGAATGACCATGAAAACATGGGACTATGCTTCATCTGGCGGAAACAAAAAAGAAACGGGCTGCTGTAGCCTCGATTCTATCAACGATGCCCGTAATATAGCCGTAAATTTAGGTTTTCCGCATTATATTCTCGACATCAGAAATGAGTTTGGCGATTATGTAATCGACCATTTTACAGGCGAATACCTGGAAGGGCGCACGCCCAATCCATGCGTATTGTGTAATACGCATATTAAATGGGATGCCCTTTTGCGAAGAGCAGATAAGCTCGACTGTGAGTTTATTGCCACAGGGCATTATGCCAATATCAGACAGGAGAATAGTCGTTATATTATTTCTAAAGGGGTTGATACCTGGAAAGACCAGAGTTATGTACTATGGGGAGTATCGCAGGAGAGCCTTTCACGTACACAATTACCGTTAGGGCATCTGAAAAAAACAGAAATCAGAGCTATGGCTACCGAAAAAGGCTTTTATGATTTAGTTAATAAATCAGAGTCTTACGAAATCTGTTTTGTGCCTGACAACGATTACAGAGGTTTTCTGAAACGCAGGGTAGAGGGTCTGGAAGACCGGGTAAGAGGTGGAAATTTTGTAATGCAGGATGGTAAAGTAGTAGGTCAACATGAAGGTTATCCGTTTTATACCATCGGTCAGAGAAAAGGATTAGGCATTGCTTTAGGCAAGCCCGTATTTGTAACCGAAATCAGAAAAGATACCAATGAAGTGGTATTGGGTGAAGAAAAAGACCTTGAAAGAGACGGGATGATGGTGGGCAAACTGGTGATGCAAAAATACGAAAATCTGATTGACCGACCGCTGGAAACGGTAACTAAGGTGCGTTATAAACACGAGGGTACACCTGCTGAAATTGTACAGGAAGGTGAGAAAATGAAAGTTATCTTCCATGAACCTGTAACAGGTATTGCACCCGGTCAGGCAGCCGTTTTCTACGAAGGCGATGATGTAATAGGAGGTGGCTGGATTCTGAAAAGTTTCAAGCAGTAGGTTAGAGCCTGTTTAAACATTATAATTCGACCAATAAGTATTTCGCAGAAAATATAGTAGTGCTGAATCCGGGCTTTAAAATTGAAGCCGGAAGTACTTTTCAGACCAAAGTTAGTCCGGGTTGTAATTAAGCTACAGAAAGATAAATCAGTGCCAATCTCACAGAGGTTGGCACTTTTTTTTGCTCCAAAATAACAAATATCAGCCTGTATCGTTATATTTGAAGTATTTACCGGATAATCTATGAAGAAGAATTTACTTGTATGCTTATTGCTTTCGCTTCAATTGTCAGCTTTTGCACAGAATCAATACCTGGTCGTATTTAAAGACAAAGCTAATTCGACCTATTCTGTTGCCAATCCGAAGCAGTTTCTATCTGACCGTTCTATTCAAAGACGCACCAGACAGAACATTGCCATCACCGAGCGTGATTTACCGCCTAATGTGGCTTATCTGACAGAAATCAGCAAAACAGGGGCTAAAATCTTATACAAATCTCGTTGGTTAAATGCCGTATTAGTTCAGGCAACACCTGCCATTCTTACGCAGATACTGAAACTTTCGTTTGTAAAAGGGTTGGAGGGTACAGGCGACATCAGAAATGCACGCACAGGTGGAGTAAGTGAATCGTCGGAGCCAAGAAATAAATTTGATTCAGAAGAGGTAACCGATAACGGGTATTCTCAAACCCAGTTAGCCATGTTAGGGGCTGACAAAATGCACACGAGGGGTTTCAGAGGAGAAGGTATGCTGATAGGTGTATTAGATTCAGGTTTTCAGAATGCCGACCAGTTGAGTTTCTTCAAGGATTTGTTTGCAGATAAAAGAGTGGTAAGTACATTCGATTTTGTTGACCGTGAGGTAAATGTCTATGACGACCACTCGCACGGAACCAATGTGCTCTCTTGTATGGCTGCCTATGAAAGCGGAAAAATAGTAGGTACGGCCTATAAAGCCAGTTATGTACTCTTGCGCACAGAGGATGTTTACTCAGAGACCAAGCGAGAAGAAGCCAACTGGCTATTTGGGGCCGAAATGGCTGATAGTGTGGGTGTAGATGTGATTAATACATCTTTAGGCTATTCTACCTTTGATAACCCCGCACAAAACTATAAGTATTCGGATATGAACGGCGACCGTGCACTGGCAACAAGAGCGGCCGACTGGGCCGCACAGGCCGGAATACTGGTTGTAGCATCGGCAGGAAACGAGGGTAACGGTTCGTGGAAATACATTGGTACTCCGGCGGATGCCGATTCGATTATTGCAGTAGGAGCAGTTACAGGTACCAGAAGTGTGGCTACCTTTAGTTCTTATGGTCCATCGGGAGACGGAAGAATCAAACCGGATTTGGCCGCACAGGGTCAAACTACTTTAGTAGGCACTCCTGGTAATTCGGTAGGGTATAGCAATGGTACTTCTTTTTCTTCGCCGTTAATGGCCGGGTTTGCCGCCAGTTTCTGGCAGGCATTTCCTGAGTTAACCAATATGCAGGTAAGACAATACCTGATTCGTTCGGCCAGCCAGTACGAAAATCCTGATAATAGGGTGGGATATGGCATACCGGATTTTGAAAAAGCGTATCAGATAGCTGAGTTGGATCAGTTAATAACCAATCTGAAAAAACAGGGTAAAGATGTGGTGGTATTCCCGAATCCTGCCAATACCCAGAATGAACCTGTAAAAGTATGGGTACTGAAAGATGATGCCGGACAGAATTTTGAATATAAACTGGTAGATATGACTGGCAAAGTAATCTGGTCAATGGCAACTACCGAGAAAAACATTACATTGCCTGCTAAAGTTGACTACTGGCAAACCAATTATATTCTGAAAGTAACTTCAGAAAACCTGAACTTTACTTCTAAAGTAGCAAGAAATTAGTAGGATTTATTGAAATTGTGAAACCTTGTGTTATTAATGTACATGGTGGCTATGATTTTCTTGCCACAATGTACACGAGATACACAAAGTTTCACAATTTTGCGATATATATTATCACTATGCGGTGGCCTTTAAATAGTCTTATAGTTCTTATATTCTCCGATTCTCCATCCTGTCAGGCTTTCAATAAAAAACAGGATTTTATTTTTTAAGCTATATCGTTTTTCGGCTACATTGAATTTAAAATTCCATGTAGCACTTTCAATACGCTTCTGCATGACTTTCGGGTGCGTACCTTCAAAAATCCTGAGTGAATCTATTTTTGAATAGTCAAAGTCTATATTATCAGGTTGCATTTTATCAATCTCCTCCTGTGTATGCCAAAGGGCATGAAAACTGCGCACTTTTTCAGCCATTTTCTTGGGTGGCCGTACCCAACCATAATGATAAATGTGGGCATTAATAGGTTTTACATGCAATTTGGTATTATCCAGTTTACGGAAACCTTGCGCATCACGGTAAGAAGCTACCTGTTTTGTATGTCTGATAATTCTGATTTCATTCCGATACCATTTTCTTGAATCGGCTACATAATTATAAGAACCATAGAAATGGGTATATTTAAAAAGTAACCCTTCTACGGTTAAATCATGCTCGTATTGTTGCATGGCTTGTCTGATGGTGTGGTAGTATTGCTCATGCACTACTTCATCACATTGAATATAAAATGCCCAGGTAGTATCAGCACTGATTGCCGCCAATGCCTTATCGGTCTCAACAGCCAGGACTCTACCCCCAGTTTTGAGAGAATCGTCCCATACAGTTTCGATAATTCGGATTTTATCTGACTTAATGGATTGAATCAATGCCAATGTATTGTCTTCGGATTGACCTACTGCTACCACAAATTCATCACACATCGGTAATACCGAAGTAATGGCTTCAACAGCAGGATAATCGTATTTAATGGCATTACGAACGATGGTAAATCCTGTAACTTTCATACGGTTTTTAAAGTTTTTCTTACCATTCTCATCATTGACTCTTCGTTATTCAATTCTTCAACTTTAGTTAAAGCAATCCATGCCAGGTCGGTAGATTCTTCTGTTATTAGCAAAGGTAATTCTTTATCTGCCCGAAATAAAAACCGGACATCATAATGCAGATGTTCTGGTATGCCTTTGCGCTCGGGTATTGTATGAATATCTACATCAAAAATACTTTCGTTATCTACCTGTATCTCGCTTACGCCTGTTTCTTCAATTGCTTCTTTCAAGGCTACAGCCAGCACATCGCTGTCTCCGTCGCAATGCCCACCCGGTTGAAACCATCTGTCCAGTTTCCGGTGATGTGTCAATAAAACAAATTCTCCTGAATTATCTAAAATCCATGCCGAACCTGTTACATGCCCGATGAGCAACTCCCGGTCAAAGCAATTCGTATGTGTATTTACGAAGTCAATGGCTTGTTTTGTCATAGTTTGCTCATTTATATCTTCGCTTTTATACTGATTCAGTAATTCAAGTATTTTTTTTCGGTGCATACTTCAACAATTATTATTAATTTGCGGCGAAAATTAGTTTATTAAAACAACGAAATATCACAATTAAATGAAAAAAATTACATGTCTTTTGGTAAGTTGTTTATTGTCAGCAACTTATGCTTTTGCTCAGGTAGCACCTGCCCCAAGTCCCGCTGCTTCAGTTTCTCAGGTAGTAGGCACTGCAAAAATATCTGTTGATTATTCTCGCCCTATGTTAAGAGGACGTGAGATTTTTGGAAAATTAATTCCTTTCGATAAAGTGTATCGTACAGGTGCCAATGCTGCTACAAAAATTGAAACCTCAAGCGATATTACCGTACAAGGAAAAACATTGAAAGCAGGTAAATATGCCATTATGTCTATTCCTTCGGCTTCTAACTGGACAGTGATATTCAGCAAAGACCTGAACGTAAGCGAGCAGAGTTATAGCCAATCAAACGATGTATTGAGAGTAACGGCACCAGCACAATCAGTGCCAACGGTTGAATCATTTACCATCGATTTCTCAGATGTAAAAGACGATGCAGCTACTTTGAATATCTCTTGGGAAAAAACAAAAGTTTCTCTAACCATTGGTGTTGATAACATCACCGCTATGGATGTGGCTCTGACACAAAAAAGTAACGATGCTTCTAATGCCTATCAACAAGCAGCTGAATACATGGTGAATAAAGGATTGGATTTGAATAAAGCCTTGACTTTAATTGACAAATCTTTAGCCTTACGTGAGAATTTTCGTAATAACTGGATTAAAGCACAGATTCTTGATAAATTAGGTCGTCCGTCAGAAGCATTAGGCTTTGCTTTGAAAGCACAGGCTTTAGGCGATGGTGATGGTATTTATCCTTTCTTCAAAGATGGTATCGAAAAAGGTATCACTGATATGAAAGCAAAAATTCCTGCGGCTGTTCCGGTAGAAAAAACGCCTTCTAAGAAAAAGAAAGCGTAAGTTAAGGTAGAACGAACTGAAAATCCCAGACGAAAGCTAACTTTGTCTGGGATTTTTATTTTATCCGGACATTAAAAATTAGCTGTATAAACGAATAAAAAACCGAAAGGTATTTGACAAAAAGAGATTTACCCTTAATTTTAGACAAATAAAGCTGAATAGCCTTAGCTCAATTACTCATGTACTAAATACTACCATGACAACAGATTCAATCAGTTCGAAGAAACAAACGCTTTATATCATTTTGTGTGGCATTTTTCTGACTAATGCCATTGTAGCAGAAATCATAGGCTCAAAAATCTTTTCGGTTGAACAAACATTAGGTATTGCGCCCATGCAATTGCCACTTTTCGGACAGAAATTTGATTTTAATATGTCGGCTGGGGTATTAAACTGGCCTTTTGTATTTATTACTTCTGATATTATCAATGAGTATTTCGGGAAGAGTGGTGTAAGAAAGATTTCTTACCTGACAGCTATTCTTATTGCTTATTCCTTTATTATTATCTATATATCAACCATTGTTACACCTGCCGGATTCTGGGTCAACCATAACAGTAAAGATTTATCCGGCAATCCGTTAAATATCAACGATGCCTATAAAATCATTTTTCGTCAGGGATTGGGCATAATTTTAGGCTCTATTACCGCCTTTTTGGTAGGGCAGGTGTTAGATGCTACCGTGTTTCACTGGTTGCGTACCCGTACTAAAAATAAGATGATATGGTTAAGAGCAACAGGATCAACGCTTATTTCGCAGCTAATAGATAGTTTTGTAGTAGTATTTATAGCGTTTTACGTATTCAATAACTGGACTTTGACCGAGGTATTTACTACAGGTACCAATAACTATATCTATAAATTTACAGTTGCTGTACTTTTAACGCCCGTAATTTATCTGGCACATAACCTGATAGATAAATATTTAGGCAAAGAACACGCACATAAAATTATTGATGAAGCTACTTTTACACCCATGTAAGTAGTTCAAACGAATATAATTTCCTGCGCTTAAAAGCTATTACTGCTCTTTTATAGTAGGAAATTTCGACATATCGACCTGACATGTGCCACAGCCTTTGGCGCATCCTGCGTTGTTTTTTACTGTGAACTGTTTTCTTACGGTATTGCCCAAATAAGCTAATGCGCCTATAAATACAATACCTATAACAATAGTTTCTATCATCTTCTTCCTAAGGCTTGTAAAATATGTTGGTAGTGATGTTCTGAATGCCAGGCATATAGCGCAATCACTTCCTGAATCTCAAAAGATTTCTGATACCCACCATGATAATAAGTCTTTTTTAATGCTTGTTTATCGAGACTTTTAAACAAAAACACCATCCGTTTATGTACCCCCTCCACAATTTGTAATGAAGGTTTTACAGGCAACTGATGGTCGGGTAATTGCGCCCACGCTGCTTCATCATAACCTTTTATGGGCGGATTTTGTTCAGTCAGGGCAAAACGAATGCGTGTAAACATATTAATATGGCTATCAGCTATGTGATGCACTACCTGACGCACTGTCCAACCCTCCGGTCTGTAAGGAGTATCTAATTCGGCATCGCTGAGACTGGTGGTCAAGGCTTTTAACCGTTGAGGGAGTTTTTCTAACACCTTAATATGTGCTTTGGTATCACGCATGGTGTATTTTTTGCCATAGACAAAATCACCAATCGGGTATTTCAATTGTTCAAGAGTCATAAACAGGGAGTAGGTTTAGTAAAAGGTGTTTCAATTCCAATAACGCTGTATTTCGGCCAATAGTTCTGCATGAACGGCGGAACCTGCTACTACATCGCCTCTGAAAAGATGCTCGTCGGTACCTGAAAAATCGGTAACGATTCCACCTGCTTCGGTGATTAACAAGATGCCCGCAGCCATATCCCAGGCATTGAGGTTATATTCATAAAAACCATCAAAATATCCACAGGCTACATAGGCTAAATCTATGGCGGCAGAACCCATCCGGCGCAGACCATGTGTTTTCTGCATCAGCGATTCTAATATTTTCAGATACTTGTCCTGATTGTCAAATTTATAATAAGGGAATCCGGTAGCTAACAGGCTTTCTCCTAAATGCTTGTTAGGCGAAACACTGATTTTTTCTCCATTTCTGAAAGCACCACCACCCTTGGTAGCAGAGAAAATTTCCTGCGTACAAACATTATAAACTACCCCTACCAACACATCTTTTCCTTGTGCCAAAGCTAAACTCACCGAATAGTTAGGTAAGTTATGGATAAAATTGGCTGTACCATCCAATGGGTCTATAATCCAGTTGAGGCCGTTCTGGTCTTTGGTGTCGGCAGTTCCTTCTTCGGTAATAAAACCTGCTTCTGGGAGAATCTTCTCTAACTGACTGACAATGAGTTTTTCTGTTTCCTTATCAACGTACGATACTACGTTATTAACTGCCTTGTATTCAACCGATGCGGTACTGAATTTTTGGGCCTCAGTGGCGATAAACTGCCCTGCCTCTTGTGCTACCAGAATAACATCCTGACAGATTTTTTCTAAATTCATAATATATTATGTGGTGCGAACGTCCCGTTAGCCTATTCTTCTTTTTAGTTTTAAGACGTAATTACAAACCCTGAATATTTTTCCCTTTAGGATATTTTACGTTATATTTCAACGTCAGTTCTTTGTTATCTAATGGTTGCAAAGTTAAACGCCAGATGAGTTTTCCGGTTTCTTTATTGTATTCTGCGCCTTGTATCTCTTCAGTTTCTACTTCAATGCGGCTATCCTGAGAAATAGGTATCTGGTCTTCTATCACAATATCGATTGGCTCGCTTTTGGTGTTTCTTAAGGTGATGCGGTAGCCAAATGATTCTCTGACATTAGAGCCAATATTTCTTCTTGCTTTATATTCTTCAATGACTTCTCTTTTGGTGATAATTTTTTTATCACGTCCCAACGAAATCAGTAAAGAGTCTTTGGTATCGCTGTTCCCAATGTTTGAAGTACCCACAAAGGTGCCTTCAAAATAAATATTAGCACTACCCGGAAGCAGATTATATTTTTCCCAGTTTGTGATGATTGCCGTCAGAAAGGCATCTTTATCATATTTAGGAACCGCATAATATTTGTAAGTAGCAGGCAGATTGAAATTCTGAATATCAACCATTTCAGGATTTCCTCCTGAAATAACTGTGTAAGGCGTGGTAATATCAAAATTTACCGCTAAGGTAGTTTGAATGGTGTTGACAAAATCTGCGGTTGTTGCAAAATTATCAGCCGAGTCTTTGACTTCCTCCGCCATTACCGCTTTGGGTGCAGCATACATTGCACGTCCGTCTACTGAGCCTCCTCTCGCCAAAGGCACTGGCTCATAAACACTCACATACTGTGCACTTAATTCCGGTTTTGTACCGCCTTCCGATGGGTTTGAGGTTGAGAGAGTCAGTCTTACATTCTTCCAGTCGATACCTGTGCTCTGGTAGACATTGGCACGGTAAGCCAGGGCAATATCACTGCGCACATCTTTGGCTCTGATGTCATACACAGGCGACCAACCTGCCGCATTAGCCACATAACTCAAATTAATATCAAGCGTAGCATTGGCTTTAGATGATACGGTTAACTCTATTTCTCCGGCAGGTTGATTCAGATTTCCACCTTGTGAAGTAAGCTGGCGTTGCAAGCGAGCCAGTTTATCATTAGCTTCTTTTGATTGTCGGGCCAGTTGCATCTGACGGGTACCTATTTCTGTCAGTTTCGTACGGAAAAAATCAAGCATTTCCTTTAAATCCTCTGGTGTTACGCCATCTTTTTCGTTTTTAATACTGGCATTTGCCATCAGCATATTGCGCTCGTTGTCGGCCACTTTTATCAGCATATCAATCGTTTCTACCTCAGTACGGGTAATTCTGATAGAATCTTCCAATACATTCCGTTTTTTATTGCCGAGGTAGTTATGCTTGAATTTTACCCCCATTATTACCACATCTCCTTTGCCACCTACCTGAATACTATTGGCATCGATGGTAGAGGCTATATTGCTGATAATCAGTTTGGTGGTACCTGTTTGTACAGTTGCTTTTACTTTTGCATCAATCTGCGCACGATTCAGAAATACGGTAATGTGTTGATTTTCAGCCTCTACACGAACCTGATTCTGAGAGAAAACAAAGATTCGCATACCCAGCAAAAAGACAAAGAAAGGGAAGCCTCTGAAAAAAGATTTTTTCATAACAAATAGGTTTAGAGCATTTTTAAAAATTATGATTCGACCTGCAAAGGCATCTTTTTTAGCTATACTGTGTTGCATTTTTTCGATGTAGCTGCCGCTTCGGCGGTCCGATGGCTACATCTGCAAAATGCGCCCGTGCGACGTCCGCTTGTCTATCCAAAAAATATGTACTTTTCGGCGGCCGTCGCGCGGTCAGAATAACAAAATTTAAAAATGCTCTTAGAACAAAGGTGGTAAAACAGGTATGATTAATTATACCAATAACGATACTGATTGGTGAAAACATACCAATTTTAAAGACAATTTTAAGAAAAAATATTGGGTTTGCCGTTTTTTATTTTCCTTTGCTGAAAAAATAATGAGAAGATAATTTTCAAGTGCCTTTTCGTTAGAAAAGCGTTGTAATGAAGTTTATCTGTTAGCTGATTGAAAAGATGATTAAAGAAAAAAGATTAAGAAGTTTTACAGAAAAAATATTCAAAGCTCTGGGTTGTTCGGGCAAAGATGCCAGACTTGCGGCTGATGTACTGGTTTCAGCCGATTTAAGAGGGGTCGATTCTCATGGAACAGCCCGGTTGGGAGGCTATGTAAGGTTATATGACAATGGCCGTCTGAATCCTACGCCACAAATCAGAATTATTCATGAAACGCCTTCTACGGCTGTGATTGACGGAGACAAAGGCTTAGGATTAGTTGTAGCTCCTTTTGCCATGAAAGTAGCCATGCGAAAGGCCAAAAGATATGGTTCGGGCTGGATTTCGGTTCAGAACTCTAATCACTTTGGAATTGCAGGCTACCATTCTATGCTTGCCTTGCAGAACGATATGATAGGATGGGCCATGACTAATGCGGCACCATTGGTAGTGCCTACTTTTGCTACCGAGAAAATGTTAGGTACTAACCCGATTGCAGTATCGGTTCCTGCCGGAGAACAACCCCCGTTTGTAGCCGATTTTGCCACTACGGCAGTAGCTTACGGCAAATTAGAAATACTGCAACGCAAAGGTTTGCCTGCGCCCATTGGTTGGGTTCAGGATGCCAATGGAGGAGCAACCGATGACTCGAACGCTATTAAAAATGGGGGAGGGCTTCTGCCTTTGGGTGGCGACCGTGAGCATGGCAGCCATAAGGGTTATGGTTTAGGGGCTATTGTAGATATTTTTTCAGGGGTTTTGTCAGGGGCTAATTTTGGGCCCTGGGTGCCACCTTTTGCAACTGCCGGATTTCATGGGGTAGCTGCCGAGCAGGTCGGTAAAGGTACAGGACATTTTTTAGGTGCTATGCGTATTGATGGTTTCCGCCCGAAAGAAGAGTTTAAAGAAAGCATGGATACCTGGATTAAGCGATTCAGAGAGACCAAACATATCAGCGGGAATCCTGTACTTATTCCGGGCGACCCTGAAAGAGAATTAGAAAAAATCAGAAGAACCGACGGAATCCCTTTGAATGAAAAAGTAATAGAAGATTTAAAAGGATTAGGCGAGCGGTTTAATGTGAGGTTTTGATTTTAGACGTTTCGTTTGTATCGCGATTCTTCCGGTTCGTCGTTGCGGAAATCGTATTGCTGAAATTAATGAATAATCAATTTTTAATATATTCCTTCTTAAACTTGAAAGTATAGCCAAATGTAGTTGATAAATACAGCAAGAAGATTCAGCAAGCCGGATACTAACTACAATATTCTGATATTTTTTTAGTAATTTTGCAGTTCACAGAACGCATAGTACATGAAAAAAATTAAGGTTGGCTTAGTACAAATGTCTTGTTCGGCCGATGTAACCGAAAATACAAACAAAGCCATAGCAGGGATTAAGAAAGCGGCAGAAAATGGTGCAAACATTGTTTGTCTGCAAGAACTCTTTACTTCTCTTTACTTTTGTGATGTAGAAGACCACGACAACTTTAAATTAGCAGAAGCCATTCCGGGGCCTACTACCATGAGTTTATCGGCAGTAGCCAAAGAGCATAATGTGGTAATTATTGCCTCATTGTTTGAAAAACGGGCCGCCGGACTGTATCATAATACTACTGCTGTGATTGATGCCGATGGTACTTATCTGGGTAAATACCGTAAAATGCACATTCCTGACGACCCCGGATATTATGAGAAATTTTACTTCACACCCGGCGATTTAGGTTATAAAGTGTTTGATACCAAATTTGCGAGAATAGGCGTACTAATCTGCTGGGACCAATGGTACCCTGAGGCATCACGCATTACCTCTCTGATGGGTGCAGAAGTGCTGTTTTTCCCTACAGCCATCGGTTGGGATACCAATGAAAAAGAAAATGAAGCCAATATTGAACAATACAATGCCTGGCAGACCATTCAGCGAAGCCATGCAGTAGCCAATGGGGTACATGTGGTTTCGGTAAACAGAGTAGGACGTGAGGCCGACCAGCAATTCTGGGGAGGTAGTTTTGTAGCTAATCCATTTGGAAGCCTCCTGTATCTGGCCTCTCACGACAAAGAAGAAGTACATGTGCAGGAAATAGACCTGGCACTGACAGATAAATATCGTACCACCTGGCCTTACCTGAGAGACAGAAGAATTGACAGTTATGGCCCGATTCTGAAAAGATATATTGACGAATAAAAACATACCCAAAGAAAATTGCATCGGCTTGCCGGTGATTTAATAGAATTTTTAAATGCTTACAATTAATAATTTATCGTTTTATTTTGGTGGAAGAGCCATCTTTGATGGAGCAAATTTACAGATTAAGCCTAAAGACAGGATTGGACTGATTGGTCTGAACGGGATGGGTAAATCAACCCTATTGAGGCTGATTGTAGGTGAATACCAACCTGACGGGGGTAGCATCTCTAAATCGGGGGATACAACCATCGGTTTCTTAAATCAGGACTTATTGTCTTACCAAACGCAGGATTCTATTTTAGCAGTAGCGATGCAGGCTTTTGAGCGTGAAAACTACCTGCAAATAGAGATTGATAAGGTGCTCCATGAAATGGAAGTAAATTATCGGGATGAACTGGTAGATAAATTAGGGCATCTGCAAGAAGAGTTTGACCATCTGGGGGGGTACACGATTCAGTCGAAAGCAGAGGAAATATTAGAAGGGTTAGGCTTCAAGACCGAAGAGTTGCATAAACCTTTGAAAGAGTTTTCGGGAGGTTGGCGTATGCGTGTAATGCTCGCCAAATTGCTTCTGCAAAAACCATCGCTATTATTATTAGATGAGCCTACCAACCACCTGGACTTACCATCGATTCAGTGGGTTGAGAAATATATTGTGAACTACGAAAATTCGGTAGTAGTTGTGTCTCACGACCGTGAGTTCTTGGATAATGTGTGTAATACGACTGTTGAGGTAACACAGAATAAACTATGGTCTTATCCGGGCAATTATTCATTTTTTGTAGAAGAAAAAGCCCTGAGAAGCGAGATTCAGAAGAGTGCTTTTGAAAACCAGCAGGCACAGATACGCCAGACCGAACGTTTTATTGAGCGTTTCAAAGCCAAAGCCTCTAAATCCCGTCAGGTACAATCCCGTGTAAAAGCATTGAATAAATTAGAACTGATTGATGATGTAATTGATGCCAATGCACGTGTTCACTTCAAGTTCAGATTTAGTGTGAATCCGGGGCGGCATGTGATGGCATTAGAGCACGTTAATAAAGCTTATGGCGAGAAGGTGATTCTGAAAGACAGTACCGTTCATATTGAAAGAGGTGATAAAATTGCTTTGATTGGAGCTAATGGTAAGGGTAAATCAACCTTGTTGAGAATCATTGCCGGAACAGAGCAGATACAGGGTACCAGAAAGTTAGGGCATAATGTTAATTTCTCTTTCTTTGCACAGCATCAGTTAGAGTCTTTGCATATGGATGAAACCTTGCTCGAAGAATTGAAATATGCAGATTCGGCCAAAACAGAGCAGGAATTGCGATTGGTTCTGGGCTGTTTTCTGTTTCAGGGAGAAGATGTTTTCAAGAAAATCAAGGTACTTTCGGGAGGGGAGAAGTCAAGGGTTGCTTTGGCAAAAGTATTAATTTCAGAAGCAAACTTTTTGCTGCTCGATGAGCCTACCAACCACTTGGATATGCAGTCGGTCAATATCCTGATTCAGGCTTTAGACCAGTATGAAGGTACGTATGTAGTTGTTTCCCATGACCGTCACTTTGTAAGTCAGGTAGCCAATAAAATCTGGTACATTGAAGACTACCAGATTAAAGAATATCCGGGTACTTATGACGAATACGAAACCTGGGTAGAGGAAAACAAAAATAATAAACAGTCCGCACCGCCACCTCCGCCTGCACCTGTGAAAAAAGAAGAAAAACCTGCTCCGGTGGCAGCAGTAAACAATAAAAATCAGAACGAAATCAAGAAACTGGAGCGTGAGATTGAAGAGATAGAGGCAAAAATTACTGATTTAGAAAAAAAGAAAACGCTTTTAGAGGAAAAATTAGCTGACCCAACGATTTTTGGTGATAGTCAGACACTGCAAAAAACAAACATTGACTACGAACAAACCAAAGCAGCATTAGTGAAACTGAATGAGGTTTGGGAGAGTAAAATGATGGAGATTGCCTGAAAATAGAAGAGGTCGTCTTCTATGTTGAAAAACAAGCTTCGAGTTGATTTTTTTTGGTTTATTTAAATAATAGGCAATAGTTGTTATTGTTCTGTTGGAATGTGGGTAAGCTGCAAGCTTATCCATATTTCAACAGAACTTTTTTTAACTATAAACCAATCTTCTATGAGTGAACATCTCCAATGGAGAGTCACAAGTTAGCTATTATGTTATATAGGTGTGGGACGCAAACTCAAAATAGTGAACACTCTTTATTAGAGGTCACAGACGGCCTCAAGCGTTACCCCACCTGATAATGGTTTAATAGATATATGTTCTCTACAGACCCTGATTGATTCGATAGGGTTCTTTATTCTTTAGTACAAATCGAATTCTGTTCAGTAATTTTCTGGCTACCTTGACGATAGCTTTATTAGGTTCCATCTTTTTGATGGCAGCCTTATAAGCCAATAACAAGGAGGCATCATATCTGATACACATCCAACTGACCTCCACAAGGATATATTTCAAATATACATTCCCTCTTTTAGTAATTCTTCCCACTCTTTTGGTTTCTCCACTGTCATGACTATTAGGAATCAGTCCTACATAAGCTGACAGTTCTTTT